>NZ_AP042477.1:0-622500 GCF_055388615.1 Desulfovibrio biadhensis
GTTGCCGAAAGCCCCTTGCCGCTGCCACAAAACGCTCCGATCGAACTGCATGCCAACGCTGTTTATTCGTCTGGCGTTGTGGATATTCACGAACTCGGACTCCGGATAATGGACAGCAGTTTACAGCTCAAAGCGCACGGAAATAATCTCTTCAGCGCACCCGCCTTTACGACTGAGTTTGCCCTGCATATCGCCCCCAAAGATTTTCCCTACGAGATTACGGACAACACCGCTGCTGACACGGAGCAAGCATCCCCTGCAATCGATTGCAATGCATCCCTTTCCGGGGACCTGCACACAGTGACCCTCAACGAACTGGTTCTTGCCCTGGGGCAAGAGACCCTGCACGCCACAGGGGCTTTGACGCTGGATGCGCGCCCCACCCTGCAGATGCAGGTCAATACCGCAGCGCTTTCCTGGCGCAATGTGGCTGCTGCAATTCCCATGGTGGGAGTGTTTTTCAGAACCGGAGAAACGGCAGCAACAGCGCCCCTTGCCCCTGGCGAATTGCTCTCCTGGACTCGTGACATGCAGGTGGACGCCACCGTGACGGTAGACGCATTCACGCTGCAAAAAGAAACCATCCGGGATGTGACCCTTGCCCTGCAAGCTGGTGAGGGTAAGCTCCGGTTGACCTCTAACGCGCCGCAAGACGGTCAAGCGGCCAACAGGGGCGCACGCCCCGTGGCGCATCTTGCAGAGGGCGCCGCCGGGCTGGAGCTGGAAGCATCTATAGATGAAGAGGCAACCACCGATGTCCATCTGCAGGCAAATCTCGAAGGCGCAGAACTGACGCCGCTCATCTCCATGTTCATGCCTTCCCCGCCCCCTGCAGAGGGGAGCGCCCTGGCCGGGCTGGAACTGACCACCCGGGGCGACACATGGGAAAAGCTTATGAACAACACAAGCGGCCACTTGCGCTTTGCAGTACAGGATGGCAGCATCACAGCTACACAAGGAGCGACACAAGAATACGCGCCCTTGGAATTCCAGCGCATAGAGGGCGACTTTACCATTTCCGGGACAGGGCGCGCAGCCACTGAAAAGGAAGAGCCGGAGTCCGCCCAGACAGATACGCAGGCAAGCGCTCAAGATCATCAATAAATCCGCTGAAAAACCAAACACCTGCAATTCCCTGCCTTGACAGGTTGCAAGGCCGTTGTTACCCCTCTAGCACTCGCGAAGCCTGAGTGCCAAGAGGTGAAAAATCAATGTCTGAATCGCTGCTTCCCAGAGAAGCCGAAGTCCTCAAGGTCATCATTGAGGATTACATAGCAAAAGCCTCCCCAGTGGGGTCGCGTACGGTTGCCAAGCGGTCGGGGCTGCAGCTTTCACCTGCCAGCATGCGTAACGTAATGGCAGACCTGACCGAAAAAGGCTTTTTAGAGCAGCCCCACACCTCTGCCGGGCGCGTGCCCACGGTCAGTGCGTTCCGCTATTATCTGTACAGCGCCTTCACTCCCTCGCTTCTGACAGAGGAGCACAAGCACAGTATTTATACGCAGCTCCAGGATGCGGGGCTGGAGCTTTCCGATATGCTTGTCCAGGCCAGCAAAATAGTCTCCAGCTTTTCGCACCAGGTGGCTATGATCGTTGCCCCCCGGCATGAAGACGTCCGCTGGCGGGAAATCGTCTTTTCATTGATCAAGCCGGGGCTGGCCCTTGCCGTGCTGGTGCTGGAAGGCGGCATCGTGCAGAACAAGCTGGTGCCGGTGGAAGCCGACGTTACGCCCAATGACCTGGAAAAGTTCCGGAATTATCTGAACGATCATTACAAAGGGCTCACCCTTTCCGAAGCCCGGCGGCATATTCTGGATGAACTGCTCAACGCCAAGCGGCGGCTCAAGCTGATGTACAAGCGTGCGCTCAGGATTGCGCGCACCACCTTTGAACAGAACCCGCTGCGCGAAGTCTTTGTGGACGGCACCACCAATATTTTTGAGCACGCAGAATTCCTGGATATGGCCAGGCTGCGCGATGTGCTCCGCCTACTGGAGGAGCGAACCAAACTGCTGGATATCCTGGACAGGACAATTGCCGAAGGCGGTGTTTCCATCGTGCTGGGGCAGGAATCTCAGGTGGACGACCTGCAGGAGATGGGGATGGTCAGCTCACCTTACGGAGAAGACGCGCCCTTGGGCGTGGTGAGCGTTCTCGGCCCCCTGCGCATGGACTACGCCCGGGTCATTCCGGTGGTGGAATACATCTCCGAGACCTTGACAGGCATTCTAAAGGAACGATTTTAATAAGGACGTAGGGCTGTTCTTGCTGGTCGGGTTCGCTTTTCGGTGCCCGACCGTTTGATAGCGACCAATCATTCTCTTTTTAGGAGGAGCCGCATACATGACGGACAAGTTCGACGCATACAAAAAACAGCAGGAAGCCGGCGAAGAAGTGCAGGAAGAAGCATGCTGCGACGCTGCCTCTGCTGAAGGCAATCCTGTGGAGCTTGAACTCAGCGACGAAGAACTCCTCGCGCTGTGCAAAGAGCGTGTCTGTTCTCTCTGCAATGAAAAGGAGCAGGCTGACGGTGAGCGGCTGCGCGTGCTTGCCGAGATGGACAACTTTAAGAAGCGCATGTTCCGTGAACACGAAGAACTGCGCAAGTATGCAGGTGAAAGCGTGCTGGCCGACCTGTTGCCCGTTTTGGACAACCTGGACCTGGCCCTGGAGCATGGACGCAAGATCGAAGCCTGCAAGGACGTGGTCATGGGAGTGGACATGACCCGCAAGGTATTTATGGAAACTTTGGAGCGCCACGGTCTGAAGCCTGTCGGCAAGGTTGGGGAAGACTTCAACCCCGAACTGCACGAGGCTGTGGGCGACGAACAACGCGATGACATGTCTCCGGGCAAAGTTTGCACCGTGTACCAGTCCGGCTACCTGCTCAAGGAGCGTTTGCTGCGCCCAGCCAAGGTAGTTATCAGCAAGGCCTGAGATTTTTTGGGTTCTACCCCTGGACGCGGACTAATTATGTCTTATTACTCAGTGCAGTAAACATTTTACTGTTCTGGCGGCATCCGCCGCATGGCCCCGACGTTGGCGTGGCCGACTGTATATTATGAGCTACAAGCATGTGATATCTTGTGCTCTTCGGAATAATTGCATGCCAATCGCTTGTTCTGAAATCAGGAATGTGAGGAGGATTGTACAACATGGGTAAGATAATCGGCATTGACCTCGGAACCACGAACTCCTGCGTTTACGTTATGGAGGGCAAGGACCCGAAGTGTATTTCCAACCCCGAAGGTGGGCGCACCACGCCTTCCATCGTCGCTTTTACCGATAAAGAACGTCTGGTGGGTGAAATCGCCAAACGTCAGGCAGTCACCAACCCCGAGCGCACCATTTTCGCCATCAAACGTTTGATGGGGCGACGCAAGGATGCTGCTGAAGTGGCCACCTGGTCCAAACACAGCCCCTACAAGATCGCGGCATCCAGCAACGGCGACGCCGCTGTCGAAGTGGACGGCAAGACCTACTCCGCGCCCGAAGTTTCCGCCATGATTCTGCAGAAGCTGAAGGCCGACGCCGAAACCTATCTTGGCGAAACAGTCACTGAAGCGGTCATCACCGTTCCGGCATATTTCAACGATTCCCAGCGCCAGGCCACCAAGGACGCCGGCCGCATCGCCGGTCTCGAAGTCAAGCGCATCATCAACGAGCCCACAGCGGCTTCCCTGGCCTACGGATTTGACAAAAAGTCCAACGAGAAGATCGCTGTCTTCGACCTGGGCGGCGGCACATTTGACATTTCCATCCTCGAAGTCGGCGACAACGTCGTGGAAGTACGCGCCACCAACGGTGACACCTTCCTGGGCGGTGAAGACTTCGACCAGCAGATCATCAACTTCCTGGTGGAAGAGTTCAAGCGTGAAAACGGCATTGACTTGAGCGCCGACCGCATGGCCCTGCAGCGTCTGAAAGAAGCTGCTGAAAAGGCCAAGAAGGAACTCTCCAGCTCCATGGAGACCGAGGTCAACCTGCCCTTCGTCACCGCAGACCAGACCGGCCCCAAGCACCTGCTCATCAAGCTGGGCCGCGCAAAACTGGAAAGCCTGGTGCAGGACCTGGTGGCCCGCACTGAAGGTCCTTGCAAAAAGGCCCTGGCCGACGCCGGTTTGAGCGCCTCTGAGATCGACGAAGTCATCCTGGTCGGTGGTATGACCCGTATGCCCCTGGTGCAGAGCAAGGTGCAGGAAATCTTCGGCAAAGAGCCCAACCGCAGCGTGAACCCCGACGAAGTCGTCGCCATGGGCGCCGCCATTCAGGGCGGTATTTTGGCTGGTGATGTCAAGGACGTGCTGCTCCTCGACGTGACGCCGCTGTCCCTGGGTATTGAAACCCTGGGCGGCGTCATGACCAAGCTCATCGACCGCAACACCACCATCCCCACCCGCAAGAGCCAGGTTTTCACCACGGCGGCGGACAACCAGCCCTCGGTGTCCATCCACGTATTGCAGGGTGAACGTCCAATGTCGCAGGACAACATGACGCTGGGGCGCTTTGAGCTTGCCGGCATTCCGCCCGCACCTCGCGGCGTGCCCCAGATTGAAGTCAGCTTCGATATCGACGCCAACGGCATCGTGAATGTTTCGGCCAAGGATACAGGCACGGGCAAGGAGCAGAGCATCCGCATCACCGCCTCCAGCGGTCTCGACGAATCCGAGATCGAACGCCTTATCAAGGATGCCGAATCCCACGCCGATGAAGACAAGAAAAAGCAGCAGGTCATCGAGACCCGCAACCAGGCCGACACCCTGCTGTACACCACTGAAAAGTCCATCCGCGACCTTGGCGACAAGCTCGACGCGGACCTGAAGGCCGAGATCGAAAGCAAGGCCGAGGCGCTGAAGACCGCCATGGCTTCTGACGATCTGGACAGCATCAAAACAGCCATGGACGAATTGTCCCAGGCTTCTCACAAGCTGGCTGAACAGCTTTACGCCCAGAAGACCCAGGACGGCCAGGCCGGTCCTGACATGGGCGGCCAGGCCGGACCGGGTGCCCAGGCAGGACCCGACGCCCAGGCCGGCGGTCCCAAAGATGACGACGACGTGGTCGACGCAGACTATACCGAGGTAAAGTAGCTTCTCATAGCCTCTCGCCTTTACCTGCAGACAAGCGATACCAATACAAGCGCCGCGGCGGCATCAGCCTCGCGGCGCTTGCCTTTGCCAGGGATCGTGTATAACGTGGCAGGGTTTACTGCACGTGGAGCGAAGCACTAACCCTGCTTCTTGAGGTTGTTAATTATTCCAGGGAGAAAACGCCCATACAAATTTCGGGGGCGCGCTTTTTTCTTCATAACCTGGAATAGGCCATAGTCGTTCTCGCAAGGAATACGAGCCCATGCCATCCAGATATGCTTCGGTATCCCATGGCCGTTCAGCGGCCAGCGTTGTAAAATTTCCGGCGATTGTGTCGGCTTTGGCCCTTCCTCTTTTGCTTACCCTGCTGCTCACCGGGTGCGGCATGCTCCCCGGCGGCAGTATGCAGCCGACACCGCCCCCCCCTTCACCTGCAGAACAAAATATCTCCGCCAAGGCGGAAGCTGCCTATACAGCCGGTAATTATACGGAAAGTCTGCGTCTCTATCGCCAGCTTTTGCAGCAGCCCGGCCTCACCAGCCAGCAGTTGTCCACAGCCTGGGAGCGCATGGTGACAAGCGCCCTGAAAACAGGCGACACCACGTTGGCTTTGCAATCCATGACAACCTGGCGCACCCAGGTTCCCGGCGTGGAACAGACAAAACCCTGGCAGGATGCGTACTTTCAGGCGCTGCGGGGCATTTCCGATCCTGCAGCCAGAGAGACCGAACTGCTTGGGCTTTCTTCCAATGAATCCATGCCCTGGGAGGTTCGCGCCCGGGCAGGCATTGTGCTCGCCGCCTTGCATTGGGAAAAGAGTGACGTGAGCCGCGCCCAAATGATTCTTTCCCTCATCGAGCGTCAGGCCAACGAGCGCGGCCAGGCTGGTAAAGCAGCCATCGAAGGCATGCTGCTAGCCGAACTTTCCGGCGTAAAATTGCAGGATCTCGAAGCCTATGAACTGCTGGTGCCCGAAGAGCAACGTAACGCATTCCCCTACACCGTCATTCAGCTTGAAAAAGCCCGTCGTCTGGCGGCCAGCTCCCTGACACGCAACCAAGCCTACACCATCCTGCAGCGGGTCGCCCCTTTTCTGGCGGATCGCAGCCTGGTGCAAAAGGTACTTGGGCAGGATGCCGCCGCGCCTGCAGCCGGTGAAAAAGCCCTGGCAATGGCCTTGCCACTTACCGGCCCTTACGGAGAAGTGGCCTCCAAAATTTTACGCGGCGCCATGGCGGCCCAGAAAGACCTGGCCGATCAAGGGGTACGTGTGGACGTGCAGGTGCTGAACACCGACGCGCCGTCTTTCATGGCCGATCTGGCTGCCCTGCCCCCTGAAGTGCTGGCTGTGGGCGGACCACTACGGGTGGACGTTTTCAAGCAGATCGCCCACACCGACGCCATCCGGAAACACGCGCTTTTCGCCTTTCTGGCCACCCTTGGCTCCGTCCCCGAGGGGCAGGATGCCTGGCGCTTCTTCATCAGTGCAGAAGACCAGGTCCGCGCACTGGTCAGGGCGGCAACCGACCGTTTTGGCATTTACAGCGCAGCAGTGCTCTACCCCCAGGACGCGTACGGCATGCACATGTCCCAGCTTTTCAGGCAGCAAGCCATGAGCTCCAGAATGACCATCGCCACCTCTGAGGCCTACCTGCCATCCGCGAGCGAAGCCTGGGACGGTGCGACCACCCGCGTAGCGCAGAGCGGCGCAGGCGCGGTGTTCATTCCTGGTGACTGGGCAAACGCCGAATTGCTTGCCCCCTATCTGCGCTATCATGACGCAAAGGACATGCTTATAATGGGGCCATCCTTATGGGGGCCATCCATCGAGCGTAAGGGCTATGTTGAAATGCCCACCTTTGCCAATACGATCTTTCCCGGCGCCTGGTGGCCCGAAAACGGCTCTCCTGCAGCAATTGCCCTCAAAGCGCGGCTGGCGGGAGAAGGCCATGGCCTGCCGGATTTCTGGGTAGCCCTTGGCTATGATTTCGTCCGCTTTGCCGCCACTCTGGAAGAGCTGGCGCCGAACTGGACCCCTGCCCAGGTGAACCAGAGCATTACCCAGGCCCAGTCCATGAGCTGGAGCATGGCGCCCATATCCTGGGACAGCCGCGGCGCAGCCAGCCAGGACCTGTTCATCTTCGAAGCCACGGAACAAGGCTACACCCTGTATGGGCAAGAAGCAGCAGGCGACAGTGGATTCGGCATGGCGCCCGCGTCTGGCAACACGACCGCCCCAGGCGCCCCAACGACCACGGGCAATGACGTTGGTTACGATGTGGCGCCCCAGCCTACCCAACAGCCAGCACCCGACGCTGCCGGGCAGCAACCCGCTTTCTGAGCGACGAGAATATTCTGAAAAAAGGTATTGATATGTCCGACAACACTCCTGATCGTAAACTGACGGCCGCAGACGCCGCCGCCATTGCGCGGCTGGCCCGCCTGGACCTCCCCGATGCAACCCTGGAGCGTTTCGCCCAGCAGTTCAACGAAATCCTGGGGTACATGGAACTTTTGGAAAAAGTGGACACCAAAGGGGTTGCCCCCTTGTATAGCCCGGTCGAACATTCCACTGTGTTCCGCGAGGATGAGGTTACAAACGAATTTACCCGCGAACAAATTTTGTCCAACGCTCCGGAAGACGACGGCCAGTTTTTCATTGTGCCCAAAATCGTCTAGCCGCAGCGCTTCTGGACCAGACACACGAGAAAAAAACAGCCCCCGCCATTGTAATTGCGAAGGGCGAGACGCTGAACGAGGAAGCAGACATGTCCGAGCTGTTTACGCTTTCGCTGACTGAAATCCGTGACGCCCTGGCCACTGGCAAGGTAAGCGCTGAAGAAGCCGTCACTGCTTGCCTGGGCCGCATCGACGCCACCGATGATAAGTTGCAGGCTTTTCTGCACCGGATGGACGAGAGCGCTCTGGAGACCGCCAAGGCCATGGACGCCACCGGCCGCCCCGATGATCCCGCGGCAAAACCCCTCTGGGGAGTGCCGTTGACCATAAAAGACGTCATCACCGTTGCTGGCGCGCCCGCCACATGCGGCTCCAAGATATTGGAGGGCTTCACCCCCTTTTACGATGCCAAGCTTGTCGCCCGGCTCAAGGAAGCAGGCGCCATCATTCTGGGCAAGGTGAACAACGACGAATTCGCCATGGGCTCCTCCACTGAAAATTCCGCGTACAAGGTCACACGCAACCCGTGGGACATGGACCGTGTCCCCGGTGGCTCCAGCGGCGGGTCGGCCGCTTCCGTTGCTGCGGGGCAATGCTTTGCTTCCGTAGGGACAGACACGGGTGGTTCCATCCGCCAGCCCTCTTCCTTCTGCGGCTGTGTCGGGCTTAAGCCCACCTACGGACGCGTTTCGCGCTATGGCCTCATTGCCTATGGTTCTTCCCTGGACCAGGCCGGCCCCATCGCCCGCACCGTGGAAGACGTGGCCCTGATGCTGCAGCAGACTGCCGGCCATGACCGCCGCGACTCCACCTGTGCCGACAAGCCCGTGGACGATTACCTGGCAGCCATTGCCGCGCGCAAGGATCTTTCCGGTTTGCGCATCGGCCTGCCCAAAGAATACTGGGGGCAAGGTCTGGCGCCTGAAGTGCAAAAAAGCCTGGAAAAAGGCATCCAACTTGCCAAGGAACTGGGCGCCGAGATAGTCGAGCTTTCCTTGCCTCTCACTGATTCTGCAGTGGCGGCCTATTACATCGTTGCCATGGCCGAGGCCAGCTCCAACCTGGCGCGTTTTGACGGTGTGCGCTTTGGCCAGCGGGACAAGGAAGCAGAGGAGCTCATCGACATGTATGTCCGCTCCCGCTCCAAAGGATTTGGCGAAGAGGTGCAGCGCCGCATAATGCTGGGAACGTATGTGCTTTCAGCCGGTTACTACGACGCCTACTACCGCAAGGCGGCCCAGGTGCGGCGTCTCGTGCGCCAGGAATTCCTGGATGCGCTGGAAAAGTGCGATGTGATCTGCGGCGCGGTTTCCCCTGTGCCTGCCTGGAAGCTGGGCGAGCTGACCGATGATCCGCTGCAGATGTACCTCATGGACGTCTTTACAATCCCGGTGAACATGGCAGGTCTGCCCGGCATGTCGCTGCCCTTGGGACTGGGTGAAGAAAGCGGGCTGCCCATTGGTCTCCACTGCATTGGCCGCGCGTTTGACGAAGCCACGTTGCTTTCCATGGGGAAGGTTATGCAGGACGCCATGGAGCGCCCCACTCCAGGAGAAAAATCACTGGCGGTATAACAGCGAGAATACAGGTTGCTGGAATCAGGGGTGGTGTATTCTACGGGCATACCGGCTTAGGACGCAGAGACATGGCGCAGGGGCCCGGTTTTTGCGCGTGCCCCCAGTTGAAGCGGCAACCAGGCAGATACAAAAAAAGGCAATCCACAAAGTGTGGGTTGCCATTACATTATCGGCGAACGAATAATTTGGAGTTGGAGATAAATAGGGCGCGTCTACTGGCTGGCAAAAAAATCCGCGTAGTACTGAAACACGACCTTGGCCAGAATGACTATGACAACAAGCTTGATGAGATCGGTATAGTGAAAGGGAACACGCTTGACCCAGGCGCGCGTAACAAATCCTTTCTCCAGCTTGACGATCTTGAAATAGTATTTGCCCTTGCCCGGCACGCGGACCTTGATGTTCATGCCCTGGCGCAACTTTTCGGGGTCCACGTCGGGAAAATCGCCCTCTGCGAGTTCTCTGGTTTTAGGATCCAGAAAGACGACTCTGCTGAGTACCTCGCCAACCATTCTCGACTCCGATATCGCTGTGGATTCGCCCGCGCCGCGGCCCCCCCGCTGCGCATGGTGGGGACGTCTCCAAAAAGAAGCAGCGTTTCAACGCCGTTTTAGACTTGTAAATAATAAATATTTCTTCGTTCCCCAAATATGCATATTTGCCGGGAAAGACAAGCCCATGACGCATTTTGAGAAAAAATCATCTACCCATCCCGAAAGTGACGGCGGCAGAACATTTGCCGCCCACACTCCCGAAGCGCCTGCCATTGTTGCCGTCAGCGGCGGACGCGACAGCCTTCTGGCGTTGACCCGTCTTGCCGAACAGGGCCTTGCCGCAGCGGCGGCACTTGGACGTTTTTTACCGGAAGACCCCTCCTACGACCGCCGCAGCCAGGCGCTGGAAGACATTTGCAGCAGTCTGAACGTACCACTTCTGGAGCTGGACTTGCGCAAGCAATTCGACCGCCATGTGGTGCGCCCCTTTGTCCGGGACTACACAAAAGGACGCACGCCCAATCCTTGTGCGCTGTGCAATCCAGCCATCAAGTTCGGCCTGCTGTATGAAGCGGCAAAGGATGCCCTGCATCTGCAGTATCAACCCACGTTCGCAACAGGACATTACGCACGTATCGTCCGCCACCCTGAATGGGGCGTCATGCTTGCCCGTGCAGAGGACGACCGCAAGGACCAGAGTTACTTCCTGGCCTTGCTGCCAAAAGAACTCCTTTCTGTTGCGCGTTTTCCCCTGGCGGAAACACATAAGGCCGAGGTTTCCCAATTGCTTGCCGGAAAGGGGCTGACCCCGCCCGATGCCTCGGAAAGCCAGGAGATATGTTTCATACCGGACAATGATTACCGCGCCTTTCTGGAAGTACATGCCTCCCGTTTCGGCTTTGAACTCGGCGGGGAAGGCCCTGCCTGCCTGCCGGACGGCACAGAAGTAGGGCGGCATCTTGGTCTTTGGCGATACACGCAAGGGCAGCGCCGCGGTCTCGGCATCCCCCATAGCGAACCACTGTACGTGCTGGCCAAGGATGTTGCTGCAAACACCTTGCTTGTCGGACCCAAAACTGCCCGGCGCAGCCAGGGGTGCGTGCTTGAAGAGCTGAATTACTTTGCCCCGCTAGAAGAATGGCCGGACAGGATTCTTGCCCGCACACGCTACCGGCAAATCCCTAGACCCGTTGCGGCCACGCCCCATGAACTGGGCCTTGCGTTGCGTTTTCTGGAGCCTGAAGCCGAAGCCGCAGACGGCCCCCCTGCTCCAGGGCAGCTGGGGGTCATCTCAGATGCAAGTGGCCTGATATTGGCTGGCGGACGCATTGCCGACGCGCCTGTTCTTCCTCAAGGAGGGCGATGAGTATGGCCCAAACCTTCCACATCGCCACCCTGGGATGCAAAATAAACCAGTATGAAAGCCACGCCATTGCCGAAGCATGGGAAGCTGGCGGCCTCATGGCCGCCCCCGCCGGTGATGCAGACCTGATACTGGTCAATTCATGCGCTGTGACGGCCAGGGCCGTGCGCGACCTGCGGCAAACAGTGCGCCGGCTGCAGCGCGAAGCTCCTGAAGCCCGCATCGTCGTGACAGGGTGCGCGGCGGAACTGCTGCGCCAGGAGCTCGAAGCAATGCCGGGCGTCACCCTTGCCGCACCCCAGGAGCGCAAGGCTTTGCTCAAAGACCCCGCCCTGCTGTTGCATCCAGAAGAATTCATGGCCGCCCCTCTGCCTGATATGTTCCAGCTCAATATTTCAGGCTTTGAGCGCGCCCGGGCCGTACTCAAGGTACAGGACGGGTGCTCACACCGTTGCACATACTGCATTGTCCCCCTTACAAGGGGCAAGGCCCAAAGCCGCCCCTTTACGGCGGTGCTGGAAGAAGCCCGAAGGTTGCTGGCTGCAGGTATTCGAGAGCTGGTGATAAGCGGGGTCAACCTGCGGCAATACCGCCACGAAGGTAAGGATTTCTGGGACCTGCTGGCCTTTCTGGACAAAGAACTGGCAAGCGAATGGCGCGGCCGCGCACGGCTCAGGCTCAGCTCCCTGGAGCCGGGGCAATTCACGGACCGTGGCATAGAGGTGCTAGGGGCGGCCAAGCTCATCTGCCCTCATTTGCATATCTCGCTGCAAAGCGGCAGCGCCACGGTCCTCACTCGCATGGGCAGGGGGCACTACCCCCCGCAGCAACTTCTAGAGGGCGTAAGCTCTTTGCGCTCCCGTTTTCCACATTTTGAAACCATGGGCCTCGGCGCAGATATCCTCACCGGCTTTCCCCAGGAGAGCGAAGCCGAATTCCAGGAAACCGTCGCCCTGGTGAGGGCGCTGCCCCTGACCTATGCGCATGTATTCCCCTTTTCCAGGCGCCCGGGAACCCCTGCCGCGGACTACCCCGGTCAGGTGCCACAAAAGGAAAAGGCGGCACGCGCCGCCATACTGCGCAACCTGGTCGATGAAAAACGGCTCGGCTTTCTGCAAAAACTGGCGGGGTTGCAACGGCTGGAAATCCTTGTCGAGCGACTCCCCGAGGGGAAAAAACCAGGCAAGGGGCGCAGCGAACACTACGCCCCAGTTCTCATGCAAGGCGCGCTCGCAAAGGAATCCTTACGCCGCATTGTAGCGGCAAGGCCCAGCCACATGGAAGAAGGCGCCCTTATCTGTACAGCTGCGGAAATTCCCCCTGCACCATGACCGGCAGCATGCTAGCCCCCTGAGCCGGAGAACAATGGGGCTTTTCGCACCGTGCGCGCTTGTGCTGTATTTAGGAAAGAACTACAATACTTTTTTATCATTTGAAGCAAGATTGGCTTATCAGAACAAGGAGAATTCGCCCCATGCCTAAAAGCATGACAGGATACGGTAAAGCTACGCGCCAGGAAAATCGTTGGAGCCTGACCTGGGAGCTGCGCAGTGTGAACAGTCGCCACCTCGATCTCAAATGGCGGCTGCCTATGTACCTGCGCAATATGGAAACCACCTGGGAGCGCGTCATACGCGAATACGCCCAAAGGGGGCGGCTTGAACTTTCCTTGCACGCGCGCTTGCTGGCGCCGGAACTGGCAGGAATGACCCTCAACAAGGGCATGGCCAGCTCCATGCTGTCGCAGATTGAATCGCTGGCCAACGACATGGGCAGACACTGGGAAGCGGATTTCAGCCGGCTTTTGACAATGCAACAGCTTTGGGAGGATGAAGGCAGTGACCCAGACCCCGAGTTGACTGCCGATGCGGAAAAAGCCCTGCGTGAAGCACTGGAAGACTGGAATCAGGCGCGGGCGCAGGAAGGACATGCGCTTGCAGAGGATCTTCTTGCCCGGCTGGAAACCATGCGCGGGTTGCTTGCCGCGGTTGAAGAACGTTTGCCCATACTGCGCGAAGAAAAGATAGCCGCCATAGAAAACCGTATCCAGGCAACACTGGAGCGCTATGCAATAGAGATGGACCGCGATCGTCTGCTTCAGGAAGTGGCGGTCATCAGTGACAGACTGGAAGTCAGTGAAGAGATGACCAGACTCAAAACCCATCTGGAGCGGCTGGCGGAAATCCTGGAGCAAGGGGGAGAAGCCGGTAAGCGCCTTGATTTCACGCTGCAAGAATGTTTTCGTGAAATCAACACGCTGGGGAACAAGTCTCAGGACGCCAAGACCTCACAGTTGGTGGTGGATTTCAAGGCCGAGCTGGAAAAATGCCGCGAACAGGTCCAGAACCTGGAATAGTCCGTCAACCGGTAAGCAGGAGCCAATCGTGCAGAAACAAAAACTGCTCAACATCGGATTCGGCAACTTCGTGGTCAGCAGCCGCGTCATCGCCATTGTGAACCCTTCGTCATCCCCCATGCGGCGGCTGCGTGAGGATGCACGACAGGAAGGACGGCTCATCGACGCAACCCAGGGGCGTAAAACCCGCTCGATCATTGTATCCGATTCCAACCACGTCATTCTCTCGGCAATTCAGGCCGAGACAATAGGTCAACGTTTCAGCCAGGAGGATTCCGAATCATGAGCGGCCAGGAAGTACAGGGGCAAGGTCGCCGGGGAGTGGCGCTGGTGGTCTGCGCACCTTCAGGTGCGGGCAAAACCACACTGGTCAAGCGCCTTTTGCAGGAATTTTCTAACTTCGCCTACTCGGTTTCATACACCACCCGCGCCCCCAGAGAGGGAGAAGTGGATGGTCAGGACTACCATTTCGTAGATACCGATCGCTTTGAAGCCCTTGCGAAACAGGGCTTTTTTGCCGAATGGGCCAATGTGCACGGCAACCTTTACGGAACCCCTTTAGCCGCCGTGCAGCAGAATCTGGACCAGGGGAGCGACATGCTTTTTGATGTCGACGTCCAGGGGGCGCGCCAATTGAAGGATTCTTTGCAGGCTACCTTTGTATTCATCCTGCCCCCTTCTCGTGCGGAACTGGAAGCCAGGCTGGGCGGCAGAGGCACCGACACGGACGAAGTGGTGGCCACACGATTGAAGAATGCAGCCCGGGAATTGCGCGAAGCACGATGGTTTGATTTCTGGGTAATCAATGATGTGTTGGATACGGCGTACCATGAACTGCGTTGCATATACTTGAGTGCTGCGTGTCGCCCACAAGCGCATCCTGGGTTTTTGGATGACATGCTGCGACAATGGCAGATATAAACGCACCTGAACGCTTTGCAATTGTGTTTTTTTTGTATACAATAGAAAATAGAACTATTTTTAGGATAACCGCAAAAGCAAATCACAGAAATTGAACCCCGCAGTAACGAGTGAGACAATGCCTGACGCACATGACAACATTGCGGATACGCCCGAAGAGAAGGAAGACCTCCTCCGCGATACACCTTTTGAAGAAGCGCCTGAAGACGCTGATTCTAAAAAGAAAACAGCTGGTTCTAGCGCTTCTGGCGAAGGAAAGAAACCTGCCGACAAGAAAGCGGCCAAGGGTTCTGAAGTGCGGGAACGCATTAAAGGTGTATTCTCTTCACAAAGTATTCAAAAGGTGGGCACAGGCACTACTGTCCGCCGCACCATCCAAAAAACATTCTGGATGGTGGAGGAAGACGAGACTGGCAACATCCAGGTCCAGCCACTAAACGTCAATTGTGTACCTTCGGGCCCTAAAAGAAGCGTTCCCAAAGAAGACTTGCTGCGTCAATTCAACCCAGAGCCGGAATTCTACGTTGAAAGCGTCTATCCGGCGATGCAAAAGCTGAATGAATCAGTAAAACTTGGTGAAGACCACCGATCCAAGGGGCGCAGCTTCAGTGCGGAACATGAATTTCAAAACGCCCTCAGCGTGGACGAGGAAAACGTACGCGCAAACTTCGGCCTCGGGCTCACCTATCTTGAACGTGGCGAGCGCAACAAGGCGGACAATATATTTGAGCGGCTTGTCAACCTTGACGCTGCCTTCGAGCCTGAACACAAGCACCTGTTCAACGATTTCGGCATTAATCTGCGCAAGAACAAGATGTATGAGCAGGCAGTAACATACTACAACCGCGCCCTTGAACTTTCAAAAGCCGACGAGCACCTGCACTACAACATTGGGCGTGCCTATTTCGCACTGCAAAACCTAAATAAAGTTGTGGAGCATTTGAAGACTGCTCTTGAGATGAATCCAGACTTTGAAGTTGCCCAACAGTTTCTGACATGGTTGCAGGAAAAACAATTCCTTAATGAAGACGGCACGGTAAATCCCAATGCCAAATTCGACCCTGAAGCCAACGGCCCTGATTTGCCTCCGCGAAAAGCGGACAATGATGATCCGTCATATAATGTTGGCATATAACGGCTATTTTGGGGTATATTCTTTTTTATGACAGACCAAGCCAAAGGGCAGGAATTTCTCAGCGAGCTGCCTGAAATCAAGCAGGAATTACCTTTCCCTCCGTCTTTGCTGGGAGAATTATTCCAGATGACGGGGGAGAACTCTTTTGCGCCCCTTGAAAAAGTGGCGCAAACGTTCAACCAGGACCAGGGGCTCAGCACCAAGGTACTGTCGCTGGCCAATTCAGCCTTTTACGGCCTCCAGGCCAAGGTAACCTCTGTGGCCCGCGCAGTAACGCTTCTCGGGCTCAAGGAAATTCGCAGTCTGGTGCTCATCCTGGGCACCCAGGCGCTTACCGTGCGCCACAACTACCCCCACGATTTCAATCTACGCTATTACTGGAACCACCAGATCAGCACTGGCGTCTGCGCAAAGCTGCTGGCCGAGCGTATCCCCGGCACTGATCCGGACATCATGTTCACAGCCGGTTTATTGCACGATATGGGGGTCTTGTTGACCGCGCTCTACCGCCCTGCCGATTGGAATCTCATCCAGAATGCGGTGATATCAAAAAACATTTCCTGGAGTCTGGCGGAGGAACAGCACTGGGGGCTCGAACACGGGCTTTTAGGCGCCCTTACCCTTAACTCCTGGAACCTTCCTCCGGAACTGACCGAGCCGATCAACTGGCACCACTCGCCGGAGCTTGCGCCTGACTACAAGACAGAAGCGCAACTCGTTTGCCTTGCGGACGGGCTGCACCATCGTCTTGAAGACGAATCTTTTGTCCTGTCAGACGCAGCCATCGCCGCCATGGAAGCTTTCTCCCTCAACGAAAAAGAAATCATGACCGAGCTTTCATGGGTGCTTGAAGATGACTCCATGTCCCAGTTCGTAGCGCATTTGACCTGATATTCCCATGCATTGGACACTGCGAAGAAGTGACGCACCGCCCGCGGACCCGGCCACCCTGGCCCAGACCGCTTCGCGGTTGCAGATATCGGAACTCCTTGCCGGCCTGCTCTGGCGAAGGGGGCACCTCGGCATCGAGGAAATGGACCTGTACCTCTCCCCGGGGCTGCGACACCTGGCGCAGCCGGACCAGTGGCCCGGCATTGCAGATGGCGCCCGCATCCTGGCCCAGGCCCTTGAAGATGGTCTGACCCTGGCAGTGTGGGGCGACTATGATGTCGATGGCGTAACCTCCACCGCACTTGTGGCCGATTTTTTGCGCAAACGCGGGTACGCGCCCATCACCCGACTCCCCCGACGCATGGAAGAAGGCTACGGCCTGAATGTAAGCGGTATTGAGGAACTGGCCGCTGCTGGCGCCGGCGTCCTGCTCACCGTGGATTGCGGCATTCAGGACATAGCCGCCATTACGCGTGCCAAGGAGCTGGGGCTGCGGGTCGTGATCTCAGATCACCATCTTCCCGGAGACGAACTGCCGCCGGCCGACGCCATCTGCGATCCACGGCTTGTTGCGGCTGCAGACTGCCCCTGTGCTGATCTGGCGGGGGTGGGCGTGGCGTTTTTCCTCATGGCCGCGCTGAACCGGCTTTTGCCCGGCACGCCACTGGATATGCGTCAGTTCTTGGACCTGGTTGCCATGGGCACCCTGGCCGATGTCGTTCCCTTGCAGGGGCAGAACCGCATCCTGGTCAAGAATGGTCTTTTGCTCATTACCGAGGCTTCCAGGCCCGGCATTGCCGCGCTCAAGGAAGTGAGCGGTTTCAACATCAAGGGCGCCCTCGGAGCTGGACAAGTTGTCTTCAGCCTGGCGCCTCGCATCAACGCTGTAGGACGCCTGGACGACGCCGCAAAGGCCCTGGAAATGCTTCTGAGTCCGGATATAGAAACCGCGCGTCCTTTGGCCGCCGCCCTGGACGCCTGCAACACGGCGCGCCGTGACGAAGAGGAGCGCATTCTGGAGCAGGCCAAGGAGCAGGCCGGGGAGCAACAAGAGCGGTTGGGACTGGTGCTCTACTCACCCGAGTGGCACCAGGGCGTCATCGGCATCGTGGCTTCGCGCATTGTGGAGCTGACCTACAAGCCCGCAATTCTGCTCTGCCGCTATGAAAACGGTGACGGCAGCACCCTGCTGAAAGGATCAGGACGCTCCATCCCAGAATTCGACCTGTACGCCGGGCTCACCGCCTGCGCCGACACCCTTGCAGGATACGGGGGGCACCGCCAGGCCGCCGGTCTCCGCCTCACAGAGGACAACCTTTCCCCATTACGGGAGCGCTTTCACCAGGCTGTCATCGAGCAACTGGGGGAGACGCCCCTCCAGGCCAAGCAATCGGTGGACGCTGAACTTGGCTTCGGCTCCATAGACTATACTCTGCTCAAGGAAATCGAGCTGATGCAGCCTTTTGGCATGGGCAACCCCGAGCCGGTGTTCATCTCCCCACCTGTAGACGTGCTGGGGCGCCGTGTTTTTGCAGAAAAACACGTCAACCTGACCCTGCGCGACGGTTACGCCAACATCATCATGAAAGGAAAAGCTTGGCGTCAGGCGGAAACAATCCCTGAAGACCTCAAGGGCAAGCGTGTGCGTGTGGCCTTCACGCCAAAGCTGGACAACTACCGCGGCACCCCTTCCATAGACTTGCACGTGCGCAGCCTCTTTATTGAGGAGTAAGGCGCAACTGCCAAAGCCCACTTCCTTGGGTAGAAGGCAAATGCCGCCTGCATTGAGAGGCGTGCAGCATCATCTGCAATAAAAAAGCGACGCCCCCGTTATGCAACAGGAGCGCCGCCCTAGTTCTTTTTACTCGTACGGATTTAGCCGAAGGAGCGCTTGAAAAGGTCTTCAATGGCCTTTTTGCCGTTCTCTTCCAAAAAGCGGGTACCGGTCCCCGTAAAATGGGGGTGCCCGATAACAGGAGCATCCTGCTCTTCCCAGCCTTTTTCCTCGCTCCAGCTGAACCAGGCATTGCGCACCTGGCCAAAAACATACAGCGGCTTGTTGCAAATTTTGGCGAATTCAGCGCCCCAGCCGGTACCGCCCTTAACCGTGCCGTCCTCCTGCACAGTGCCGATAACAAAGACTTCGTGACCGCTTTCCACCTGATACATGATGGTTTGCAACACTTTGCGCATGAAAGGGGCGTTTGTGAAGGTACGATTGAGCAGCTTGGACACGTAAGCGAGGCTGACATCCTTGCGGGCCAGCTCCTCCGGGGTCAGTTCACGCAAACCGCGGGTACGCTGATTTTTGTGGCCGTCGAAGACATAGTTGACTTCGTTGACGCCGTATTTCTCGGCCATCTGGCCAAAGTAGGATTCGGCTCCATTGGCGGCGCCGCTGAACAGAGTGCATTCCTGAGGGTTGGGCATGGGAAACTCCTTTAAAAGTCTATCTGCGGGTGGATGCGCCAAAAAACCTCATACCGCGTTTTGCCACGGGAAACAACGCCCGAAAGACCACAGCCAAAGGTAAGCGCCTGAAGAGGTTGGGCGTTATCTCAAAAGTGCGACATTTGCAAGGGCGGCGTCGCACTTCTCAATGGTCTGGTAGAGAGTTGTATTCCTTGCTTTCATTCTTGCGCGCATCCCTCTTGACAACCAAAATCCAGTGTGTAATGTATCTCGTTTCTACAGACTTTTCCATAGGAGGACCCTATGTTTTCTCAGCCTAAAGAAGCAGAAATGGGTGTTGTCGTCAAAGGCAGCGACGTTATCATCAACGGCGTAAAGTGCCAGGAAATCGTCGAAAAGTGCGACGGTTGCGAGCGGGTCAAGGAGCACGACGGAGGCAAGTACTGCTCCAGCTACCCCATCCCTGAGCGCAAGTGGCATCTGGGCGCCTGCAACTTTGCCACGCATGTCCGTGCCGAGCTCGACAAGGGCGGCAAGGTCAAAATCAACCCCCTCAAGGCTTCCAAGCGCGCCGCACGCGGCCGTTAATCGCCATGTGGGAGACGGGGGGCGCCCCGTCCAGCCGTATCACTATGTATTGCCTTCAAGGGCCCGGCCGACAGGCAGGGCCCTTTTCGTGCTGCATCATTCTCCCAGCACTTTGAAACAAGGAGCTACGGCTTTATGACGCCCGTTCTCGAAGCCATTCTCGATCACATCGACGCGGATGCGCAAACAGTTATTGACGTGCAAGAGCGTATGGTGTCCATCCCGGCTCTTGGGCCGGACAACACCAGCGCCCCTACGGATGCTGAACTCCCCAAGGCGACCTATCTGGCAGAGTACCTGGCGCAGCTTGGCCTGCCGGAGCCGGAATGGATCAACGCGCCAGACCCGCGCACCACATGCGGGTACCGACCCAATCTTTCCTGCATTCTGCCGGGGGAGGATACGAGCCGTACCATGTGGATCATCGGCCATACCGACGTGGTGCCCCCGGGCGACCTTTCTCTTTGGGAATCCGACCCCTGGACCTTGCGCGTCGAGGGCGACCGCATCTACGGCCGCGGTGTGGAAGACAACCATCAGGGCATCGTCACCGGCCTGCTGCTGGCCAAGGCCTTCCACGAAAAAGGCATCACGCCGCCCATGAACATCGGTCTGCTGTTTGTGGCGGATGAGGAAACCGGCAGCGGACATGGGCTGGATTATGTGCTGCAGGCGCGGCCTGAACTGTTCACCAACAAGGACCTCATCCTGGTTCCCGATTTCGGCACCCCCGACTCCACCATGGTCGAGGTGGCTGAAAAATCCATGCTTTGGGTCAAGGTTACGGTGAAGGGCAAGCAGTGTCATGCCTCCACGCCCAACGCCGGCATCAACACCCTGCGCGCAGCATCCCGCTTCATTGTGGCCCTGGATTCCCTGCAGCGTGATTTTCCAGAAACCGACGATCTTTTCGACCCGCCTTTTTCGTCTTTTGAACCGACCAAAAAGGAAGCCAACGTTCCCAACGTGAACACCGTACCCGGCCAGGATGTCTTCTACATCGACTGCCGCATCCTGCCCCAGTACGATGTGGAAACCGTGTTCGCACGCATCAAGGAACTGGGGCGCAAGGTGGAGGAATCCACCGGGGTACGCATGGAGTATGAATCCGTACAGTACGCCCAGGCAGCGCCCCCAACTCCCGCAGACAGCGAAGTTGTCCGGCGTCTCATTACCGGTATCCGCAAGGAATACGCCACCGACGCAAAAGCCGTTGGCATCGGGGGGGGCACTGTGGCAGCCTTCCTGCGCCGCAAAGGGCTGCACGCAGCCGTATGGAGCACCTGCGTGCACAACGCGCACCAGCCCAACGAATACTCCCTTGTCTCTTCGCAAGTGCGCGACGCCAAAGTGCTGGCCCGCGCCCTGTATGAGAAATAAGGCAAAATGACGAATATTCGCGGGGGGATCCCTTTTTCTCAAGAGGGGCCCCCTCGCACCCCCTTCCTAAAGTTCTTTAACGGTTTATAATAGCAAAAGTTTTGGGAAGACCCCCTGAAGAGGGAGCTATTTGCAACATGGGCCCCCAGGTGGAACTCCTTTCAAACGAACAGAGCTCACCCATGCGTATGCCGCCGCCTGACGAATTTGACCTGATTGTGACCGGAGCGGGCCATGCCGGTTGCGAAGCTGCCATGGCCGCGGCCCGGCTGGGCCTGAAAACTCTGCTGCTGACCATCAACGTGGACCGCATCGGACATTTGTCCTGCAACCCGGCCATCGGTGGCCTGGCCAAAGGGCACCTGGTCAAAGAAATAGATGCCCTGGGCGGCATGATGGGATTGTGGGCCGATGCCTCCGGCATTCAGTTCCGCCTGCTGAACACCCGCAAAGGGCCGGCCGTGCGCGCCACCCGCGCCCAGATCGATCGCGACGCCTATCTGAAAGTCGTACGCGCCGCGGTCTTTGCCCAGGAGAACCTCTGGATCCGACAGGATACCGTGGCGTCCCTGGATATTGAGACAAGCGGCGGCGAACAGCGTGTAACAGGCGTGCGCACCACCCTTCTGGAACGCTTTGCCGCCAAGGCTGTGCTGCTGACCACCGGCACATTCATGCAAGGGCGCATTCATGTGGGGCTCAACAATTTCCCTGGAGGACGGCTGGGTGATCCGCCTAGCGCCACCCTCTCTCAAAGCCTTTCCGACGCCGGCATCAAACTGGGGCGTCTGAAAACCGGCACAACGCCCCGCCTGTTGCGGGACAGCATCGACTATGCCCGGTTGGAAGAGCAGCCAGGCGATGTGCCCGCCCCTTTGTTCAGCTTCCGCAGCGAACCGGGGCGCACCGTGCTGCCGCAACTGCCGTGTCATGTCACCTGGACAAACGAGGACACCCACGCGGCCATTCGCACCGGTTTTGACCGCTCACCTCTGTTCACGGGTGTTATCGAAGGTATTGGCGCGCGCTATTGCCCTTCCATTGAGGATAAGGTCGCACGCTTTCCAGAAAAGGGACGGCACCAAATTTTCGTGGAGCCCGAAGGAGCTGAGAGCCCCGAAGTGTATCCCAACGGCATCCCCACAAGCCTGCCCCTGGATGTGCAAAAAGCCATGCTGGCCACTATTCCCGGGTTGGAAAAGGCGCAGATAGTGCGCCCCGGCTATGCCATTGAATACGACTTTGCCTTCCCCACCCAGTTGCGCCCGACCCTGGAATCAAAAATCGTCAACGGGCTGTTTTTTGCTGGACAGATAAATGGCACCTCGGGCTACGAAGAAGCCGCCGCCCAAGGCATGTGGGCCGCCTGCAATGCATTTTGCGCTTTGACAGGGCGCCCTCCCTTTTTGCCGGGGCGCGACCAAGCCTATATGGCTGTTCTGGTGGACGATCTGGTCACAAAAGGCACCTTGGAACCATACCGCATGTTCACTTCACGGGCGGAATACCGGCTGCTGCTGCGCGAGGACAATGCCGATACCCGTCTCACCCCCATGGGGCGGGAGCTGGGACTTGTGGACGACGCCCACTGGAGCGCCTACCAGACAAAAGCCCAGGCACTTGACGAGGTTATGGCAGGGCTGGAAGCGCGCAAGGTCAAGCCCGATGCCCACGCCAAAAGCGTTCTGGAACCACTGGGGGAAAGTCTGCCGGGCAAGGCGGTGACGCTTGCCGAACTGCTCAGACGCCCCGGCCTGGTGATAGGGCAATTGGCGCCCTTCTGGCCCGAACTTGCAGAGCAACGCGAGGATGTGCTGCAGGAAGCGCAGACGATCTGCAAATACGCCGGCTACCTGGAGCGGGAGAGCGAGCGTGTGGCGCGTTCGAGAAAATTGGAGCGCACCCCGCTGCCCCCCGACCTGGACTATGCCGCCGTTGCCGGACTGACCCGCGAGGTGGTGGAAAAACTGGGGCGCGTGCAACCCGAATCACTGGGGCAGGCAGGCCGTATCTCCGGTGTCACTCCAGCGGCGCTCTCCTGCCTGGAGGTGCACCTCAAAAAGATGGGGCTGCTCTAAGCCGTACACTGTTGTAGCAAAAGACGCCCTACACTATTGTTTCCAAAACGCACGGAAGCGATTATGCTGCGGGGCAGAGCACAACGTGCATTTTGCTGCGTGATGGGATACATACACCCTGCGCGGCCTCAACTACATGTTCTCCGCCGTCCCCTGTACGAGGCACGCAATCTGCATACTGTCTGAGGGCCCTTTTCATTTGCCAGAATTTGGACACCTTGCCGACGGTAGCGAGCCATGCCAGACACTTCCATATTCAGTACCGGAACACTCCAGACCCTGCTCAGGGACCTGCCGGCCTTGCCCACCAAAAATGTGGCGGCCACATCCTATGACAAGGACTTCCTTGAAGGCGTCAAAGGCGGCTTCAACTCAGTGGGTATAAGCGGCGAGTTGTTCGCTTACATCATCATTGTCTTTGCCCTGGTTGGGGCGGTGTTCCTTCTGGCCAAAATGCTGGAACCCCTCTACTCCAAAATGCGCCTGAAGGGGCTGCCCGCCTATTGGGTTGTCAGAAAAAAAGACATCCTGAACATTCTGCAGTACGCCGTGGCCGAGCGCAGCAAATTTGAAATGAAATTTCTTCCTTCAGAATACGCCCGGCCAGTGGCCGTGTGCACACTGCTGGAAATCAAACCCTCTGGCCTGACGTTTGAAGTGGGATCCGGCGCCTCTGTGACAAAACGCTGGCTGGACCGGTCCGCAGAATTTTATTTTCGCATCAAAGGCGACAACAAACAGCATATTTACTATCGACTTACGTCAACAGTCGTCGGCGTCAAGAAACTGCCAAATGATTTGAATACAATCATCACGGAATTTCCTGACAAGCTGGAACTGCAACAAAAACGCTCGTTCCTGCGTTTGGAGCCGCCGGCGCAATATCTGCTCGGCCTGGCTGTATGGCACGACAAAGGCTCGCCCAAACCCGCGGAAGTCAACCGTTGGGGGCGCCCCCATTTGTTGCACCAGCCGGACAGGGCCGCAAACCCGGTGATGGTGGAGGATGTCTCCGCCGGCGGCATGCGTCTTTTGATCACGCGAAGCGCCCTTAAAAATAGCAACCTGAGCCTGAGCATCGCCGACAGGTTGTACATCGTGCTTGATTTGTACGATCCGGAAGTTTCGCGCAAACGTCGCTTCTGGCTGCAATCACGGGTGCAGCACGTATATGAGGATTTTGAGACCCGCAACGCCGAGTACGGATTGCAATTCATTGCCTGGGGGCGCCCCCGTAAGGAAGAAGAGGATGGCGTCGTCAGTGTGGACTGGCGTGAAATCGAGCAGGACGGCATTGAACTTTTAGGCAGTTGGATAATGAAACGGCATTTGGAACTTTACAGAGACAAAGGCATTGTATAATCGCGAGATATGGACACAGCACCCCATCGGTTTTACAATGGATGCTGTGCGTTTTTGAAAAGGTTTTTGTAGCGTATAAAAGGGTGGCGGTGCGCGTGTCTTGTCTACCGTGCGTATCACGCCGCCAAGAAATGAAGACCATATCGCCCAAGCCAAGGAGACGCTGCGTTGGACGAATCATCGGAGAGTTGGATACGACCCTTTTTCTCCAAAATTTTCGGCGGCAGACACGATCAGTCCATTGAAGAAGCCATTCACGACGCCCAGGAAGATGGCGAAATCAAGGGCGACGAAGTCGCCATGTTGCTCAATGTCATCAGACTTGGCAGAAAACTGGTCGAAGACATCATCATCCCGCGGACAGACATCGTATGCGCCGAAGTGGATGACGATGTGGAAGACATCGCCCAGCTGCTCATAGAAAGCGGCCACTCTCGGCTGCCTATATTCCGCAACACCAAGGACAATATCATCGGTATTGTCCACGCCAAGGATTTGCTGAAGGCGTTGCTGGAAAACGAGCCCGGCAAAATCAGTGTTTCCGAGATAATGCGCCCAACGTTTTATATCCCGGAAACCAAGGTCGTGCGCGATTTACTGCAGGAATTCAAGACCCAGCGCGTGCACATGGCCATTGCCCTGGACGAATACGGCGGCACGTCCGGCCTCGTCACCTTCGAGGACGTGCTGGAAGAGATCGTTGGCGAGATCGAGGATGAATACGATACGCCGCGTCCTGCTGACATTCGGGTGCTGGAAAACAAAGATGTTCTTGTCTCGGGCCGCACGCCCTTGGAAGAACTGGAAGATTTTCTGGAAATGAAACTCGACTCCGAACAGGTTGAGACCGTTGGCGGCTACCTTTGCGAGCTTGCAGGCAGAGTGCCCTCCGTTGGCGAGAACTTTTCCCTGGCAGGACACCGCTTCACCGTGAAAGAGGCCGACGCCAAGCAAATTCGCTGGATACTGATTCATAAACCAAGCTAGATTAACGATAACAGTGCCCTTTCTCTCTTTTTCCTCCCTGCTCCCCATGTTGGGGCCCATTTTGCTGACAGTGGCCGGCGCCTGGTTCGGTTTTCCCAACCCCTGGCTGCATTTGCCCCCCGCTGTGCTGCTCTTTCCCGCTGGCCTTGCCGTCATTGCCGGAACAGCAGGCAGCCCGAAACGCGCCTTCAAGCTTGGCTGGTTCGCTGGCACCCTGGCCTACGGTGTCTGTATCTACTGGGTTTCTCTACCAGTACACAACTATGCTTTTCTGCCCTGGATATTGGCAGCGCCTTGTCCCATCCTGCTTGGCCTGGTCCTGGGACTCTATGCGGGCGTTTTCACACTCCTTGTCGCCAGTACGGAAGGACGCCTGCACTGGTTTGCCCAGGCCCTGTTCACCGCGCTGTTATGGGGCGCTCTGGAATGGGTCAGGAGCTGGCTGTTCACTGGATTTCCCTGGCTGGGGCTGGCATCGGCGTTTTCCTTCTGGCCCATTGCGGTGCAGGGCGTTGCCCTGGTCGGGGGCTACGGCATGGCAGCATGGCTGGCCATGGGCGCCGTCTTGCTTGCACGCTGTGTTCTCCCCGGCGGGGTGAAAGGCATCCCTCTTATTCTGGCAGTTCTTGTGCTTGCCGCGCCATTCTTTTACGGCCGACATGCCCTGAACAATCCGCCCCAGCCTGTGGACACGGCCAATATCGGCATGGTGCAGGGCAACATTGACCAGGGCGTGAAATGGGATGACAATTTCAAGCAAGGCACGGTGGAGCGCTACACCACCATGTCTTCTTCCCTTGCTCTGGAACAAACCCCGCGACGCCTGGACCTCGTGGTTTGGCCTGAAACAGCCATGCCCTTCTATTTTCAGGAAGCGGGGACGCTTTCCGCCTCTGTACGCCGGATGGCGCGGGATCTGAATCTTCCCGTACTGCTGGGGGCTCCTGGCTTTGAAAAACTTGAAGGCCGCGATTATCTGCTTTTCAACAGAGCTTTTCTGTTGAACACTTCCGGTGAGACGACCGGGTTCTATGAAAAGGAACATCTTGTACCCTTCGGAGAATATGTTCCCCTGCAGAATCTGCTTCCTTTCCTGAACAAGCTCGTTCCGGGCAGCGGTGACTTTGCTCCCGGCAAACGCATAGAGCCGCTAATGTTGAACCGTCTTGCTTTGGGCGTGCTCATCTGCTACGAAGCAATATTCCCCGAGTTGGCGCAAAAGCGCGTGGAACAAGGGGCCAACGTCCTTGTCAACATCAGCAACGACGCCTGGTACGGCAGATCGTCAGCAGCAGCGCAACATCTGTCGCTTGCGCTCTTGCGTTGCATCGAACAAGGGCGCAGTATGGTCCGTGCCACGAACACGGGGCTCTCCGCCATTATCGGTCCACAGGGGCGTATTTTGGCGGAAATTGGCTTGTTTACCCCCCGAGCGGCAGCAGCGGAAGTAGGCCTGTACACTTACAAGACACCCTTTCACCGCATTCAAAAGTACGTGGCCCCTGTGCTGTGCATCACAGCGCTGCTGCTGCTGGTGATCGGGCTTATTCTGAAACGCCCCGCGCCTGCCGCGGGACAAATCCACCAATAAGCGAGTATATTGAGATGGCTGATTTGCAGTTTTCTGACTTGAAAGCACAAGCTGCACCCTTATTTGAGCAATTTGAGAGTCTTTGGAGGCGTCTTTGACCTCGACGCCAACAAAAAACGACTCGGTGAAATAGAAAAGATTCTTTCGGAACCCGGCGCCTGGGACAACCCTGAAAAACTGACCCCGGTGCTGCAGGAAAAAAGTCATTTAGGCGACCATGTCGAGCGGCTCGAAGACCTGCTCAAAGCCAAGGGAGATCTTGACGACTGGCTGGAGATGGCCAAAGAGGAACCGACCGATGATGTGCTGCAAACCCTCGGGGAGCAGATCAAGGTTCTGGAGAACAAGCTGGAAATCGCTGAATTGCGCATGCTGCTCAGCGAGCCAGAGGACAAGGCATCGGCCATCCTGGAAATCCATCCTGGCGCTGGCGGCACGGAGGCCCAGGATTGGGCTGAAATGCTTCTGCGCATGTACCGCCGCTGGGCTGACGATCAGGGATTTGCAAACGCCGTCATGGAACTGCTGCCTGGAGACGAAGCCGGCATCAAGAGCGTGACGCTGGAAATAAAAGGGCTCAACGCCTATGGTCTGCTCAAGAGCGAAGCCGGCATTCACCGGCTGATTCGCATCTCGCCCTTTGACTCTTCGGGCAGGCGGCACACCTCCTTTGCTTCGGTGGACGTGCTCCCCCAGGTGGAAGAGGAAATTGAAATCGAGATCCGTGAAGAAGATTTGCGCGTGGATGTTTTCCGCTCCAGTGGCCCGGGGGGGCAGAGCGTGAACACCACCAGCTCCGCAGTACGCGTTACGCACCTGCCCACAAATCTTGTGGTACAGTGCCAGAATGAAAAATCGCAACTGCGGAACAAGGAAACAGCGCTTAAGATACTCAAGGCCAGGTTGCTGGAGCGCGAGCTGAAAAAACGCGCAGAAGAGCGCCAGGCACAATACGCCGGCAAGGAAGCAATTGCCTGGGGCAGTCAGATTCGCACCTATACGCTGCAACCCTACAGGCTGGTCAAGGATCACCGCACCAACGCAGAGGTGGGGGATGTGGACGCCGTTCTCGACGGACGTCTGGACGACTTCATAAGGGAATACCTCTTGTTCTGCCATGGCCAAAGAAACGCCTGACGAACTCTTCCGCGCGAGCAGAGAGCAGCTTGCCAGAGAAATGGAAACTCTGGGGCGGCTCCTGCGCGATTATGACAGGTCACCTTCCAGTGGGAGTGACGACGCTCCTGTTGTCGCCATAACCCGCTTTTGTCGCGACTTGTCATTGGAAGAATGGAATAAGCTGTCCGAAAATCCTGAATTCAAGGAGTGGATAGCACTCCCTGTGAATTCAGCGGCTTACCCCCATCTGCTACAGTTGCAGGAGCGCATGGAGAGCCTGTCTTTCCAGTCCGAACACGACCCCCTGACCGAGCTGCGCAACCGCCGGGGGTTCGAGAGCACCCTGAAGCTGGAACTGCAACGCGCCATGCGGCAGGGGCAGTACCTCAGCCTGGCAATTCTGGACCTGGACGATTTCAAGAAAATCAACGACACTTATGGCCACCCATGTGGTGATGAAGTGCTCGTCACCCTTGCCGATACCATGATCAAGAACAAGCGCACCTACGACCTGGCTTCCAGATTAGGGGGCGAAGAGTTCGCTCTCATCCTTCCCGGTGCCGGGCCCTCAAAGGCCGAGGACATGGTGACCAGACTTTTGGAGACGTTCCGGCATATTCCCATTTCCTGCACCGGTGTGGACAGGGCGGTGACAGCCACCTTTTCCGCGGGCATAGCCAGCACCCGAACCAAGGTGCGCATCAAGCCTGCCGAACTGATGTCACTGGCGGACAAGGCTCTGTACGTTGCCAAGCAGCGTGGCAAGAATAATGTGCACGCGGTTCGCGCACCCAAAGAGCTCGAGCTTCCCCGCTCGACCATGGTGCGCTCTGAGGAAAAACAGTTCCTTTTTACAGGAAGCAAATAACCCACAGGCATTGCCATGAGTACCAACAAGACCCTGAGCGTATGCGTAATGAGCGGCAAAGGCGGCGTGGGCAAGACGAACGTAGCCCTCAACCTGTCATACTGCCTGTACAAGGGAAATCATTCCCTGCTGTTGATGGACTGTGACCTCGGCCTGGCCAACCTCGATGTGCTTTTGGGAATTGCCCCAGAGTACAACCTCCAGGATATCCTGGATGAGACGGTGGACCCGACCAATGTCGCCCTGCCTTTAGCTGAAAACGGGTTTGACTTCCTGCCTGCCGCGTCCGGCGTTCCGGAACTCATCGACATGGATGAAGAACTGCGCAACAGCCTTTTCAAAAAGCTTACGCCACTGTTTACGGATTATGACTACCTGTTCCTCGACCTTGGAGCCGGCATCAATCCGACAGTTTTGTCCTTTGCCATGATGAGTCACCTGCGCATTGTTGTGGTCACGCCGGAGCCGACCTCCCTGACAGACAGTTACGCCCTGATGAAGGTGCTCTCCACACAGCACAACGTGAAGGATTTTCATATTGTGGTGAACATGGCTGAAGACCGTCGTGAAGAAAAAATCACCTTTGAACGGCTGGCGGCTGCCTGCCACAAGTTCCTGAACCTGGATTTAAAGTTTCTGGGCGGCATTTTGTACGACAAAACCATTGTCGAAGCAGTGCGGAAACAGAAGCCACTGATGCAACTTGCACCTAAGTCAAAGGCAGGACAAGATATTTTCAATATTGCCTTGAAGCTGCAACGGATGCGAAAAGAGCTGATGCCGGTGATTGCGGAGCAGCCGATACTGCGTTTTTCCGAACTTTCGGATGAAATATGAATAAAAAGTCCCAGCAAAACGCTTTTTTTTAACTCCATATTAAAAAAGCCCTTGACGAAAAACGGCGTTTTTTGACATGGTTATAGGAAGTACTCTCTTCAGTGCCTCTCGGCATTGCAGCGCTTCGTTGGACCACTGACCTAAGGGGACCTGCCATGAACAAAAGCGAACTGATCGCCACCCTGGCCGAGGACAGCAACATTTCCATGGATGAAGCCGCACTCGTGGTTAACACATTCATCGACTCCATCAAGGACGCGCTTGCAAGTGGCGACAGAGTGGAGATTCGAGGCTTCGGCAGCTTCAAGATGAAAGACTACGGCGGATACACTGGACGCAACCCAAAATCCGGAGAGTTGGTAGAAGTGCAACCCAAGCGTCTGCCCTTCTTCCGTACCGGAAAGGAACTTAAGGAGTTTTTGAATGAGTAACGGCCGTTGGCAGCGCCTGACGCTGCTTTTGGCGCTGCTTTACGCTCTGGTCGGCTGCTCGGCCAACCAGGCGAATGCCGTCACAGAACAGACTGCAGATACGGGAAAGCGGTCCCTAGAGCTTCGCATCGCCTACACCGCTGATACAAAAGGGAATTACGAGCCCTGCCCTACATGAGGCGGGCGTACGCTGGGCGGTCTGCCCAGACGTTCTACGTATTTCAAGCAACTCCGCAAGGAAACGCCTGAAAATGCGGCGCTTTTTCTTGTGGCTGGGCCCTATGAATTCTTGCCGGCCAACGAGTTCGATGTCGTTCCATCTCTCGTTTTCGCTCCGGACTTCATCAAGGCCTACAAGATGTTGGGCTACGACAGGGTCTACATAACCCCTGAAGAACACGCATGGCTTGAAAAATACGGCAAAGCTCCCTTACCCGATTCTTTCCGCACCCTCGGCGATAAGCCTTTCACCGAGATTGTCGACGTTCACGGCTTGAAAATGGGCATTGTGGGATTTCCTGTACCCCCGCAGTTCTTTGAACCGACCCAGGCGGATGTGGATACTATTATCGCAGCTGCCGAGGCGTTGCGCCCCCAGGTGGATATCCTGGTCGGCGTAAGCCCCTGGGGGCGTGAGCACGAAGATTATTTCATACAACATGCCAAACCGGTGCTGGATGTGCTCCTTGGCGCCGGAAAAGGTCCGGGAATGCGCGGCGTGCTTGGCGGCGCAGGCAGAACCTTTTGGGTCCGCTCCCTGACAAAGGGCAAGTATATGATCCTGGTCGACGCCAAAGCCATGCCCAAGGAAACGGGGTACCGCTGGAAAACACCTGAAACCATTAACGACACCTTCGTGGAACTCGACGTCCACATTCCGGACGATAAGGAAGTCAGGTCACTTTTCGAAGGTAAATAATTCGACAACAGCCGCGGTCACCGCTACTATGCCTGGTGACCGCGGCAAACGCCCCGGTCCGCCCTCTTCTGCAGACCGGGGCGTTTTCATAATTCATAGAGGAACTTGATGGTCATGTCTCAGATTCAAGATATTACTTTCCACAAGATGCACGGTTGCGGTAACGATTTCGCCCTCATCGATAACCGTGGCTACAAGGTGCCTGTTGAACACATGGCCGCCTGGGCTCGCATCGTCTGCCCCCGCGCCTTTTCCGTAGGCGCTGACGGGCTTATTTTTCTTGAGGAAGCGCCCACGGGGACGGAAGGTTCCCCCAGCTATCGCTGGCATTTTTACAATGCTGACGGCTCGCGTGCGGAAATGTGCGGCAATGCTTCGCGCTGTGCTGCCCGTCTGGCCGTGGAACTGGGTATTGCCCCCGAGAAGCACTCTTTTTTGACTGATGCGGGTGTCATCCGTGCGCAACTCCTTGACGCTGATACGGTTCGGGTACAGCTGACCGATCCGCAGGGCATGGTGCTTGATACCGCACTTGATGTGGCAGGCGACGCTTTGCATGTCCATTTCGTGGACAGCGGCGTACCCCATGCCGTGATCTTTGTGGATGACGCCAAAACCCAGGACATTAAACGTCTTGGCCCGGCGCTCAGGTATCATGAGCATTTCGCCCCTAAAGGGACAAACGCCAACATCGCGCAAATCAAGGACACAGGTTCTCTTTATCTGCGCACGTACGAACGTGGCGTGGAAGGCGAGACCCATGCCTGCGGCACCGGCGCCGTGGCTGCCTCCCTGCTGGCCAACGCACTGGGCTTGACCGGTGAAAAGGTTGGTGTCACTACATCAGGGGGCGAGCAACTTACAGTTGAACTCGAAAATGGCAAGGTATTCCTCACTGGCAAAGCCGTGAAGGTATATACAGGGACACTGCAACCGGCGGTGCTTGGCCTCCCCTGCTAGACAAGGGACGCTGGCACGACCAAACGCAAGGAGGCGGCATCATGGAATTCAGAGGCGCGTACACAGCCCTGGTCACGCCATTTTCTGACGGCGCAATAGACGAGGAAGCCTACCGCGCGCTGATCGAATGGCAGATTGAACAAGGCATTGACGGCGTTGTCGCCGTGGGCACAACTGGCGAATCAGCCACGCTCTCCCATGAAGAGCACCAACGTGCCATTGAAATCTGCATCGATCAGGTCAAAGGGCGCGTACCCGTCATCGCCGGCACTGGCGGCAATGACACCCGCGAGGCAATCGAACTGACCACCTTTGCCAAAAAAGCAGGCGCCGACGCTTCTCTGCAGGTGACTCCCTATTACAACAAACCGTCTCAGGCCGGTTTGATCGAACATTACCGCGCCATTGCCAAAGCCGCGCCCATGCCGCTGCTCATCTACAATGTACCTGGCCGCACCAGCCTGAACCTGCTGCCCAAGACGCTTGAGCGCATGGCCCGGGAGATACCCGAAGTTATCGGGGTCAAGGAAGCCAGCGCCGACTTGCGCCAGGTTTCAGAAATTGTGGAATTTTGCGGCCCTGATTTTCAGGTTCTCTCGGGTGACGACTTCACAGTGCTGCCGCTCCTCTCCGTGGGTGGCATCGGCGTCATTTCCGTGGTGTCAAACATTGTTCCTGCGGACATGGCCGCCCTTTGCAAGGCCTATTTCGACGGAGACACCAAGAAAGCCTTGGAGCTGCATCTGAAGCTTGCGCCTTTGAGCCGGGGCATGTTCCTCGAAACAAATCCTGTGCCGGTGAAAACCGCACTTGGCCTCATGGGCAAATTGAAAATGAGCCTGCGACTGCCTCTGGTGCCTTTGCAACCGCAAAACGAATCAGCCCTGCGCGATATCCTCACCGCAGCAAGCCTGATTTAAGTAGAGTATCGATAGTCTACGGGAAGATTTCCAGTCCCGTGGAGCATTAGAACTACTTGAGCAAATAGAAACCGGGAAAAAGCCTTGGCTTTCTCCCGGTTTTTATTTTTCTGCCAGGCGATTACGAGAAGCCTGCTTGAGTCTCCCTGTGGCCTGGTTATACGCGCCTACTCTACTGTTTACCGCAGCACTTCTTATACTTTTTGCCGCTGCCGCAGGGGCAAGGATCATTGCGCCCTACCTTGGGTTCTGAGCGGCGAGTCGGCTTCTTTTTCTGCTGCTCTTCAGAACCGCCCGAATAGTTGAGATCTTTGGGCTTTTCTTCATGCTTGAATTCTTCTTCCGCCACCATTTGCAACCGTAAACGCGCCAGATTGCGCATGGTGTTTTCCTTGATGACGTAGATCATCTCCTGGAAAATTTCAAAACCCTCGCGCTTGTACTCCTGCTTGGGGTCCTTTTGTCCGTAACCGCGCAGGCCGATGCCGTCGCGCAGGTGGTCCATGTTCTGCAGGTGTTCCTTCCAGTTGCGGTCCAGGGACTCGAGCATGAAGAAACGTAATATTTCCTGGTATTGCTCAGGGGGGCCCTGCTTCAGCCCTTCAAAATGCGTTTCAAGGGCTGCCCGGGTCGCCTCCTCATCAGGAAGCTCGGTCTTGGCTTCTGGCAGCTTGTTGGAAATGGCAAAGACCTCGTCCAGCCGGCTGCGCACCATTTCCTTGATTTCATCATCCGCCTTTTTGGGGTCATCCAAGGGGGCGTAGATGTCTTCCATGAGATCGTCGATATATTCTTCCCGCAAGGGCTCTAGGTCATCAAGCGTCATGAGTTCGCGGCGCAGTGTATAGATGACTTCGCGCTGCTGGTTCATGACGTCGTCATATTCGAGAAGCTGCTTGCGTATGTCGAAGTTATGGTTTTCAACACGTTGCTGTGCGTTCTCGATGGCCTTGGAAACCATTCTGTTCTCAATGGCCTGCCCGTCATCCATGCCGAGACGCCCCATAAGGTTGGCGATACGGTCAGAGCCGAACAGTCGCAACAAATCATCATCCAGGGCCAGATAAAAGCGCGAGCTCCCCGGGTCGCCCTGGCGGCCGGAGCGCCCCCTGAGCTGGTTGTCAATGCGCCGGCTCTCGTGACGTTCCGTACCCAGGATGTGGAGGCCGCCCAAGTCGATGACGCCTTCGCCGAGTTTGATGTCCGTACCGCGGCCTGCCATGTTGGTGGCAATGGTGACCTTGCCCCGCTCACCTGCGTTGGCAACGATCTCGGCTTCCTTTTCGTGCTGCTTGGCGTTGAGCACATTATGCGGCACACGCGACTTGGTCAGCATCTTTGAAATCAGTTCCGATTTCTCAATGGAGATGGTGCCGACAAGGACAGGCTGGCCATTCTTGTGCAACTCGGCGATGTCCTGCACGATGGCTTTATACTTGTCTTCCTGATTGCGGTAGATGGCGTCGGGAAAGTCCTTGCGGACCATGGGCCTGTGCGTGGGAATGACGGACACGTCCAGATTGTATATCTGGCGAAATTCTACAGCTTCGGTATCAGCCGTACCCGTCATGCCGGACAGCTTGTCATACATGCGGAAAAAGTTCTGGAAGGTGATACTGGCCAGGGTCTGGTTTTCAGCCTCGACCTTCACGCTTTCCTTGGCCTCCAAGGCCTGGTGCAGTCCATCCGAAAAACGGCGCCCCGGCATGAGGCGGCCCGTAAATTCGTCAACAATGACCACCTGCCCGTCCTTGACGATGTAATCCACATCCTTGGTAAACAGGTGGTGCGCCTTCAGACCTTGCATGATGTGGTGTTGCAGCGTGATATGCTTGGGATCGTAAAGGTTATCGATCTGCAGCAGTTTTTCACAGCGTGCAACGCCTTCGTCGGTCAGCGTTACCGAACGGGCTTTTTCGTCTACAGTGAAGTTTTCTTCTTTTTTGAGCGAAGGGATAAGTGCGTCGATGCGAGCGTACAGAGCGGTGGGAGTATCTCCAGGGCCGGAAATGATCAGTGGCGTTCTGGCTTCATCGATAAGGATGGAGTCCACTTCATCCACAATGGCGTAATGAAAATCGCGCTGGACCAGATCCTTCCTGTAAAATTTCATATTATCGCGCAGATAGTCAAAGCCGAACTCGTTGTTCGTGCCGTAGGTAACATCTGCAGCATAGGCTTCGCGCCGCTCCACTTCGTCCAGACCATGGACGATGACGCCGCTGGTCAACCCAAGGAAAGAATAGATATTGCTCATCCACTCCATGTCGCGGCGGGCCAGGTAGTCGTTTACCGTGACCAGATGCACGCCCTTGCCTTCCAGGGAGTTCAGCACCACAGGCAAGGTTGCCACCAGGGTTTTACCTTCACCGGTCTTCATTTCAGCGATCTTGCCATGGTGCAGTACCATGCCGCCTATGAGCTGCACGTCGAAGTGGCGCATATTCAGGGCGCGCTTGCCTGCCTCACGGACAAGGGCAAAAACATCAGGTAGCAGATCGTCGATTGAACGACCGTTTTCTACCTCTGTACGGTATTGCCGAATACGTTCGGGAAAGTCCTCGTCGCGCAGGCCCTGCACGTCTTTTTCCAGGTCGTTGATACGCGCGACCATGGGTTTCAAGCTTTTGAGATAACGTTCGTTTTTTGAGGGAACAACCTTATTGAACAGGGAAGTGATCATGAACACTCCTTAAAAAGTGGGAACACCAGCGCCGCAAAACAAAATGGCAAGCAGCAGAAATTCCGGCGGCGACGCTGCGCCACATTGCGGTATAGTGAGTGGCGCGAGTATGCAACCAATTAATAGAAACCACGGAAGCCAGCCTTGTCAAGTAAGGCGCAGTGAAATCGTTGCATTACACCTTTATATTACACAGACGTAATCGAATCATGACAAAAAGCTTAGCTTATGGCGCATCAGCAACACGCACGGCATCCAACCAGTGCCCCACAGCGACCTTTGCCGGCGCTGTTGCAGCAAGCTGCACCACACAACCGGAGCAAGCTGTGAGGAGTTGTTCACCAGGCAAGGGGGCATAGACACCCCAGCATCTGTCAGCCACAGTTCTTGACAGGCTTGGCGCTCCCAATTGAAAAATCCCCCCCATGCCGCAGCATTGCCCTTTATCAGGGGCGTGCAAAAGGTCTCCAACCATTTCGCGCAGCAATGCCAAATCCGGACCGCCGCCTCCATGGCCACCACCCTGCCCTCCACCATGGCACGGGCGGTGATAATGCACCCGCTCAGGCGCGACATTCTCTTCAATATGAAACCGCGCACCTGACAATTGTTCTGCCAGTGGCGTGATGGCTCGTTGCCAGGCAAGCTGCTCCCCTGGCAACCAAGGCAGCGTCATATCCGACGCATAGGACATGAGACCGCACCGGCACGTGGCGCAAAACACGACAATACGAGGAGCGCCAGCCTCACGCCAGGCGAGCAGGTTCTGCTCCCGCGCCTCCCGCTGTCGCTCCAGCAGGCCGGCATGCCCCAGCGTGCTGCCGCAGCACGCCCAATCAGGCGTTTGCTGCACATTCTTCCCAACGGCGCCCAGCAAGGCGGCAGCCGTGCTGGTCCATTCAGGGCGCACCGTGCTGGCAAGACACCCAGGGAAAATCACAAACGCTTCCCCGGAAGAGTCAACCGAGGGCGGCCCTTCCAAAAAAATCCAAGGGACGATGTCATTTCCTGAGCGCATGGCTTCCAAACTTTTTGCCCTGGCCTCTCCTGGCATCCAGGAAGGGGCAATAGCGCCCAGCCTGGAAAGCGCTGGCCAAAACGCCTTACCGGCGCCCATCCAGATATTCCAAAGCCACTCCTGCATGCCCGGATGCGCATTACGGAGTTCTGACACCACCTCGGGCACACAAAGCCCTTGAGGGCATGCACTTTCACACCGGCCGCATCCCAAGCATAATGCAGCCAGATCCTTGGCGGATGGGGCTTGCAGCACACCTTGGTTGAGTCCTGCAGATAATTGATGCTTGGCGCGGGGACTCAACTCCTCACAGTCGGTGGCCCTGAAAAGTGGACACACTTCAAGGCATCTGCCACATAAAATACACGCCTTGGTCCGTTTATTCTGTTCTATCTCTTTCATGTCTGCCTGAAACCCTTCGCGGTAAATTTCCGCAACTTTCCCCTCAAGCTGCGGGCGCGTCAAGGCGCCCCTACTTCTCTCACTGTCGGTCCGATTTTTTTTGAAAATTGCTGCAATTTTTTTTGTGCGCCAAATACGTGCACGCACGTTCGGCCAGCTTCCATTTGCAGTAAACCATAAGAGCTCGAATACTACCCGTCCGAAATAGCGAGACTTTCATCTAAGGGAGCGAACTTCGTGAACCACCGAATCAGATACAGCAGAAAACGCTAAACAAAATCATTTATAGAATATTAGCTTTTACAAACAAATTTAACAATAATTCTATATAACAATAGCGCACATTCAAACATATATGCAAGGATTCCCCTTTACTCAAAACTTTCAGAATGCTATCCTGGAAAAAGATACCTATATAAATCTGACAATTAAATATCTTTCACTAATATATGTGGATAACATTTCAACGACATAGCCAAATATCCCTAAGGACAAGCTTGACAGTATATCAGTATTAAATGTATATATTATATAACAGTTAATCGATATTATATTCCATTCCAAAACACTTCATTAAGATTATGTCAACGGCTGCGATGCCCACACAAAAACACAATAACAAGCTGAAAATTATGAAAAATAACATTTCAACATACGGTAAATGGGGCTTTGACACCGGTGCGGAACATGAACGGTTGCAGCTTGTTTTAAAAAGTAAACCAGCAGCCATTGCGTTCACAGACTCGGTTTTTGCCCTCCAGCAAACAAACCTTGGGTTCAGAAAGCTCTTTGCCATTTCCCCCAAACAATATGAAGCGGCGACACTGCACATCACAAAAGCCATAAACGCTCATAAATTCACTCTTTTTGTCAACTCGCTTATCGGTTTGGAAGATGAGCGCCGGGGTGTCTTTACGTATCCGGACCTGGGTGTAGGGCACCCTGCCCATCCGGAAGCGCGCACCGTAAAAATCAAGGTGCTGCCGCTTGTTCATGGCGGTTTCATGTTCGTATTCCAGGACAGTCTCGAAATTAACGCCATTGAAAACCACATGAGCACAGCATGCAGCATAATCTGTCGGGAACAGAAACAATGGCTGAAACGCCAGGGCATTTCATTGGAAAGTCTCATGACCTCCAGCATCAAAGGAGGGACGCCTCTTGAAGATGAACGCGAGGCAAATGTCCGCATGCATTACGTAATCTCGCAACTGGAAGCCTATGCAACACTTGGAGCATACGATGCTGCGTTACAACTGGAGCCCATTTCACTAGAGCATGCAATCGGCAGGGCAGAGCACATGCTGCACGCACACTTTACGGACAAATCGTTCAATGCCGTGTGCTCATTGCCGCAGAATAGTTGTGAAACAATACTTGGGAACGCAAAGTGCCTGCCAGAGCTATTCTTTCATATTTTCCACAATACAAAGAAATTCAGCAGAAACAATGCGAAGATGTTTATCGAAGGAACAACCCAAAAAAAGCATCTGCGCCTCACGTTGTCACAAACCGCCAGTGACATAAACCCAGGTGATATCAACAGGCTTTTTCAACCGTTCTATCGCGGCCCAGAAGCCAAGAGGAACTACCCGGGAATAGGCCTTGGCCTCTCGCTCGCCAGTCGCATCGCCAAGCTGCACGGGGGCAAACTCGAAGCCGAGTACGCGGGCAATTTACGTTTCATCCTCAAACTCAAACGTGCGTGAAGTTTACCCAAAAAAAAAGGGAGCGCAAAAGCACCCCCTTTTTGAGTATTCTTCAACATTCCCTGAGGAATTTATTTCAATATAGCCTCATTCTTGATCTCAATCGTTGCCCCTTTATGCAAGGTGGCAACAAAGGCTTGAAACAATTCATCCTGGCGTCCCTGGCGCAATCCAGTGAGCCATTCCCCTTTATTCTGTTCCCAAACTTCATTATCGGGGGGAACAACATCCGCCACCTTGGCTACAATATAGCCGTCACCAATGGCGTAGGGCGCCCCAAGCCACTGTCCTTTAGGCGTGGAAAAGGCTTCCTTGGCCATTTCAGCGTTGGCGCCCAGCCCTTGGATAAAGCCTTGTCTCCCAAAAGGAGGGGTTGTCTGCATTTCTTCCTGCGAAGCTGCAGCCTGATCGCCATCCTTGATCTTGGCCTGAAACGCGTCAGCCGCCTCTTTGGCCTGCTCCAAAGCCAGCTTGCGGGTAGCACCCTCGACCACTTCAGAGCGTACTTGTTCCAGTGTCTGGTATTCGGCCGGCTTTTTCTCCAGCACTTCCGCAAGGAGGTATCCATCTTTTACAGCAAGGGGCGAATCTGAGGGCTCGCCCTCTGTAAGCCCAAAAAGACGATCCTGGGAGATTTCATCGAGACCGAGTTCGGCTGCATACTCACTACGAGACATGAGCTTGGACTTCTTCAGCTCTACCCCAAGTTCCCTGGCTATCTTTTCCATGGAGACGCCGCTAATGATCATCTCCAACCCCTGGTCGAGCTTGTCGGTCAGCGTATCCGAGGCCTTGTTCTTGGCAACGGTCTTGCGGATCTCTTCAGAGGCTTCTTCCAGAGTTTCCGGGCGCTCTTGCTTGTGATCCTCCACAAGGATGACATGCCAGCCAAAAGGCGTACGCACAGGCTCACTCATCTTGCCGGGCTCAGTAGAAAACAACGCGTCTTCAAAGTTCTCAACCATGATGCCGCGGGGAACCCAGCCCAACTCGCCCCCATTGGCGGCAGTGGGGTCCTGCGAGAACTGCTTGGCCAGTTCGGCGAAATCTGCACCTTCCTGGACCTGTTTGATGATGTCTTCAATCTTCGCCTTTGCGGCATCGTCATCACCAGGCGCTGCATTATCAGGCACCTGGATGAGGATGTGCCGGCCCTTGACTTCTTCCTCCTGCATGAAGGAGGCCTTGTTGGCATTGTAGTAGGCTTCAATCTCCGCATCCGTGACCTTTACGCTTGCAGCAAGAGCGTCGGGCGTGAAGTCCAGGTAGGCCATGGAGACACGTTCAGGAAGCTTGTAGGTTTCCTTGTTCTCTTCATAGAAGGTCGCAATCTGTTCCTCAGTCGGAGTGATATCGGCTGCAAACTTTTCAGCGCCAAACAGGACGTATTCCAGGGAGCGTTGCTCACCTGAGAACAAAAAGATGTCCTTGGCTTCCTCTTCGCTCATTTCTGCGGGCAAGGTAACGTACCGGCGCAACTTGGTAGCGGTGATGGCGCTGCGCACGTCTTCTTCAAACATGGCAGGCGTCATGCCCTGAGAGGAAAGCACGGACACGTAGCGCTGCTTGTCGAAATTCCCCTTATCATCGAGGAACGCCGGGATGTTGCGAATCTGCGCAGCCACTTCTACTGGCGAAGCTGTCAGATGCATCTTGGCGGCTTCTTCGTGCAGCAACTCGTCCGTAATCATCTGGGAAAGCACCTGCCGGCGCAGGCCCAGGGCGTTCATGTCATCATAAGACATGTCAGGATTGCGACGACGCAACTCATTGGTCGCGCGCTCCACGTTTTGGGCAAACTCCTTCGTAAGGATCGGGCGTTCATTGACCATGGCAACGACGTTTGATTCGTTGCCGTTAAAAGAACCAACACCCCAGAAAACAAATACGAGGATGATGATCCCGAACAGAATTTTCACGCCCCAGGATTCGGCGCTTCTGCGTATGGATTCGAGCATGGGAGATGTCTCCGATTTGCTGCGTTTTCAGCTGCGCCTTACTGCTGGCGCGCCTTGGCGGCCTTGACGTACTGCAGCAGGCCGCCAGCTTTGATGATTTCCAGTTCCTTTGCAGACAGGTCGTTTGTAACGCTGATGGTGCTGCCGTCTTCAAGGGTGATGTCCACCGGCTTGCCGGCTTCGATGGCGCCTGCCGGGATGCTCAGCTTTTGCTCCAACTGCAGCTTGGCGTGGTCATCCTTGTTTTCGAACAACAAGGGCAGAATACCAAAGTTCACCAGGTTTGCGCGGTGGATGCGGGCAAATGATTTTGCCAGCACGGCGCGCACACCCAGGTGCCTTGGCGCAAGGGCCGCGTGCTCGCGGCTGGAGCCCTGTCCATAGTTCTCACCCGCCACGACAACGCCGCTGTCCATCTTTTTGATGCGGGGGACAAAACCTTCGTCCACCCTGCTGAAGATGTATTCACTGATGGCCGGGATGTTGGAGCGCAAAGCGGTGATGGCCGGCCCGGCGGGCAAAATGTGGTCTGTTGTGATATCGTCTTCCAAAACCAGGGCCACTGCTGTTTCAAGGCGTTCCGGCAGAGCAGTGAAAGGCTCGAGGGGCACGATGTTTTCGCCGCGCACCACCTTGGCGGCAGCGTACTCGTCGGTCCCCGGTTCAGGCGGGTACTGGAAGAGGTGCGAGAGAAGCGGTGGGTTACGCGGCATTTCCGGCTGCGGCAGATAATTTTGCCCCCACTCTTCAGGATCGGTAAACGCGCCAAAAACCGCCGTATGCGCGGCCGTCTGGGGACTGACAAGAAACACCTGCGCGTCTTGCGTGCCGCTGCGGCCTTCAAAGTTGCGGTTGAATGTCCTGACGCTCACCCCTTTGCCTACAGGGGAGCCGCCCATGCCGATACAGGGGCCGCAGGCACATTCCAAAAGACGCGCACCCGTGTCCAAAAGCTGATTCAGGTAGCCTTCTTCCGCCAGCACCCGCAGCACCAGTTTGGAGCCAGGGGCAATCATGAAGTCCACTTCTTCGTGAGCATTACGCTGCTTGAATATCTCGGCAACAGTGGCGAGGTCGGAATAGCTCGAGTTGGTGCAAGAGCCAATGCAGACCTGGTCAACCGCAAGTCCGTGCAGTTCACGCACAGGCACAACCTTGTCCGGCATATGCGGGCAGGCGGCCAAGGGCTCGAGTTCAGAAAGGTCGATCTTGAGCTCAGCATCGTAGCTTGCACCCTCGTCAGCTTCCAACGGACGAAAATCCTGCTCGCGATGCATAGTGCGCAAGAAGGACTTTGTCATGTCATCACTGGGGAAAATCGAGGTGGTTGCGCCCAGCTCAGCACCCATGTTGGTGATGGTCGCACGTTCGGGCACAGTCAGGGTGGCGACACCCGGTCCGGCGTATTCGAGCACGTACCCCACGCCGCCCTTCACGCTCAGTTCCCTGAGAACCTGCAGGATGACGTCTTTGGCGGCAGTCCAGTTTTTGAGTTTCCCATCCAACCAGACGCGCATAACCTTGGGCATGCTGATGACATAGGGTTCGCCAGCCATGGCCAGGGCAACGGAAAGGCCTCCTGCGCCCATTGCCAGAGCACCCATGCCCCCTGCTGTCGGGGTGTGGCTGTCCGAACCGATAAGCGTTTTGCCCGGAATAGCAAAATTCTCAAGATGAAGTTGATGGCAGATGCCCAGGCCCGGAGGTGAGAACACCAAGCCGTATTTGCCTGCAACAGTTCTCAGGTAGCGATGGTCCTCGGCATTGCGAAATCCCATCTGCATGGTGTTGTGGTCTACATAGCTCACGGAAAGTTCGGTCTGCACACGGTCAAGGCCAAGGGCCTCGAACTGCAGATAGGCCATGGTGCCGGTAGCGTCCTGGGTCAGGGTCTGATCTATGCGCAAGCCGATTTCTTGCCCAGGCGTCATTTCGCCATGGACGAGGTGCTCGGCAATGATCTTGCGAGTCAGGTTCTCGGGCATTCTGGTGTCGCTCCTTGAATAGGTTGCCTGATCAACAATGGTTCATTTCTTCAGTGTAGCGAATCCGTCGAATCTTTTTTTCACGGAAATCGATCTCGGCATCCAGGCGTAACTTTTCCTGCTGCAGCATGAAAATCTCCTGAGCGCTTTGTGCCCCGCTATCGCGGCTTTCAGCTGCTCGCAGATCACGAATTTGCTGCATCACCTGTTCACGCTGGCTCGCAAAAACCTTGATCGCATCTTCGAGCGCAGGGATGTCGTCAGGTACGAATTCTTCTGCGGGTGCTTTTTCTGCCATTATCTTCCTCTTTCTTGGGCTCGACCCTGGGAATCACAGCTTCACGCCCCGGATCAGGCAAACCGTTGAAGAACTTCCAAAAGCCTGGCATCAGTTCGCTCATGATTCCGGGGTTGGCAAGTTTGAATCCCGGCCGGCTGAAAGAAGCCAACGCCGCTGCAGGACCCCAACGGCCGTCCGGTGCAACAAAGGTCTCGTCGGCAGCGATATCCTGGGCCGTCTGGCGCAACGTATAAATATCACCGTCCCAGACCAACTCTACGCCTAACATGGCGGCCATCTCCACGCTTGGCGCCAGCTCGCGCTCCTCGGCCAAGGGCAGTCTGATTCTTGCTGCATGTCTGCTGGCAATCGCCTGCTTGGAAGCCAACGCCACAGCCAGGGGCAAAAACTCCTGCGCCAGGGCCAGTTCGATTTCCTGCCTGGGGCCGGATTCAGAAGCCATGCTGCGGATGACGTTCGCCTCCGCAGACACATCCAGACCAGCGGACAGCAGCAAGCTCTGCGCCCCTTTCCATTGCGGCAAATCACCTGGCCAGCGACCATGCAACACCGCGCTGCCTCCAGCAAAAGCAGGAATGGCGAGAATGGCGGCGGAAAGATACGGGTCCAAAGGCAGTTCCGGATTTTCTGGCAGCTGGAAGTCTCCAGACGGCACCACACATTTGCCAGTCTCCACATAGGCGTTCAGTCCGCAAGCCTGCAGCAGAGAAACCGCATTGGCAGCGACAGGGGCAACGCACTCTTCATGAGAAGCGCCCCACTCCAGATGCAGGCCATTGGCATAGGAAGGCGATGCAATGCAAAGCGCCAGGGCCAGCTGTGCTGCAAGGTGCGCCGGCAAGGTATCGGGCAGTTTGATGACTTCAGGCAAAACGCCGGAAGACTCAAAACGAACCGGCACACTGCTTGACCCCGGGTGCACGAAAGCAAGGCGCGCGCCCAGCAACGGAAAGAAGCCACGCAGGGGCGAAAGGTCAACAAGCTTGAGCCCTGCGCCTCCTGTGAAACGCGCCGAACCGGCGCGCCCCAGGCACAAGGCCATGAGCAGCAACAGATTCTGGCTGTGTTCACCGGCGTAGATCACGCCATCGCTGAAAGTGGCCAAGTTTTTTCCGCGGCTGTGCATGCCAAGCTCGTCCCAATAAAGACTCGCGCCGGCCTGATTCAACGCTTTTATCAGTTCGATGACCGGATCGTTGAACAGCTTGTTGTGCACATGCAGGGGCTGTTTTGACTGGGCGGCAAGCACAGCCCAGAGCCTGGCCGTCAGGGTGCAGGTCGGGCCGTTACAATCCACTTGTGCGGGCTCCTTTCTGGGAGCAAGCACATAGGCTCTGCCGGACCCCTCTGCCCCCTCCTCTACGGAGAGTTCCTGGACCAGGGAAAACATTTTTCTCCAAGAGCGAACGTCACTGCGCTGCTCCTGGGCGGTACGCTCCCAAATGTGCCAGAGATCTCGCTCCAGCTCTTGCCATTTTTTGCGTCGTACCTGGGAGGCGGCCTGAGGCCTGAGCTTGCTTGCAATCTGGGCGCGCCGGGCCAAAAGCTCTGCTAGCTTTTCGTCCAGTTCACGCAGTTCGCGTTCAAGCTCGAATCTGTCGTATTTCGGGGATTTTCTTTCTGACATCGTTCCATCACAACGTATACGCAACATCAAGGGTCGCGTATGCGCGCCAGGAGGGCGCGCCGGATGCTGTGCATCCGTAAGTGAAGATGCTTAGCATCCGCAAGCAAAGGAAAAAACAGAATCTGTTTTCCCTTCACGCCTCATCAAAAATGCAGGACGCATTTTCGACACACCGTAAAAGATACCTTCTCTAGCTGGAAACCGGCCAGGACGCAAGGGGGCAACAGCTCTAATCCGTAGAAGCCGCGCACAAAAAAAGGGGGCGCCTGAGCGCCCCCTCAGCTCATTGACAAACCCCGCTTTTTGCAAAGTGGGGTTTGTTTTTATGAACCGATTTCTTTTCAGGCCGCTGCCAGCTGGGATGTTGGCTCGATCGGCCCCAATCGAACGAGACAGAGAGACTGAGGAAGAAAGTACAGGCATTTGGGCTGCAAATATTTGTATGACAGCCCCAAAGGGGCCAGCAGCAAGGCCATTTTCTTCATGTTTTGACATGTGGCGGAAAGCAGGCTTTGAACCTGGACCTTAGCCAGGCCGCAGAACCGAGCATAGCGATGCCCGTGCAGTTGTTTGGCGTCGGCAAAGCTGCGCTCTACGGTCTCTTTCCGGCGAGCATAGATTCTTTTTCCGAATTCCGTGAGCCGGTGCGCATCCACCGTATCCACGTATTCCCGCCACACATGGCGTGTCACTGTTTTCTTGCAATTCCGGTTTGTTGTGCACTCTTTCAGTAACGGACAGCGGCGGCAAACCTTTGGTAACGAGTCATAGAGACGATATCCTTCGCGGTTGGTGGTGGAGTAGTGAAGCTCCTGGCCTTCGGGGCAAAGATAGCAGTCCTTGTCCGGCAGGTATTCAAAGGCGCGTTTGGGGAGCATCCCTTTGCGACGAGTGGGACGACGATAGCCAATGACACCATAAATATGCTTTTCTTCCAGCGTCTTGCAAATGTGTGAGGTGAAATATCCTGCATCGAGGCCGACGTGCTTCACAGCAAAGCCGAAGCGGTTGATTTGTCGGTCCAGCCGATCGAGATAGGGCATGCTGTCATGCACCGAGGCCGGAGTTACGTAACTGTCGGTGATAATGTTGTGTCGGCTGTCCACAGTGCGATGATCCAAGTAAAAGAAGCCCTTAGGCTTGCCCTCGCGTACCATGTACCCGCTGTCCGGATCGGTTGTGCTCTGCTTGATCCGCTTGGACCCCGCTTCGCGGTTGTCCTGCTTCAGCGGTTTCTTTCCATGCCTGCGCCTGTCTTCCTCCACGGCGTCTTCAAGTTCGCCCAAGTATGACTTCGTGCTTTGGGCAACGAGCTTTTCCGTAAATTTATGCTTGTTGGCGTTGGCTTTCAGGTGGGTGGAATCGGTGTAAAGCGTGTGTCCGCCGACAAGCCTCTTTTTCATGGCCTGGAACACTATACCGTCAAAAATGTCCTGGGCAACGCTGGTGTCGTTAAATCTGCGCCGCCGGTTTTGGCTGATGGTGCTGGCATCGGGCACTTTGTCCTGCAATCCCAGGCCAAGGAACCAGCGATAGGCAACATTGACCTGGATTTCCTTGACAAGCTGACGCTCGCTGCGGATGCCAAACAGATAGCCGATGAATAGCATTTTGAAGAGCACCACCGGTTCAATGGCCGGACGGCCATTGCCCTCGCAATACAAATCCTTGGTGAGCTCATGAATAAAGGAGAAATCAATAACCTTGGCAATTTTGCGAAGCAGATGATTCATGGGGACAAGTTCGTTGATCGAAACAAACTCCATTTTCACCTGCTGATTTTTGGGCGGCTTTAGCATGAAGATAGTATAAGAAAACCCTCGCCGATTGGCGAGGATTTGTCAGCATTCTGAGGGGGCGCCTGAGCGCCCCCTTTCGGATACACATAATTCCCTGTGGAGAGGGAGTTATTTCATTTCCTGACCGCTGGCGGCCTTCTGCATCTTGACCTCGACCTTCTCGGTCAGGCCTTCGTAGTAGCCGCGCAGGATTTCGAGAACTTCGTCACGACCGAAGTGATCGGGCACATCCTGGCCTTCGGAAAGGGCCTTGCGGAGCTTGGTGCCGGACAGGATGACGCGGTCTTCCTTGGTGTGGGGGCAGGTGCGCATGGAAGCCATGCCGTCACACTTGAAGCAGTAGAAAGTCCAGTCGATCTTCAGAGGATCGCACAGGAGCTTTTTGCCCGGATCGGGGCACTCTTCGTTCACGTAAGGAATGCGATCAAAGATTTCCTGAGCCTCGAAGAGGGTGTAGAAGTCACCAACGCCAGCGTGGTCGCGGCCGATGATCATCTTGTTGACGCCGTAGTTTTGACGGAAGGTGGCGTGCAGCAGAGCTTCACGGGGACCGGCGTAACGCATGTCGAGGGGGTAACCGCCCTGAACAACGTTTTCTTCGACGAAGTAGCCTTTCACCAGGGTGTCGATGCACTTCACTCGGACGTCAGCAGGAATGTCGCCGGGCTTCAGGTTACCGATCAGGGAGTGAATGATAACACCGTCGCAAACTTCTACAGCGATCTTGCACAGGAACTCGTGAGAGCGGTGCATGGGGTTGCGGAGCTGCAGAGCAGCAACGTTGGACCAGCCGCGCTCGTCGAAAATCTTGCGGGTTTCTGCGGGGCGCAGGTAAACGCCGGGGTACTTGGAAGGGTAATCGCCTTCGGAAAGAACTTTCACAGGACCAGCCAGGCAGAATTCCTTGCGAGCCATGACCATCTGCACACCGGGGTGATCTTCCAGAGCGGTCTTCATGAAGGTGTCGTCAGCGGAATCTTCGCCAGCGCCCTTGTAGACCATCTCAGCTTCCCACTTCTTGTCATCCTCGGTCAGAGCGAACTTTTCTTCCACCTTCATGGTGGCGTAGAATTCACCGTCGCGCTGCAGAGCGATTTCGTCGCCTTCTTTGATGCTATCAGCGTCAGCAGCGGAGCAGGAGAGCATCACGGGGACAGGCCAGAAAGTGCCGTCGGCGAGGGTGAATTTTTCGCAAACGTTCTTCCAGTCAGCCTTGGTCATGAAACCGTTCAGAGGGCTGAAACCGCCGATGCCCATCATGATCAAGTCGCCCTTTTCCTGAGCGGTGATCTCGAGGGCCTTCAGACCAGCGGCTTTTTTCTTCTCTTCTTCCAGAGCGGAGCCTTCCAACAGGCAGCAGACGAGGCCTTTACCACCATGAGGGGGAACCAGTTTCGACATGAGTCGTCTCCTTGAGATGCTTTGTTAACTTAATTGCCATACCAAGCGACAATATCGTGGTCATACAGCCGGGCATGTCTTTTCGCCCGGTCAGTGTATTGCCACAGGGGCCAAGAAAAAACGCCAGTACCGGATAGTGAAAAAAGTATCAGGATGTCAAGTCAAACATTTCACATACTCTCCTCAAGCACGAAATAATCGGCGCTCAGAGGGTAAGCAGGAAGTCTGCACACACACGTAAAATGCGGTTGGTATTATAGAAAGGATAGGTATTTGAACGCGACCTTAAACTTCCCTCCTCCAAAAGGAGTTTTGTTACTCTTTTTTAATACTCGACCTATTGCGTATCATACCCTTTCAATGTAATACGGCCAGTATTCTGCAACGAGGTAAAAGGGCTCAAATGTTGCTACTGGCCCTCTCAAGGCCAGGTTTCTAGCCCCTTTGCGCGAGCCCTGGCAAAACCGAAGGCGTAAAAGATGCTTGACAGCTATACCGTCGCTTGTTAATTCTCTCACAAGCAATGAGCGACGAACAAACTATGTACGAAGAACGTAGCGATAAGAATGGAGGAAAGACGAGGATGACATTGGACTGTCGCGCCTTACGGCGCGTTTGGTCGCCCACAGCAGCGCAGTTTGCAACAACATCTGCAGACGCTGTGTCCGTTTTCTTCGGTCTTACCGACCAGGTATCAAGCTCTCGTCGTTCCTTTGGATACGAGAGCGTGTAATACATTGTAGAAAAAGCAGGGAAGTGTAGGTTTCCCTGCTTTTTTCATCTACACAGAGTGACGCAAAGAATGCTTCGCTTTATGTTAGGTTTTGGTTGTCGTTAGAACCCGTTAACCGCAATTGTGTGGAGGATTAGGTATGCCGACTTATGTTGATCCGCAAAAGTGCGATGGCTGCAAGGGTGGCGAAAAGACCGCTTGCATGTACATCTGCCCCAACGACCTGATGATTTTGGATCCCGATGAAATGCGGGCTTACAACCAGGAGCCTGAGGCTTGCTGGGAGTGCTATTCCTGCATCAAGATCTGCCCCCAGGGCGCCATCACCGCTCGTCCTTACGCTGACTTCGCCCCCATGGGCGGCACCAGCATTCCGCTGCGCGGCTCCGAGGACATCATGTGGACCGTCAAGTTTCGTAACGGTTCCGTGAAGCGCTTCAAGTTCCCCATCCGCACCACTGCTGAAGGTTCCATCAAGCCCTTCGAAGGCAAGCCCGAACCCGGCGACATCGAATCCGAACTGCTGTACACCGAGAGCGAACTGGCCGTTCCCAAGGAAGCTCTTGGCAAGAAGTTCGAGACTCAGGATGCCGACGTCACCCAGTGCTGGCAGGACATGCCCTGCGAAATCGGCGGTAACCGCTAACATCTCCGGTTTCTTACATTCGAGAGATCAAAAAACTTTCCACTTCTTTTTTAAGGAGAACATATCATGCCTCAGATTCCTGTTAAGGATAAGCCGAAAGGATTGCCTCTGGCTGAACCCGCTGTGAAGGAACATGATGTCGATATTCTGATGGTCGGCGGTGGTATGGGCTGCTGCGGCGCAGCTGTCGAAATCATGGCCTGGTCCAAGAAGCTGGCTCCTGAGATGAAGATCATGCTGGTGGACAAAGCTGCTCTCGAGCGTTCCGGCGCTGTTGCGCAGGGCCTCTCCGCCATCAACACCTACCTCGGCCAGAACGATGCTGACGACTACGTCCGCATGGTCCGCACCGACCTTATGGGTCTGGTTCGCGAAGACCTGATCTTCGACCTGGGCCGCCACGTTGACGACAGCGTGCACCTGTTCGAAGAATGGGGCCTCCCCATATGGGTTAAGAAAGACGGCAAGAACCTGGACGGCGCTGCCGCCAAGGCTGCTGGTCTTTCCGTGCGCACCGGTTCCGATCCTGTTCGCTCCGGCCGCTGGCAGATCATGATCAACGGTGAATCCTACAAGGTCATCGTTGCTGAAGCTGCCAAGAACGCCCTGGGTGAAGAGCGCATCATGGAGCGTATTTTCATCGTTAAGTTGCTGCTGGACGCCAACGAGCCCAACCGCATCGCCGGTGCCGTCGGCTTCAACCTGCGCGACAACGAAGTGCACATCTTCCGTGCCAACACCATGCTGGTAGGCTGCGGCGGCGCTGTTAACGTGTACCGCCCCCGCTCCGTTGGTGAAGGTATGGGTCGTGCCTGGTACCCCGTATGGAACGCTGGCTCCACCTACACCATGTGTGCTCAGGTTGGTGCCGAGATGACCATGATGGAAAACCGCTTCGTCCCCGCCCGCTTTAAGGACGGTTACGGCCCGGTTGGCGCTTGGTTCCTGCTGTTCAAGGCCAAAGCTACCAACTACAAGGGTGAAGACTACTGCGTGACCAACCGTGCCATGCTGAAGCCTTACGAGGAGCGCGGCTACGCTAAGGGTCACGTTATCCCCACCTGCCTGCGTAACCACATGATGCTTCGCGAAATGCGCGAAGGTCGCGGCCCCATCTACATGGACACCAAGTCCGCCCTGCTGGAAACCTTCAAGACCATGAGCCCGGCCGAGCAGAAGCACCTCGAGTCCGAAGCATGGGAAGACTTCCTCGACATGTGTGTTGGCCAGGCCAACCTGTGGGCTGCCATGAACATCGCTCCTGAAGAGCGCGGTTCCGAAATCATGCCCACCGAGCCTTACCTGCTCGGCTCCCACTCCGGTTGCTGCGGCATCTGGGTTTCCGGTCCGGACGAGTCCTGGGTACCTGACGACTACAAAGTCAAGGCTGACAACGGCAAGATCTACAACCGCATGACCACGGTCAACGGTCTGTTCACCTGCGCTGACGGCGTTGGCGCTTCCGGCCACAAGTTCTCCTCCGGCTCCCACGCGGAAGGCCGCATGGCTGGTAAGCAGATGGTTCGCTGGGTCCTGGATCACAAGGACTTCAAGCCTGCTCTGAAGGAAACCGCCGAAGAGCTGAAAGAGCTGATCTACCGTCCGTTCTACAACTACGAGAAGGGCAAAGGCGCTTCTACCGATCCCGTTGTGAACCCCGAGTACATCACTCCGAAGAACTTCATGATGCGCTTGATCAAGTGCACCGATGAATACGGCGGAGGCTGCGGCACCTACTACACCTGCTCCGCTGCTTCTCTGGACACTGGCTTCAACCTCATGGACATGATGGAAGAAGACAGCCTGAAGCTGGCTGCTCGTGACCTGCACGAACTGCTCCGTTGCTGGGAGAACTACCACCGCCTGTGGACTGTTCGCCTGCACATGCAGCACATCAAGTTCCGCGAAGAAACCCGTTACCCCGGTTTCTACTACCGCGCCGACTTCATGGGTCTGGACGACAGCAAGTGGAAGTGCTTCGTGAACTCCAAGTACGATCCTGCTAAGAAGGAAGTTACTCTGTTCAAGAAGCCCTACTACCAGATCATCCCTGACTAGACTACGCATTAGCGGTTGCGAGCTCAGGCTCGCAGCCGCTTTTTAATGTACAACGGATCGCATACAGTATTTGCGTCCGAGCGGCTCTTGCCGCATGACCCTGACGCCAGCCTTGACAGAGAGGCAGGTCTCGGGGTCAAGTCGACTGCGTGAGGGGCTATTTACTCAGCTTCGAACAATATCAAGGCTGACCTTTTGCGTCTCTGTCATCTTACGGGTCTAAGCCGAAGCAGTGACAGACGATAGTCATTGCCTCGGCTTAGGCCATCGTGTGAAAGGGCCGCAAAAACCGTACGGAGGAGTGCGATGTCGAATTCGATACTCGTGATAGGAGGCGGATTCAGTGGAATCACCGCCGCCCTGGAAGCCGCGGAAGTCGGCTATGAAGTTTTTATCGTCGAGAAAAGCCCGTACCTTGGCGGACGCGTTATGCAGCTCAACAAATACTTTCCGAAACTGTGTCCTCCTTCCTGCGGCCTGGAGATACAGTACCAGCGCATTCGCAAAAATCCCAAGGTGCACTTCTTTACTCAGTCTGAGGTTGCTGCCGTCAGCGGCCAAAAAGGCGACTACAATGTGCGTATCAAGGTGAACCCCAGGTACACCGCCACGCACAACGCCGATCTGAGTGAACTGGCAGAACAGCTTGAAACCACCGTGGAAAACGATTTCAATTTCAAGCTGAGCTCCAAGAAACCTCTTTATATGGATGTGCCCTTCGCCTTCCCGCACCGCTGGGTGCTGGATAAGGAAGCACTGTCCGATGAAGAAACCCGTCTGGTGCATAATTCCACGGCCATTGACCTGGATCAGGAACCCCGTGAATTCGAGGTCAACGTCGGCAGCATCGTTATTGCTACCGGCTGGAAGCCCTACGATGTCACAAAGCTGACCACCCTGGGCGCTGGTGAGATTCCCGACTGCATCTCAAACATGCAGCTCGAGCGTCTGGCTTCCGCCAACGGCCCCACTAACGGCAAGATTTTGCGTCCCAGCGACAATAAGGCGCCCGAGTCCATCGCCTTCGTACAGTGCGCCGGCTCCCGCGACCAGAACCACCTCAACTACTGCTCATACATTTGCTGTATGGCATCCTTGAAGCAGGTGACCTACCTGCGCGAGCAGTACCCTGACGCAAAAATTACAATCTACTACATCGACCTGCGTACCCCTGAGCGCTACGACAAGTTCAAGCGCAAAGTGGCTGCAGATGACAAGGTTTCTTTCGTCAAAGGCAAGGTCGCCGGTGTTGAGCCTGGCGAAAGCGGCGGCGTGATTGTCGAAGTTGAAGACGCCGTCAAAGCCATTAAAAAGAAAGTTCCGTTCGACCTGGTTGTGTTGGCTACTGGCATGCAACCCAGCCTGGCCGGCACTCGCTTGCCCTTGGACGTTCCCATGGACGAGGAAGGCTTCATCATCGGGGGCGAGGAAAAAGGCATCTTCGCCGCAGGCTGCGCCAAGAAGCCCCTGGATGTGATGAAATCCGCGCAATCCGCGACTGGAGCCGCCATGAGGGCGATCCAAACGGTGAGAGGGAGGTAGCAAACAATGGCCGAAAAAATAGGTGTTTTTTTCGATGAATCCAGCATCGGCCCCTACTTCGATTACGAAGAGTTGGTCGATTACGTGCAGAACAAGTGGGGAGGCCTGGTTCCTGTAGCCAAGTCCCACAAGCTTCTGCCCGGCGAAGAAGGCGTCAAGATGATTGAAGCCGAAATCGCTGAAAATGAACTCGACGGTGTGCTCATTTGCGGTTCTACCCCCCGCGATGACTGGGACGCCTACATGTTCGAGGGCGTCTTTGTAGAACGTGTCAACCTGCGCGAACAGGTTGTGTTGAGCTACATCGACCCTGATGGCGCAGAACTCGAAGCAGGAGATGAGCCTGAGCCCCCTGAGACCCTGGTCGGCATCGTCCAGGACTACATCAATATGGGTATGGCCAAGCTCAAGAACATGAACGCGCCGAAGCCTGAAATCCCCGAAATGGTCCGCACCATCATGGTTGTGGGCGGCGGATGGACCGGCCTGACAAGCGCGCTTGCAGCATCCAATGCCGGCTACAACGTGGTTTTGGTGGAAAAGGAAGCCAACCTGGGCGGCAAGGCTGCCACCATGTACAAGAGCTCTCCGCTTTCCTACCCTTACACCACTTTGCAGGACACCGGCGTAGACAAGAAAATCGCCGCGGTGGAAGCTGATGAACGCATCACCGTTAAGACCGGTTCAACCGTAAAAGACCTGCAAGGCGCTCCTGGCCTGTACAAAGCGACAATCGCCGGTTCTTCGGGTGAAGAAACCATCGACGTAGGTTCCTGCGTCCTGGCTACCGGCTGGATGCCACAGGATACCAAAGTCCTCGAACCCATGGGGTACGGTCAGTTCAAGAACGTAGTCACCATGGCCGAGTTCGAGCAAATGGCCAAAAACGGCATCCTGCGGCCTTCTGATAATAGCCCGGCCAAAAAGGTCGTGTTTATCCTGAACACCGAAGCCTGTGAGCCTAAAGAGAAAGAGATGTACACCAATCTCTGCGAGCTCACGGCCCAGCGTGAAAAGGAAAAGGAAGAAGCCAAGGACAAGAAGGACGACGACGAAGATAAAGTCAAATTCAAGTTCGAAGACATGGAAGGGCCGCAGCATCTGCCCATGTCTCTGGGCGTGAACAGCGTGGTTGCGCTCAAGCAGGCTCTGTACCTTCGCGAGAAGTACGAAGACGGCCTGGCCTACATCCTCTACGACAACATGATCGTCCCCGGCATTCACGAGCGGTTTTACAAGGCCGCCCAGGATGAGCCCGGCGTTATGCTGACCAAGGCTGACATCGGCAGCATCGAAGAAGCCGAAGACGGCAGCCTGATCATCCGCGCCGACCATACGCTGATCGGCGGCAGCATCGAGATCAAGGCCGACCTGGTGGTCCTGCCCACGGGTATTGTCCCCACCACGGCCAAAGGCACCATCATGAACTTCATGTACCGCCAGGGCCCCCACTTCCCCGATCTCGAGCTCTTCGAAGGCTTCGCGGATTCCAACTACATCTGCTTCCCCTACGAAACCCGCCGCACGGGTGTGTACGCAGCAGGTTGTGTCCGCCAGCCCATGATGATGGACGCTGCAGAAGAAGACGCTTACGGCGCCGCTCTTAAAGCTATCCAGTGCATCGAATCCGCCAACCGCGGCGTTTCCGTTCACCCGCGCTCTGGCGACCTTTCCTACCCGGTGTTCAACTTCGTGCGCTGCACCCAGTGTAAGCGCTGCACCGAGGAATGCCCCTTCGGCGCTCTAGACGATGATGAAAAGGGTACGCCGCTGCCTAACCCCACGCGTTGCCGCCGCTGCGGTACCTGCATGGGAGCCTGCCCCGAACGCGTCATCTCCTTCGATACCTACGGTATCGGCATGCTCTCCGAGATGATCCGGCAATACCAGATTCCGGAAGACATGGCCGAAGGCGGCCCCCGCATTCTGGTGCTTGCCTGCGAAAACGACGCCTACCCTGCTCTGGATATGGCGGCGCTGCGCGGTCACAAGTGGAGCCCTTACATCCGCATCATTCCTGTGCGCTGTCTCGGCTCTGTAAACGCGATCTGGATCAAAGACGCCATGAGCCGCGGTACTGACGGTGTCATGCTGCTTGGCTGCAAATACGGCGATGACTACCAATGCCACTTCGTGAAGGGCAGCGAAATCTGCAACCGCCGCAAGGAAAACATCGCCGAGACCCTGAAACAGCTCGGTATCGAGCCTGAGCGGGTGGAACAGTACGAAATCGCCATCGACGAATACGACAAGGTTCCTACCCTGATCGAGGAGTTCATTGACATGGTCCTCAAGATTGGGCCGAACCCGTTCAAGGGCTATTAAGAGGAGACTATCATGGCGCAACCAACACGCATCGAACCCGATCTCCAGTTCATAAAAGAATTGCAGGCGGTAGGCGGAGAATCGCTGAAGAAGTGCTATCAGTGCGCAACATGCAGCGTTGTCTGTCCCATCTCTCCGACCAGCAATCCTTTTCCGCGCAAGGAAATGGTATGGGCGCAATGGGGACTCAAAGACAAGCTGATGAACAACATCGACATCTGGCTTTGCCACAACTGCGGCACGTGTTCCGACATGTGCCCCCGCGGTGCAAAGCCTGGTGATCTGATTTCCGCCATGCGCAACATGGCATATCAGAAGCTGGTCGGTCCCTCTTTTCTTGCCAAGTGGATGAGCTCGGCAAAGTACCTGCCCATGCTGATTGCTTTTCCCGCGCTGCTCTTCCTGGTCGTCTGGCTGATCAGGGGATCCATCATCGGCAGTTTCTTTCCCACCACCGAAGATGGAGAGATTGTATACGGCCTGCTGTTCTACGGTGACTACACCATTGACCCGATCTTTATCCTCGTGTCGCTCTTTGTAGCCATCACTTTCTATAACGGGATAAAAAACCTGATAAAGACCCTGCGGCCAGAAGGCTCCGTGGTATATGTCGGGGGCGAACAAAAGCCCTGGCCCAAGATTCTGCTTGAAGTCATCTTCGGCGAGATTCTGCCCCACAAAAAGTTTGTGGAATGCGGCGCCGACAAGACCGACCGCAAAAACGGTCACATGGCCCTGCTCTTCGGCTTCATTGCCCTGGCCATCGTGACCTCTGTGGTCGCAGTTGGTCACTGGGGTGGCTTGTTCTTCGGCGGAACCGTCCTGGGCGGCCACGAAGAAAACGCCAGCGCCATCGCCAAAATGCTTGTCGCTTTTGGTGAAATGACCCACACCCCCATGTCCCTGGGCAATGCCATCAAGGTTCTGGCCAACATCGGCGCCATTCTGCTGCTGATCGGCCTGACCTTCCTGACCATCCGCAGGCTGAACCTTGAGGAGAAGAAAACCAGCTCCTCTTACTACGACTGGTATCTCCTGGGTGTGATCTGGGTTGTGGCGCTGACCGGTATCGGCTCCGAGCTGTTGCGTCTTGCAGAACTCAAGTACCTGGCTTTCCCGGTCTACTACATCCATTTGGTAGCGGTATTCATGCTCTTTGCTTACCTGCCCTGGTCCAAACTTGGGCACCTGGTATATAGAACAACGGCAATTACTTACTCCCGGTATATGGGCCGTAAGACGCTGTAACAGCCAACATAACGAGAACGTTCCTGACGAAAGGAGGCAGATATGTCTGAGGAAGCACGTAAAGTGGTCAAGATGGAGGCTGTGCTCGGGCTCATCGCCGGTCAAAACAGCGACGACGTTTCCGACTTGCTGGCCTTCCTCACCCAGCGCGAACTGAGTGCGCAGGATGAGGCCATAGTCGCCCCCCTTGCTAAGGCCTGGATTTGCAGTCAGCATCCTCAATTCATGGAGGATCCTTACAAGTCTGCGGCCATTTACGAGGACTGGGTCCAGAAGCAGATCAAGCGCCTGGGCGACAACGTGTCCATCACGCCTATTCCTGAAGACGAGATGGCCGGCATCGGTAGCGTGCTGGATTTGATTGCCGATCAGAAGGCAACCATTGCCGAGCAAGCTGAAAAGATCGAAGAACTCGAAGCCAAGGTCGCCGAACTCGAGCCTTTTGTTAAAAAGACCGCTGATCTTGAAAAGAAGGTCGAGCAGCTCGAGGGCACCGTCGAGAAAAACAATACTGAGATATCCGAACTCAAGGGCCAGACTGCAGAGTTCCAGGGCAAACTTCCCGTGGCCGAGTCCGAACTCAACGATACCATCAAGGATATCGTAACCAAGGCCCTGAAGGATGCGGTGAAAGCCGTGCCCGTGGGCGCTGCTGCCGGTGAAGCCGGCGAAGCAGCGGCAGAAGAAGCTGCTGAAGAAGAAACCGAAGGTGGCGTTCCCGACGATTTCGGGTTCGGCGCCTCCGGTTCCAACAACGACGGTTTCGGCTTCTAAGTCAAACCCGATCGTCTGCGAATCAAAAGAAAAACCCTCGGCCTTTTCCGGCCGAGGTTTTTTTTATGTCTGAGTGTAAGTCTTCCGCCATGCATCAATGTTCTTGATGCCAAGCTGCCACACGTTCCTGCACGTTCGCCCGCAAATTCATGTAGAACAGGGAATAATCAAAAATATGGTAGACACCTTCAGGAAAATTGGGATTGGAAGATTGCACCAATGAAGGATCGGCAGGCGCCACCACAAGTCCGCCATCCACAATTTGTGCAGAAGTAAATTCGGGGTAGATAGTCCTCTCTCCATCCTTGCTGAAAAAGACCGCGCCTTTATTTTGTGCAGCCGGAACAAAAGCGCCATCCGTTTTCCACGACAGCGGATTCACAACAAGAGAACCGGGCAATATCGTGGGCGCTTCCTTTTGCTTTCCCGCTGCAACGGTATTGTAGCTCACGAAGCACCCAACTTGCTCAGGGGATGCGCACATGCTTATGGCCGTATTGCGTTGCAGATCATCAGGGGTAAAGGGCCATCCTATCAAGTATCCAGCAACCAACCGATCTTCGGCACCGGTCTTCCCCCAATGTTCAATGAGCAGACTCACTAGCAGATTCGACCCCTGGCTGTGCCCAGCAATAATAAAAGAGCGCCCTTTGTTGTAGTGCTCAAGGTAATAGCTGAAGGCAGCCCAGACATCCTCCTGCCCATAAGCCATGATTGCATTTTTTTTCTCTGTAGACAGCCGCAAACCGGCGACATGCATCTGTCGGTATAAAGGAGCATACAACTTCGCTCCCTTATCTAAAGCAGATGCCTGGGTCGTGAGAGTCCAGCGGGCTGCCCTTTGCAATTCCTTATCATGTATATCCATAAGCCAGGAATCGCCGGACTCCAGTACCGTGGGGTACACCCAGAAAACATCCACCCCTCCCTGCGCGTTCCCATCCGGGAGAGCAAGCCAGTTTTCGCTCTGTGCGTAATCTGGCGCAGGCGGCGCAGATGCGGGAGCAAAGGGAGCAAGCTGTTCCTCCCCATAAGCCATCTGCGTGCACAGAACCCCACAAAGCACTAGCAGTATCACCAGCTTTATACCCTTTTGCGGCATGCAATTTCTCTCCTGTTAAATGGACTGTACATTATGAAAATTCACTCAGGAAAAGTACTTCCGCCGGCACAAGGCTGCAAGAGTAAACACCCAAGAATAAGTATAAGATGAGATGAAAACCCTATTCCGTGCAGGGAATAAAGGAGTGAACCTTTTTCTAAAAAGAAAAAGGCCTGGCTTGATTGGCGTGGCCGGCACACATGGGTGTGCCTTATGCGTATTTAGATGACGTCGCGGTCCAGCTCGCGATCACTATGCTCCTGATTCAGGCGCATGGCTTGACGCGTAAGCTTCTCAAGAGCCCTTAATTTTGATTCACGCTGGCGTTGATTTCTTTTCTGCTCGCTTTCCAGGGCAGCCATATCCTTGCGGTGGCGGTCCAGTAGATGGGTAATATCGTACATCGGTGCCCCCTTTCCCGGAGGTGTGCCGGGATAGTTCCGCTGCTTCCCCGGCAGACGGCACGATGGCGTCATGGTGGGACCGGGTGAGACAGCAAAAAACACGAAAGATTCCGCAAAAAAAACAAAGAAAATCAAAAATTATGGAATAGAAATTCTAAAGTTAATCTGGACAATATGCCCTTGGCATTGCCAGTGTCAAGCAGTGCGTTAGTAAAACACCCGGTCGGGGGTACAAAAATTACCGTTTGAGAACGTCTTGCGCCAACGTGGCAAGGGTTTCGTTCAGGTTGCTTATGCGCTCGAGCTGCCGCTCCAGCTGGCGGTCTTTGGAAGCCATCTGGCGGTCTTTTTCCTGTAGCTGCTCCTTTAGAAAGTCGACCTCCTGGCGCAAGTGAGCGATGAGTTGGTCGGCATATACAGCGGCCCCTGCGCCCAGAGCTACGCCTGGAGCCTGCGTACCGTTCCCGCTTGCAGCAACGTCCTCAGCTTCAGAAGAGTTTGTATATTGCCTTCGGTGCGCAGCTTGGCCAGCCCCGGACACGCTTCCTGATTGTACAGAAAACGCTGGAACGTCAGAACTTATGACGTTGGCAATCTCGGGATTTGCAACGCCCCCGTTGCCTTGGGCGCCACGCACTTTTCCATCGTTTCTCCCCGCATTGCCGCGCTGTTGCAGGTAAGCTTCGAGGTCTGCCAATCTAAAGCGATACTCCATGACACCACGGAGATTTCGCTCCTGATGAAATGGGAGTTTTCCTGCCTTGCAGTAGTTGCGCAGTGTTTTTTCGCTCACACCAAGAAATTCGCGGGCTTCCGCCAGATTGAGCGCCGTATTCCCTTCCATCGTCCAACCCCCTTTCCTGACAGATAAAACAAACTATTTTTCCAGCGATGCGCACTACAATACTTTTTCAATCATGAAAAACGCTGGTACATATTACCATCGTAATCTTTTATTGGCAATCAGCCACCGGAGTTTTCCATGGAAAAACTGTCCTCCTGCCCAAATCGCACCGATACGTATTGACCCTGAGGCCTGCCAAGGGTACCGACAGATGATGCTCTGCCCCAGGCACCCGGGCTAACAGGACATACAACGGACTTTTTTATGGGATCGAACGCGCCAGACAACGATTGCACCAAGAATGACAGTTCAAGCGCTGCCCTGGCAATGGCCATGTTGCTGGCCATGGGGGACCCTGCCATTCTTTTGGATGAACAGGGAGTTATCACCACTGCCAATCCTGCAGCCGCAGACCTGTACGCCCCAGGCAAGCGCCCCTTCCAGTTGACAGGTGTGCCCTTGGAGACCCTTATGCCTGCCGAACTTCGCGAATCGCGTATGAAGCAAGTGCAGGAGGCCTTGCTGCGTAAAAAAGCCCTCTATTTTGAAGATGAAAAGGGTGGCCGGTTTTACGAGCACAGGCTGCAGCCCATACCTCCCGGGCTCAAGGGGGGGATCATGGTCATGGTCACCAGGGACATCACCTTTCAAAGGATGCAGGGCATTGCCCTGCGCCGTGAGCAACAACGTCAGATTTTCTATCTGGAATCCCTGCCTGGCTATGTGTTGCTGGTACGCCCCGACCACTCCGTACACTATGCGAACCGCTACTTCCGCCAGGCATTTGGCAAACCCGGCTACAAGGCCTGCCATGACATTTTACCCGGCGTCCAGGGACTGTGCCCCGCGTGTAAGCCCTATTCTTTTTTCTCTGACATGCAACCCCAGCAATGGTTGTGGCGTACGCCAGAGGGGCGTGTTTTTCAGGTGTATGCGCACCCGATGACAGATATGGACCTCTCGCCCCTGGCTATGGTGTTGGGGATTGATGTAACAGCCCGCACCGAGGCGGAAAATGCGCTGCGCCATGCACAAAGGTATCAGAAGGCCATTCTGGACAATATTCCAGACCTTGTCTGGCTCAAGGACGCGAACAACCTTATTGTGGAAGTGAACGAGGCGTTTGCCGCCACCTTTGAGATGCAGGCCACCAAAATCATTGGGCTGTGCCACGAAGAAATTTTTGGAGAAGAAGGCAGTATTTTCGATGAGCGCGACGCCCAGGCCCTCTCAGGTAAAAGCCGCACCACTTACGAGGAATCTTTTCATGATTCCAGCGGCAAGCAACGCTGGTTGGAAGTGGCGCGGGTCCCTATCCACGATTCGGAAGGCAACGTACTCGGGCTCACCGGCATAGCGCGCGATATCACTGAACGCCGCCAGGCCGTGGAAATGCTGCTTTATTCCCATGCTGAAATGGAAGGTTATGTACAGGAGCGCACCAGCAAACTACGCACGGCGGTGCAACAACTGGAAGCGGAAATAGCCGAGCGCAAGCGAACCCAGGAAGCATTGGAAGCCGCAAGACATAAGGCAGAAGCAGCCACCCGCGCCAAGTCCGTCTTCCTGGCGAACATGAGCCACGAAATCCGTACCCCGTTAAATGTTATCATCACCATGGCGGACATGACCCTGCGCGACGAAAGCAGCCTCCCCCCTAAACGTGCGCTTGAAATGGTGCATGATGCCGGCAGAACCCTTTTGAGCATCATCAATGACATTCTGGATTTTTCAAAAATCGAAGCCAGCAAGATGCATCTGGACCAGCATGACTTCGACCTACGCCACATGATCGAATCTGTCTGGAACACCCATGAATTGCAGGCGCGCAGCAAAGGACTGAAGACAACGCTGCACCTGGCCGATGATCTGCCCCCTGTTGTCAAGGGAGACAGGGACCGTCTTGCACAGGTGCTGACCAACCTGTTGGGCAATGCCGTCAAATTTACAAACGCTGGCAGCGTGGTACTAGATGTGGCGTCATGCTCTTCCAAAGACCCGGAATCTGTTTGCGTAACGTTTACCGTGCGCGATACGGGCATCGGCATTCCGGAGGAGAAACAGAAAGTCATATTCGACAGTTTTCAACAGGCCGATGACGCCACCACACGCCAATTTGGCGGCACCGGACTGGGACTCTCCATTTCCAAGCTGCTGGTCAACCTGATGGGGGGTGAACTCAGCATCCAAAGCTCTCCAGATATTGGCAGCACTTTCCGCTGCGATTTATCTTTCAAGATTGGTGATCCTGCCGCCCTGGAGGCAGACAGACGCGAGCTAAAGCTTTCTCGCGAACTGCCTTTCATGGAGCCTTTGCGCATCCTTGTAGTTGAAGACAATCCCCTCAACCGCGAACTGGCGGGCTCTTTTCTTACCAAGCAAGGCCATACCGTACAGGAGGCGGCAAACGGGCGTGATGCCCTACAGGCTCTGAAAAACGACATTTTCGATATCGTTCTCATGGATATCCAGATGCCCCAACTGGATGGCGTAGCCACCACCCAGGCCATTCGCAAAACGGAGAACTTGCTGACCCCTGCTTCTGTTCCAGTCATCGCGCTTACGGCCCACGCCTTCAAAGAAGACCGACAACGTTTTTTCGATGCTGGGATGGATGGCTATGTTGCCAAACCCATTGACCTTGCGTTGCTGCTGCAAGAAATGCAACGTGTCTTGGAGCGCAGACCGGCTGAAAATGCTCCGCGAAATACTCTGACACAGTCTGACAATCTGGAAGAAGAACACCTTGGCGGCAGGGAAAAGGCGCTTGAGCTGCTCCAGGGCAACATGGAACTGCTCAAAAGACTTGATAAACATTTTCTCCGCGATGCCCCAAAGGAAATTGAAAACCTGCGCGCAGCCTTTGAAGACTGGGATTTACCACTAATGGCCAGTCTGGCGCATAATCTCAAAGGCACCTCAGCGACCGTCGGCGCTTCCCGTGTCAGCGCCCTGGCGCGAAAAATTGAAGCCGCGACCAATGGCAGCGCCGCCTTTGACCTTCCAAAGTTGTTGCAATCCCTTGACGCTGCACTCAAAACCGTTTGCGAGATGCTTGAAAACCAACCGGAAGCATGAATACTGAGGCTACTTTGCCCACAATCAAACTACAACGAGCCCTCGTTTCCTGGCATTCACTACTAAAAACAGGCATGTTTATCTCGCAGCATCATTTTCTGGGCCGTATCGCTCAGAAAGAAGCAAATAATAATCACTTTGCGCTTTCAGTAAGTTCTATGTATTGACAGCATAGCTTTTGCTTTCATAAATGTTTTTTGGAAAATGTACCGGGATCAATGATAGCTTTTTCGGGAACCCAAGGACTACTGCCATGCTCATTCTCGTCGTAGACGACTCTCCCATGATTCGGGAATTGCTCAAGGGAGTACTCGAACCCGAAGGTTTCGAGGTAATCGAAGCCGCCGACGGGGAAGAAGCGCTCCAGCTATACCGCGAGAATGATGTAGACCTTTGTATCATTGATATTTTCCTGCCCAAGATGGGCGGACTTCAGGTGATGGGAGAACTCATAAAGGAAAAGCAAGGACAAAAAATCATCGCCATATCCGGGGGGGAGTCCTTCAATCCGGAGTCCATCCTTGAACTGGCCAACATTTTCGAAGTTGTTGCCACCTTCACCAAACCAATAGATACCGCACAGTTACTGAGCACAGTAAAAAACACCCTGCAAGGGTAAGTCCGCTCCACTATCTAGCCCTTCAAGGAGTCGTGCCCGCAACGCGGGTTCCCCATGCTCTGGTTCTTTCTTTCTCTGGCAACAGCCTTTATGGCTGCGACAGAAGGCGCTGTAATCAAAGGTTTTCTCAGTGATCTAAAACCCTTGGAGCTGGCGGCCTATCCTCTTTTCTACAGCCTGCCAATTTTCCTGGTGGCAGTGCTGTTAACGCCCCATACCCAGCTGCAGCCCGGGTTTTGGTCGAACCTTTTCATTTTGCTTCCCTTGAACCTTCTGGGCTATTGCCTGTACGTCAATGGCGTTGCCTTGTCGCCGCTGTCCCTCAGTTTGCCTTTTCTTGCCATCACGCCGGCGGTCACCATCCTCACGGGGTTTCTTTTTCTTGGAGAAGAACCAAGCCTGTACGGGCTCATTGGCATAGCAGCCATCGTCATGGGCAGCTACATACTAAAAATCGAAAGCGCAAAGCCTGGCGAACTACTGCAACCCTTCAAGGCGATTTTCAAAGAACGTGGTACGGTGCTGGTATTATTGGCCGCCGTAATTTTCGCCTTCAATGCCGTATTCGGCAAAGTGCTCATCCTCCATTCAAATCCAGTGTATGCCATGTGCATTTTCTTTCTTATTCACAACACCGTGTTCATCGCTGCGGTGGTGCTGACGCGCAAAGTCAGTCTTGCAGCGTTGCTGAAGCGCCCCGGGCCCGGGATTCTGGCTGGAATCGTCATGTTCGGGCATGTCACGTTCCATTTCCAGGCCATAGCCCTGGCCCAGGCAGCGTACATGATCGCCGTCAAAAGACTTTCCGGTCTTTTTGGCGTCATATACGGCGGCCTGGTCTTCAAGGAAGAACATATCGGCTCACGACTGGCGGGCGCTGCCTGTATGAGCATGGGGGCTGCGCTGATCGCGCTTCTAGGGTAGAATACCGCCATGTCCCGAACATTTGTTTTTCGTGATTCTGCCGGCAAGGAATATCCGGTAGCAGTAGACAGCGCCCCCAGCCTGGCCCAGGCGGTTTACACCAGCGGCCATGCGCCTGCCCCTGCCCTGTGCTCCGGATTGGGGCGTTGCGGCCGGTGCGCCATGCGTTTTGTTTCGCATCCTCCAGCGCCATTGCCAGAAGATGAAGAACTGCTGACGCCTGAAGAACTTGCCGCTGGGTGGCGGCTCGGGTGTCGCCATGTTCCCCAAGAAGGGCAGGTTATAGAGCTGCCGCCGCCTCCGCGCCGCGAACGTGCAGGGGTGAATATCCCTGCCGCAACTGCTGCAAAGCTGGTCATGGCGGTGGACCTTGGCACCACCAGCATGCACTGGCAGATTCTGGACGCCTTAAACCCGGATTCTACGGAGCCTTTCCCCTCTGGCAGCGAGCTGAATCCACAAATGGGAGCAGGCAGTGAAGTCATGTCGCGGCTGGCCTACGCCGCTACTCCGGAGAACGCTGCCCGCCTGCGCAGGCTGGTGCTTGATCGTTTAGGGGAGATTCTCCAGGACATCCCTCCCGTACAAGAGTTATGTATTGCCGGCAACACGGCCATGACCTGCCTGCTGCTGGGAAAGTCGCTGGACGGGCTTGCCCATGCGCCCTACCACCTGGAGTATTTCGGAGGGGAAACAGTGGATCTGTGTGCATCCGATACACCGCCCTTCAATGTAAGCTGCAGTTTACCGCCTGCCTACATCCCCCCCCAGTTTTCCCCATTTGTAGGGGGCGACATCAGCGCAGGCCTGGCGCATATCCGCTTTGGCTCAGGACCGGATGTTGCGCCCCCCGCCTACCCATGGCTGCTCGCGGATTTCGGCACCAATGGCGAATTTGCCCTGATGCTCGACGACAAAACGGCAGTTGTCGCCAGCGTCGCCCTGGGCCCTGCCATCGAAGGTATAGGGCTCAGCCACGGAGGCGTGGCAACGCCTGGCGCGGTTGCCGGCTTCGATCTTACCCCCATGGGGCTTGTGGCGCGATGTATTCCCGGCGAATTGCCTGCAGGGTTACCCCCCCGCATCACTGGCGCAGGGTATTTATCCCTGTTGCAACGCTTGCGCAGCACTGGTCTTCTGAATGAAAAGGGGCACTTTGCCACTGTCCAAACTGCGAGCATTTCTCCCTTGGCGCGTAAACTCGCCCTGGGCCTGGAGCTTGAAAAAGGGCTCTTGCTACCCTCCATTGGCCAGAAAACACGACCTGCAAGGTTGCTTTCTGCCGACATTGAAGCCATTCTACAGGTGAAGGCCGCCTGCAACACAGCGCTGAGCCGCCTGCTGCATCATGCCGGTCTGGGAGCCCATCAACTGAATACAATCTTTGTCGCTGGCGCCTTGGGGCAGCATACAGGCGCGCGAAACCTGGAGGAACTGGGCTTTATTCCACCAGGTTCAAGCTCGCGTGTGCAGCTGCTGGGCAATGCTTCCCTTGCCGGAGCTTCCCTTTTCCTCACCCGACCTGAAACCCGTGCCTGGGGCGCTGCTTTGGCCAACAACATACGCGTGCTGGACCTGGCCGGAGAGCCTGGCTTTTTTGAAGAATATTTCCAAAGGATGTCATTTACCTATGTGCCCTGAGACAAAACAATCCCCACAAAATGATGCGGAACGCCCTGCTCCTGGCAGACGCGATACAACATACCCCATGCTGCCTCGCCTTCGCGACGACTCCCTGGAGGTGCTGCACGATCTTGGCCCTGCCTTGGAACAGGTAATGCCGCTCAAGACAAAACATCTGGCAGACCTGCCCAGAGCCGTGCGTGAGCTTTCCGAACAACTCACCAGTGAACGCGGCGGCCTCACCGGCAAATATTTGCAAACACCACGCACTCTTTCCGCCTATATCCGCTATTTCCTGCCATGGAACGTCTACAGGCAGGCGCGCCTCTTTGCGGGCCTCTGGTTGCGTCTCCATGATGGGGCGCGGATTCTGGATCTTGGCTCCGGCCCATTGACTGCGCCCATGGCTTTGTGGGCAGCCCGACCAGACCTGCGTAAAAAAAATATTACCTTTGTTTGCGTTGACCGCACCGCAAAAGCCCTGAAAATTGGTGAGGAACTGTTCAACATCATCAGCAAAGGGAGCGAGCGCTGGACGCTGGAACTGGTTGAAGCGCCCTTGGAACAGGCGCTGCGCGCACCTGGCCTGCCATATGACATGATCTTTTTTGGAAACGTGCTCAACGAGCTTCGGTGGGGCGGTGACGATCCCATGGAAGCCGGGGTGGTCCGCATTGCCGAATATGCTGTGCAACGGCTGCATGCCAAACGCCAGCCGCATCTGCTGGCTGTGGAGCCCGGAACCCGGCTCGGCGGACGCCTGGTATCCCTTCTGCGTAAGGCTGCTCAGGACCTCGGCTTAACGTCGCTTTCCCCCTGCACACACCAAAACCTTTGCCCCATGCTGGCCAGACGCGCCAATTCCTGGTGCCACTTTCGCTGCACCCCGGAGGGCATCCCCCAATGGTTGCGAGAACTTTCCGATAAAGCCGGGCTGCCCAAAGAAACCTTGGCCATGAGCTTTATACACCTTTCCGCCGTCACAGCACGGCAGGAAGACAAGGCCCGGATTTTGTCCAACCCCTTGCGTCTCCAACAGCAAGGCCATTTCGGCTACTATGCATGTACAAAGCGAGGGCAGTTGATCATAGAAGAACAAGGGCGCCCCTCTCTGCAACAGGGCGATCTTAGTGAATATGAGATGCTCCCCGGCAAACAGCTTGACCCCAAGTCAGGCGTGCCACGTGCTCGGCTGCCACAGGCGGAGCAAAGCGATCACGCCCCTACCAAGGCGCGTCCCAAACCATCATCCAATACTAGGTCGGCTAGCGAAGAGGCAGCCAGGAAATCTGCCCCTCCTAAAAGAAGCGGCCGAGGTCCAAATACGCGCAGAAATGCCCCTGATGCGGGAGATTCCGATCGGGAATCACACAGCAAGGCGCCACAAGCACGCAAGGGGCCTCGCTCCAAGAGCGGTCCGCCACGGGGCAAAGCAAACGCCCCAACCTCAGGAAAAGGGAAAAAACCGCGCAAGGGGGATTGATCCTACCACCTGGAGTCCTCCACCAGAATAATCAGGCGGAGAGGAGGCTTACTGCTTCGGTCCTTGCGACTTCAGCAGACGAGCCTCCTGATCGCTCTGTAAGGCATTGAGCGAGCGCTGCAGGGTTTGCGCGGCATTCTGCAATGCCGCAGTCAAATCAGCAGGGGCAGCGTTGTACCCTGCACCTTCCTGCAGACTCCTGACCATACGCTGCAGTTCAGGGCGCAAAGCTTCTGCCATTGCCTTGCCAGAGGCTTCACCGCCCTGCGTCGTGGCAAGTTGCTCCAGCAATGTATTGGTGCGGGCCATCTGCTCCAAAAGCTGTTTTGAGAGCGCACCGGGGGTAAGAGACCTTGTCCCTTTCCCCTCAGAAAACAACGTTGTGACTATCCGCGTGAGCGTCTTGGCATACTCGGCAAGGGTGATTTCCCGCTCTTCCAAAGTGGAAATGAGGTAGCGCCTGTCCAGCATAGCAGCCAGGGATCGCACCTCCCGCAGTAAAACGCTCATGGTGAAGCGCAGCAAAAAGAACATTGCCAGGCTGCAGAGCATGGCGGCGCCAAGGGCTATCAAACCATTGGCAACGGACATGAAGGCATGCTCCAGGCTCTCCATGACAACATCGGTGGTGGACAGATCAAACCCTATCAACCCGTAGACAAGCTGGATAAGCAGCATGAGCATGCCGCAGGCAAATAATACAGCAGGCGTGAAACGCCACCAACGCAAGCCCAAAGCCTCTGCCACTTGTTCTTCAGGGTTGAAATAAATTGCTGCAGCTCGTGTTGTCTTGTAATTTCCATGTAGATCATTGAAAAAAGTATGCGAGTATTCCTGCCAGGCCTGGGAGAAGAAGCGACTGCTCTGGATGGCTGGTTCAGAAAATGAGCGTAGCAGCAGGGAAAGGTTGCGATGCATTGCAAATGCTTGCTTGCCAAGCAATAATGCCAGGAAAGCAAAAAATATTGCCAGTCCAATGAGGTACCAGCCGATAAAGGTAGCACGCCCAACCTCTGCAAAATGCTGCAACTGACTTGCAATGAGAGTTTCCATATCCGCCTCCATGAGTACACACGACGACACTATTCGACATGCCGCCCTTCCAGTAGCTTGTTAACCAGCTTCGAAAGAGATGGGCATTTATTACTTTGTTTTTTTCTCTTACATAATACGCTGTGTGGCATAATTAATAAAGTGCAGATGTGATTTTTTTCAATATGCCGCATCATATTTGCTTTGCTTTACGTCATGCTGCTTGCCTGTTGACGATGCCACCTCCGGGTGTATAAACAAATGGTTCCACGCCGCCTTCACGGCGTATTTCATACACATTCACAGGAGCTTTTCATGTTCGATCTGAAGTTGTTGCAGCGAGATCCAGAGCGGGTTGCGACCATGCTGGCCGATCGTCGTTCGTCTTTGGACATTGGCGAGTTCACCGCTCTTGATTCACGCCGCCGTGCTATTTTGCAGGAAGTTGAAGCCCTCAAAAGCCAGCGTAACCAGGCCAGCGGAGAAGTTGCCAAAAAAAAGCGCGCCGGGGAAGACGCCTCCGAGCTTTTAGCATCTCTGGGTGAGCTTTCCGAAAAAATTAAAGGATTGGACGCAGAAGCCAGTGAACTGTCTCGCAGTGTTGACGAATGGCTCATGAGCGTGCCGAACATGCCGCACGAGACCGTACCCAAGGGCGCCAGTGAAGATGACAACCCTGTGATTTCCACCTGGGGTGAAAAACCGGAGCTGAGCTTTACGCCGAAAGAGCATTGGGAACTCGGTCCTGCCCTGGGCGGACTGGACTTTGAACGTGCTGCCAAATTGAGCGGCTCACGTTTTGCCGTATACTACGGGTGGGCTGCCAAACTGGAACGCGCCCTGGCCACTTTCATGCTGGACCTGCATACAGGCGAACACGGTTATACCGAAGTGCTCCCTCCTGTGATCGTCAACCGGGAAACCATGACCGGGACCGGCCAGTTGCCAAAGTTTGCAGAAGACTTGTTCAAGATCGATGGCATGGAGCATTATCTTATCCCTACTGCAGAAGTGCCCGTCACCAACCTGCTGCGTGATGAGGTGGTAAGCGAAGATGCCCTGCCGACTGCTTATGCCGCCTTCACGCCCTGCTTCCGGTCAGAAGCTGGCAGCTACGGCAAAGATACCAAAGGGCTTATCAGGCTGCACCAGTTCAACAAGGTAGAACTGGTTCGCTTTGCGCACCCAGAGCGCTCTTACGAAGAACTTGATTTATTGCGGGGACATGCAGAAGAAGTGTTGCGCAGACTGGGGCTACATTACCGTGTGATAGAGTTGTGCACGAGCGACCTTGGTTTTTCTGCGGCCAAGACCTTTGACTTGGAAGTCTGGCTGCCAGGGCAGAATGCCTACCGCGAAATTTCTTCCTGCTCCAACTTTGAAGATTTTCAGGCAAGACGCGCAAACATTCGCTTCAAGCCGAAAGATGCCAAGAAATCGCAGTACTTGCACACACTGAATGGCTCCGGGCTTGCGGTTGGCCGCACGCTTGTCGCCATCATAGAAAACTACCAGCTGGAAGACGGCTCACTGCGCATACCGGAAGCACTTATTCCCTATATGGGTGTGGAAAAAATCGAGGCAGAATGACAAACGTCATCCTGCTGCACTGCGAATTGCAGTAGCAGCTTTTTTTATCTTCTCAAGATCAAGACAAATCGCCCTTGTCCAGCCCGACAATGGCGATTTTGTTTTTGGCAGCCAGATCAAGCGCAGCCTGTTGATCAAAGAAAAGGGTCTTGCCGGCCTCAAAGCCCAGGCAGGAAGCTTTACCAGCGACAAGGGTTCGTACAGTGTCCAGCCCTATTGCAGGGAGATCCACTCGCTCATCCTGGCCAGGCTTACAGCGTTTCAGGACAACACACCCCGGTCCGGCCAGATCAGTACCCCTGGTTATGGCTGCGTCCGTGCCTTCCAGGGCCTCTACAGCAGCCACAACGCCACGTTTGATAACAACGCACTGTCCAATATCCAAACTGCCAACGCGCTCGCCCACATCCCAGGCAAGCCGCAAATCATCCCACTCCTCTTCAGTTGGGGGGCGCGAAGAAAGCACGCCTCTACCCCCGCGCAGTCCGGGCAATAAATCCGCTGCCTGCACAACCTGGAATCCTTCGGATTCCAGTTCTGCGATTATCCCTCGCAGAAGCGCGTCGTCTCCTTTGCCCCGCATACGCCAAAGCACTTTGGCTGCACGAAAATCAGGTCGCACATCCAATGCTTTTGGCTTGTCGATGCTGCCAGCGAACAAAACTTTTGTTACGCCCTGTTTCTTGAAAAAGTTGAGCAACTTGCCCAGCTGCCCTACATGGAGAAGTGACCAGGCATCGGCCTTTTGAGACAAAGCAGGGTCGGTATGACCACTAAACCCCACAGCAACGGCACGCAGCCCTTGCTGCTGGGCTGCCTGCAAAACGAGGAAAGGAAATTGGCCTGCCCCTGCTATAAGCCCGAGGCAGTCTGCCGTGCCATTTCGGGACATTTGGCTGCTTTTCGGATATCAGGCGTCGGCGTCTGCGTCGTCGCCGTTCCTGGTGCTGGCGGTAACAACACCGCGTTCGCTGCCGCGTACGAAATCCACCAGAGACTTGACCTGCGGCATCTGGCCGAATTCCTCTTCCACCTGCGCAAGTGCCTCCTGACGAGGAATATCCGAGCGCCAGATGCGCTTGTAGGCGCTGCGCAACGCGGCCAGAAGCTCTTGGGAATACCCAAGCCGCCGAAGGCCTATAAGATTAGGGCCATGCAGCTTTGCGCGACTGCCGGTAGCAAGGAGATACGGCGGCAAATCCTGTCCCAGGCCACTTTTAGCGCCGAGGAATGAGTGTTCACCGATGTTCACGAACTGGTGCACCCCTGTCATGCCACCAAGAGCAGCATGGTCGCCCACAATCACATGCCCGGCGAGCATGGCGCCATTGGAAAGGATAACCCCGTTGCCGAGCAGGCAATCGTGGGCAATATGCACATATGCCATAAGCAAACAGCCGGAGCCAATTCGCGTAATGCCACCGCCCCCTTCAGTACCGCGGTGAACAGTAACATATTCGCGAACAACGCTTTTGTCGCCGATCTCGCAACGCGTGGTTTCGCCCTTGAATTTGAGGTCCTGGGGTTCACCGCCAACCGAGGCAAAGGAATGGATACGGCAACCTGCGCCAATGGTGGTGTAGCGCAAGACCTGTGCATAGGCATCCAGGCGTGTTCCTGCACCGATGACGACATCGCCTTCAACATTGCAATAGGGGCCGATTACGGCATCCTGTGCAATTTCAGCGTCCTTATGCACCAATGCAGTAGGATGAATTTGAGGCACTATTCTATGCTCCCGTCCACAAGCGCTGCTGAAATGATACCTTCGACTACAGTCTGTCCGTCCACTTCTGCGCGGGCGCTCATTTTCCACACATTGAATTTGCTACGAATGTCGTAACAGTACAGGTGCAGCTGATCGCCCGGCGTAACAGGGTTACGGAAGCGAACCTTGTCAATACCAGCAAAAAGAAACAGCTTATTTGAGAAATCCTGGGTGCTTTTGAAAAGCAGGATGGCGCCGGTCTGTGCAAGAGCTTCGCACAGCAAAACGCCTGGCATGATCGGGTTGCCTGGGAAATGTCCTTGAAAAAAAGGCTCATTCACCGTCACGTTTTTAATTGCATGAATACTGCCCAATGAATCGTACTCAACAACCCTGTCTACCAAAAGAAAGGGATAGCGATGCGGCAGAAGCTGCATAATTTCTTTGATTTCAACCATGGATACCTGAGTCATTCGTCACTTCTCCCATCACAGCCCCAAGTTGGAGCATCAATATTATTCGCCCTCTTGCAGACGTTTCGAAATTTCTTGAAATTCTTTTTCTAATTTATTCAACCGCTTACGCATCTCAGGCAATTTTGAGATCGTCGCGGCAGATCGCAGGAACGTATGGCGATCAACAGCCGGGATGCCCCCCCAGGTCTCACCTTCAGGTATATCCTTGGAGACACCGGCCTTGGGCCCCACAGTCACGCCGTTGCCAAGGGAAAGATGCCCGGAAAGGCCGACCTGACCGGCCAGGGTAACCCTGTCGCCCAACTTGGTGCTTCCGGAAATACCCACCTGGGAAACAAGGATACAGTGCCGCCCTACTTCCACGTTATGGCCTATCTGCACCAGGTTGTCGATTTTCGTGCCTGATCCAATGGAAGTCGCTTCGAGCACGGCCCTGTCTATTGTAGTATTGGCGCCAATTTCAACATCGTCACCAACTTTTACCACACCAATCTGCGGAATTTTCCGCAAACCATCAGGACCTGGAGCAAACCCGAAACCGTCGCTGCCAAGAACCACCCCGGCATGTAAAATCACCCTGTCGCCCAACACGGTGCCGGCCATGAGAGTAACGTTGGGGTACAGCAGACAGTTCCGCCCTATGCTGGAGTCTTCGCCAACATAGCAGCCCGGAAAAAGCACGTTGTTATCACCAATAACCGCGCGAGGGCCAATGTAGACAAAGGGGTAGATGGTGCAGCCTTCGCCAATTTCCGCGCTGGGGTCTATATGGGCCTTGTCGCTGATTCCGGAAAAAGAGCCCTGCGGTTTGGAGAAAAATTCTATGGCGCGGGCAAAATCAAGATAGGGATTGGGGCTGATCAAAGCACGTTCAACATGCTCTGCGTGCGACTTGTCTACGATTATGGCCCCGGCCTTGCACGAATCCAAAAGCTTGACATACTTTGGATTCGCCAAAAAGCTGAGGTCTTCAGGACCTGCCATCTCCAGGGTATTCACCCCGGAGATGACAGTATCATTTCCTTTGATCTCCAAGCCCAACGCCGCAGCAAGGGCCGTGAGTGTGGTCTTCATATCCTGCTTACTTTCCTGCAGAAGCCTTATCGAACTCCGCCAGAATCTGCATAGTCAGGTCAAGGGGTTCGCTGGCGTAGACAACGCTGTTCTTGGCATTCAGCATCAGATCGTAACCGTTTTTACGGGCGTAGTCCTGGGTTACTTTCACCAACAGTTGAATGACAGGCTGAAAAATCTCTTGCTCAGCCTTGGAGAGCTGTTCCTGAGACTGACGGCGCTTTTGTTCAAATTCCATGACCTTTTGGCGGTACTCGGCAATCTTGGCCTTCTGGGCTTCCTGAGAAAGAGCCATGCTCTGCTTGCTCATTTCCTTCTGGAAGTCCTCCAGGCTCTTCTGCGACTGCTGCATGGAGCTCTCGATTTGTTTCACTTTGGCCTGCATCTTACTTCTGGCGCTCTGTCCGTACTTGGACTGGGTCACGATACCTTCAAAGTTGATGACGCCAATCTTGAGTTCAGCAAAAGCTGCACTGGGCAGCAGTACGAAAATACAGACAGCCAAAATGAGTTTACGCATAAGAAGTTGCTCCTTTGATGCTTGCGTTAATTTTTTCTTGGATTGAGATCGATCTGGATTAAACCGAATTTATACTCCAGAACGGCAACAAGCCGCCGCGTCCATAAAGTCTATGAACCCGGCGGCTTGATCTTGCATAGCGTTGCTTAAAAGAACTGACCGACAGAGAATTCGATCTTGTGGCGGTCGTCCTGGTCGTAGATGTCGTCCATGCCGTAAGCGTACTCGAGGCGCAGGGGGCCCATGGGGGAGAACCAGCGGATACCGGCACCGACGGATTTTTTGACGTCCATGTCTTCTTCATCAGGCCGCCAGCTGTCACCAGCGTCAAAGAAGGCGACACCGACCAGCCCCTGATTGCTCCACAGCGGGAAGATGTACTCGAGGTTGATGAACCACTCGCGGCTACCACCGATGAGTTCGTTGGTCCGAGAGTCGCGGGTACCAATGTTGTTTGAGTCATAACCGCGGATGGATTCCATGCCGCCCAGGAAGAAGTGCTCAAAGACCGGGGGTTCGTCATCGCCGAACTGATCGAAGACAGCACCTACCTGACCGTGAGCATGGAAGATGTGCTCATTGAACCAGGGCAGTTCATAGTACCAACTGGTATCGAACAAGGCCCTGATGAAGTTGTCATCGCCCATGAGCACGCCGCCGCCATACTCAAGAGTCAGAGAGTTCTTGGAACCACTGGAAGGGTTAATCGAGCGGTTCGAAGAATCTCGAATAACGGAGGCAGTGAATACGCTGGACCAGTTGTCGCCCCGCATGTCTTCAATGGCGTCGGCAGCATTGTCGTCCACATCACTGATATTGTAGTTATCAAGGCGGTAAGCCCAAAGCAGTGAGGTATAGTCACCCAGAGGGTAGGAGAACCTGATGCGGCCACCAATGGTCCGCTTATCAAAGTCTGGGTATTCGTAGGTCTTGTAGTAAGCGTCAAACCCGGCTGCAAACTTGGAATCAAAGAGCGCCGGGTTGGTGAAACTCAGGATGTAGTTGGTGTCGATGGAGCTGAAAGAAGCTTGCAGGTTGGCCTCGTAGCCTTTACCGAAGAGGTTCTTTTCAGCGAGTTTACCACCAACATATACGCCGGAGTAACTGGAGTACCCAACACCACCGGACAAGGTGCCTGTGCTCTTTTCCTTAACCTTGACCTTCAAATCCATTTCATTGGGATTGTCGGTAGGTACGGTTTCGATATCGGCGGACTCGAAAAGGTCGAGTTTTTCAAGGCGCTGCGCAGAGTAGCGGAGCCTGGAGCCGTTGAAGAGGTCGCCGTCATTGAGCGCCATTTCACGACGGATGACGTTGTCGCGGGTGTTGGTGTTGCCTTCCACGGTCACCCGGCGGATGTAGACCTTGCCGCCCTTGTTGACCTTGTAGACAACGTTGACGACGCCGGCTTCTTCATTGCGGTCGAGATCAATACCTGTTTCGGCAAAAGCATAACCAAGGTCGTTATACAGATTGGTCAGCTTCTGGGTATCGGTACGCAGAACGCTGCGGTTGAGCCAATCATTTTCCTCGGCAAGGGTATCCAGGTCGATGCGTTCGTACAGCTCCTCAGGTTCAACCAGCAGGTCACCCGAGAAGGTCACTTCACCGACACGGTAGCGCTTGCCTTCAGCAATCTGAAAAGTGATGTGGATACCGTCTTCAAGGAAGTCAACCTGAGGCTGGCCAACTTTCGTATCAAGAAAACCATGGTTGGCGTAGAATTCTTCGATTGCCGCGGCATCGTGATCCAGCAGCTCTTCCTGCAAGACGCCCGTGCCCGTCAGCCAGGAGAGGATGTTGCGCTCGGTGAGCGCCATGACATCTTTGATATCGCTGTCATCAAAGGTCGTGTTCCCCTCGAGATTCACTTCGGAAATGTACAGCTTATTGGACTCGTCTACAGAGATGACGAGGCGCGCAGTGCCTTTCCCCGTGTTCTCCACGCTGTAATTGACTTCTGTAAGGTAGTAGCCGTCTTTACGATAGAGTTCCCTGATTTTGGCCAGATCATCCGCCAGAATTTTGGGGTTCAGCACGCTGCCTGTTTTGGTGCTCATGGCAGCAAGGATGTCATCTTCGTCTATGTCGTTGGAGCCTTGAACGCTAATAGCCTGGATACGCGGCTTTTCAACCACTTCCACCACCAGGCGTTCGCCGTCGGCCACATCTTCGGTGCTGATCTTCACATCGTCGAAATACCCGAGTTCAAAGATGCGCTTGATGTCATCATTGATTGCAGCAGGATCCATCACATCACCTTTCTGCAATTTCATGCGCATAAGCACCACATCGTCATCCAAGGTCTCAGTGCCGCGCACTTCGACTTCAGTGATGATGTCGCTCACGTAGACTGCGGCCTTGATTTTACGAGCCAGTTCCTCCAGGGCAGGCAGCACGTTCGACTTGCCCTGGCGGGTAACGTAAATGGCTTTGACAGGCTTGATCCCTGTGGCGTCCACCAAGCGAACGTCCAGCGACAGGCTCTCGCCTGCCTGGCTCAAACTCCCGTAAACTCCGTATTGCGCAGAACCGTAGACAGCAAGATTCTTTGCCGAAGCTTTGTCGACATAGCTGATGTTGTGCTGCTTGATCAGCGCGTAGACATCCGACTGTGGCGCCACCTGGAAACCCATAGCAGCAAGCTGCTCTCCAAGCATTTCCGGAAGCTTCGCATTGAGGTAGTCCAGACTCGGCTCTGCATTGACCTCAAACGGCAACACCATAAATTTGATGTTACTCGGTGAGGTTTGTGACCAGGCACGGCCGGTCAGCATAAACAGCGCGAGAATGGTGAAAAAAAGGACAGTGCGGCTAGTTCGCATGCGCATAGAGTTCTCCAGAACGCAGTTCCAGGCGGCGGTTCATCATCTCGGCCAGGGTGAAGTTATGTGTCACCACAACAAGCGTGGTCCCCAGTTCCCGATTAAGATGCAATAACAAATTCCCCACTTTATCCCCGGTGTGCTCGTCCAGGTTGCCCGTCGGCTCGTCGGCAAGCAGCACCTTGGGTTTCAACAACACTGCTCTGGCTATGGCGGCTCGCTGGCGCTCCCCTCCCGAGAGGGTTGTCACCTTGTGCCGCCGGCGGTTTTCAAGGCCCACCAGAGCAAGAGCCTCGTCCGCCATCTCAAATGCTTTACCCCGGGAAACGCCGCTTATCAATGCTTGCATGGCTACGTTTTCCAAGGTGTTGAACTCAGGAAGCAAGTGATGAAACTGAAACACAAAGCCGATGTCACGGTTTCGAATACGAGCGCGATCCTCCTCGCTCAACCCTGTCACATCCTTGCCCTGAAACATGAGCGTTCCGGCCGTCGCCGTATCCAACACGCCCATCAAATGCAGCAAAGTTGTCTTCCCTGATCCGGAAGCCCCCAGAATCGCTATGGATTCCCCCTCTGCCACGCATAGATCCACACCGTTGAGAATCATCAGCTTCTCAGTTGGACCTTGAAACTCTTTACATACCTTTTTCAAATCATACAACACTGGAGCAACCATCCGGTACCATGTTTCACAGCCGAGGGCAAAACCTATTTGTCAAAAAAAATACACAACAAAACAAGCATCTTGCCCGCATAACCACTATTCAAAGCGTAACGCCTCAGCAGGACTCAGTTTCGAAGCCTGACGCGACGGGTAGAGGGTCGCCAAAAAACACAATACCATGGCGGCAATAGCTATCAATATCAAATCTGTGGATTCAAGCAATACCGGCAAGTGGTCAAGGGAATACACATCCTTGGGCAATTTGATAAACTGATACCGTTTTAAAAGCAAACTTGCCGGCACACCAAGGCCGAACCCGAACGCCGTCCCAACAAAGCCGATTATCGTTCCTTGCAGCATGAATATTCGGCGAATCTGGTCGCGTTGCGCCCCCATGCTCATGAGCACGGCAATGTCTTTTGTCTTTTCCATAACCAGCATGACCAACGTTGTAATAATGGAAAAAGAACCCACAACGACAATCAGGATCAGGACAATGAACATGGCGGCCTTTTCCAGCTTCAGCGCTGCAAACAGGTTGGCGTTCATCTCCATCCAGTTCCGGGCATAAAATGGCGGTCCAAGCTTCTTTTGCACCTGGTTTGCAATGGTGTCTGCCTTGTACACGTCGTCCACCTTGAGTTCCAGGCCAGTTGCCTTCACGTCCTTGAACCCGAGCAGATTCCTGGCTGCATCCAGAGAGATGAACGCCAGCGTCGTGTCGTATTCAAACATGCCGGTGCTGAAGATACCCGTCAGCCTGAACGGCCGCACCAAAGGTGAAAACCCCGCCGCGGTTTGTTTACCCGCAGGAGAAAGCAGATTGACACGCCCCCCAAGGCTTAATCCCAAACGATCCACCAGCTCTTGCCCCAATATCACCCCAGGGGGGCCATCATCGGCTTCCAAATCGGTCAGAGCCCCAGCCTTCAGGTCCTTGGTCACGGAGAGCACATCCCCGGCGCTCGCAGGATCGATCCCGCGCAACACGACACCTTTGACCCCGGAGGGCGAAGAAAGCATGACTTCTGAATAAATAAAGGGCGTCACACCCAAGACACCTGGGACTTCACGTGTCTCCTGGGTTATTTTTTCATAATCGGTGATGCCGCCTTCATAGCTCATCACCAAGACATGTGCATTTACGCCCAGAATCTTATCCCTGAGGTCTGTGGAAAACCCGTTCATAACCCCAAGGACGACTATGAGTGACCCAACACCCAGGGCCACTCCCAACACGGAAACCAGGGAAATGACAGATATGAAGGAATGATGGCGCCGGCTGATGAGATAGCGCAGCGCGATGAAAATTTCGAATCGCATGGCCGCCACTTACGTGTGAAAGGATTGGCCCATAGACAATTGCGCAGCCTACCCTTCAGCTTCTGGGCGCAGCAGAGGAAAGAGAATAACTTCCCTGATGCTGGGTGAATCGGTGAAGAGCATCACAAGCCTGTCAATGCCAATCCCCTCACCGGCAGCAGGGGGCATGCCATATTCCAGAGCGCGGATGTAATCTTCATCCATAGAGTGGGCTTCGTCGTCGCCCGCCTCTTTCTCTTTCACCTGTTGCTCGAAGCGCTGGCGCTGGTCCACAGGGTCGTTGAGCTCGGAGAAGGCATTCGCCATCTCGCGCCCGGCTATGAACATTTCAAAGCGATCTGTCACGTTGGGATCGTCCTCGTTCCTCCGTGACAGCGGGGATATTTCCGTTGGATAATGATAGATGAAATGCGGCTGGATCAATTTAGGCTCGACTTCAAGATCAAAAATCTTGGCCTGAATCTTACCCAGAGCTTCGCCCTTTATCACCTTTTCACCGCGTTCCTGGACGTATTTCTTGGCTTTTTCGTAGTCCTCGTAAATCTCGGGAGAAACGCCCCCTATTTCACGCAGTGACTCATGAAAGCCTACACGTTTCCAGGTGCCGGGCGTCAGATCAATCCGCTCTCCCTGGTAATCCACGACGGTCTCGCCCCCTGTCACCACACGGGCAATGTTGGCGAAAAGCGTTTCTGTCAGGTCCATCAGGTCCTGATACGTGGCGTAGGCCCAGTAGAATTCACACATGGTGAACTCAGGATTGTGCTGGGTCGAAGTTCCTTCGTTACGGAAATTGCGGTTGACTTCGTAAACTTTTTCAAAGCCCCCAACCAATAAACGCTTCAAATACAGCTCGGGCGCAATGCGCATATACAGCTGCATGTCCAAAGCATTGTGATGCGTCGTAAAGGGGCGTGCAGTGGCTCCTCCAGGCAGAGGCTGCATCATGGGCGTTTCCACTTCCAAAAAGCCCTGGTCGTCCAAAAAGCGACGCAATTCGCGAACAATCATTGTACGTGTGCGAAAAATCTGCTTGGTACGGGGCGTCACTATCAAATCAACATAGCGTTGCCGGTAGCGCGTTTCCACATCCTTCAGGCCATGAAATTTTTCAGGCAAAGGGCGCATGGACTTGGACAACAACCGCACTTCCTTGGCATCCACCGTAAATTCATCTGTCTTGGTGCGAAAGAGTCCACCACGCACACCAACTATATCGCCAATATCCAATTTTTTGAATTTGGCATACGCTTCCTGCCCCAAACCATCGCGCGAGGCATAGACCTGGATACGCGGTTCACCCTGATCCTGCAGATGGAAAAAGGTCACCTTACCGAAGGATCGCAGCGAGACGATACGCCCTGCAAAGATGTAATCTTCACCAAGCTCGGCAAGCTCCTCGGTGGTCTTGCCACCGTGCGTCGCCACTGCTTCTTCAATACCGTGCACTTTCTTGAAATCATTCGGATACAGAGACAGCCCTGCATCTAAGAAAGTGCAGGCCTTTTCCACGCGGGAGCGGATTACTTCGTTAAATTCGTTTCGTGCCGCATGGCTTTCCACCATGGGCATAAAATAATCTGCGTTGGGGGATTTTATCTTCAGGGCGATTTTCTTCTTGCCCTGCTTTTCCTGCTTGCTCAAAGGATCACTCCACATGAAGGGGAATTGTACACTCGAAGCGATTACGTTTATGCTAAACCCAGAAAGGCGTCAAGAAACCCAGCTTAAGACAGCTTCCAGCGCACACTCCTCCTTGCTCCAAAAAAACCTTAAAAAAATACTTGACGGCCTGTGCCTGTACGGCTATCTTCCGCCTCTCGCGTACGGATGCTTCCGCACGCCATATTCCCCGGTAGCTCAACCGGCAGAGCGGGTGGCTGTTAACCACTAGGTCGGGGGTTCGAATCCCTCCCGGGGAGCCATAAATTTCAGGGACTAAGGTGAAAACCTCAGTCCCTTTTTTTATGTCGTCAGCCTGTAGGACACCCACCCCCCTTTCTTATGACGATGCGCGCTCCTTTTCGCTGGAAACAACCGGTCTCCACAGCTTAATGGTATATGGCGGTTCTATACCAGGATGGAACACCGAAGGAAATTCGTAAACGACTTCATACTTGTTTGGAAAACCAGGCAAAAGTTGATTGATGAATGCAGTGCTCAGCCCTCCTTTTTCGGGAGGGAGGTTGCTTGTTGTGACCCAGGATTCAGAACGGATTTGCTCAGGAATCGAGTCGACGACACAGGCAGCCCAATATTCAGATGCTTCTCCATACCCCGTACAAATTCTGGACAAGGCAGTCGGCCGTGCCTGTAATACATACGCGATCCCCGCATAGCCTCCTGAAAAATCCACCAAGGGCGTGCCTGCTGTCCACCCATGTGCAGCGGCAACCTCTCTTAGTTCAGGAATAACCTTGGCCATTGCAGGAAGTAATTTGAGAGAGTGGCCATCTCCTCGAAGATCGGTGGACACGGTGTGGTCCCAAAGCGCCCCTTGACGGTGGGTGTGTGTAAGGGAAACGAGGATAACGATTAAGACAAATGCAGAGCAAGCCACGGCTGTCGTTCGTACTATAGCAGTATTTGCTGGTATTGAAGCTACAACAAATGTTCCTGCGACAAGAAAACACAGGCTGAGAGAGGCATGCCACTCGACGGGGACGTTGGAGCCAAAAGCCAGAGGCAGGCAACAAACAGCAAGAGCTAAACCATAACAAAGGTTTAAGAAGTAACTCTTCCAATCTTTAGGGCTTCCCAAAAAAACAACAAAAAAGACAAGACTCACAAACGAAAGAATAAAAATTGTTGCAGTATAATCTGACGCATCGATATAATAGCGTGATTTATATATATGGAGAGGCCAAGCAAATAAAACAACCACCGTGACGACAGCTATCCATTGCTTTTTTAACAGCCTAAAGCACAGTGCGCCAACAGATGGAAAGATTATCACCATTATCCAATAATCAAAAGATATGGTTACAAAATAGTCTAGCCCTCGAAAAAGAAATCCAAAGATTGATGCAGAAGAATGCCCAGAATAATCTAAAGGAGCATTTAACAATCCTGAATACGCCTGAACAACATCACTAATTCCTCCAGCAACAAATTCCATGTATGCGAGAGTTGCGACAATGCCAACAACAGCTATAGTACAAAGCGAACGAATCAGCATTTTCCTTTGGGAGCGATACCGCCACACAATGCCAGCTACAATCAAAACAACCAAGAATGCTGCAGAGGTAATACGCCCCAAAGCGGCAATGGTCACAAACAATGCCAGTGAAATATTCCCCAAGTAAAAGGAAAGAGTGTTTTCTCTATTGTTGACTAAAAAAAGCAATGATCCAATTGCTCCCAAGAGCCCTACCAGGCAAACCAAGTAGTAATTCGGCGCTGGAAACCACTTACAATAAAAACCTAAAGAGGAGGTGAGCATCGCTGAGTAAACACAGACAGCCGTCACCCTGTCATAATGCATCATCCGATTGCGGAGAAATCGCATCATTTCCCAGCAAAAAAAGCTGGCTACCAGCAACAGTGCAACAAGGCCCAACAATCTGAACGTGAACATGTCTCCACCCGCAAGTCGATAGAGCACATTTGTCAGATAGCCGAACTCCGTGAGACGAGCAGTTAGTGCAACGGGATATTCACCACTTATCGTGTTGCCAGCTTCGTCGGTGAAGTCAAACCCCCGCCCGAATCCCCATACGGTGAACGCTACAGTGAGTGCGTTGCAGAGAAGGCACCATAGAAGAGCAAACTTCGGATCCTGCAGATATGTTACGACGACAGCGCTGGCAGAACGGACTTTGCCTGCTACGCGGCCGAAGAGAGGAGGAAACCTGGAGAGGTGGCGTAAGGACTGCGGTATATTATTCGAGGCTGGGTCCACTTGATGATTCACAATTTTTCTCCACCGGCTGCACGCGAGTCACAAGCCTCGAAAAAATCATTTTTATGCACATTCATTTTGTTTCGTTGACCAACGGAATCTGCTCAGACTCTTTTTGACTTGGACCGCGAACTTTTCAATTTCGCAGCACAGACATGACGTTGGGCAGTTTTTAGAAGACGTGGCGCAAAATAGTCAAGGAGTAACAGGGGGAGTCCCTTGTCACAATGCGGGGGGAAAAATGCTATGCCTTTGCAAAAACACAGAGGGCAAAAATCGAAAGATACCTATAGCTTCCACACCATCAGAAAGGAAACTGCCCCAGCAGATAATAACCGCAGGGGCAACAACTCACCTGGCGCATAAGGCCAGGCTATCAGTCCTCTTTTGTAACCTGGCAGTTTGCGCCGGAGTTAGAAGAGAAGTAATCAAGCGAATATTTGGTGGAAAGCGCGGGTGTGGGCCGCGAAGCATGATACTGGCAAATCAGCCAGTCGCCATCCCGCTTTTCCATGACACCGCTCCCCCGCGTCATCAGGTTCAAGGTCGCCTCGTCGTCCATCTGCATGGTGTAGCGCAACTCCAGACAAAACCAGGCAATGGTCTCACGACACACCAGATTATGCCAGGTGATGGCGACATCTATACGCACAGGCTCTTCAATCAGGCGCTGCCATATTTTACGGATACCATCCAGGCCCAGCACACGCTCGTCTTCGGCAGCACCAATAACAACGACATTCGGGTCTGGAGCAAAAAAGGAGAGAATAGCCTCAATGTCCTTTCTGGAAAAAGCCGCGTACAAAGCCTTCAAACGCTCCAGAACTTCTTTTTTCCTGGCGTTGCTCTCCTGATTCACTTGGTTCTCCTTTACTGCATCTATAAATGGTGATTCGACTTGAAGCACATTACCCCAATGTGAGCACAGTCACCTGGCTGGGAACGATGGCCATGCCCGGTGCATTGGGCAAGACACCCGTGGCGTTCTGCCCGGTTACGCTGGTCAGCCGTTGGGCCGGGACACCGTCTGTAAAAATTGTAATGCACCCTACCATATATACGGCCTCGCCGTCGATGCGCTGGCTGGCCACCCCCATCATGCATCCAGGCTCGTCGCCGTTGCTGACAAGTCCCTGGGAGAGCTGGTTGATGGCAGGCATGCAGCAGATCAAAACATTGTCTGCAGCAGGTTCGTTACTGATGGACATGGCAACATCGGCATAGGGAATAGGAACGGGCGCCCCGGCAGCCAAAGGTGTCTTGCAGGTATCAGGAAAGCCCAGCTTTGTGCCGGCGCCCATGGTCATCATGAACATGCGTAAGCTCCTTGTTTCGAGAAGAAAATACTAGCCAAGATGTACTTCCTCAGCGTCGATCTTAACGATTTCCTCAGCCGTGTGCACTTCGTTTTTACTCTGCACGGCATAATCGTCTTCCACGGCCAGGCGCGCCGAGCCAGCCACCGTCTCGTCGTGCTCCTTCACCATGCGTACGGAATTGGTAAGTTTCTGTGTAAGGCTGGAAAACACATGTTCCACACTGTCTGCCACCAGGGATATCCGTTTATAACCGCCGCTGAGTACACGGGCGACAACAGACACCTTGCCGGCGCGCAACTCGGCGCTCTGCGCCCCCACGGAAAGCTTGTTCCCGAGGATTGAGGCATCCCGGGATGCGATCAGGGAGAGATCCTGATCCGAAGCCAGAGTCAAATCGCCCCCAGCCGTATGAATATTCATTCCCCCCTGAACATCGATCTGCGCAGGGCCTTTATCTGCCCGAGCGCGCTTTATGACTGTCAAGACATAGCCTGTGCTGTCTTCAACCGTGGCCAGCAGGACCATGTCGCCCGGTTCAGGCTTGAGCAGACATCCGTCAGCGCGTTCACAGGTCATGGATCCTTCTTGTGTGGCCACACTATAGGTAGCGCCGCTGCAGGCCACCACCCTGCCATATACCAGGCTGGCGGCCTGGCTGTGCAGTTCTCTCGCCAGATTATCCATAACAGCTCTCTTTTTCTTCAGGGTCTTGCTGCACACCCCATTACATTCTGCAATCCACGTCGCAAATACTACCCATGGGACGTTTACCAGTCGAAATGCCCCTTTTTACAGAAGGGGCACCCAGTTCTCGGCCTCTTCCCTGTCTTTGTCATGTCCCTGCAAAAGTGTATCTTTTGCGCCATGCCAGGCTGTTTTCTGATCGTTAACATTATGAACCTGAGCCATGTACATGGACGCTCCCTCAAAGGTCGCCTCGGTCAAATCCGCGTGGGACAAATCCGCAAAGCGCAAGTCCGTACTGTAGAACATGGTCCTGAGACAGGTGGCTCTTTTGAGGGCCGCTGTTTTGAAACAAGCCTTGGTGCAATCGGCCTGCGTCAGGTCAGCCTCATTGAGCACGCTCTGCTCCAAGCTGGCGTGGCTCAAATCTGCTTGCGTCAGGTTGGCTTCTAGAAAATTACAATAGCTGGCGTCCGTTTTTTTGAGCGTGGCCCTGGAGAGGTCGGCATTCTTGAAATTGCAGTACGTCAGATTCGCGCCATTGAAATTCGTTTCTGTCAGATTGCACCCGCTGAACAGTATCGTGGTGAAGGACATGGAGGAATAGTCCTGCTTGCTCAGATTGCAGCCACGCAGGCCCACGGTGTGCAGCTTGGCGCCCCGCAGTTTTGTCTTTGTAAAATCAGCTTCCTTGAAGTTCACACGGTCCAAACTGGCGCCGGAAAAATCTGCGCCTTCGATGCCGGTATGCTGCAGCATGCATTTGAGGATGGTGGTGCCTTGGAACACCGCCCTGTCCAGGGTGGCGTTTTTGAGCATGGACCAGCCAATGGTCGCTCCCGAAAAATCAACATCCGAGAAGTCGGCCTTGTTCAAAAAGCACATGTGAAAGTGCGCGTCGCGGAAATCAGCCTTACGAAAGCACATGGAGCGCAGGTCCATCTTTTCGAAGCGCACACCGCGAAACGAAGCGCCCGTGAAGTCACACTTCTTGAATCCCGTGAGATTGACGTGGGCGCCGGCAAAGTTCGCACCGGTCAGGTCGGCGCCCCAAAAACGCCCTCCTTTGAGATCCGCGCCAGAGAGATCAACGCCGCGCAGGTCGCCCGCCAGGGTCTGGTTATCCGCGATGGCGTGCAGCACTTCTTCTCTTGTCATACTCGCGGTCATGGCAGCAGGTCCTCCCGCTTGTGCAGCAGCGTGCGCTTGATGTTTGCCCTGTCCAGGACGGTTTTATGCATGACCGACTTGAAGAAATCCACACAGTAGAGGTTGGCGGCGGTGAGGTCGGTGCGGACCAGTCTTGATTTTCGCAGCGATCCCATGAGCAGGTTCATGCCGGCCATGTCTGCGGACTCCAGGTTGGTTTTCAGCAGTCTGGCGCGTTTGGCTGACACAAGCCGGAGCTTGGCCAGACTCAGGTCGCAAAATTCCACCAACGCCTTGTTCATACTGGCGCCGGTAAAGTCTGCGCCCGAGAAATCACACTGGCGCAGGCAGGCGTTGTCCAGCTTGGTGTTTGTGAAGTTCGCGCCGGCAAGTTCGTTATTTCCCGTCATGCGTGCGTGGCTCATGTCCGCCCCTGCAAAGATAACCTTCTCGCCCTTGACCCGCTTGAACATGATGCGGTTAACGGTGGCGCCGGAAAAATCCGTATTGTGCAGCGTGGCGTCTACAACCATGCCTTTGCTCAAATTCGAGCCAGCAAGCACGGCATCGCTCAGGTCCGTATGGTTGATCATGGCCAGTCGCAGTGTAACGCCCCTGAAATTGGCCTTGTTCAGTTTAGATTTCTGGATAGTGGTCAGCCGCAATGAAGACTCGCTCATATCGGCCTCTGTCAGGTCCGAGCCGGAGATATTCACCTTGTTCAGATTGGCGGTTGCAAAGGTGGCTTTTTTACATTTGCATTTGGTCATGGAGACAAGGCGCATGCTCGTGCCCTTGCAGGAGGCTTCGCTCAGGTCGGCTTCCCGAAAAATGGCCTTGTCCAGGGTGGCGTTGTCAAAAACCGCTTTTTTGAGCTTGGTCTTGATGAACAGCGCCTTGCGCAGGTCCCTGTTGGAAAAATCCAGCTCCGAAAGATCTGCGCCGCTGAAATCGCGGTTCGCCAAACTTTCATTGCGCTCCAGCATCACTATGACCTTTTCTCTGGTCAAAGGGGTGAGCCTGTCAGGATCAATTCCCTTGGCCTTCATCTCCTCCAGGCTCATGCCAGGGATGCGATTGGCCGCAAACAGTTCGTTGGCTCCGGCGACACGCTTGTCCAGATTGGCAAACATGGCTTCGCCATTGGCTTCCACCGCATCCAGCTTGTTGCCGACGCTGCTGAAATTCGCCTGGGCCTTATCCATGGCGGCTATCTGATCTGCGTTCAGATAGCCTTTGCCCTGTAAAAAGTCTTTTCGATTGGCGATGAACTTGTTGAGTTCATCAGCCATGGATTTACTCGAACCTTCTGCAGCCGCGGCAGCCTCCTCCATGGCGCTTTTGTCCCCGCCCTCGGCAAGCATGTCGCCCAGTTTTCCAAGGGCGGCCTCCCGGTGTTCCGTGAGCTTCTCCACCTTGGGGGCCACCTTGGCCTTGCCCTGTTCGCGAAAACCATCGGCCTTTGCCCCAAGGTCAATATCCGGAAACTTGATCGGCGGCAGGCCCAGACTGCCCTTGCCCGCCTCTTCAGGGACATCGAAATCAATGGAATGCAGTTTCGCAAATTCCTTGGGCAATGCATCCATCACCAGCTTGCGAAGACCGTGGCCTGCCCCCTCGGCCTCGAACACTGTGCGCCCCTCCGGCAGGGCGAGCAGTTTGGCATTGGGAAATGTATCGGCCCATGGCTGCCAGGCAGCAGACTTTTCTCCCGTACCGGCGGGCATGATGCAAAGAAAGACTCCGGCCTTGCCTATGTCCTCCAGTGCGTCTTTATCGGGTTTCTCGTCCGGTGTTGCCAGGGATATCACACCACATGCGTCGCCCAGCTCCTGCTCAGCGTAAAGAGCCTGGAGTTCATCAGCCACGCGGACCCAGTGCGCCTGGTCGGCTACCGGGTAAAGGGCCAAAGGTTCGTTAGCGGAATCCGGCACCAGCTCCTCCAGTCCGGGAGCGCTCCATTCGGAAGGAGCATTGGTGCGCAGCAGCACGCGCGTCAGCCGACGCCCGTCAAAACGGGGCATGACAAGCCCTGCTGGAATGGTAAAATCATCATCCGGGGGCGCCGGATCCACAGGCTGTGCATCAGGCAACGTTCGCCAGAGAGAAAGCTTATCCTCGCGCGGCTCGGGCAATATGCCAAGCCAGGCGTTCTTGATGGTTTCGCGGTCAAATCCGAGTTCCCGTAGTCTGGCCTGCGTATCGGCGTCTTTTTCCAGGCGCTTGCGCGCCTCCACCACAAGAGGAAAGCCCCGCTCATGGTACGGCCCTCTGTTGGAGCTGGGCAGTTTGAAACCATCCAGGGGCACCTTGGAGCGCTCTGCCATCTCCGGAGTGATTTCCGCTGTTTTCAAAATTTCTGGATCACACGCCGCCCTGGTTATCTTGTCGGCCTCGGCGAGAGATGCCTGCTTTTCCGCCTGGAGTTCCTTGGCGGTCTTGGCGACCTTATCAGCGCTGGCCTGGAGCTTGTTCCCAATGCCACCGAGCTTTGCGCGCATCTTGTCGAACTTTTTCAGGTCGATGGCAGCCTTATGTCCAAATTTTTCATGCAAAGACTTGGCAACGCCCTCCAGCTTGTCCAACGTGGCCATCCCCATGGCCATATTGTCTTTGCTCATGGCCCCCAACTCCTCAGGGGTACGGGGCATGTAAGGGGCATCGCCCAGGGCCTTTTTGCCGATCCGCTCCACTTCCTTGGGCAACTTCTTCATCTTCAGCGCCAGCTTGGAAAGCTTTTTACCTGCTTCCTGATAGGGCGCCATATCGACCTTCACGCCCCTGTCCAGACGCTTCAGTTGTTCATCGCGGAAGTATTCAATGTCTTTGGGGGGCTCGTGTTGCTCCTCAGTACTGATAAACGCCCGCACAACATCGTGGTATTCGTCGTCCTGACTGGCGACAGAACCACGAAAATGCACAACTCCCCGCATGATTTCAGGAAACAACGTCACGGTATCGATATGCAGGGGCACTTCCACAAATTCCATGTCCATTTCATCCGCTTTTTTGTAGCGGTCATAATCCTTGAACATGGTCAGGAAAAGGCGGATGCGTTTGCCCGGCAGCCTTGACTCTATCAGGGGCATGTCCGGATGCATGTTGGTTATTTCAATACGCTCATCTCCAGCATACCAGGCGGATTGTTGCTGATCCGGAGCCGCCGTATTGTAGAATAAAGGGTCCATGTCGTCGGGCATGTCGGGCCAACGCGACTTGAACCATGCATCGCCAAAAGTGCCCGTCATCCTGGCGCGCTGGGGCCAGGTCATATTCAGGGGCTGAAAACTCGCTGGTTCGGGACAAAAATCCAGAGACCCGATAAGCTGCCTGGGGTCTTCCACCAGGGGCAACGGGTGGCTTACCTTGCCGGAAGGCAGACGCTCCATGGTTTTGAACCCTCTGCCCAGGGGGTTCCGCTCATACTCGGGGCCACCAAAGGCGCTGCCGTAATTCAGTGGAATCGAGCTGAAGCTCTCGGGCTCGGTAATGCTCCCAAGCGGCGTCCAATAACGGGGGCCGAAGACATAAAGCGTCTTGCTCACGTTGGCCACGCTCACGTTGACCTTGGAAGCCCTGCATAAAGAACCGCTGGGGGCATGGCAACAGCCATAGACCAGAAACTCCCCCCTTGGCTTGGGCATGCCCATATCCAATATTCCGTCCTTGCCCAACTGCTGCGGCGTTTCTTGCCACAGCTGCTGTTCCTTCAACAAAGAGCTGGAAGTAAGATCGAAATAGACGAAAACCGTCACGCCGCAGTACTGCTTGCCGGCCATGCCAAAAGGCTTGAGCATCAAAGAATGCTGCTGGTCCTTGTATACTTTCATGTCGCTAGATGTCCTCTTCAAGTCCGAAGATTTCATCTCCGTTTTCAGCCAAGACGGTCAGCGTGCTGCCTATCCGCATCACATCACCGGCAAGTGTGGCGCGTTCTTCATACAAACGCGCAATGGCATTTTTAAGTTCGTTTTTCTGGGCGGCCATCCTGTTGATCGATTCACTCACTTCGTTCTTTTCGTTTGTGAGTTTTTCAACATCGCCCTTAAGGTCTTCGATTTCCACTCCCAGTAATTCCTTGCTATCAGCTATTTCCTGGATGCTACCGTGCAGTTTTTCTTTTGTTTCGGTGAGCTTTTTTCTCTTGTTTATGAGCTTGCCTTCATGGCTCACGGCCTTGTTCTTTTCTCCAACCGCCTTCTTATAATCCTTTGCTACAATACCTTTTTCACCAAGAGCCTCTTTTACGTCACCGGTAACATTGGCGAAACTAAATCCTAATTTGGTTCCTTCCGCCCGCACAATGTGCAGGTCCAAAGCCGTACCCTTGTATTTTTTTCCCAAGGTGCTTCCGATACTGGGCCCGCACGTCAGGCTGAGATCAGTCAGCAATACGTCCTTTACAGCGCTGCCCAGAATGCATTTCTCCGAGTCACCAATAGTGACCGTATTGCAAATGCCCGCATCCATGCCCAGGAGACCGTCGGTAATCATATGCAGGCCTTTGCCACTGCCCTTTGCGGACGCGTGTTTGCTCCACCATTTTTGAAAGGCGCTCTGGTTATCACCGTTACCGCTCCCCAGAACCTGGTTCGCATTGTTCTGAACTCGCTGCATGTGTTTTTTGTGTACGTCTTCGGGCAAGGTGCCTAGCACAAAGGTGGAATCCGCCGTCGGTGAGGACAAAGCCAGGTAGTTGTTGCCCGAGTTGTCATCAAGCTCCAGCTTGTTCCCCGATGCAGTTTGCAGCCTGTGCCTGGTCTTCTCCTCACCTTTTATCATGCTGGGAGTATTGACGTTGGGGACCGCTCCACAAATTATGGGGCGGTCCGGATCGCCCTGTAAAAAAGTGAGCAGCACCTCGGTGCCTTTATGCAGGGGCAGATGCAAACCATGATCGCCCCCCCCGTATGGCTGCAGCATGTGTATCTTTGCGGACTTGGGGGTTTCGTCCGGATTCTGCCCAAAGGGCAGAATGACCTGATAGCGTCCCTTTTCATCCACCTCGGCGTATTTCCCTGACCCCTCAGCCGCTATTACGGCGGACAGCACGCCCGCAATCCGGGGGACAGGAGCGGTCCATTCGGGCTTGAAAGGGGTTGCGGAAGGGATAGCCGTGAATACGGCGCTGTAAGAAACCTTGGCCGAAGCGCCCTGCCCTTCCCCCAAAGGTTGCACGCCTTCATGCTGCACGCTTGTGACCAGGTAGTCCGCATTGAAGGAATCCAGCGGGTGCTTCTCAAGCTTGATGCAAAAACCGCTGCGCGCAAGAGGCGCATCCAACTCGCCCGTAAACGTTTTGGCCCGACAGGCCAGAATCTGTTTGCGGCATTTGGCTTTTGCAGAAATGGAGTTCGGGCTGACAGGAGCGCTCACAAATCCCCCAAAGAAGCGCTCTTGTCCCGCCGTTTTGCCGGCTTCCTCCTCGCCATGCACTACAAGATCAGGCGTCTCGGGATTGTAGTCGTCCACAACCACCTTCTTCACTGTCTGGCGCGCATTCAGGGAAAACGTATGGATGGCGTTTTTTTGCACTTCATGCTCAAGGCCCGAGGCTTCCAGAAACGTCAGGGTGGCGTCCTTGTCAGGCGCCTCATGGGCATCCGGGCTGTCGGCAAAAATCAACTTCTGGCTCTCGCCTTCCTTTTTTCCAGGCTCAAAAAAATAATAGATGCCACTTCGCTGTGTCAGTCGATGTAAAAACTGCAGCTCGTCCTCTTGGTAGCGGCAGGTCATCTGACGCTTGTCGTAGCTTTCCTTCAGCTTGAAGTCGAAATCCAGGCCTGACTGGAAGCGTGATTTTGACAGCACATCCTTAAGCACATCAGGCACTGATTTTTTTACGTAGACAGCATTGGTGACGTTGCGTTCCAGGCGTGTAAGCACTGGCGATAAAAAAGCGCGGTAGCGGTGCATTCCTTTTACGCGCCCCCGCTCCATGAACCAGACCAGACAGCCCGCATAGGTCTGTTTGCGCTGCCCTGCTTGCAAAGTGAGCGTTGCGGGCGCGTCGAGCATGGCTTCCGCATCCACGGATTTCCCAGCCAGGTCCAGCACAAAGGCAAAAGGAACGCCCAGGCCTTCCGAACCTTTCAGCCGGATCACCCGCAGGTCGTCTTCTCCACAAGCCTTACAATCAAAGGAAAATCTGATGGTTCTCTTACTCATAACACCCTACAATGCACCGTACTCGCCGAGGATTCTGTTGACTTCACCGGCTGTGACTTCTTCCAAGCCCATGAGTTCCTCTTTGGTCTCGCCCAGCCGTTCCACAGTGGCTTTTACCGACTCGTATTCTCCATACAACTCCTCAAGTTCTTCGTATAAGGCTGCGGACTCATTGGTACCACTGGTAACGGAGCCACTGAGGGTTTCCTTTTCGCTTGCAAGCTGCTTTTTCTCTCTGACAAGCTCGGCTTTTTCTCCGGCGCTCCTGGTTTCTTCTTCGGATGCGGTTTTTACATCGTTCTCAAGCTTATCCACTTCCCCTTTCAGGGCGTTACTCGAAACCTCGGCCCGCATTTTTTCATCCACCACCTGTACTTTCTGCTCTATGAGGTATTGCTTGCTTGCCTGAATACGCTTGGCGGACTTTGAAGCCTCGCTAGTCTCGCCCTCAACCTTTTTCTTGAACAGGTTGATTTCCTTCTTCGCCTTGATCAGAGTAGTGGCTTCCAGAATATTCCAGGTCAGGGCCAAGGCCACGTTCATGGTCAGCTTGGTGGGCAAGGCCCCCGCCAGCGCAATAGCGCCCAAGCCAAAATCCTTGGTGGCCTTCGCGGCTTCCCAGCCACCAATGATGCCCGGGAACAGGCTGAGGGTTCCCAGTTTATAGCCCAGGGGAATGCCGATATTGGCGGAATTAAAGCTGCCAAAAACAGCACTTCCATATTCTCCGAAAAAAACACTCGACTGGGTTCCTGCATATATGGAGATCCAATCCGGTGTATCAAACTGCAGACCGTGCTTGCCGGGCTTCTCCGAAGGGTCCAGCACCTTGGTCCTTTGAAACCAATTTTTTGCGGCATCGGAACCTTGTTGCGAGGCATCCCCGTAGTTGTCACAATTGAAGGCGTTCGATTTAAAGAAATTGGCAGCACTCTGATCGCTGGCCCAGCCCTTGTTTCCTTCTCCACCACTGTCGCCATCCCCGTCTTTGGATGCACCCTGCTTTTGCATCGCCTCATTGGCGAGGGCTGGCGGCATCATATTGGCACCCAGGCGCACTGTGGTCTTGCTGTCCGTGTTATGCAGACGCAAATGCTGCTTCCCGCGAACATCCCCCATGATCATGCTGTTGCCATGGGCGGTGGAAAGGGTGTTGTGGGCCGGTTCCTTGGAAGTGACAGGCGAGGGGTTGTGCGGATTGGAAAGGGCGCCCACGATGACGGGCCGGTCCGGATCTCCGTCATGAAACATCAACGCCACCTCGCACCCTTTATGCAGGGGCAGGTGCAGGCCGTGGTTACTTCCGGCATAGGGCTGCGCCATCCGCAGCCAAGCCGAGGCCTTGCCATCCTTGCGGCCGGAACGGTCAAAAGGCAGGATGACCTTGTAACGGCCATGGTCGTCTATCTCTGCGTATTCGCCCGAACCCTGTGCATCAATGGTGGCGTTCAAAATACCATGGATACTGGGGCGCGTAGTCCTTCTCTCCGACCGGAACACCACATCGTTGGGAATCGCTGTAAACGTATTGCTGTAGCCAGCTTCTTCCTTCTGATCTTCACTAGAGGCGATTTTAACGCCCAAAGTCCTGGCCAAGAGGCCTTCCTGATGCCCTTTGTGCACCACCTTGGTCAGTAGATACTTGGCATTGAAGGACTGATTATCATGCCCTTTCAGGGTGAATGTCCTGCCCGGCCGGAAATAGGGGCAATGGCTCGCCCCATAAAATTGCTCGCGTTCGCAGGCCAGTTGCTGGGCAGCGATGGTGGCCAGCCTCTTGCCCTGCTTGGTTGTCTTCACGTTGGCGCCGAACAGATGGACTTCGCCGAAAGCGGACGGCGCACTCCCTATCTGTGTGCCCAGATGTACGTTCTGCTGCGCCAGAATGTGGTGCATATCCTTTCGGTAGTTCACATCCCTGATGGCCACGATGCCGGACTTTGCCGTAAACTTGCGCGCAAATTCATGAATAAATTTTTGTTGCGACGCATGTTCCGGACTCGGACCAGGCAGGTAGTCCAGAGGGCCGCCAGGACAATCCTTGAACACATGGGCGTCCGCAATCACACATTTGTCCCCGCCATCCCCTGTATCAAAAAAGAAAAAACCACCTTCATTCTCAAGTCTTCGGGCCAGAAAATTGTAATCAGACTCCTGATACTGACATGTATACTCGCGCGGTTCGTGCTCTTCCTTGAACGAAATTTCGAAATCCACACCCTGTGCGAAATCAGCGCCTTCCAGCACTTCGGTGGCAATGGCGGTGAGGTCTTTCTCCAAAAATATCCTGTTGTTCGTGGCCAGCAACAGGCGCTGCAAGCGCGGCATCATGACCACGCGGTAGAGGGTGTAAAGCCCCGCGCCTTGCAGGCTCTCCGCACTTGCCAATACCCCTTGGAAAACCGCTTCTTCCGCTTTCTGCCCATTGGAACTCGGGGGGCGCACCTTCAAGGTAGCCTTGGCGGCAAGCGCTTTGGCAAGGTCGAGTGTGGCGTCCTGTGCGGCCAGCAGAATTTCAAACGTAAACAATTTGCTGCACTTTTCCGTACCGTTGAATCGCACAACGTGAAACGTATCGTCAGCAAAACCGTCCAAGGTAAAGCGCATGGTTGTTTCCGAGGCGTCCGGCATAAGGTAGTCCCTCAAATAGTCCCGTTTTCTCCAGCAACTTTGGCGGTGTTGCCCTTGATTGCGTCAAAATTTTCATGGGTGTCAGTATCCTCGCCAAAAACATGAATTTCATTGCCGGTTTCTCTGTTACGGGACTCACCCATGTCATCTTCACTGTCTGTCAGTTGGGTATCTTCCCCATTGCCCTCAGATATTTCTATGACAATTTGCCTTTCAGACTCGTTCGCCTCTTCCACCTGGCCTTCTACGCTATCTTTGTTTTCCACAAGGTTTTTTTCCGACTTTTTCACTGAGTTCTCATCGCCCGTGCCTTCGGATTCCTCTCCCCTGACATCGGTCTGCTTATCGACAACACCCTCTTCATCACCAACCGTGCCATCTTCATTTTCGGAAGCGGATTTGAGGTTGTCCCTCAAAGAATCCCAGACACCTTTGATGCGTGTCCTTGTCGCGCAGGCAACCTTCTTTCCTATGATGTTGTGCACCTTGATGGTGTTGAACTCGGTTTTACTGCCGGCAAAAATGGAGACATCGTTGCCTGTCACCAACGAAAAGGAAGGAACAACAACACCGGCCGAGACAGCAAGTTTCAGTCCCAGATAGCAGTTGTAAGTCACTCCGCAGATGACAGTGGCGCTGTGTTTGGCCGTAATGGAAAGCTCGTGGCCCGGCGATGTCCAGAAGTTGAAGCCATTTTTGTCAAAGTAATTGCCGGACATGTCCTTTGTGTCTTTACCGGAGTCTTTATCGTCCCCGGAAGCGTCATTATTTTGTGGCGGAGGCTCTGCGTCATCGTAATTTGAAGCTTCATCGGCATTCGCCAAGGTAGCGGGAGGAGCGCCAATGCCTATGCCCGCCCCTCCCATGGGGGAAAACAGCATCAAGCCGGAAGCGCCCTCTTTATCCTCAAATTTCAGCTTATTGCCCCCGGGAGTATGCACATGCGCCTGGCTGGTATTCTTTTGCACCACCGGCCCCGTCGCCTTAACATTGGGCAGAGCCCCCATAATGAAAGGGCGGTCCGGGTCACCCTGCTCGTGCCCCATAAGCACTTCAGCCCCGCCCAATAGCGGAAAGTGCAAGCCATACCCCACCCCTGCATGCGGGCTCATCATACGTACAGGGGCAGACGATTTGCATTTGCCCCGGGACGCCGCATCAAAACCGAACTTGACGTGGTAACGCCCCGCATCATCGAGATGGGCGTAAGTGTCGCCCTCAGCTTCCACAAACGCATGCACCCCTCCACAAACCTTGGGCGGCTGGGTATCATGCAAGGGGCGGTATTGCTGGTCGGCGCAAACAGCTGCAAAACGATTCCGATAGCCTGCAGTCTGCTTGGATTGAGCGGGTTCTGCGTCTGCTCCACCCTGCTCTTCTGCAACACCCCAGTGTTCAACACGCAAGGGAATATAGTCAGTGTTACATGCGTCCAATGGATGCTGCTGCAAAGAAAATTTTTGCGCAGGCAAGATAAGGGGCGACGTGGAAATGCCAATATGCCGATCCCCTTTTGCGGCTTGGCTTTGCGCCCTGAAAAGCGCCTGCTGCTTTACATCACCAAGGGAGGCAGCTGCGTCGCCATAGGTGTACGCCTCGCCGAACCCGGTTGCTGCAACATCATGCTCCGCTTCCAGTTTCAAATCCAAACGTTCGTAATTCCAGTCCGTCAGACGCACCTTTGCAGGAACAGCGACAACCTTGCGCGACAGGCGATTCACGCCAGGTCCATGCTCCGCTTGTGTAGAACCAGCAGGAGCGAACATCAGACGCAAGGCAGCAGCATCTCCGTCAACGTCCTGCCGGCTGCCAATGCTGTCGGCAACAACCAATTTGTCCCCGTTTTCCGTATACTCAAAAAAATACGAGAGCCCATTATGCTCCAACCTGCGTGTAAAAAACGTCATGTCGCTTTCATTGTATTGACAGAGATATGGAGTTTTCGGGGGGGCAGCGTTAAGCCGGAATTCAAAGTCAGAAGACTGCAGATCATTTTCTTGCAGTACATTAGTCAGAACATCTTTGAGTTCCTGATCTATGAACGTGCGGTAATTATGGCTCAACCCCAGCCGTTGCAGCTGGGGGACCAAAATAACATCAAGATATACCGTGTCGCCAATAACCCGCAAAACATGGAGTACATCGATAACCCCGTATTTACGGACCTTGGAGCTTCCCACAGCAATCTCCAGATATGCCTTTTTTCCAAGCAAGGCATCCGGATCAAACCCCGATTTCGCTGTCGTAAGGGAAATATCAAAAGCAAAACACGAATCGATACTTTCCACACCGTGAAAGGAAAGCACTCTAAACGTAGCATCCTGATCTTTTAAACAGGCAAATTCAAATTCAACAGTTTGCATATTGTCTGATCTTGCTTTGCGATTCAGGTCGATAGTAAACAGCCATGCCAGAACAGCTTCAAATACAATTCAAGCAAAACAAATGCAAAAATAGAACAAGGCAGGGAAAAGGAAAACCTCATACATCTATATTTTCAATCAGCGTTAGTATTCTGCAGATCAATATTTACTCTTTCTTGCAAACACTAAACATCTGGATACTGATAGTATAGACAGAACTTGAATTTTCCAAAGAACACAAGACAAGCAACGAATTATAACAACATGATTAATTTTTATTCAATTGTTAACAAATAGATATTTTTTGGGCAAGCATTTTTTCCTTTAAGTTTTCAAAAGAGGATGTCCCGCATCCATGCTCGCATCACGCAATATTCGACTTTTCTGCAACGACCGCATCAAGGTTTTAGAGATTTCAAGAATCAATAAAAAGGGTTATCTACCTCTCCAAACTATGCTGGGTAAAACCTAAATAGCATTTTTTAATCCTTCTTTATCAGTCTTTCACTATTTACGATCAATCCTGAAAAAAATCAGGAATGTTTTTCTACGAAATGTCATGGAGGTACAGAGCAGAATCAGAGCCATGCCTTTTCAGCACTCGCTGTAACACAGAGGAAAATTGCATTGATGCAGCGCAGCACGCTACTTTGGAAACAAAATGAAATCGCAGAAAAGCGTTATTTCAGAGAATAGAGAGACATCAAGGAAGGGGGATCAGACCAGTTCAACCCTGGACAAGTAATCATCCAAGCCATCTACGGCTTTTTCGGCCTCGGCCTTGTCTCCCGTCAAGCCGGCTTGTTGCAACATGGAGCCAAAATCGCTGACAGGGGCCAATCCATAGGCCTTACCTTCACCTTTCATCTGGTGCCCCAAGCGCGCAATCGAAGAAATGTCACCATTTCCCAGCATGCTCCGCAATTCCGCCACACTATCGCGCGTCGCCTGCAGATAGCGGGGGGCGATATCAATAAAATCCGGATCGACTTCTACTTCGATGGGACCTTCAGAAGGGTATTCCGCAAGAGGTTCATCACGAAGCGGAGCACAACTTGTCGCTTCGGCGCCACCATCTTCCAGCAAGCGGGAGTCATCTTTCCCATGGACGGTAGTAAAGCGCGAAATGATATCCAACAGCACCTTTTTCCGTATGGGCTTGGCCAGGTGTATGTCGCACCCGGAAGCAAGACTGTGCTCCCGATCCTCAATGAAGGCTTGCGCTGTCATGGCCACAATCGGCGTGCGCTCAAGGCCTTGCTCCCGCTCGTATTCGCGAATCATCTCAGCGGCTGAAAAACCATCGAGAACCGGCATGCGGATGTCCATGAGCACAAGCCCGTAGCGGTTACGCTTGAACAGCTCGACCCCTTCTTCGCCATTGCGGGCAATATCCACACTGCATTCGGCCTGGCGCAGGTAGGCAATCACAACAAAAGCATTATATTCTGAATCTTCAACAAGCAGCACTCTGAGCTTTTCCTTGCGGGAATCGCCCTCCTCTTCCTTTTGCGAAGGCATTGCCAACGTGCTATTGAAGCTGCCCGCCACTCTACTGCTGTCTTTGCGCCTTTCCCCATCGGAAGACATGATCGCCATATCCATTTGCGACGCACTGTCGACGCAGCCGAACGCTGCTGTGAAATGGAAGACGCTGCCGCGGCCTTCCAGGCTCTCCACCCAGAGATTGCCTCCCATCAACTCCACCAAATGTTTGCAGATGGCCAACCCCAGCCCGGAGCCGCCATATTCGCGGGTAATGGAGGGGTCACCCTGGGTGAACCGCTCAAAGATGTTCTCCAGATTCTGACTTTTTATGCCGATTCCTGTGTCTTTTACACTGAAATGTATAAAAAAGAGCTCCCCTTCTTGAGGTTGCTCGGCTCCGTGGGGTTCAACAGCAATGCGCACTTCACCAATATGTGTGAATTTTATGGCGTTACCTACAAGATTCAGTAACACCTGTCGCAGTCTCGTGGGATCACCGGAAAGGTATTCAGGAATGTAGGTCGAAATATCCGCACGAAGCTCCAGGCCTTTTTCCGCCGCCTTGGGCCCCAAGACCTTGCAAACCGCCTCGACAAGTGGCGCAGGCTGGAAAGGAATGTTTTCAAGGTGCAGCTGCCCTGCTTCAACTTTGGAAATATCCAAAATATCACCAAGGAGACCCAAGAGGGATTCGCTGGCTGCATCAAATATGTGCAGATACTGCTTTTGTTCTTCATCCAGGGGAGTGTCTTTCAGCAGCTCCGCCATGCCCACAATGGCGTTCATGGGGGTCCGAATTTCATGACTCATGGCTGCCAGAAACTGACTTTTGGCCATGCTCGCCGCCTCTGCGGCAACCTTGTCCCGCTCAAGTTTCTCGGCACGCTTGAGTTCGGTCATGTCGATGATCGACCCCTCGAGGTGCTGAATCTGCCCGCCATGGTCACGCACCACCCAACACGTTTCCAGGACCCATTTTTTTTGCCCATCCCTGGATACGTACTGCTGGGGGTAGTTTTCCAAGGATCCGCTGGAAAGCAGCAATGTGAGCACATGCTCTCGTTCGGCAGGGTTGGGGTAGACCTGCCTGCCGATATCTGTAATTTCCCGGAGAAGTTCGTCTGCCGTAGCATAGCCCAATATTCTGGCCAAAGCGTTATTAGCGCTGATATAGCGTCCCGCCAGTGTACTCTGGTAGATGCCGGCCAAAGAGTTTTCGAATATGCTGCGGTATTTCGCTTCTGCGTTTTCCAGCGATTTCTGCTTTTCACCCAGTTGCAGCATCATGTTTTGGAAGGCTTTAGCCAAATCACCAACTTCATTGGAAGGGACAGTCAGCCCCTTCAAATCCACTTCGCCAACAGAAGATGAACGCATGGTCAACGCAAGTTTCTTGATAGGCTTGATCAGCCTGCGCACAAAATAAAAGGAACAAAGCCCCAGGAGCAGTATCAGGGCCACGGAAATGGCAATGGTGTTCAGTCGTAAAGCTTCAAGCTGACCACGACGGGCAATATAGTTCTTGAAAACGGCTAAACGCACCGCGCTTTCGCCTTCCTGGTAGGTAAAATCCAGTCTGTCCCATTTTCCCAGGGCATCCAAAGGCGCGGTCGTATGATAATTTTTATCATTACTCCATGCTGCAACATTCACATCGGCATTCGAAGCTGCAAAATTATCGAGAAAAATTTCAAGAGAACGCCCCAGCACCAGAACGCCGAGTACGCGTTCCTCATAAAGCCGTATTGGCTGTGCGTAGTAGAGATAAAGTTTGCCGTCGAAACGCCCCAAGCCTTGAAGGGTATTTCCTTGTAATGCCGCTTTGATAACTGGATTGCCGGAGACGTCATCACCGAAAACGAACTCTTGGTGCCCCCTTGCTATAACTACGCCATTTCTGTCAATAAAGGAGACGTAATCGATCTTGTCGCCGACAAAAGCGTTGGAGCGCTGGTAAAGGACATCCGCATCACCGACATTGAGCGCTGGAACAACCTCAGGCCCATTGGCCAGCAGCGCTCCCAGTTTGGACTGCTGCTCCAGGGCGTCGTTGAGTTTGAACAGCAAATCCTGCCGGGTTTGTTCCAGGCTTTGATGGATGCTGTCATCGAGAACACCTAAAAGGGATTCGGTCTGAAAAAGATATGCCCCCCCTAGGATAAGGAGAGGCAGAAAAACCAGTGTGAGTATCTGAGGAACGAGCTTCATGGGCTCAGTATCTGCAGTTTTTTTTCAATTTTGATGTTTCTCGCTGCTCTTGCAGCATACGAATCGGCATCAGGGTTTGCTCTCGTTTGCTTCACGGACAATATCATAGAAGGAATCGTCACGGACTGCAAAGCTATGGGGGCTGCCAAGCAAATCCGCTCGCCGCTCAGGAGCATTCTCGTATTCCACCAGCGCCTTGCGCAGGGCCTGAACCATTTCCTGAGACACATGTCCCCCTGCAGCATAGGCATCAAAGGGGATTTCCGGAGTTTTGGCAACTATGCGCAACATGCCGGGATTTTTTCTGTCGGCATCTCTAAAGGCATCGTCGTAGACAGCACCAGCATCGACAGAGCCTTGCAGCACAGCCTTGATGACCTTGTCGTGCTTTTTGAGCATGAAGGTCCGTGAAAAATCATTATCCGGATCGAAACCGTTTTTCCTGAGAAGCAGCCGCGGGTACAGATAGCCAGACCCGGATTGTGGATCCGTGTAGCCGAAAGTGGCGCCTTTAAGATCTTCGATCTTCCGGATGGGCGAGGTTGTCCGCGTTACGATATACCCACGGTAGTGATCCTGAATTTCGCCAAAGACATTGCGTTTACGGATACTTGCCAAATATTGCAACTCCGGCAAAGCCTTCCTGGCCTGCACATAGGCATTGGAAGAAAAGAATCCCACGTCAACAGTCTTGGCATTGAGCCGATCCGACAGCTCTTCATAGTCAGCGGCCACATGAAAAACTGTTTCCACATCCAACACTCTGGCAAGGTAGACCATGAGAGGCGCATGTATTTCACGCAAAGTTGCCGGGTCTTTCCACGGCGTAGAGGCAAACACCAGGCGTTGTTGCTCCGCCCGCAGACTGCCGGGGCCAAAAACCAGAAGCAAGGCAAACACACAAGCAAAAAGCAGGCGCATAACAATTTGGGTACGAATTGTCTCAGATAGCAAACGCATCACGATCTCCCCTTCATTACCATAAGCTGACCTTGAATGAAAATCAGGCCATGCTTTTTGTGCGCTGGAGTTTCATGGCGTTTTGGTGAAAATTCCGCGACCGTTTGGCATCTCTGCCCTTTTTTTCTCTGGGCGTACATCAAAACAAGGAATGTTGTTTTTGCGGTTTTGCCCCGGCCGGTCCTCCGCTGGCACCGTCTTTGTCGCCAGCATCTGCCTTGCCACGACCGTCTGGAATATCGGCACCTTCCGAGGCAACTATCCCGGGCAATACACCTTGAGCCTGGGGATCCACGCCCATGCGAAACGGATACAGTGGACAATGTGCGATGACGCACTCCTGCACTTCCTGCTTATTCCCTCCGGAACATTCCAGGCATTTATCACGTATGGCGCGCAGTGGCGTATTGCGTTGCGGCATTATCCAATCCTCTTGTTTTTTTCTCATCATATCTTATTTCAATACCAGGGCCAAGACATCTTCAGCCTGTCTGCTCCACGTCCAGCTAAGCTTTCTGCTCGTTTTAATTAGCAAATATTCACGGGCTGGATTTTCAACGGCTATCGCTGTACTGAATGAGACATTGAACTGGTCGGGCCGCAAGTGTATGCTCGCATCATTCTTTTTACTCCGGGCTCGCCCCTTTTTGACAAGTAGGGGATTATATCCCCCCCCAGACGATGCGCAGATACACTTTACAAACCCGTTACCACTATGGCGCCGGCCAACGGCCGTGACGCTGCATATGACCCACAACGCAAATGCGTTGTGGCGGATTCCACGTAAAGTGGATTCCGCCCCGTGCAACAGAGGTACGTGACCATGATGGAATGGATTCTCTATTCCCTGGGAGGAGTGCTTGTTATATTGCTTATCGTGCTGTTGCTGCGCAGACGGCATCGCCGAGGCGGTTCCGGCGTGTCAAACGTCAATTTCCGCAAATACAAATCCCAAGAAATACACAAACGCGGCCACTATCACGATATAGTGAAATAATCACTGCCGCGCCCTCCTCCATCTTCCATAACTTCAGGACGCTACAGTCTTCTTCCAAAAGCAAGAACGCCCCCAACAGCAGAAAGAGGCAAGGTGCTCGCCGTAGTTACAGCGAGCTTTCCAGGATTCCACGTACTGCAGCGTCGGAAAGTGCAATTGGATTGCCCTTCATGCTGCTTGCGCGCTGCCCTTTCGCAGTCATCGCATCCAATTCGTCTTCAGATAGCCCCATCTCACCCAGTCCTTTCACACCAAAACGGGAGCACAAGGCGGCTACCCAGTCTGCTCCATCCTCCGCCGTGGCGGATGCACTGCCCGTAACAATGGTTGCCAGCTCCTGAAAACGGCCAAGAATCCGCACATTCCAGGAATCAGAAGCGTTTTTCTGTAACGCCCTGATGTTTGCACGTAGCGCATGGGGCAATACTGCAGCGCAAATCATGCCATGGGGCGCTCCCAAAGCCCCACCCAAGGGCGCAGCCAGACCGTGCACAGCGCCCAAGCCGCCATTGGCCAGCGCCAGACCGGAAAACAGGCTCGCCAGGTGCATTGCCTCACGGGCTGCCAGGTCACTGCCGTTTTCCCAGGCAACAGGTAATGAGCGCGCCGCGCGCACAAGCCCTTCCATGCAGAAACCATCCGTGATGGGAGTGGCCTTCCGCGAAACATACGCCTCCATCAACTGCGTAAGGGCGTCCAGCCCCGTGGAGGCAGTGACGGAAGGAGGCATGCCCACCGTCAATTCCGGATCGACAATGGCAAGCCGCGGCAGCATGCTCTTATGCCGCAGGCTGACCTTCACCTTGTCAGTGAGCGAGACAAGCACGGCGTTACGCGTGACCTCTGCGCCCGTCCCAGCCGTGGTCGGCACGGCAACGCAGGGCGCTGCCGGATTTTCCAATGGCTGACCGTCACCTATCACCTCCATATACTGCAGCAATTCTCCTGCATTCGTCATCTTCGCTGCAATGGCCTTGGCCGCGTCCATGGCGCTGCCGCCACCAAATCCGACAACTGCGTCGCAACCTGCAGTGAGCGCGACACGTGCGCCTTGCTCCACCACGGGTACACTGGGTTCACCAGCCACACTGAACAGAACGGTTTCCAGACCTTGAACCAGCATTGCGTGGGTCAAAGGGGCGGCTCTACCGGTATCCCCCCCCGTCACCACGAGATAGCGTTTGCCCAGTTCCTTCATTTTTATGGCGCCCTGTTCCAGCACTCCAGCGCCAAAAAGAATCTCTCCTGCCGTGGCAAAGGTGAATTGCATACGCGCTCCTCGTCACTTTTCGGGAATGTTCCCTTTTGCAAGAGCCGCCAATCCGGCCATATGCAGCGATTGCATGCCTTTTTTCTCGTGCAGCGTGCGCCATTTTTCCAGCAACGTACGCAATGCGGCCATGTTGGCCTCGGTCTCGTCGCCAAAATTATGGGGGTGCCACCAGAGGTGCAAAACGCGCCCTTTGCGGGATGCAGCCTCCATGGCCACTTCGAGCCGTTTCAGCTTTACGGGCTCCAAAAAAGCGCGCCCTGGCGCATGGGGGCGCAAGAAATGGCTGGCGCGTATATTTACCGGAGCCATTTCCGCGGTATTTTCCAACCTCCAGGCGCCACTGCCGGATAACGGAAAATAGGCATTTGCCAACCTGGCAGCTCGGGAACATGCGTCTTTGCCCTTTTCACCCCAGAACCGTGCCCGCCCTCTGTAGGCGGAAATGCCGTTGGCAAGGCAGACATCCAGACAGTCCTGCCCCACCTGGTTCCGTGGGAAAACCAGGCTTTGCAGCCTCAGACCATGGAGCGCCGCAACATTCTGCGCCGCCTGCACATCAGCGGAAAAAGCGGCCACGCTGTGGCCAGGCTCCTGGCAATAATAATGGGCATAGGTATGGCACCCCACTTCCTGCCCCGGCGTATCGCGAATGCGCGCCACAAGAGAAGGAGCAAAGTGGTACGGGTCCGCTGTTTCGCTTTCTCCTAGTGATTCCGTGGAGCCATACGGGGAAAGTCGCGGGTTATCATACGCCGGACGAACCTGTGGAGAATACTCCAAAAATTCGCGTTTTCCACGACACATAAGCGCGCCAACCGTCGCCCAGGTGGCTTGCACGCCATAGGCGGCAAAAATATCCAGCATGCGCTTTACAGCCTCCCTGGCATTGAGCAGGCGCAGGGCCCAGGCATCCAGAGAACGCTTGTCCCGCACCCCCCAGAAAAGCTCGAAATCAAGGGAAATGCAAAGTGCCCCTCCCGGTAAAAGGGCGGTGCCGGAAGAATTCTTCGTATCCTTTTCCATGCCCGCAACTTACCGCCTTGCCCCTGACAAGGCAATGCCCTCTGTACAAGCCTATGCCTTTTATTGACACTATCAACACAACAAGTATAGTGTTCACAAAACTAAGATCTGGAGGCGTTATGGCTGACAATACGCTCGCGTCCGAGGCTGAACTGAGAAACAATGCCGTGGCCCACTTCCGGCGTTTCAACCGTTTCTACACCACACTCCTTGGACTTTTGAACCGCGGGCTTTTGGACAGCTCCCTCGGGCTCAGTGAAGTGCGTGTATTATACGAGATAGCAAGCGCCCCTGGCGTGAGCGCAGTGGAACTGACGCGAATCCTGGAAATGGACAGGGGGCAGCTTTCACGCATCCTTGCAAAGTTGCGTAAAAACGGGCTTATCAACCGTCAGGAAGAACGCAGCGGACGCAGACCCGTCCCACTCTCCCTTACGGCGCAAGGGGGCGAAATTCTGAATGCACTCCAGGAGGCATCAAACAAGCAGGCCGCCGGCTTGTTGCAACATCTCGACGCCCGCGGCATTGCCAGATTTCGGGCATCTCTCAGCGAAATAGAACAAATGCTGCAGCAAAGCGATGCGCCGCGCCCTGCTGTGCACCTGCGGGAAGCTCGCTCAGGGGATATGGGGTGGGTCATCATGCGCCACGGTGAATACTACGGACACACCTGCGGATTTGGCCTTGATTTCGAAGGGTATGTGCTGCTGGGGCTTGCCGAGTACCTGCAACGACCAAAAACACGTAGCCGTCTCTGGATTGCGGAGCGTGCGGGCGAGCCGCTGGGTTCTGTAGCGATTGTTGAACAACCGGATAACCAGGCCCAAATGCGCTGGTTGCTGGTGGAGCCCCACGCCCGCGGTTTGGGAGTGGGTAAAATGCTGGTAGGCAATGCTGTGAATTTTGCAAAAGAACAGGGATACGATAGAATTTATCTTTGGACCATCAGCACGTTGCTGCCGGCACGGTCCCTGTACGCAGCCTCCGGCTTTACCCAGACAGGGCAAAAACCCGGAGACATGGGAGGGTGCCCTGTGACAGAGGAATGCTGGGAGCTTGCGCTTGGCAGCATCTCGTAAAGGCAAAATACAACTTCGGAAAATGCCTTCCCGCCCCTTGCATTATGGGATATGCCCAACCTGAACTTCTGCAGACAAAGCACAGGGAGGCCAAACATGCCCCGATATACAGGTATCAACCATCTTGCCATGGCGACGGGCGACATCGACGCCACCATCCGATTCTGGCGTGATTTGTTGGGACTGCCCATGGTTGCAGGACTCGGCGGCGCCAATTACCGCCATTATTTTTTCGCTATTTCACCACAGGATATGATCGCGTTTTTTGAATGGCCCGACGCCACCCCCATCCCGGAAAAAGATCATGGCATGCCCGTGAAAGGGGCGGTGGCCTTTGACCATGTTTCCTTAGGCGTGGTGGACGACAATGACCTCTGGGAGCTCAAGGCTCGGCTGGAAGGAGCAGGATTCTGGGCTTCGGAGATCGTGGACCATGGATTCATCCATTCACTCTACTCCTTTGACCCAAACAACATCCCCATCGAATTCAGCGCCCCCGTTCCGGAGGTGGACGTGCGACGCACCCCCCGCATGATAGATCCACATCCGGCAAAATTAGCTCTGGAAGGCCCCTGGCCGCGGCCGCAACACTGGCCGGACCCCATTCCCGTCCCCGAAGACGAGCGCCAGATATATCCTGGTGAGGGGGAAGAGTTCAGGGACGAAAGCCGCAACGTCTGGCGGGGGATGCGCACCAAAGAAGAGTAAAAGAGCCTGCGGCAAAATGTCTTTCATAGAAACAGGCCCTTGCTCCTCCCTTTGTAGCGTATGCTGCCATGCAGCTTACTGCGGCAGGTCTACCACCAGCATAAGCACCTTGCGCTCCCCTAGTGAGGATGCGGGGTATTTGTCGAGCAGGCCTTTGAGTGCTGCGGGGTCATGCAGCGGCGTGCGGGTAACGCCCCCCTTGCCTACAGCGTGGTAATACCAGCGCCCGCCGTCTGCAGTGGGCAACAGCAACGCCACATGATGGTGCAAAAGTGAGTAGCCGTTCTTGTTCCACGGCTTACTCATGCTGAGCAACACCAGCTCGCCGGGGCGCAGATGTGCGATGGCGGCGCGCCAGGCGGCAGCATCCCGCAGGGCAAACCCTCTCAGGGTGGCGCCATCCACACCACTCTGCGGCAAAGGCGTTTCCCCCTGGGGTATAAGCAGTCGCGGTGAATACCCTTCCGTGAGATTTTGTATGAAATCCCAACCAAAATCCCAATCCTGCCCTTTTGCTGCGCCAGGGCCACTGTCTTGCAAGCGGTCCTGCTTTGCCGCTTCCAAACTGACGGGCGCCTGCATGATCAGCCTGTATGCAACCAGCACAAAACCACTGCAATTCAGCCCAGAGGTGTCAAAGACAACGCCAGGATCGGCAAAAAGAGTAAAACGCCCCTGCAGGTTAACTGCGCCATCACTGCGGTACGGGATGCCAAGAAAAGCATCCAGCAGCACCTTTGGCGGGGAAGGATACGGAAGAGAAAGCAGGCTTTCGACACGTGGCGTCCATTGAGGCCCCCCCTGTGCGGCCGAGGATAACGGAGAAAGCGCCGCCACCAAAAAAAGCGCGGCCGTAAAAACGGCCGCGTTGCAGGTCAGGATTCGTTTCATGAACATTTTTTCATTTTGCAAAGATGGTGATGCCACCGTCACTTTTCTGGATGCCCAGAGAGCTTCCGGAACTAACGCCACCACCAGACTTTGAACCCCTTGCGGTCTTGTAGGAAGAACCCAGGAGTTTATTGATATAGTTTGAGGGGATGGCAAAATTCAAGTTTTGCCCGCCTTGTGCGTAAAACGTAGCCAGCCCCAGTACCTCACCCGAGGCATTGAGAATGGGGCCGCCGCTGCTTCCTGGAGAAATAGGCGCCGTTATCTGATAAACAACGGTGTCGCCCTTCATACGAATACCACTGACAATACCGGTGGAAAGCGTACGCTCCAGCCCCTTGGGATGGCCTATCGCAATGACCTCTTCACCTTCAGCCGGCTGCCCTCCTGCAAGGGGCAAGCCCTTGCCCAGGTTGGGGATATCAATGATGGCCAGATCATACTTCGGGCTTTCCGCCAGCACGGAACGCGCATCTATGACACTGCCGTTAGGCAGCTTTACCTTGATGTTCGCCGCGCCTGCTATGACATGATAGTTGGTGGCGACCTTATCGCCACGCCGGATAAGAAAACCGGAACCGAAACGCGTGGGATTGCCTTCTTCATTCAATGAAAAGACCACCACCACGGAATCTTTTGCTTTTTGAAAAAGTTGTTGCGCGTCTATGGCCATGGCCGGCATGGAGCTGAGAAGCACCAGTACAAGGCTGATAAACGCAAAGAATACGGGTCTGTATTTACGAACAGTGTTCATACCTCGCCCCCTCCGTTTGGCATATTGGGAGTACTGCCTTCCCGGCCGGAGTGGAACGCAAACTCCTGGATTGGCCGGTACACATTACTACTATTAGTATAGTAAACCAGCCTGCAAAAAAAGCCAACACGCCGGTAAATGCGTCACCAACAAGAATATTTTCCGGATTCAGTATCGGCCTGGCTTCAAATGGCGCATCAGGCGCGGCCCGGCGCAAAACTTTCTGCCGAAATTCTCTCCAAATAGGCTTGTGCATCACGCTCCACTTTTTGCAGCCTTCGGGAATGAACCTCCAAAGAACGATCTCCAAGCAACATGATGTCGTCCGTATCCACTTCCACCACAGCGCCCAGGGCAGGAACGTGTACCTGACAGCGACCATGTTCGCCCTCGTTCACAACGATGCGAACCACTCGCCCTGTCTGGTTGCATCCACGTATCCTGACGGCCCATCCATTGTCTGCCATATCTATAGCGGCCATGTCCCAGCCTCCTGAGTCCACCATCATCCTGATGGTTATTGAAGTGTCGATTTCCCGTCACTATTGCCAGTATTACCTTCCGTTATAGTTTCGCTAGCAACTTTCATTCCAAAAAAAACAGGAGATGTTTTGTTGTTATTTCCTGGGTAGCTTGCTCTCATCGCCCCTTTCGGCTATTCCAACATAGCGGCAAATGGACCACAAACCAGTTCACCAAGAAACTCCGTTTATTCAAGTGGGGGCATGAATGATTCGCAGTCGATTTTTCTCTGAAAATACGCCTACAAAAAAGGCTTCAACCGGCAACCGCTTTGCAGCGTTGCTAGCATTGCTTCTTCTTTGTGCTCTGGCGACAGCTGGCTGCCAGAAACAGCGTCAGGACCTCAGCTACTACCACCCCCACAAGCCGTTCTCCAGTTGGGAGGAAGACCTCAGCCACTGTAAAAAAAGCGTCTCTGCGCTCAAGGCTTCCGATCGTCTGCAACAGGACACCTATGCCGCCGGAGTTGAAGACTGTATGAAGGCCAAGGGATACGTATATGGATATCGTCCGTATCCGCCCCCGCAAAATGCTTCGTATTACGGTAGCGGCGACCGTTCTTATTACTTGCTTGACAGCACATGGCACTCCAAGGAACTGGCGCAAAAGCGCGCCGACTACCTCGCCGACACGGGGATATGGGGGGTCGTTGTCAAACCCTGGGACTCCGGATCAGCTGGTGTATGGCAACAGGTGCTCATCGGCACATTCGACACATCAAACGAAGCAAGCCGAGAGCGCAGCACCCTGGTCAAATCCCATGGTTTGAAAGATCTTACGGTCATAGCCCGCTAGCCTGCACAAAGAGCATATCCCCATGCTTTTCATTCACGGCGTCAGCATCCGTAAACGAATCTTTTTTACTTTGCTCATGCTGGTTACCGTAAACATGGCTGGCTCAGCCGTGACGCTGTGGTATGTGCACCGCACGCAATCCCTTTTTACGGAGACTGTTTCCAAAGAAATCGCGGCCCTGACCGTGGCGCAAAAACTGGAAACAGCGCTTGCTGAGCAAAAAGGGCTGGTCACCTACTATTACCTGAGCCACAACCAGGACTGGCTGGAACGCCTGGAAGAACTCAAGATCAGCTTCCGCACCTTGCTTGACAAAGCCAGGGACACAACCACCAGTGATCGTGGTCGCGAGCTGTTGAACCGTATCGAGTCTTCCTATCTTCACTTTGCCTTTTCCCGCGACAAGGTGGTGGAGCTCTACCGGCAGGGCAATGGTGACGAAGGCGCTACACTGCACCCCAAGGTGCGTGAGGAATTCGCCAAGGTTTACGAACTGTGCGACGCGTACAAGCGACTGCACGAAAACCTCATTATCTCCAGCGAAGAAGGCTTTCGCAAATCAGCCCGCTGGGTCTCCAGTCTGGCCCTGGCAGCCCTGCCCTGCTCTGTGCTCCTAGGCGCTTTTCTGGCGCTTGTCTTTTTGCGCGAAATAATACGCCCTATCCGTAAACTCGCCTATGGCGAAGGTGACACTCCGGCCAGAGAAGGCGACGAACTGCAAGCTCTCAGCGACAAGATGCACGCTCTGATGCAAAACGTGGACAAGGTCCAGTCCAAGCTTGACCGGAGCCGGGAGCAGATGCTCCAGACCGAAAAGCTGGCCGTGGTGGGCAAGATGGCGGCAGGTGTGGCCCACACCATCCGCAACCCCCTTACCTCGGTGAAGATGCGGCTTTTCACCCTGGAGCGAGGGCTGGAGCTGGACAATCTGCAGAAAGAAGACTTTGACGTCATTGGCGAGGAAATCCGGCACATAGACGCCATCCTGCGCAACTTCCTCGAATTTTCCCGCCCCCCGAAATTGCAGGTGCAGCCAGTCAGCCCCTCTGATGTGGTGGACATGACACTGCAGCTTCTGCGCCACAGATTCGAGACCTTCAACGTAGCTGTCTCGGTCAAACGTCACGCACGATTGCCCCAGATCATGGGCGATCCGGACCGGCTTAAAGAAGCTATCATGAACATCCTGCTCAACGCCTGCGAAGCCATGGGCGATAAAGGCGGCGAGATAGTGGTAAGCGAAGAAGAAGGTTTTGTAGAACCATGGGGGCGCGTCTGCATCCTGCGTATACGAGACAATGGACCCGGCATTCCGCAAAAGGTGCGGGACCACATCCTGGAGCCCTTTTTCAGCACCAAGGAAGACGGCACCGGCCTGGGACTGAGCATAGTAACCAGAATCATGGAAGAGCACGGCGGGTGGGTGCACCTGAACAGCCAGGAAGGTGAAGGCGCCACCTTTGTGCTTGGCCTGCCCTGCAAGGAAAAGGAAACGTGGCTAAGATCCTGATCGTCGACGATGATCCACAACTGCGGACCAGCTTCGACCGTCTGCTGGGGAGCGAAGGGCACGAGATGCTCACCGCGCCGAATGCGGAAACAGGCATTGAACTGGTGCGTGACCAATCACCCGACCTGGTTATCCAGGACCTTCGGCTGCCAGGCATGTCCGGACTCGAAGCCTTCAACCACATCCGCGATCTGGACCCGAAGCTGCCAGTGATCATCATGACGGCCTTTGGCACCACTGAAACAGCCATCGAAGCCACGAAGATGGGCGCCTTTGATTACGTTCTCAAGCCTTTCGACATACCTGATATTCTTGAAGTTATAGAAAAGGCACTGGAAGCGGGGCGCTTCATGCGCGCCAAAGTCAGTGTGGACCCCGCCGCCGTAGATGAATCCGCCACAAGCATGGAAGACGTGGCCGTGGATGCCACCGATGTCATCATCGGACGCAGCCCATCCATGCAGGAGCTCTACAAATCCATCGGGCGGGTGGCGCCCACCGACGCCACGGTGCTGATCCTTGGCGAATCCGGAACGGGCAAGGAGCTGGTGGCGCGCGCCGTTTACCAGCACAGCCCGCGTGCAAACAAGCCTTTCCTGGTCATCAACTGCGTGGCCATTCCCGAGACCCTGTTGGAGAGCGAATTATTCGGTTATGAAAAAGGCGCCTTTACAGGCGCTTCCTCCCGGCGTGTGGGAAAAATTGAGCAGGCCAACCATGGATCGGTATTTCTGGACGAAATTGGAGACATGCCCCTGGGCATCCAGGCAAAATTGCTGCGCCTGCTGCAGGAACGTCAGATAGAACGCCTGGGGGGGCGTCAGCCCATTCCTGTGGATGTGCGTATCATTGCCGCCACCAATCGTGATCTGCAAAAGGCTGTAGAAGAAGGGCGCTTCCGTGAGGACCTTTACTATCGGCTCGAGGTGGTGACTCTGGAACTGCCCCCACTGCGCGAACGAAGAGGCGACATCAGCCTGCTGGCGGAGCACTTTCTCAAGCGGTATGCAGCCAGGGCTGAATCGGGTGTGCCCTCCCTTACGCCTGAAGCCAGACAGGTTTTGGAGGCTTATCATTGGCCAGGAAACGTGCGCGAACTGGCCAACACCATGCACAAGGCAGTGATTTTCAACCGCGGCGCCCCCTTGGAGCCCGAGGATGTGAACCGGGCATTGGGACTGAGCGACGTGGCTGCGGAACAGGCCCGTGAAAATGTGGATGAAACCGTAAGCGCTTGGCTTCGCTTGGAACTTGCGCACGGCACCCATGCGCGCCCCTATGAAGAACTGCAGGGGCACTTTGAATCTTTGCTCATCCGCGAGGCTCTAGATATGACAGGGGGCAATCGCTCCCGGGCTGCCAAACTGCTTGGCGTATCACGCCCCACCCTGCTTGCTCGCATCGACAAATACGGACTGTAACCTTCCTCCATCCTCCTGAAAGACAACGACAATACTGCATCCCCGATTCCTCGGGGATGACAGCGTGTGCTGGCAAAGGATTGTGCATATTGTGCATGAGGCGCCCCCTGTGCCTTCCCTTCCTGGTGGCCCTGGAAACCGCAATACCTATAAGAAAAGTAGCGCCACCCCTCCCTGTCATTCCCGCGAAGGCGGGAATCCAGAGACGTTTGCAGCACATGGGAGCCCGTCAAACGACGCTAAACGACAATACTGGATCCCCGATTTCTCGGGGATGACAGGGAGCTACCATCAAATCCATTATCAAGGGCACATGTTGCGACATCATAACAGGTGGCGCTGGAAAACGCCGCACACATAAGAAAAGTAGCGCCATCCCTCCCCGTCATTCCCGCGCAGGCGGGAATCCAGAAACTTTTGCAGCACATGGGAGCCCGTCAAACGACGCTAAACGACAATACTGGATCCCCGATTTCTCGGGGATGACAGGGAGCAACCATCAAATCCATTATCAAGGGCACATGTTGCGACATCATAACAGGTGGCGCTGGAAACCGCCGCACACATGAGAAAAGTAGCGCCACCCCTCCCCGTCATTCCCGCGCAGGCGGGAATCCAGAGACTTTTGCAGCACATGGGGCACCGTCAAACGACGCTAAACGACAATACTGGATCCCCGATTTCTCGGGGATGACAGCGTGTGCTGGCAAAGGATTGTGCATATTGTGCATGAGGCGCTCCCTGTGCCTTCCCTTCCTGGTGGCCCTGGAAACCGCCGCACACATAAGAAAAGTAGCGCCACCCCTCCCTGTCATTCCCGCGAAGGCGGGAATCCTGAGACTTTTGCAGCACATGGGGCACCTTCAAACGACGCTAAACGACAATACTGGATCCCCGAATCCTCGGGGATGACAGCGTGTGCTGGCAAAGGATTGTGCATATTGTGCATGAGGCGCCCCCTGTGCCTTCCCTTCCTGGTGGCCCTGGAAGCCGTCGCACACATGAAAAAAGTAGCGCCCCACCTCCCTGTCATTCCCGCGCAGGCGGGAATCCAGAGACGTTTGCAGCACATGGGGCCCCGTCAAACGACGCTAAACGACAATACTGGATCCCTGAATCCTCGGGGATGACAGCGAGCTACCACCCAATCCATTATCAAGGGCACATGTTGCGACATCATAACAGGTGGCGCTGGAAAACGCCCCACACATAAGAAAAGTAGCGCCATCCCTCCCCGTCATTCCCGCGCAGGCGGGAATCCAGCATCAGACAAAGAAAACAGCAGTACACATACAATAAAAAAGGGCGGCCCCAGTCATAACAAACGTCTGCGAGCCGCCCTTTTAAGGTTCTGGTATCTATTCGACTTTCATGTCAAAAGTCGCAGGCTTGGTGAGAAGTCCATGGATGGGGCACCCCTTCATGGCCGCTTGCAAACGCTTTTTCTGTTCCGGAGACAGCCCCTCTGGAAGTTTGGCAACGCAAACATAGTTGGCGCCATCGCTGCCAGGCTCCACAGTCACGGAGACTTCTGCATTGTCCAACTCAATATCGTGATTCTTAGCATACATACGCATGGTAATGACCAGGCACCCTGCCAAGGCGGCCTCAATCAAGGCAAAAGGGCTAAAACCAGCGCCATCGCCGCCTTTATCCGCGGGAGGATCAGCCAGGGCGGTATGCTGGCCATCGGTGAATTCAGTGATAAATCCTTTGTCGGTACTTTTCGCAATAATCATATCTGTCTTCTTTTGTTGAAATTTCTATGGAGAAACAGCGCCTTAACAAACACGATAGGGGAAATGGTAAAACCAAGGGGAGGGAATGACAAGGTAGGGAGGTCAAGTAAAGGATATCTCTATTGAGAGGTGAGAGAAGGAACAAAGAATTGAATACCCCTACCCGATACCCCCTCTATTGCACACTGGTCTCAGGGGCGACAGGAAGGCCTCATGCCTCCACGCGCTGCATACGGGGGTGCAATCGAATCTGCTGCCCTTCTTCCTGCAGTACATGGGTTTCAATGCCGGAACGTTCATGTTTTGCCGTATCCCGCCCCACCATGTAGGTGAAATTAAGGGTGTCATCCTTGGAAAAAGGCATATGGTATATCACAACATGACGGGGGCGAAAGACCGTCTCTATTATCTGCTGCCCGTTGTCGTTATGATAGAAAAGGGGGTTCACGAAGACGGCATCTAACGAGACACCCTGCAAAGAGTCCTGGTAGAACGCCGCTACATGATCACCATCTCCAGTAAACAGGAGGTTGATGTCACCAAGCGATAGCAGGAAGCTGTCGTGGCGGACATCATTATATTGCGCCCCCATGTGGCGCGTGCCGATGGCGGTCAGTGTCATGCCAGGGGCGAGTCCCACGCGACGCGAACGCCCCGGCTCCAATGAGAACGTCTGGTGCGCAATACCCTGCTCCCATAGAACATGGAGCAACGCGCCAAGCGCGGGGGATCCGTGCTCCTCGTCCGGTAAGAATACCCCTTGCACCGCTCTGCGCTGCACATGTTCCAGCACCAGGCGCGGTGTAAGATGATCCGGATGCTCGTGGGTGAACAGCAGGTAATCGAGATTTTCGAACGGTGCTTGGCCCTGCTGCATGCGCTGCAAATCACCTTCTGCAACCTTGCTGAAAGGATGGCACTCCTCATGATGCATACCGTCCACCAGCAGCCCAACGCCATTGCAGGAAACCAAGACCCCGGCGTTGGCCACAAGGGTTATGTCCACATGGCGGCTCACGCACCTGGCTCCGGCGGCTCATTGCCAAGGACAGCGGCCACCAGCTTGTTGCCTGCATCCTTGATATGGGTCTGGATGGCGATTTGCGCCGCGTCAGGATCATGCGCCTCTATCGCCTTGAGAAGCGCCTCATGTTCCTCGAGCACGCGATCAAAGCCCCAGTCGTGCTTGGCTTTTTCCTCCATCCATCTACGGATGGGGTGGTGCAACTCTGAAAACAGCCGCAACAGAACAGTGTTATGACAGGCCCGGGCAAGCGCCATATGAAAGCCCAAATCCGCGGCGATCAGTTTGCGGCCGCCCTGCTTGGCCTTGGCCAGCTCATCCTGCTGGTGCCTTATTGCAGCGATATCTGCATCAGTGGCCCTTTCCGCCGCCAGTCGTGCAATGACCTGCTCCAATTCTGAGCGCGCCTCGACCAGTTCCCTGATTTTTTCCTGACCGATGGTGATGAGCGAAAGCCCCACCCCCCGGGGCTCAATTTCCTCTGTGGCGTCGGTCACGACAGTCCCCTGACCGGGGCGCACGGACAACAACCCCAATAACTCCAGCCCACCTATGGCTTCCCGAATAGAACTGCGGCCAACTCCAAACTGCTCCATGAGTTTGGGCTCCGGGGGCAGTTTATCACCTGCCTGCAGATCTCCAGCAGCTATCATACTGATAATATGCTCAATAATCTGATCTGAGAGGCGCTTTCGCTGCAATTTCTGGGGTGTGCTTTTCATAACGGATTTTTGAATAAAGTGTTGTGTTTGGCGAGCGAGTTCGGATCCAGGCTCCTTGCACGCATACCTGCGGTAAGCCTGATTGTATTGACAGTGCCGACCGAAAGCAATACATTTGTCATAACATCAGACGTTATGATGTTCGCATGATCCAGGCTGGATTGTGCCAGGCATCATGAAGCTCCAACCCTGCAACACAAAGGACGGAACAATATGGCTCAAAAAATCGGCTGGATCGGCACCGGCGTCATGGGCGCTTCCATGTGCATGCATCTTGTAAAGGCAGGCAACGAGGCATTTGTATACAACCGCACCAAATCCAGAGCGGACGAACTTGTGAAGGCCGGCGCGACGTGGTGTGATTCCCCTGCCGCAGTGGCGCAGCAGGCCGACATCATTTTCACCATCGTAGGTTATCCCGTGGACGTTGAGCAAACCATACTCGGTGATGACGGTGTGCTCGCAAACACCGCCCCCGGCAAGATAATCGTAGACATGACAACCTCCGAGCCCGCCCTGGCCAAACGCATTGCCGAAGAAGCCGCAGCAAAGGGCGTGGAAGCCCTGGACGCCCCGGTGTCAGGGGGCGATGTCGGCGCACGTGAAGCCAAGCTGGCAATCATGGTCGGCGGCAAGCAGGAGACCTTCGACAAGGTCAAAAATCTTCTGGACATCATGGGCACCAACGTCAAATACCGCGGCGAAGCAGGCGCTGGCCAGCACACCAAGATGTGCAACCAGATCCTCATCGCCGGCACCATGATCGGCGTGGTGGAATCCCTGTACTACGGGTACAAGGCGGGCATGGACCTGCACGAGATCATTGACGTCATCGGTTCAGGCGCTGCCGCTTCCGTTGGCATCAATGTCCTTGGCAGGCGTATTGCGGATGGCGACTTCGACCCCGGTTTCTTCATCAAGCATTTTGTCAAGGACATGGGCATCGCCCTTGCTGAGGCAAAGCAGATGCGTATCGCCCTGCCCGGTCTGGCCCTCGCCCATCAATTCTATGTTTCGGCCATGGCCCTTGGCTACGAAGACCTGGGCACGCAAGGCCTCTACAAGGTCTTTCAGAAAATGAACGGGGAATAGAATTTAACGCCTGCCACACATTGCTGCGAAAACGAGGCCTGCAAGCTCCTGCTCCAGGCCTCGTTTTTGTTTCGTGCGCGCCAAATCAGCGCTTGCGCTTTTTCAGTTGCTTTTGCAGCAAGGCTATTCCCCGTCGGCGCTCCTTTTCCACGCGCTCGGCGCTCTTGTCCTGCCGCGCCGCCACATACTCAAGCTCACGCCGCATTTTGTGGTAGCTCTCCAAACGGGGGGCGGAAAGCTCGCCATTTTCCACTGCGCGTAAAACAGCGCACCCTGGCTCCTGACTATGCGTGCAATCGGAGAACCGACAATCTGCAGCCAGGTCCATGATGTCTGCAAAAACGTTCTCCATACCTGCGCCGCCCTCGTAAAAGGCGATTTCGCGGATACCGGGGTTGTCGATAAGCGCCCCCCCTTGGGGCATGCGAATAAGCTCTCGGGTGGTGGTAGTATGGCGGCCCTTGCCGTCGGTTTCGCTCACGGCGGCCGTATTTTGCACAGCACGGCCATAGAGCATGTTCGCCAGTGTGGACTTCCCCGCACCGGAGGAACCGACCATGGCCATTGTCATACCAGGGACAAGGTAGCTTTCCAGAGCCTCCTTTCCTCGGCCGTCCACCATGGATGCCAGTATCACGGGCACGCCAAAGGCGATCTCTTCCACTGCATCCCGGCAGCTTTCCGGATCGTCGTGAATATCCGCCTTTGTCAGCACCACCACGGGGTTCAAACCGCAATTGTAGACAAGGGTTAGATACCGCTCAAGCCGCCGCAGATTGTAATCACGATCCAGCCCGCAAACTATGCAGACAGTATCGAGATTGGCCGCAATGGGTTGCGCACGTTGTGCGCCATCTGTGCGCCCGTTACGTGAACCTGCATCCCCGCGAGAAAGCATGCTCCGTCTGGGGATGACGGCGGTGATCACAGTTTCCTTGACGATAACCCAGTCGCCGGTGACGGGGTAGGCGTCGATACCTATATGCAACAGCCGCCCCGCAAGGGAGCAGCGCCACTCTGTGTGCCCGTCCGTCACCAAAAACAGATTGCGCTGTACATTTATGACGCGTGCTGGCTTTGACGAACCGTGTTCCCATTCGGGGTACATAAGCGTCAATTGTCGTTCGAAATATTCACCCCATCCAAGGGAGTGAAGTGCTTGTAGCTGTATATGTTGTGTCATTTTTCTTCACCATTTTGTGTGACCGATGGAGATCAGGTCAGCAAACATTACTGGCCAGCCTGTGATGCAAAGTCACGAGGCGGGGGACATTATTGAATGGTGAAAGCGTTGCCGCAACGAGGGCGCAAGAAAAGACCCGCTTCTGAAGAAGCGCGCAAGAGACAGGCCGAGTCAGCCCTGGGAAGCCCCCTACGAAGGCAGGAGGCGGCTGCAATTCCTGCTACTGAGCGCCCTTCATTCCGGCAACGTCAGCTACAAGAACCACATACGAGATGAACATCCAAACTCCTTGAAATTGCTTTGTGGGGCTCTCATGATTGAAAACTGACAGCATGTCAATCAGCCAAGAAATGAAAAAGCCCGTGAACCGAAAGGCTCACGGGCTTCATTTGTTTTTTTGCACTGCAGTGAAGGTGCTGATTTAGCTCTTCTTCCTGCGGATTGCCAGCAGACCCAGCAGGCCGGAACCCATCAGCACAAAGGAGCCTGGCAGCGGTGTAGGGGTAGGCAGGTCACCGGTGAAGGTGTTGGTGTGCAGCTCCATATTGCCATTGAAAGAATTGGCAATGAGCGTGCCGTTGAACTGCCCGTTGGTAGCGTCAACATCGGCCCAGGCTGCCAGCACCGAGCCCCACACGCCTACGCCGGACATGGTCAGGTCAGTCGCTTCATAGAAGTTGAAGAGCACCTTGCTGCTGTCTGCGCTGCCAAGATTGAACCCCATGTTGGTGAAGCCGGAGACCGAACCAGACACATTGATGAGCACCGTGGCGTTGCTGTTCACGTCTATAAGGTTGAACGAATTGGCGTTCAACAAGTCGCTCCCGTTTACGTTGAAAACCTGCAGTCCTGTGCTCATGTCACCGGTAAGTGATATGCCGCCGTACTGGCTGACAGTGGAGCCGGTGGCGCCAATCTGCGACAGGGAAGTGGAAAGCCCCTGCAAATTGGTCTTCTCAGTGGTGAAGTCTACAGGCAGATTGGGATTGTTCGCGTACAGCGAACCACCCACAACGTTGAAGCTCGATGTAGCGGCTGCACCACCCACCTGTGCATTCCCATAGATCTGCCCGTTGTTGAAGCTCAGGCTGCCTCCCACAACAAGACCGTTGCCGTTGCTGTCAGGCACATTGCTGGAGTTGATGCTGTAACCAGTGAACGTGCCGCTGCCCCCAGCAGCCAGGCTGCCCTCTATATCACTATAGGCACTCGAATAGGAACCGAAAACAAATGCGTTATATTCTCCGGCTACGCCAAGACTGTCCGTCGTTGCAGAAGCGGGAGCTGCGACCAGGGCCAACAAGAGCGCCAGCAACAGTGTCGTTACATTCAATTGTATATTCTTCATGGTGTTCCACCTTTTTGGTCTAAATTCAGCGCACATTCTGCGGCAATGACCTTTATCAAAGATAATGTTGCAAAGCGGTTTCGTCAAACAATTACGTCCAATCTCAATTTTATGAAAATAGCGCTTTACGATCTTTACCCGTAACATTGGCCTTTTCTGAAAAAATCGGACTCACTTTCCTACAAAACGTTGGCGTCCATTTCACTAGTTTTCTCCGTATTTCCCCAAAGAAACCCTGATGGCGTTCCATTCAGGAGGCTGACGTTGCTGCTGTCACCTTTCATTGCCAACATCTCGCGCCCCATGCCTGCCTTTACTTCCCCCCGGCAAGGCCAGTGCGATTCTTATTTTACTTCATGCAAATATAGTGCCGAAAAAAATAGCTCCTAAATTCAACAATATAGAAAATCATACTTTTTTAATCCAAAAAAAAGAGAGAGCGCATGTCTTCTTTTACAAGACAGACACGCGCCTTATTTGCAGCCATATAAAGCGCAGCCCCCCGCGTCAACCACATTATTTCGCCTGCATTCCGAGCACCACGCTTAAACACCTCATAAGTATGCGAACACTATCCAGTCCGAAAATGCGGTCTATTCTTCCCCCTGTAAAAGCCTGAGAAGTTCGGCGAAGCTGTTTATTGCGGAACACCCGGCTGTATCCAGAAGCAGCCGCTCCTTATCTGGCCAGGGTACATATTCTCTGTCCATGACTTCCGCCCAGGTCGGCAGTCGCAGCCCCGCCACGTCCGAGTCCCTGTGCTCCACCCGCTGGCGATGCTCATCCGCATCAGAACAGATCACCTCTATATTCACATGCCGCGCGCCTGCAGCATGGGCCGTCTGCTCCCACTCGCGGCGGGTCAGGGCAATGGGATTGCAACTGTCTGCCACCACGGACATACCCAAAACCAGATTATCATGCGCCAGCCGGTACAGCAGTCGATACCCCTCCCCTTCCACCTGCAGGCGGCACACATCGCGCAGCCCTTGCTCCAGGGTGTCCACCCGCAGATATGCCGCGCCCATATGATGGGCCAGCATCCGGGCCAGGGTGGTCTTGCCAGTGCCTGGCAGGCCAGAGAATATATAAAGGGTAGGGAGCATAATCGTCTTACTCTCCTCGCATACTGTAAGCGTGATTTACATTTACACTGCCTTTGCGTCTTTCCTCTATAATGATTCTTTTACAAACTGTAAAAAATCCTGACACCAAAAGCTTTTCCACACTATAGCACTCCATTTTCACGCTGGAAAAAATCCAATACCGGCATCATGTTATAAATTTCTCAAAGTCCGCACTCTTTGGCACGTCCCTTGCCATTTCTGCTGTGAACTCTTGGCGGAAACGGAGCAAGGAGCCGATGCCCGACAAACTGCAATTCTTCATACTGCTGGCCGAGCGCAACCCAAACGTACGCAACCTTATGCAGCGTGAACTGCTCAAGGAGGGGTACAGCGTCGCCACCGCAAAGGACGGCATCGAGCTATGCACGCTTTTGGAAAAGGACACCAGCCCTGACCTGGTGCTCCTGGACCCGGAGCTCCCCTATTTGGGGGAAGAGCGAATTCTCAGATGCGTGATGCGCCGGACCGTCACCCTGCCTCTTATTATCTGGGGGTTCAGCGAGGAAGGACTGCCTGCCGACCTGCGCCCCAAAGTGGAGGCGCTGGTGGAGAAGAGCGAAGACCCGGAAGACCTCAAGAGCACTGTACGCAGCGTGCTCAAGACCCGCTCTCTGGGGGGCGTATAGGAGCAACAGGTAATGCAGCATCCAGTATCATATACACTGCTCGCACGGCGCATCAGCATGCTGGTCATTCTGGTATCGCTGGCGCCCTTGCTGCTGCTTTCCCTGTTGGCCGCCTACCAGTTCCACACTGCGTACAAGGAAAAGGTCCTGGCCCACATCGAAGAAATCGTGGCCAAGCATCGCCAGCACATCAATGGATTTTTGCAGGAAAAGCTGGCCGAAATCGAGGTGCTTGCAGGGACCCTTACTCTGGAGCAACTCAACGATTACGCCTTTTTGGATGCGCTTTTGCTGCGGCTGCAGCAGTTCTACGGCATGGCGTATGTGGACGTAGGATTCGTGGACGCCGCGGGCAAGCAGCTCGCTTATGCCGGCCCCTTCAAGCTGGACCGCGCCAATTACGCAGAAGCCGACTGGTTCAAGGCCACCATGGCCAAGGGCTATTCCATCAGCGACGTGTTTCTGGGACTGCGGGGGCTGCCCCACTTCATCGTGGCCGTGAAATGCGAACACCAGGGGCGCGAGTACATTCTACGCGCCACCATCGACTTTGTGGCCTTCAACCGCCTAGTGGAGGACATCCGCCTCGGCAGTACGGGCCTTGCCTTCATCATCAACCGCGAAGGCGCCTTTCAGACCACCCCCCGGTATGACCTGACCCAGTATGTCCCGTTTTATCTTGATTTGATCACGGACCAGAAGCACGCCCAGGACCAAATGCGTGACGCTTCAGGCAAGACATCCCGGGTACGCGCCTTCTTGCGCGCCAAGCCGGACGGACAGGGCGAAGCCGTGTTCGTGACCACTTCACTTAAAAACGGCAACTGGTTCCTCATTTACCAGCAGGATACTCCGGACGCCTTCCGCGACCTGTACCACACCCGCAACCTGGCCCTTGGCGTGTTGCTGGTGGGCTCCATCCTCATCGTGGCCACGGAGCTGCTCATCGCCCGTCGCATCGTCAGCCATATTGCCCGGACCGAACGGGAAAAGCAGATGATGAACGAACAGGTCATCGAGGCCGGCAAGATGGCCTCCCTGGGCGAACTCGCAGCGGGTATCGCCCACGAGATCAACAACCCCGTGGCCGTGATGGTGGAGGAAGCCGGCTGGGTGGAAGATCTGCTGGACGATGAGCCCCACCCCACGGCGGGCACCCACGAAGAGATGAACCGCTCCCTGAATCAGATCAGAACCCAGGGCGCGCGCTGCAAGGAAATAACCAAGAAGTTGCTGCACTTTGCGCGCAAGACAGACCCGCGCCGCAAGACCCTGCAGTTGAACGAACTGGTGCGCGAGATGGCGGCCCTTTCGGACCAAAAGACGCGCTACGGCAACATCAAGATGGAACTCGACCTGCAGCAGAACCTGCCTTCTATCTGTGTGGCCGAATCCGAACTGCAGCAGGTGCTTTTGAATCTGATCAACAACGCCGTCCACGCCATGGAGGAAAAGGGAGGCATCGTCTCCATATCCACGGCCTTTGACGGTCACGACATACTCATCACGGTGAGTGATACGGGCAGCGGGATTCCCGAATCCATCAAACAACGCATTTTCGAGCCTTTCTTCACCACCAAGCCGGTGGGCAAGGGCACGGGACTCGGTTTGTCCATCTGCTACGGCATCATCAAAAATATTGGGGGCGACATCCAGGTGGACAGCGTGGTTGGGCAAGGCACCACGTTCCGCGTGATGTTGCCTATGAGCAAGGTCGATTGCTCCCTGCTGCCGGAGGAGTCGCCAAAACTACCTCCCTTGCACTGAGAGGCGGGACATGACGCTCGAACAGGAATTTATGGCCGCCCCTTTGCGGGTGCTGCTGGTGGATGACGAAGTGGGATTTGTAGAGGTCCTGCGCAAGCGGCTGTGCAAACGAAACGTGGAGTGCAAAATCGCCTTTTCCGGCACCGAAGCAATCCAGAAGCTGCGCAAAAACGAATTCGACGTGGCCGTGCTGGACCTGAAAATGGAAGATATGGACGGCATTGAAGTACTGAAAATATTCAAGAAAATGGACCCGAGAATGCCGGTGATCATCCTTACCGGCCACGGGTCGGAGCAGGCCGCGGTGGAAGGCATTGAACAAGGGGCCAGCTCCTATCTTATCAAGCCATGCGATTTCAACGAGCTGCTGGACGCAATATGCAAGGCAGCCGAGTCCGGGAGGGTTTCGTAATGGACAAATTCAGCGTGCTGGTCGTGGACGACGAGGCGGATTTCCGGGCGCCCCTCATCAAGCGCCTGAGCAAGCGCGGGCTGAATGTGAACGGTGTAGGCACCGGCGAGGAAGCCCTCACCTACCTGGCCACGGCTCCCGTGGATGTAGTGCTGCTGGATGTGCGCATGCCTGGCATGGGCGGCGAAATCACCCTGGCGGAAATAAAACGGCTGTACCCCAGTGTGGAGGTGATCATGCTCACAGGGCACGCGGATTTGCAATCCGCCATCAAGGGATTGGAGCTCGGCGCCTTCGACTATCTCATGAAACCCATGGAGATAGATGAAATAACATACAAATTACAAGACGCATTCAAACGCAAGGCTCTCAAGGGAAAAAAGCAGGGAACGGACGCTTGATCCGCTTCCCCGCACTGGCACCAGGCAAGGGGTAAAGGGAAAAACTCTCCCCTGGCTGCAAAAAACCAGGGGCAATACCAACAGGACGCAAAGAGGAGCGCTCTCAATGAACTTCCCGAGACAAGTTTACGAATTCCTGAAGTCGGCATCCGTGGCCCATGCCAAGTGGGACATGGAAGTATCGACGTCCATTCTCAAGAATCGCAAAAAACTATTGTTTCTGCTGGTGCTCATGCTGCCCGTGCTGGGCGTGAGTCTGGTGGAAGCAGGCGACTTTCTGGGTGGCAAGACGGCCTATGCGCCGGCCTTCTACACAACGCAGATATTCCTGGCGTCCATTCTGGTCGGGCTGATAGCTGGCCTCATCACAGGCTGTATCGGCGCAGGCGGCGGTTTCATCATCACACCTGCGCTCATGGCGGCAGGCATCAAAGGCATCCTGGCCGTCGGTACGGACCTGTTCCACATCTTTGCCAAGGCCATCATGGGCACCACGGTGCACAAAAAGCTGGGCAACGTGTCGGTCAAACTGGCCATCGCCTTTCTGGTGGGCGCAAGTGGCGGCACATTCATCGGCGGCTTTATCAACAAGGCGCTCTATAATAAGGAACCCCTGCTTTCCGAGCTTTTCATCAGCTCCATCTACGCGGTTCTGTTAGGGTTCCTTGGCATTTACGCCATGACCGACTTCATCAAGTCCACCCGCGCCCAAAAAGGGCAGCCATCCGGCGGCGATCACGATGCCCACGGCGGCCCTAGTGACACCACCTCCCTGGCGGCTTCGCTGCAGAACCTCAAGATCCCGCCCATGATCACCTTTGACGAAGATCTGGTGCCGGGCGGCCGTAAACTCTCCGGCTGGGTCGTGGCGGCTGGCGGCGTGCTGGTTGGTCTGCTGGCGGCCATCATGGGCGTTGGCGGCGGCTTCGTCACCTTCCCCATGTTCGTTTACGTATTTGGCGTATCCTCCATGACCACGGTGGGCACCGACATTCTGCAGATCATCTTCACCGCAGGTCTGGCCTCCATCTCCCAGTACGCTATTTACGGGTACGTGTTCTACACCCTGGCCATCGGCATGCTGGTAGGCTCCCTGCTGGGCATCCAGGTCGGCGCGCTGACCACCAAGGTGGTCAAAGGCATCCAGATTCGCGGTTTTTACGCCGTGGCCATCCTTGCGGGATTCGTGAACCGCGCAAGCACGCTGCCTAAAAAGCTTGTGCAGATGGAAATGATCGACCTGCCCATGGGGCTGGTCAACGGCATAGAATTCGTAGGGAACATCGTATTCTGGATAACGGTCTGTATCTTCGGCGCGTGGATATTCTCCAAGTTCTTCGCGAATATCAACAAGCTCAGAGAGGAGGGCTAGTTCCATGGCCATCAGAGACAAGAAAAAATTCACCATGGGCCTGCTGCTTATGGGCTCTTTCCTGGTGATCTTCGTACTCATATTCATTCCGTTCGACTTCTTCGGCAACCAGAACAGCCTGCATTGGGCCGATGAACTGTTCAACAAACTCTCCAAGGGGTCTTCCTACTTCATTCCCAACGTGAAAGAAGAAGCCAAAAAATACGCAGGCACCAACGTGGAAGTGACCGCCAGGTTCAAGGAAGGGGCTAACGCGGACAAGGCGCTGACCTTGCTCAAAGCCATTGGGATGCAGGCCCAGGCCGATGGCGACGGCCAGATCACCTACTCCGGCGATCTGGGCAAGTTGCTCATGGCGGTCGCCGACGACTCGGACGCCATGTTCAGCAACAATGCCAAGCCTTTGGAAGAAGCGTACGGCATGAGCGGTAAAGAAGCCATGAGCGCATGGTGGAAGCTTTTGACCTTTTCCGTCATCCCCATGCAGAAGCAGAAACTGGTGCAGGAAGCCAACGCCGTGAACATGACCCTGAAAAAGGCCGTGGAGCCATCCTACAACTTCTTCGGCATCCAGGCGGAAGACGTCAGCTCCAAGGCATTCACCGTCATAGCGCTGCTCGTTTTCTACGTGGTCTATACCCTGTGGTACGGTTTCGCCATTTACGATCTTTTCAATGGTATCGGCTTGACCATGACGAAATCCAAGGTAAAAAAGGAGGTATAGCCGAGGAGCAAGGAGTTGGCGCACTCCTTTTACTGGCGCTGTCTCCATTTCATGCCACCGCCCTTGTGATGCAGCATAGCAAGGGCGGGGCAAGTACTCGGCCGGGGCCCTCCCTCACGGGTTCCGGCCATTTTTTCGAAGAATGCCACTTCCGAATGGCGAAAGGGAGTCTTCATGGCTTTTTCCCGCTTCCGAAAATTTTTCAAACGTTTCAAGGAAGAACCCAAAGCGAGGCAGGAACGCCTGCGCGAAGACTTTCAAAGCCGTTACCACCATTTTCAGCTGCTGCTCACATCCAATAACAACGCCCTGGATACCATGACCCGCATCCAGAAGGCTCTCAAGGGCGAAGAGCCCTTTTCCATGACGTTTGTCAGGGGCGCCTGCACGGATGTTGCGGCTAGGGTCTACCAGATTGTCCGCCACCTGAACGAACTGGCGCCCGAAGAAAACTACAAGAAACTGTTCTCGCGCTTCAGCGACATTCAAGAGCGCATCGACCAGTCCCTGTCAGCCAGGGAAATGGTCACGGAGGGGCCTCTTACCCTTTGGCTGGACACCATCAGCGCGGCAAACGCCAACCAGGTAGGCGCTAAAATGGCCACCCTGGGAGAAGCCAAAAACGATCTGGGCAAAAAAGCGCCGGATGGCTTTGTGCTCACGGCGGCGGCGTATAGTATGTTCATGCAGCACAACGACCTGCAGCGCGAGATAGACCGCAGGTTGCAGGCATCGGAAGTCGAAAGCGGTGCGGAAAGCGGCCCTGAAAGCGGCATGGACAAGCTCTTTGCGCTCAGCGCATCACTGCAGCAATGCATCATGGCGGCCCCCATGCCGGAAGAACTGGAGCAGGCAATCGCCGAGGGGTGTGCAGCCTTGCGCGCCAAAGGGTACGACCCCTTGCGTCTGGCAATGCGCAGCAGCGCCCTGGGCGAAGACACCCACGGCGCCTCCTTTGCGGGGCAGTACCGTTCACAACTGAATGTGGCTGTGGAAAGCGCCTGCCAGGTCTACAAGGAGATCGTCGCCGGGAAATACACGCTGCAAGCCATGGCCTACCGCTTGCACAAGGGCATACGCGATGAAGACGTGGCCATGTGCGTGGGTGTTCTGCCTGTTGTGAACGCCCAGGCAGGGGGCGTTGCCTACACCCGCGACCCCCTGCAACTCGATTCTGAAACCGTGCTGGTCAATTCCGTATGGGGATTGCCAAAAGGTGTAGTGGACGGCAGCGCCCCTGTAGATGCATTGCGCCTTTCCCGGCAGCCGCCGCATACGCTTGAAGCCCGGCAGACGCCGCACAAGTCCTGGCGCTACATGTGCCGCGAAGGGGAAGGCCTTACCCGGCAGGAGCTGTCCGAAACGCAAGCCGCCGCATCCAGCCTGACCGATGATCAGGCCATGCGTATCGCCGCGCTGGCCATGGAGCTGGAGGCCCACTACGGCCTGCCCCAGGACGTGGAGTGGGTGCTCACCCCAGAGGATGAGCTGGTGCTGGTGCAAACACGCCCCCTTGCCACGGCGCTGCACTTGAAGCGCCTGCAGTCCAGCGAAGAGGAAGCCCTTCAGAACGAGGGCGGCAGCGCCCCTCCCGTGCCCGAAGACGGACAGCAGGAGCCAGCGGACAAACCCCACCCGTCGGAGGCAACAGCCGCACCACCTCCCGCGCGCCCTGCGAATTCGCAATTCCACTGCCTGGACAAGCCCATCCTGAGCGGCGGTGTTCCTGCCTCTCCTGGCCTGGCGTCAGGCGCGGTCTATGTGGTGCTGCGCGAGGCCGACGCCTTGACGTTTCCGGAAAACGGGGTGCTGGTTGTTGCCCATTCACTGCCGCGATGGGCTGCGTTGCTGCCCAGGGCCGCAGCGCTCATAGCCGAGCGCGGCAGCGTAACGGGGCACCTGGCCAACGTGGCGCGGGAATTCGGCGTTCCCGCTGTTCTCGGTTTGCGAGGCGCAGTGGCGGCTTTGCAGCAACATGCCGTGTCCGCGGTCACCGTGGATGGCGACAAGGGCAACATCTATGCGGGTGAACGCCAGGACCTGATGGAGGCCCGCAAAACCGTACATAAGCCCATGCTCGGCACGCCTGTATACGAGACCTTGCGCAGCGCTGCGGAGCATATCCTGCCTCTGGCCCTGGTGGACCCCGAGGGCGCGGACTTCAAACCCAGAAATTGCCGGACGCTCCACGACATCACCCGCTATTGCCATGAGCGGGCCGTCATCGAAATGTTCCAGTTTGGCCAGCGCCACCAGTTTTCCGAGCGCAGCAGCAGACAGCTTTACACCGACGCGCCCATGCAGTTCTGGATCATGGACCTGGACGACGGCATCAGGCCCGATTCCCCTGCACAGCAGGCAGACGCCCGTTTCGTCCGGCTGGAAGACATCTGCTCCATCCCCATGCTGGCGTTATGGAGGGGCATAAGCGCTAAACCCTGGGCTGGCCCCCCTCCTGTGGACGCCAAGGGATTCATGTCCATCCTCATGGAAGCCACGTGCAATCCGCACCTGGACCCGGCGATGCCCTCCCACTATACGGCGCGCAATTATTTCATGATCGCGCGCAATTTCTGCAGCCTGCAATCGCGTTTCGGGTTCCACTTTTCCACCGTGGAGGCGCTTGTGGGCGACCGGGACCGTGAAAACTACGTAACGTTCCGGTTCAAAGGGGGCGCCGCCAGCATGGACCGCCGCATCGGGCGTACCCAGCTCATCCAGAATCTGCTTAACCCGCATGGTTTTCAGACCCATGTCATGGAAGACGCCCTGGCTGCGCGCGCCGAAGGCATGCCACAGCATCGCATGGAAAAACTGCTGATGATCGTGGGATTCCTGACCATTCATACCCGACAGCTCGATATGGTCATGGCGCGCTCGGAAAGCGTGCGCGGTTTTCTGGAGACCATGGCCGCGGAAATTGACGCAATGCTGCAGACAGCGCCCCACCCTCCTGCTTCAGATTGTGTGGGCGCAGCCCATGGTTCCCAAAATGCAGCTTCGCAGGAAGAGGAAACAACGACAGACGGCGACCCCAGCCGCCAGGATTCCGAAATGTCCTGACACAAACCGCTGCACGAACAGACTACCTCCCCAACCGACCGGTATTTTTGGGGGAGATTTTTCCATCTGGTTTGCAATAGGCGCCCCCCTGGTGCATAACACGTAGTTATGGCGTTCCATTCTGTATTATGGATCATGTTGCGATTACCTGAACGCCCATGGAGATGACACATGCTACCGGACTTCACCCCTGACGCTTCCGAGCCAGAGATCACACAGCACGGAACCGCAAAGACAGAACGCGCCGCAACGGCAGCGATCGAGGATTATTGTCTCTGGGAAATGGAGTCCCTGGAGTTCAAGGTCGGCATCGTTGGCACAGGGCCGGGGTTCGTGACCATTCTGGATATTATTTCCAACGAGCTCTACCACGATTTTCTCCCCATGATGCGGCTGGTGGCCGTGGCTGAGACGGCCGACCCGCGCAAGGCGGCCCTGGTGCGGAACAAGCACATCCCCGTATACGAAACCTGCGGGGAAATGCTGGAGGCGCATCCCGAAATCGGCCTGCTCATCGAGCTGGTGGGCAACCGTTTCAAGGCAAGGCGTCTGCGCCAGAATCTCCCTGACGAAGTATCCCTGGTGGACCATGTCGCAGCGGTCTTTTTTTGCGGCATGCACAACATGCTCCAGGCAGGGCAGCATTGCCGCAAGGACCTGGACCGCCACAAGGCGCTGTTGCGCGCGGTCATGGATGAAGTCAACGAGGATATCCTGCTCCTGGACAAGGAGCGCCGCGTGGTGGACATGAACAAGAACATACGCGAACGCCTTGCCGCGACTCCAAAGGGAACCGACCTGACCATGGGCAAGGCCTGCTGGTTGATCCAGACCGATGAGGCGGGAGAATGCTTCTGCCAGAGCGGCCCCGATCCCAACTGCCCCTATGATACGACACTGAGCTCGGGCAAAAAGGCCGAAGCGCTGATTACACGGGTCAACGAACAGGGGCAGCTCGTCTATTACCGCGTCTACAGCTACCCTGTGCACGACTCCACAGGGCACATGACCCATATTCTGCTCCTGCGCCGAAACATAACGGCCCGGACCATGCGCGAACGCCACCAGCAGCAGTTGGACAAGATGGCGCTGCTGGGCGAACTTTCCGGCTATCTGGCCCATGAAATACGCAATCCTCTTTTTGCCATATCCGGCTTCACGCGCTCGCTTATGCGTTCCGACAACCTGAACGACGAGGAGCGCGAGAAGCTGACCATCATCAGCGAAGAGACAAAGCGGCTGGACCACATGCTCAAAAGCATGCTGGACTTTTCCCGCAGCCCCGGCATCAAGGTTGCGGAATGCGACATCAACCGCGTGGCCCAGCAGACCGTGGACATCATGCGCATGGGCTATGCCAGCAGGGGCTACAAGCTGGACATCCAGACCGAACGCTCCCTGCCTACGGCCAAAGGCGAGGCCGAAGCCATCAAGCAATGCCTGGTCAATCTGATCAAGAATTCCATGGAAGCCATGCCGGAGGGTGGTGAGATAAGCATCACCACAGGCATTGAAAACGACAAGGTCTTCATCCGGGTCAAGGACAAAGGCGCAGGCATCAGCCCTGAAGCCATGGAAAAAGTGTTCAGTCCTTTCTATTCCACCAAAAGCCAGAGCTACGGCATGGGGCTGGCCATGATAAAGAAGACTGTGGACGAATTCGGCGGCGATGTGCAGCTTTCCAGCTCCCAAGGCAAGGGCGCTGCCGTCACCATGTATTTTCAACCCATTCTGGAAGGCGCGCACTCCACCAACACCCCACTCACCGACGCCCCGGAGGATACCCAATGAACCAGCATCTGCTTGTCACCGTTTCCGATGACCCCTCCGCGCTCTCTGGCATCAGATTTGTGGGGTATTTTTTCGGTGACAGAAGCGAACTGAAGGTGACGCTTTTCTATACCGCGCCAACGCCGCACAAGCCTTTGCACAGTGAAGTCGGGCACCGGCTCTCCACACAACAACTTAAGGCAAGAGAGGAGCGGGGCAACAGTGCCCTGGAACATGCCAAGGAAGTGCTCTCCCGATTCGGTTTTACACACAAGAACATGGAGACGAAAATGAACTTCGGCACCATGTCCACCGCCTCAGACATCGTGCTGGAAGCTGACCGAGGTCTCTATGACGCCGTTGTGCTGGGGCACCGCGGCGTCACATGGCTGGAAGAAAGCATGGGGGAAAGCGTGACCCGTGAATTTCTGGAAAGCACCCTGCCCTTTCCTTTTTGGATTTGCCGCCACCCCGAACAGGACCGCCGCAATGTGCTGCTGTGCGTGGACGGTTCTGCCCCGTCTTTGCGCATGGCCGACCATGTAGGGTTCATCACAGCCCCGCAAAAGCGCCACGACATTACCATGCTGACCATTGTCAAAGACAAGGACGACCACGACGCCGACATAGTATTCCAGGAGTGCAGAAACCTGCTTTTGGAAAACGGGGTGGAAGATGAGCGCATTCATACCAAAATCGTGAGTGCTAACAATGTGGGCGCCGTGATTCTGGAGCAGGCAGACAAGGAACGCTTCGCCGTCGTCGCCATGGGTCGCACAGGAAGCGGGGGCGGCCTGCTGCAACGATTGTTCATGGGGTCCGCCAGCTCCATACTTTTCAAACAGCTCACCGGGGCGGTGCTTTGGATCAATCACTAAGGCAGCCTGTGGCCGGAAAAAGATATTCTTTACAAACAGAACGCGAACTATTCGAGCTTCCGGACGGCATCACAGCCACGGTGCACTAAAAGATAGTAAAACAAGGACAAGAGCGCATGCCACAGAATCAAGAATCCTCCGGAACAACAGGAGGGAGCAATCAGAACTACAGCGGAACAATCGTTTCCGTACGCGGCAGCGTAGTGGACCTGCACTTCCCTCAGGGAATCCCGCCGATCCAGGCCCTGGTTCCCGCCGGAGAAGCCATGCTCGAAGTGGTCAGCCATATTGACGAGCAGACAGTACGCGCCATCGCCCTCACACCGACATCAGGTCTGGGGCGCGGGGACGCAGTGGAAACCGACGGCGCACCGCTTTCCGCGCCCGTGGATGGCAAGCTGCTGGGCAGAATGCTGGATGTATTCGGCAAGACCATCGACGGCATGCCCCCCTTGGAAGATGTAGAACGCCGCAGCGTGCATCAGCCCGCAATACCGCTTTCCAAGCGCATCACCAAAGACGAAGTCTTCCTCACAGGCATCAAGGCCATGGACCTGCTGGTTCCTTTGGAGCGTGGCGGCAAGGCCGGCCTTTTTGGGGGCGCGGGTGTGGGCAAGACCGTCGTCATCACAGAACTGATCAACAACATGGTCGGCAAGCACAAGGGGGTTTCCATCTTCTGCGGCATCGGCGAGCGCTGCCGCGAGGGAGAAGAGCTCTGGCGAGAAATGGGCGACGCTGGCGTGCGCGACAACACGGTGATGCTTTTTGGCCAGATGAACGAACCGCCCGGAGCCCGTTTTCGGGTGGGGCACACGGCCCTGACCATGGCCGAATATTTCCGCGATGACCGCGAACAGGATGTGTTGCTGCTCATCGACAACGTCTTTCGCTTCATCCAAGCAGGCATGGAGCTTTCAGGGCTTATGGGGCGGTTGCCCTCCAGGCTGGGTTACCAGCCCACCCTTGCCACGGAACTGGCAGAGCTTGAAGAGCGCATCTCCAGCGCCAAGAATGCGGCTATCACCTCCATCCAGGCCGTGTATGTACCGGCGGATGACCTCACCGACCCGTCGGCTGTACATACATTTTCACACCTTTCGGCCTCCATAGTGCTCTCGCGTAAACGCGCCAGCCAAGGGTTCTACCCAGCCATTGATCCGCTGGAATCAAAATCAATGATGCTCACCCCCCGCGTTGTGGGGCAACGCCACTATGATGTTGCCCAGGAGGTGCGCAGAACCCTTGCCCTCTACGAAGAGCTCAAGGACATCATAGCCATGCTGGGCATAGAGGAACTTTCCCGTGAAGACCGCAGCACAGTGTACCGGGCCCGCAGGCTGGAGCGTTTTTTGACGCAGCCTTTCTACACCACAGAGCACTTCACCGGGCAGGAAGGCCGCCTGGTGGACCTGGAAGATACCATCAAAGGGTGCGAACGCATCCTGGATGACGCCTTCAGTAAGGTGCCCGAAAAAGCATTGTACATGATCGGCGCCATAGATGAGGTCCAGATGCCGGAAGACGTCGCCCAAGAGGAAGAAGAGGCCCAGGAGGAGGAAGCGTGATGCTCCCTGAGCGCCACCACCCTGCAAATACCAGGAGAAGGCGATGTTCCTGAGGATATCGCTCCCCGACAGAATCTTTCTGGCCACCAGAGTCAGCAAGGTGAAGGCTGAAGGCCCCCTTGGCGGGTTCTGCCTGTTACCCAGACATGTTGACTTTGTTTCGTCCCTGGTGCCGGGGCTTTTCTCGTATGTGCCGGAGCAGGACGCAGCACAACAAGGGGGGCAGGCGACGCCAGGCAAGGAGACGTTCCTGGCCCTTGATCGGGGGCTGCTGGTCAAGCAGGGCGATGACGTGCTGGTGGCTTGCGCCAATGCGGCCAAAGGCGAACTGGGCGAACTGGAAGATGCAGTGCGCGAAATGACCCGTGTGCAGAGCGAGCAGGAACGCAAATCTCGCACATCCATTGCCCGGCTGGAAGCAAATTTCGTCAGACGATTCGTGGGGTTCGACCATGGCTGAAAAGCACGAAAAAAAGAAGCCGGATACGGCCGAACAGCACTTTCCAAAAGAAGTGCACGACAAGGAACAACGCAGAATCCGCGCCCAATCCAAAAAAAACCACGACGTATGGTTCGGGTTGGGCTTCTTCGGCATCGTAGGCTGGAGTGTGGCCATCCCCACCGTTTTGGGCGTTTTCCTGGGAATATGGATCGATGCGCGCAGCGACTCCCCCCGCTCTTGGACGCTGATGCTGCTGCTCATCGGCCTCATCATAGGCATGCTCAACGCCTGGTTCTGGATCCAACGCCAGCGGGATACCATTGAAAAGGAGCGTAACGAATGACGCCGATTCTTCTTGTTACCCTCTCTTTTATATGGGGGGCGCTCCTTGGCCTGCTGTTCTTCGGCGGACTGTGGTTTACCGTCAAAGCCCTGCCCCATAGCAAACGCCCAAACATGCTTTGGGTGCTGAGCTTTCTGCTGCGGCTCGCCGTGCTGGTTGCCGGCTTTATTGCGCTGACAGGATTCGGAGCCCAGGCCTGTCTGGCTGCAGTGGCGGGCGTCATTGCCACGCGGTTGTTACTGTCCCGTCGCCTGGGGCCAAAGGTGGCCCTCAAGCACAGAAGGAGCAACGCATGAACATTACGCCGGACTGGATAGTTCTTGCGCAATGGGGCGATTTCAAGCTCAACCTGACCATCGTGCTCACATGGGCGGTCATGCTGCTGCTCATCGTCCTTTCCTGGCTGGCGACCAGACGGCTGAAGGTGAACATCAAAAGCCCTGACGAACTGCCCCCGCTGCAAAACGCCATGGAAAGCCTGCTGCAGATAATAGAAAGCGAGCTGCGCAATGTGCTCAAACGCGACCCGTGGCCCTATTTGCCCTTTCTGGCCACCCTGCTGCTGTTCATTGCCGTAAGCAATCTGCTGCAGCCCATTCCGGGCTACATGGCGCCCACGGGTTCGCTTTCCACAACAGCGGGGCTGGCGCTTCTGGTGTTCCTGGCCGTGCCTATCTGGGGCGTCATGAATACGGGAATGTGGACCTATCTTAAAAGCTATGCCCAACCAACGCCCATGATGTTGCCTTTCAACATTATCGGCGAATTCAGCCGTACATTGGCATTGGCGGTCCGTCTTTTCGGCAATCTCATGAGTGGCCAGACCATTGGCGCGATACTGCTGCTCATCGCCCCTTTGGTGGTGCCCGTACTCATGGATTTGTTGGGACTTTTGACCGGTATGGTGCAGGCTTACATCTTCTTTATTCTCGCCGCCGTGTACATCGCCTCCGGCATGGAGGCCCATGAAGAGCGGCAACAAGAAACAAGCGAACAAACCTGAGGAGGTTTCGCATGGACAATCTCGGAATCATCGGAGCCGTATCCGCATTCGGCGCCGCCCTTGGCATCGGACTTGGCGCCATTGGCCCTGCCCTTGGTGAAGGGCGCGCCGTGGCCCAGGCCCTTCAGTCCATAGCCCAGCAACCGGATGAGAGCAGCACCATCACCAGAACCCTCTTTGTGGGGCTGGCCATGATCGAATCCACTGCAATCTACTGTTTTGTGGTGTCCATGATTCTGCTGTTCGCAAACCCGTTCTGGAACTACTTCATCGAACAGGCGTCTAACGGAGGCTAACCAACCGTGCTTATAGACTGGTTCACAGTTGCTGCCCAGGCAATCAACTTCCTGCTTCTTGTGCTGGTGCTCAAGTACGTGCTGTACAAGCCCTTGCGCCGCGCCATGAATGAACGCAAGCAGCGCATCGCAAAGGATTTGGAACAGGCGGAAAACTCTCGCAAGGAAGCCGCTGCGCAAAAAAGCAAGCTGGAAGAAGCGCGGGACAACCTGGACCAGGAGCGCAGGCAAGTGCTGGACAAGGCCAAGGAAGAAGCAGGGCGCTACCGCGAGCAGGCCATGGAAAAAGCCAGACAAGAGGTGGACGAACAACGCCGACAATGGCGACAGGCCCTGCAAGAAGAGCGCGACGCCTTTGCGCGCACGCTGACAACGCGCATTGCCGAAGCCACCCTGTCCGTCTGCCGCAAAGCGCTGCATGACCTGGCCGATGCAGAACTCCAGGACCGGCTGGCCGCAAAGATGCTTGAACTGCTACCCCAAAACGGCGGTCTTGCCCCCCGGGAGGTGCAGGTGCGGACAGGCTTTCCCCCAAACGACGCCCTGCAGGAGCGCTTGCAGAAGGATCTCCAAAAACACTGGCCGTCCCTGGAGTCAGTCGAGTTCCAACAAGACGCATCACTCGGCTTTGGCATCGAATGCCGGTTTGAGGGCGACAAGGTGGCCTGGAACGCGCAGCGCTACATCAGCGGGCTGGAAGAACGTGTGATGGACGTTTTCGCAAAGCTTCCGGACAATCCCGAAGCACCGGATAGGCAAAAAGCAAATCATGGTGCGGCGGATGCTTCCGAAGAGGAAACACCGTCCACAGCAAACAATAGTGAGTAAACAATGCTTCCTGACAATGATCGCCAGCAGGTACGCGAAACCCTGGAGCATTCTTTGGATCGCGCCACCGGCACGGTGCAGGACCAAGCCGACAGCTACACCCCTTCTCCGGAAATCAACGAAGTGGGGCGCGTCACCTCTGTGGGGCGCGGCGTCGTCTGGGTAAAGGGGCTGGACCACGTCAAAAGCGAAGAACTTGTCTACCTGGGAGAAGCCCAAGACGGGCAGCGCACCCTGGGTATGGCCCTGGACATACAAAAGGACAAAGTCGGCGTGATTCTGCTGACACCGGGCGATGATTTGCGTTCCGGCAGTGAGGCCACACGTAGCGGTCAGGTGCTGAGCGTTCCCGTGGGGCAAGGACTTCTCGGGCGCGTGGTGAATCCTCTGGGCGCCCCTTTGGATGGAAAAGGCGCGGTCAACACGTCCCAGACCCTGCCTGTATTACGGCAGGCGCCCCCTATCATGCACCGTGCCCCTGTTGATGTACCCATGCAAACGGGGCTCAAGGTTATTGACGCCGTTCTCCCTGTAGGACGTGGGCAGCGTGAACTGATTCTGGGCGACCGGCAGACCGGCAAGACAGCCATCGGCCTCGACGCCATGATCAACCAGCGTGAATCCGGCGTGATTTGTATCTATTGCGCCATTGGACAGCGCGGCTCCAGCGTGGCCAAAGCCCTGGAGGAACTGCGCCGTGAAGAGGCCATGGAGCACACCATCATGGTGGTTGTGGAAGGCGACTCCCCCCCTGGGCTGCAATATGTTGCGCCCTATGCGGCTACGAGCGTGGCCGAACACTTCATGTCCCAGGGCAAGGACGTGCTCATCATCTATGACGACCTGACAAAGCACGCCATTGCCTACCGCGAGCTTTCCCTGCTGCTGCGGCGCCCCCCAGGCCGTGAGGCGTATCCTGGAGACATCTTTTACATCCACTCCAGCCTGTTGGAGCGTTCCACCCATCTTCGCGAGGAATACGGGGGCGGTTCCCTTACGGCCCTGCCCATCATCGAAACAGAGGCGCAGAACATCTCGGCCTATATTCCCACGAACCTCATTTCCATTACGGATGGGCAAATATTCCTGTCTCCGGAGCTGTTCCAGAAGGGTGTCCTGCCGGCAATCGAAATCGGCCGCTCCGTTTCCCGTGTAGGCGGCAAGGCGCAGCTCCCCTCTTATTCGGGCCTGGCCGGCGAATTGCGGCTCTCCTATGCCGAGTTTGAGGAACTGGAATCCTTTGCCCGGTTCGGCACCCGCATGGATGCCGATACCCGCAACAACCTTGAGCATGGCAAGCGCATCCGCGCTATCCTGAAACAGCACCAATCCGCTGCGCTCAAACCAGAGGAACAAGTCTTCGTACTCGTGGCGGCCTCCAGAGGCGTGCTGGACCATGTTCCGGAACAGGAAATCGAGGCTGCGGAAAAGATGCTGCTGGAAAACATCCCTGCGGACATTGCTGGCCGTATACGGGACACATCCCTTTCAAAGCAGAACAAAAATGAACTCTGGGAAGACATCGTCAACGCTGCCAAAGACATTGTTGACGCAGCCTACCCGCAAGAAGACGAAGAAAGCTCGGAGCAGGGGCAGGAACGCGACGCGGCCTGATCCGGCATCCGTGACGAGATACCATGCAGACCCAGGAAAGCCTGAAAAAAAAGCTGAGCACGGTCCAGGACCTGCTCTCCGTGGTCAAGACCATGAAGAGCCTGGCCGCGGTGAATATCCGCTCTTACGAACGCGCCGTAGAATCCTTGGGGCACTACGAGCGTGTAGTGAATCTGAGCTGGCGCGCTCTTTTTCCTACTCATGGGCGGATTCTGCCCCTAGCTGCTGCGCAAAGCTGCGTGGTCTTTGTCATCGGTTCGGACCAGGGCATGTGCGGGCAGTTCAACGAAACAATCGCAGAGACCGCCAAAAACGTGATCCGCTCCCAACGCGAACGCAAACGTGAAGTGCATATATGGACTTCAGGAGAACGCATCCGCGCAGCCATGGAGGATGCCGGCCTGCCCCCCGTGCGCCACTTTTCCCTCCCCGGGACTCTGCCTGGAATAACGCGGCAGATAGGCGCACTGTTGCAAGCCTACACCGGCCTGCACACTCAAGGCGCATCGCAACGCTTCTTGCTGCTGCACAACCAACTCGAAGGGCAAAGCTCCTATACGCCGCGCTCCTTCCAATTGTTTCCTTTGGACGAAACATGGTTCGAGCAGCTTGGGGACAAGGGCTGGCCGGGGCGCTCCCTTCCCTTGCTGGGTCCTGGCCCGGAGCATACCTTCCGCGACCTGCTCTCCCAATATCTGTTCATTTCCATATACCGGGGGTTCGCCCAGTCCATGGCCGCAGAAAACGCTGCACGGCTGGCCGCCATGCAGGCCGCGGAAAAGAATATCCAGGACCTTCAGGAAGAGTTGGAAACCAAATACCGCGAGACCCGGCAGAAGGCCATTACCGAAGAACTCTTCGACGTCATCGCGGGGTTTGAAGCCCTGGGCGAGGAGGAGTAGTCAGGCCAGCTGCATCGTGTTTAACTGTAAAGCCCCTTTCCTTCCTGTCATTCCCGCGAAGGCGGGAATCCAGTATTCGCGCGCACCCTGAGACAACATCCAGGCGCATCGGCTACAAGCAATTTAAAAATACTGGATCTCCGATGAACTCGGGGATGACACGGAGCAATGAATGTTCTGGTGGTCGTGTAAAAAGTGTTGCCCTGCAAGTGTTTTGCAAAACGCCAGCGCACCACCCTTTGTACCCCCTGTCGCCACTCCTCCCTGTCATTCCCGCGAAGGCGGGAATCCAGTATTCGCGCGCACCCTGAGACAACAGCCAGACGCATCAGCTACAAGAAATACATAAATACTGGATCCCCGATGAACTCGGGGATGACACGACGCAATGAGCGTGCTGGTGGTCATGTAGGTGTCTTCATGGGCGCTAATGTCGAGTAAGCGGGCAGCATGTATTATGCGCAAAGCACTGCCACTCCTCCCTGTCATTCCCGCGAAGGCGGGAATCCAGTATTCCTGCGCACCTGAGACAACAGCCAGACGCATCGGCTACAAGCAATACATAAATGCTGGATCCCCGATGGACTCGGGGATGACACGGAGCAATGAATGTTCTGGTGGTCGAGTAAAAGGTGTAGCACTGCTTGTGTTTTGCAAAACGCCAGCGCCCATCCCTTTGTACCCCCTGTCGCCACTCCTCCCTGTCATTCCCGCGAAGGCGGGAATCCAGTATTCGCGCGCACCCTGAGACAACAGCCAGACGCATCAGCTACAAGAAATACATAAATACTGGATCCCCGATGAACTCGGGGATGACACGACGCAATGACCGTGCTGGTGGTCATGTAGGTGTCTTCATGGGCGCTAATGTCGAGTAAGCGGGCAGCATGTATTATGCGCAAAGCACTGCCCCACCCCCCTGTCATTCCCGCGAAGGCGGGAATCCAGTATTCCTGCGCACCTGAGACAACAGCCAGACGCATCGGCTACAAGCAATACATAAATGCTGGATCCCCGATGAACTCGGGGATGACACGACGCAACGAGCGTGCTGGTGGTCGCGTAGGTGTCTTCATGGACGCTGGCGGCGAGTAAGCAGGCAGCGTGTCTTATACGCAAAGCACTGCCACTCCTTCCTGTCATTCCCGCGAAGGCGGGAATCCAGTATTCGCGCGCACCCTGAGACAACATCCAGGCGCATCGGCTACAAGCAATTTAAAAATACTGGATCCCCGATGAACTCGGGGATGACACGGAGCAATGAATGTTCTGGTGGTCGTGTAAAAAGTGTTGCCCTGCAAGTGTTTTGCAAAACGCCAGCGCACCACCCTTTGTACCCCCTGTCGCCACTCCTCCCTGTCATTCCCGCGAAGGCGGGAATCCAGTATTCGCGCGCACCCTGAGACAACAGCCAGACGCAACAGCTACAAGAAATACATAAATACTGGATCCCCGATGAACTCGGGGATGACACGACGCAACGAGCGTGTTGGTGGTCGTGTAGGTGTCTTCATGGACGCTGGCGGCGAGTAAGCAGGCAGCGTGTCTTATACGCAAAGCACTGCCACTCCTTCCTGTCATTCCCGCGAAGGCGGGAATCCACAATCAGGAAGCGCCAATGATGGATGCTCTTCGCCCTACATCTGATCCGTGAGCCAGACGCGCCGGCCCCGGGGGGCAATGGCGCCGGCAGGCAGGGTCCGGAACCGTTCATCGGGCGCACGAGCCAGGTCCACCATCTCCCGTAGGGATGCACCAGTTGCAATAAGCAGCGCGTTCTCAGCGCCTTCCATGGCCCGCAGGGTCAAGCCCACGGAGCCATCCTGCAGGGGAGAGGCCCAACGCGAGGGTTTGTCCAGTGCGGGGTCGCCGGTATCGAGCGCGCCGAGCTTGCCGCCCGCCCCCACGTCGAGCAGCAGCATATCCCACGGTGGCAAAGTATGGGGCGATACCGATGTACGGAAAAAGCGCTCCATCTCCTGTTCATACAGGGCCACGGCAGACTCTTCGCCTTTATTCACGGGAATGGGGTGTAGATTGGTATCGGGAATGGGCAAACGCTCACGCAGCCGTGTTTGCGAGGTATGGAACAGGCTCTCGCCCGCCCCTTCCACAGCGCGTTTATCCCAGGCCCAGAAAAGGTGCACGAGGTCCCACTGCATGGCCGCATGCTGCGGCCCATAGGGGAGAAGCTCGCAAAGGTCCAGAACCTCCCGAGCAGGGCTGATGCAAATGGTGAAGGGCTCGCCTTTTCGTGTCCGCAGCCGCGCCATCTCGCGCACGAATGCCGCACCCGAGCGGTTCAGGGACTCCCTGTCAGGGTAATCCCATATCTCTGGACCGCGAGGTTTGCGCCTGAAAAGGAACATGGCCGCCCTTCCCGTTTGCTTGATCGGTGCATGAAATCCACCGGGATGTTACGGGACGTTGGAGGCAATGTACTACAAAAACGCAACGTTCGCACCTTTTTTAAGACGAGGTCCGGCTTTGCTTTGAGAAAGTTGCAGCCAGACAAAAACCCCCCGGGCAGCCCTTTACAAAGAGAGCCGCCCGAGGGGGAGTGTGGACAAAGGCGCCGGGAGTTGTGTTGCCAACTCCCGCGCCACTTTTTTACTCTTTAACTTCAACCAGGGGTTGCAAGACTTCAGGCAGGGCCTGGTGCATCTCCTGGGTAGGTACACGTGCAGGAATAAACGGGGGTTGACCGAGATCCTGCAGAATCTTCAGGCCACCTTCAGGGTCCAGCATGTAAGCCAGGAAGGCAGTTGCCGCTTCCTTGTTGGCGGCGTCGTTCAGAATAGTGATGCCATAGGTGATGGATTTCCCCGTACGGGTGATGGTTTTACCATTTTTACCGCCCGTGACTTCCACCTTGGCCTGTTTATAGAAGGGATCCATCTTGTAGTTGCCAAGATTAATATGGTCGTTCAATTCTACGTATTTCAGACCGTGCTGCACCGCCACGGAGAGATACTCCCAGCCGTAATCCATCTTGCCGCTTTCCAGCAGAGCAATGAGTTCCTTGGCCTTGGGTTTGACATTTTCCTCGGGGCGGTTTGCCAACAATTTTTTGTAAAGGCCTTCTTGGCCGTAGAATTTCTCGGCAAGCTGCATAACCATCAGGCTGCGATAGCCACAGGGATCCAGGTTCGGATCGGAGTGCCCCCATACTACGTCCTTGCGCTGCAGAATCTCATACCAGTTGTCGGCATTGATCTCGTCTGCAAAACGGCTCTTGTCCGTATAGCACAGCACCAGACGGTTGCTCGCGAACCGGATGTTCACCGTAGCCAGCTTGGGAATCAGGTTCTTATCGATAACCACGTAGTCGGCGGAAGCCATCAAGTCGGCAGGTTTGCCTTCTTCAGAAATAAGCCGCGCCATTTTGGTGCTGCCGCCGGCTTCACGCTGCACATCCACCCCGGGGTGCTTGGCTTCAAAGGCTTTTTCCATTTCCCCCAAAGGAACGGAAAGGCTGCCTGCATGGAAGATGACCAGTTTTCCAGACAGTTCCGCACTGGCGGGAACTGCGCAAAGCAGTGGTACAAGTAACGCCATAGCCAAACAAGACAGCAATACACAGCGCATGATGGAGGCTCCTCGTGGTTGCAGTTTATGAACCAGCGGATTTCAACAACAAAAATCCCTCGTATAAAGGAATTCCTACGTTCATAAAACGCACTCTGTCAACCTGTATCTACCCAATTTATAACAACATTATGTTAGATTTGACATAAAGATTCCAGCATACGCCGACATTGTTTTACCCCTGAGACTGCGCCCACTGTACTATGTTCTGGGCGCTCATGGCGCCGGAAACGCGGGCAGGCTCGCGCCCGGGCTTGAAGAGCATCATGGTGGGAATGGAGTTTATGCCAAAGCGCTGCCCCACGTCTGGGTTGTCCTGTGTGTTGACCTTGGCGAGAATTACATTGGGAGCAAGGGTGGCGGCTGCCTGCTCAAAGGCCGGGGCCATGGCTCTGCACGGTCCGCACCAGGGCGCCCAGAAATCCACCAGCAGGGGCATTTCCCCCTTTTCCAAAAACCGCTGCAGCCTTGCCCCATCCAGTTCAACCGGTTTACCGAGAATGAGCGGGCCCTGGCATTTGCCGCAAGTCGGCCCCTGTTCAAGTTTCTGTTGGATAATCCGGTTCACGCCGCCACAGGAAGGACACACGGTATTGATCGTTTGTTCCATAGCTTTCTCCGTTCGTAGATATCATGCTGCGTAATAGCTCGTATTTTTGTATGGTAAGCATTTCAAAACATCATGCAAGTATGTGGCGGCATGCACCTCGCTTCCGCGATACGCGCCATTATTTTTAATGAAAAAGGCACCGGCTTTCACGGCCGCCATGTTGTTCGCTCCTGTCCTTTGTGTTACCGATTGTGTTCAGGTCATACATTTCGAAAGAAAAGGATACAGTGATGCGTACGATACTATTAGGGGGCACAGGTTTTATCGGCCGCGAGCTTACGCGGGCCATTTTGCGCAAAGGGTGGCAGGCCGTTGTGCCTTCCCGCTCGCCGCAGAAATATGAAGGCCTCTTCGACCAGTTCGGCAAGGCAGAGCTGGTAGCCTGGGATGCTAAAGACCCCGACCGTCTGGCTGCAATAATTTCTGGTGGCGATGTGGTGGTGAACCTGCTGGGCGCATCCATTGCCGACAGCCGCTGGACGCCCGAAGTCAAGGAACGTATCCGCAGCAGTCGTGTTGAAGCCGGCCAGGCTCTGGTCCAGGCCTTTCAAAAAGTGCAAACGCCACCCTCCATCCTCGTGCAGGGCTCTGCCATCGGGTATTATGGCAATCGCGGCAATGAGATTCTGACCGAAAGCGACTCGCCCCCACCTGTGGGCATGAGCTTTCTGGCAGACGTTGCCCGCGAATGGGAAGCCTCCACCCTGGATATTGAAGCCATGGGCGTCAGGCGCATAATCGTGCGCACGGGCATCGTTCTCGGCACAGAAGGCGGTGTTCTGGACAAATTCCTCACCCCGTTCCAGCTTTTTCTCGGCGGCCCCATCGGAAGTGGCAAGCAGTGGATGTCCTGGATCCACAGGACGGACGAGGTCCAGGCCATGCTTTTTTGCGTGGAGAATGAATCCTGCAGAGGTGCTTTCAATTTCACTGCGCCAGCCCCTGTTCGCAACAAGGAATTTGGCGAAAAACTCGGCAGGGCGCTCAACAGGCCTTCCTGGTTACCTGCGCCGGGCTTTGCCCTGAAGCTGGCCATGGGAGAAATGGCGGAAGAGCTCGTCCTTGGAGGGCAACGGGTGCTGCCTCGGGAGTTGGAAAACAAGGGGTACGCCTTTGCCTTTCCAGAACTGTCTACTGCGCTCCAGGACATCATCCAGCGCATGCAATGACTTTTCAAATAGTTAAAAATCGATTTTTATTACGCTGGATCAAACACCTTGCATGCCATAGCACATTAAGGCTATGCGTTGGTTCACGATTCAAGGATGCATTCTCCAATAGCCCCCCTGGGGGGCGTGCAAGAACCAGGTTCTTTTGCAAATGACCAAAGCCAATATTCTCATAGTCGAAGACGAACCCATCGTAGCCATGGATGTGCAACGCAGGTTGCAGCACCTGGGATACAATGCGCCCCATGTAGCCACCAGCGGGGAAGAGGCAGTGGAGCAGGCCAGGCTTTTGGCGCCGGCGCCGGACATCATCCTCATGGACATCATGCTGCCCGGCGAGATTGACGGCATCGAAGCCACTGCGCGCATACGCCAGCACTGCACCGTGCCGGTCATCTACCTTACCGCCTACGCCGACGAGGAAATTCTCGACCGCGCCAAAATAACCGAGCCCTTTGGCTACATCCTCAAGCCATTTGAGGACCGCGAACTCCAGACCTGTATAGAAATGGCGCTCTACAAGCACAAGATGGAGTGCCGCCTGCAGGAAAAGGAGCGCTGGCACACCACCACCCTCAATAGTATTGGCGACGCCGTTGTCTCTACAGATGAAGACGGCAACGTGCGCCTCATCAATCCGGTTGCAGAAAAGTTGTTGGGCATCATCCGCACCGAGGCGGTGGGCAAGCCATTCGACGAAATGATTCTGCTTTCCGATGAAAAAAGCGGCGAACGTCATTCCGGCCTCGTAAAAAAAGGACTGCAGCAAGGCTCCATGCGGGTCCAGGGCGCAATTCTGCCAGGAGCAAACGGGACCGCCGCCCGTGCCGTCGACGTAACCGTGTCTTCCATCCAGGCGGACCAGGCCAGCGCCGGCGGCGTTGTATTTGTGCTGCGCGACGTGACCCAGAGCCGCCAGTCCGAGGAGCAACTGCACAAGGCCTTTAGGAATCTGCGCAGAACTTTTGAGGAAACCGTTGCGGCCCTGGCCATGACGACAGAAAAACGCGACCCATATACGGCAGGGCACCAGCAACGCGTGGCCCAGCTTGCCAGCGCCATTGCAAGGCAATTGGGCCTGGAGGACGACCACATTGAAGGCGTGCGTGTCGCCGCTCTGCTGCATGATCTGGGTAAGATGTATATCCCCGCGGAGATACTTTCCAAGCCGACCCGGCTCAGCGACCTGGAGATGAGCATCATGAAAACCCACTCGGAAGCGGGGTATGACATCTTACAGGGGATTTCCTTTCCCTGGCCTGTGGCAGAAATAGTGCTGCAGCATCACGAGCGCCTGGACGGTTCGGGCTATCCGCGGGGTCTCGCGGACGGGCAAATCCTGCAGGAAGCCAAGATCATCATGGTGGCGGATGTGGTGGAAGCCATGTCCTCCCACCGCCCTTACCGCGCAGCGCTTGGACTGGATATTGCGCTGGGAGAAATCACAAAAAACAAGGGGAACATATATGATCCCCTGGCTGTGGATGCCTGCCTGCACCTCTTCCAGGACAGAGACTTCACCTTTACGAACGTGTAAAAGCCATGGCTGAACATATTCTGATTGTTGACGATGAAGAAGGCATTCGCCTTTCCCTGCGCGGCATCCTGGAAGACGAAGGGTATCATGTCTCCGAGGCCGGCAGCGGTGAACAGGCTCTCGAACAGGTGGCAAGCGCACATCCAGACCTTATGCTTTTGGACATCTGGCTCCCCGGCAAGGACGGACTTGAAGTGCTGGAGACAGTACGCAGCCGCGATGCCGCGCCTCAGGTGGTGATGATTTCCGGCCACGGCAGCATAGAAACCGCAGTCAACGCCATAAAAAAAGGTGCGTTCGACTTCATCGAAAAGCCCCTTTCCCTGGAAAAAGTCGTCATTACCGTGAACAAAGCCCTGAAGTTCCAGGAACTGCAACGGGAAAATCAGGCTTTGAAGCGTTCCCTGCGCGACACTGGCGCCCAGGCCCCCACCGGGAGCTCCACCGCCATCCAGGACCTGCGTCGCCAGATAGAGCAGGTCGCCCCAACCGAGGCATGGGTGCTGATCACAGGTGAAAACGGCACGGGCAAAGAGATCGTGGCGCGCTCCATCCACCGTAAAAGCCGACGCAATGAAAAACCCATGGTGGCTGTCAACTGCGCCGCCATCCCCGAAGAACTCATTGAAAGCGAACTGTTTGGGCACGAAAGGGGCGCTTTCACGGGCGCGGACGCCCCCCATACGGGAAAGTTCGAAATGGCCCACAAAGGCACCCTGTTTCTGGACGAAATAGGCGACATGAGCCTGAAGACCCAGGCAAAGATCTTGCGTATTCTCCAGGAGCAAAGCTTTGAACGCGTGGGCGGCCGCCGCAGCATCAGCGTGGACGTACGCGTCATAGCCGCCACCAACAAAAATCTGGAAGAAGAAATCAGGGGCGGCAACTTCCGCGAAGACCTCTACTACCGGCTCAAGGTCTTCCCCCTGGAAGTGCCCCCGCTACGCCGCCGGCCAGATGACCTGCCCCTGTTCATCGAGGAATTCGGCCAGACCCTGGCCAGGGAGCACGGCTTCAAGCCCCTGCGATTTTCCCCGGAAGCCCTGGAAGCGCTGGCCCGTTACCCATGGCCCGGCAATGTGCGAGAACTCAAAAATTTTGTGGAGCGCATGCACATCCTACATCCAGGTGGAGAAGTGACCCCCGCGGACCTGCCTCCTGAATTCGGCGCCAGATTGCAAACAAATGTGGAAGATAAAGAAGGAAGCGAAATACCTTTGTCTCCTGACATTCCGGATGACTTCAAGGCCGCGCGCCAGGCCTTTGAGGCCCGTTTCCTGGAAGCCAAGCTCAAGGAATACGGGGGGAGCGTTTCGGCACTGGCCGAGGCCATCAACCTTGAACGCAGCTACCTCTACCGCAAACTCAAAACGCACGGGATATCCTCGGGAGAGTGACCTTACACGGACGCATCTTCCTTTCCAGGACACACACCCAATAAAGAGACGGCAAATGGGTAAGCATATCGCCTTGAATCCCCAACGGGTTTAGACTACATGATCTCCCCATGGCGCACGCAATCAATTCAGTTCTGCTGATTACCAAGGCCGAGGATTCCCGGGCACACAAACTTGGGAACGAGATGGTCACCTGGCTCAAAGAGCGCGGTGTGGCCGTGCGTCAGGTGGAAAACCCAGAAAGCCGCGCGGCTCTGGAGCTTGCATTTGACGACGCCGTGCAGGACATAGGGCCTGAACCCGACCTGGTTTTGGTCTTGGGGGGCGACGGCACCATGCTCAGCGTGGCCCGCAGGCTGCAATGCATGGCCCCGCTCCTGGGCGTGAACCTGGGCAAGGTCGGTTTCCTTACCGAGCTTTGCCCCACCAATTGGAAAAACGCCCTGGCCGAAGTCATCAAAAACGGGGTCCAGATAAGCGAGCGCCTGGCCCTGGAGTTTGAAGTTCTGCGTGAGAACCATGACAAGCCGCTCTTCCAGGGGCGCGTCATCAACGACCTGGTGGTTTCCCGCGGCGCACTGGCCAGACTGGTGCCCATAGACGTCACGGTGGATGGCGAGCACATGGCCCTTGTGCGTTCAGACGGTTTCATAGTTTCTACGCCCACAGGCGCAACGGGGTATGGCGTATCGGCCAACGGCCCCATGTTGCACCCTGCTCTGCAGGCATACAGCCTCACCGCCATTTGCCCCTTTATGCGAGAATTCAATCCGCTGGTGCTGCCCCAGGAGGCCGTGCTGGAACTGAAAATCCTCGCCACCACAGCCGACATATACCTGACCATGGACGGTCAGGAAGGCTATCGCCTCGAATGTGGCGACATCGTGCGCATCCGCCGTGCGGAAAAGGGCTTCTGCATAGTTAGGCTCGGGGGCGCAAGCTACTTTGCCACACTCAGGGCCAAAGGCTTTGTGCGCGAAACCATGCCCGGCGAAGCAGCCGCGCACGGATGCGCAGGGGGCGGAGAGGAGGCAGCATCATGACCAAAAGCTCCGAGTGTATGCCGGACATGCACGACATCCGTTCGGCAAGCGACCTGCGCTTTGGCAATGACCCCCAGTTGGATGCCTGGGTGCTGCATTTCATGACGGAAAACAACCTCGAGTACCTGCTGAACCCCTTTTTGAACGCCTCGCCCGAACAGTTGCGCTTTATGGTGGCCATGGATGAGGACCAGATCTACGCCCCCTGTTCCGATGAGGTGTTCCGCGGTCTGCTGGCGGCCGAAGCTCCCCCGGAATTGCTGCAGTCCTACGAAACGGTCTGGCGCGTTGTGGAGCGACTCATCGAACAGAATATCGAAGACCGCTACATGCGCCAGCGCATCCGGATTCTCTGCCGCCACCGCTATAATCTCGTAAAGGATTCACACATTGTGATTCCTTCTCGGCTGATGAAGCGACTGGCCAGCATCGTCCTGACCCAGAGCGGCCTGCAGGACCCCTATCGGGAGCGCAAGAAACTCCACAACCAACGCGTGGAAAATTTTATACACAGCCCCATGTTCGACCGCGTGGTTTCGGTGTGCCACGAGCACGCCCATTGCGGCAGAATCGAAGACCTGCGCTGGGAACTGGACCTCATGGAATTGCAACGGCTGTTCGTTCTTTCCGGCTGGGGCGCCATCTGGCACGGGGGAGAAGAACCGCCTGCCATTGAAGCCATGGAAAAAGAATGCGGCCGCCCTTTTCATGGTGCGGAACACCTGACGACCACCCTTGGCCCTGGCAGCGGTGGGCCCAAAAAGATTCTCTACATTCCGCGCACGAGCGGCGCCGTGATGTTCGATATCCTCATCGCCAAAACCCTTCTCCGCCTCGGGCATCAGGTCATAATGGCCCTGAAGGAAGGGTTCTACTTTCAGGCGCCGGCCCTGTGGGACATGGAGCATGACCCCGCCCTTTCAAGAGCCCTGGCCGACGCCTATGTGCTGGCAGAAGACCGCGTCAGCAAAAATAAGCTGTTGCGCTTGCTCCGCGAACACCGTTTTGTCGTCATTTCCGACGGCACGGTGGAGCGCCTGAATCTCTACCGTGTCAACGTCACGTTTGCCCGCGCATGGAAAGAGGCAGACCTCATCATTACCAAAGGGCACTCCAACGTACGCCGGTTCATCGAGTGCGATCATCAGTTCACACGCGATATTCTCTGCCTGCAACGTCGCTTCAATCGCGAGTGTGAGGTTCTTTTCAAACCCAGGCCAGACTCCCTGCGTAAAATCACGGAGCAGGACCTGCGCACCAAGTCTGAGCAGATCATCCGGAGCATGCGCCAGGCCAAACAGGAAGGCGACACCGTAATGTTCTACAGCGCCATTGTAGGCTCCATCCCCGGCGAAACATCCACAGCAATCAAGGTGTTGAACACCTTTGTGGATCACCTGCGCAAAAAGCTGGACGGCACTTTTATCATCAACCCGGCCGAACATTTTGAACCCGGCATGGATGGTGACGACCTGATGTATATGTGGGAGCGCGTGCAGCGGTCCGGCCTGTTGGACGTTTGGCGATTTCAGACCGTGAACGACATCGAGCGCAGCTTTGATTTGATGGGCGAAAAAGTGCCCTCTTTATGGTCAGGCAAGGACAGCACCTACTCCACAGGGTGCACCAAGGAGATGAAAATCGCTTTGGACATGCAGTCGCGCCAGCCTGAATTACAGATAATTGGCCCCAGCCCGGACAAATTTTTCCGCCGGCGCGATTATGGCGTAGGCAAATACTTTGACGCGGGCATCGAATACCAGTAGGAGCTTCCAGCTACCTGCACATCCATTCGGTACTATACAGTATGCAGCACACTACCTCTCCTCAGGCCAAGGCGATGGAAAACGCTTTGTGCGAATGCTTCCAGGCATTTGCACACCATGTCGCCGCATGGCACACAAACGAGCCTGAAGTTCCGGAAACGCCCGACGCAGAGACGGCGTTCCTCCACCAGGCTTTGACCGTGCATCTTTCAAATTTCAAACTCTGGCATCTGGAAGATGAAGCCAGGCGCGACGACATGGGCCCTGAGCATGTGGCCCGCTGCAAACGCGCCATCGACGCCATGAACCAGCGCCGCAACGACGGCATAGAGCGTCTTGACGCGCGTCTGGAGTCCCTGATAGCGTCCTTTCTTCCGCCGGAGACCCCCTGCCGCTACAATACCGAAACCATGGGCAGCGGGCTGGACAGGCTTTCCATTCTGTATTTGAAGATGTATCACATGCAGGCAGAAACCGAACGCCAGGACGCCTTGCCGGAGCACATTGCGCGTTGTCGCGACAAACACGCATTGCTCATCCGACAGCGTGACGATTTGCAACGCAGCCTGCTGGAATTGCTTGGAGACTATGCCTGCGGGTTAAAACGCCCCATGATCTATCGCCAGTTCAAAATGTACAACGACCCGAGCACCAACCCGGCGCTTTACGGCCAGGGGCAGAAATCGGACCAATGATGCGACGCGCCGCGCCAGGAACGGGTATTGCCCGGAATCCCTCTCGCGGCCCAAGTGAAGGAACTAGCATGGCCAGTTACGAAACCGTGATCGGACTAGAAGTGCACGCGCAATTGCTCACGCAGTCAAAGCTGTTCTGCGGCTGCTCCACCAAATTCGGCAATGATCCCAACTCCAACGTATGTGAGGTTTGCACAGGGCAGCCTGGCGTATTGCCCGTGCTCAACCGTCGCGCCGTGGAATACGCGTGCAAAATGGCCCTAGCCGTGGACTGCACCGTGAACCCTTCGTCGGTGTTTGCGCGCAAGAACTATTTCTACCCGGACCTGCCGAAGGGCTATCAGATATCGCAGTACGAAGAGCCCCTGGCGGAGCATGGCCACCTTGATATAGAAACGGCTGCCGGGGCAAAGCGCGTCGGCATCCTGCGCATCCACATGGAGGATGACGCGGGCAAAAGCATCCATTCCCAGACGGAAAACGCCAGCTATGTTGATCTGAACCGCTCCGGCGTGCCCCTCATTGAAATAGTTTCCGACCCGGACATGCGCAGCCCGGAAGAAGCGGTGGCCTACTTAAAGGGCCTGCACTCCATCCTGGTGTACCTGGGCATTTGCGACGGCAACATGGAGGAAGGCAGCTTCCGGTGCGACGCCAACATTTCCCTGCGCCCCTTTGGGCAAGAGGAATTCGGCACACGCACCGAACTGAAAAACATGAACTCCTTCCGCCACGTGCAGAAAGGGTTGGAATACGAAGTGGAGCGCCAGCGCGACCTGTTGGAGGACGGCGAAAAGGTCGTGCAGGAAACCAGGCTCTATGATGCTGACAAGAACGCGACCTTTTCCATGCGCGGCAAGGAAGAAGCCCACGACTACCGCTATTTCCCGGACCCTGATCTGGTCCCCGTGATGATCGAATCCGACTGGCTGGAGCGTTGGCAGAGCGAACTGCCGGAACTGCCACGCGAGCGTGAGCAACGTTTTGTGGAAGATTACGGTCTGCCTGCTGCGGACGCCGCCCTGCTGACGGCGGAGCGGGACCTGGCAGACTATTTCGAGGAAGCCATCAAAAGTTTTGATGCGCCCAAGAAAATTGCCAACTGGATGATGACCGAATTTCTTCGTGAAATACACGCTTGCAACGGCAAAGCAACGGAATGCGCCATGGGGCCGGAGAAGTTGGCGGCCCTGGTGAAGCTGGTTGAAGACGGTGTCATCAGCGGCAAAATCGGCAAACAAATCTTTCCGAACCTTTTTTCGAGCGGCGCCGAGCCCAAGTCCTACATCGAAGAAAAAGGCCTGGTCCAGATTTCCGATTCTTCTGAGCTTGAAGGGGCGGTGCAGGAAGTGCTGGACGCCAGCCCCGACGAGGTTGCCGCCTACAAAGGGGGCAAGACCAAGCTCATGGGCTTTTTTGTGGGGCAGGTGATGAAAAAGACGAAGGGAAAAGCCAATCCCGCACTGGTGAACCAGATACTCAAGCAAAAACTTGAAGGCTAAAAAAGAGAGCGCTCATGGCCAACGATTGTAAACCCGGCTTTTTCTCGCGCCCGACGAAGGACCAATGCAAGGACGCGGGCATGGCCCTTGTGCTCGTGGGGCTCATTGCCTTTCAGATCACAAAGCAGAGCTGGCTGATGCCGGCGCTCATCGTGGTTGTGTTGCTGCTCATGATCCGCCCCACATTATTCCGGTTTTTTGCAGCTCTCTGGTTTGGCCTGTCCGAACTTATGGGCACAGTAATGTCCAAAGTGATCCTGACCCTCGTGTTTTTTCTGGTGGTCACGCCCATTGCATTGTTTCGCCAATTTACAGGCGCAGACGCCATGGGCCTTAAAAAATGGAAAAAAGATCAGGGTTCCGTGTTCCATGAGCGTAACGTAACTGTTGCTGCCCAAGACCTGGAAAATATGTTCTAGACCGTCTTGGACGGAACCGAAGAATACCGTTTGTGGCGCACCGCACCTGAGCGTGCTCCCTTATGAAGAAATAGCACGTTTGCAACCGTATACGCCCATTTCAAAAGGGGGGGCGGCAATGGCATCCGGACCGGATACCCCGACAAGTTGCCGCGAACTTGGAGAGAAGCAATGGATTTTCTGCGTGACTTGTGGAAGTTTTTGAAAGTGAGGAAAAAATTCTGGCTGCTGCCGGCCATTCTCACGCTGCTCTTTTTCGGCGTACTCATAGTGCTTACCAGCGGCTCCGCCGTAGCGCCGTTCATTTACACCATCTTCTAAAGAAGAAGGACGTCCGCATGGCTAAAGCCGTACTCGGCCTCTCGGCATTCTATCACGATAGCGCCGCCGCCCTCATCATTGGCGGTGAAATCATTGCTGCCGCCCATGAAGAGCGCTTTACCCGCAAGAAGCATGATGCCTCTTTTCCGATCAATGCGGCGCGTTTTGTCATGGAGGAAGCGGGCTTGAGGCCTGCAGACCTGGATGCTGTCGCCTTTTACGACAAGCCCTACCTGAAATTCGAACGCCTGCTCGAGACCTATCACGCCTTTGCCCCCCGGGGACTACGCAGCTTTCTTTCTGCCATGCCTGTATGGATCAAGGAAAAGCTGTTCATGAAAAAAATGCTCAAGGAAGAATTGGCCAAACTGGGCCCAGGCGAACCGCCCCTTTTCTTTCCGGAGCATCACCTTTCCCACGTTGCCAGCGCCTTTTACCCATCGCATTTTGAAGACGCAGCCATCCTTACGGTGGATGGCGTAGGCGAATGGGCCACCACAACCATTGGCCACGGCAAGGGCAAAGACATCACCATCCTCAAGCAGCTCGACTTCCCACACTCCCTGGGGCTGCTTTACTCGGCCTTCACCTATTATACGGGGTTCAAGGTCAACTCCGGAGAGTACAAACTCATGGGCCTTGCGCCTTACGGCAATCCGGAAAGTGAAAACACCAGGCGTTGGAAACAATGCATCCTGGATGAGCTGATAGACCTGCGTGAAGACGGTTCTCTGCTCTTGAACATGGATTACTTCGACTTTGCCACGGGTCTGCGCATGTGCAGGGACAAGAAGTTCGCCGCACTTTTTGGCATTCCCCGTCGCCAGCCTGAGTCTGAAATAACCCAACCTTACATGGACATGGCCCTGGCCATCCAGGAAATAACCGAGGATGTCGTCTTTCGCCTGGCCCGGACCACACGCGAACTCACCGGCAGCAAGAACCTTGTCATGGCCGGTGGCGTCGCCCTCAACTGTGTTGCAAACGGTAAACTGCAACGCAGCCGCATCTTTGATGACATCTGGATTCAGCCCGCTGCAGGCGATGCTGGCGGCGCTCTGGGCGCTGCCCTGGCCGCCCACCATATAGCACTGGGGCAGATGCGCCGCCCCCCCGAAACCATGGACGCCATGCAAGGCTCCTACCTGGGGCCCTTTTACGGAGAAGGCTACGTTCTGCGCCTTCTGCGCCGGCACAAGGCCGTGGCAACAAAGTATGAATCCTTTTCCGAGCTGTGCGCCAAGGTCGCCCAGCATCTGGAGACCGGCGCAGCCATCGGCTGGTTTCAGGGGCGCATGGAATGGGGGCCGCGAGCACTGGGCAACCGCAGCATCCTTGGGGATCCCCGTGATCCTGAGATGCAAAAGAAGCTCAACCTGAAAATCAAGTATCGAGAAGGCTTCCGCCCCTTTGCTCCCTCTGTGCTGGCGGAAGACGCAGAAGAATATTTTGGTCTCGAAGGCGCGGCCTCGCCCTATATGCTGCTGGTGGCGCCCGTGCAGGAAGCCAGGCGCAATCCGCTGCCGGATGGCTACGAGGACATGGAGATGTGGCAACGGCTGTACCACCAGCGTTCAGACATCCCGGCCGTGACCCATGTGGACTATTCCGCGCGTATTCAGACCGTGCACAAGGAAACCAATCCCCGCTATCATCAGTTGTTACGCGCCTTCAAGGAGCGCACCGGCTGCGGCCTGGTGGTCGACACCAGCTTCAATGTCCGCGGCGAGCCCATTGTGTGTACGCCGGAAGACGCCTACCGCTGCTTCATGCGTACGGAAATGGACCACCTTGTCATTGGCAACCATCTTTTCAGCAAGGCCGACCAGCCGGCCTGGAGTGAGGAAGGTGACTGGCGCGACGAGTACGAGCTCGATTAGCGCCCCTTGCCCTGCTAACCAAAGCAAAGGAATTTACCGTCATGGAACACCATATCCAATTCGATGCCGCCACCGGCAACCTTGTACTGCTCGACCAGCGCTATCTCCCCACACGCGAGGACTGGTTCGTCTGCTCCAATACCGAGGAGACCATCTACGCGCTGCAGGTCATGGTAGTACGCGGCGCCCCTGCCATTGGCGTTACCGCAGCGTATGGCTGCTATCTGGCAGCCCGGGAAGCCCTGAATGGGGGCGGAGAAGGTGACGCCGGCAAAAAGCTGCTGGAAGAAAAGCTGACCGCGCTGGAAAACGCTCGCCCCACAGCTGTGAACCTGCGTTGGGGCGTGGAGCAAATGCGCCAGGCAAAAGCGGATGCCGAGAAGGACAACCCCGCGCTGACACTGGCCGCCCTGGTGGAGCTGTGGCTGGAACTGGCCAAGAAGATGCACGCCGAAGACATCGCCATCTGTAAAGAAATCGGTAAGCACGGGGGCGCGCTCATCGATGAAGGCGACACCGTCATGACCCATTGCAATGCGGGCGCACTGGCCACTGCTGGCTACGGCACAGCCCTGGGCGTTATCCGCGGCGCCGTGGACCAAGGCAAAAAAGTTTCCGTCATTGCCAATGAAACCCGCCCTTTTTTGCAGGGCGCGCGGCTTACCGCCTATGAGCTCCATGTGGACGGGATTCCCGTACGCATAGCCTGCGATAACGCCTGTGGCCTGTTGATGCGCAAAGGACTGGTGCAAAAGGTGGTTGTGGGTGCTGACCGCATTGCCGCCAATGGCGACGCCGCCAACAAGATCGGCACCTATTCCGTCGCCATCCTGGCCAAAGAACACGGCGTGCCCTTTTACGTGGCTGCGCCGCTTTCGACCATTGACCGTCGCACCCCCACTGGTGACCTGATTCCCATTGAGGAACGCACCCCCCGTGAAGTGACCCACGTTGGCGAGACCTGCATCTGCCCTGAAGGCGTGCCGGTATTCAACTACGCCTTCGACGTGACGCCGAACGAGCTCATCGCCGGCATCGTAACCGAAAAGGGCGTGCTGCGCCCTCCTTATACTGAAAGCATCGCCAAGGCTTTCGGCGAATAACACAGGCAAAGGGCTTCCCATGAAAAGACCTCTGGTCGCGCTTATCGGCCGTCCCAATGTGGGCAAGTCCACGCTTTTCAACCGTTTGCTACGGGGGCGCAGGGCTCTGACCCATGACCGCCCTGGTGTTACCCGTGACCGCATGTACGGCACGGTGCGCCGCGCCGGTGCGAACTTTGACATGGTGGATACAGGCGGCATTCTGCTGGATGATTCCGGAGCCCCCCAGGAAGGACCGCAAGGCCTGCGCGGCTTTGAGCGTGAAGTGCTGCAACAGGCGGAAGAAGCCATGGCCGAGGCCCATGCCATCGCACTTGTCGTGGATGCGCGCGAAGGCCTCTCTCCTCTGGACCAGCGCCTTGCCCAACGTGTGCGCCAAAGCGACAAGCCTGTGCTGCTTGTGGTCAACAAGGTGGACGGTAGTGAGCAGGAAGACCTGCTCTTGAGCGACTTCTACGCGCTTGGCCTTGATATGCTTCCCGTCTCCGCCGAACACGGCTACCGCCTGGACGACATGGTGGAGGAGCTGGAGCAGCGGGTAAACGCTTATCTTGAAGCACACCCCGACGCCCTGACACCCGACAAGGAAGCCGGGCCGGACCGCCCCTTGCGTTTGGCCATGCTGGGGCGCCCCAATGCCGGTAAAAGCTCCATTGTCAATAAGATTCTGGGAGAAAACCGGATGATCGTCAGCGAAATTGCGGGCACCACCCGTGATAGCGTGGATGTCACCGTTGATATCCCCCTCTCGCCGGAGGATCTGGAGTGTGACGAGCCGGATGTGCCCGAAACGCTGTCGGAAGAAGACTTCCCCTCCGAAATGCTCGATGCAGAGGCTGGAGACATCGCCACGTTGGAATTTGGCGAAGATGCCGCGGCCCTCTACGATACTGCGGCTGATAGCGACGATCATAACGACGTTGGTCACGACGACGATTACGACGACGATTACGACGATAACCGCGACGAGACCATCGATGCGGCTAAAAATACCGACGGTGCCGAAGGCGACGATACTGCCGCCGAAGGTGAAGAAACTTCGGACGCGGCCTGTTCGCCCCGCCCTGAGGTGCGACGCTACACCTTTGTGGACACCGCGGGCGTGCGTCGGCGTACGCGCATAGACGACCCTGTGGAGCGTTTCAGTGTCCAGGCCGCCCTCGCCAGTAGCAGACGCGCTGAAGTGACCTTCTTTGTCATCGACGCCACACAAGGCGTGACCACGCAGGACAAGAAGCTCATCTCCTACCTGGACCGCGAAAAAACAGCCTTCATCGTGCTTATCAACAAGATGGACCTGGTGCCCCGTACTGCGCGCAAGCAGGCGGAAAAGAATTTTCGCGATGCGCTGCGCCTCTGTCCCCACGTGCCGGTAAAGTTTGTCTCTGCGCTCACAGGCAGAGGGCTAGGCGGACTGTTGCGCCTGGCAGAAAGGCTCTACGCCTCCTGTGGCGTCCGCGTCTCCACGGGGCTACTCAACCGCGTCATGGCCGAAGCGCTTGGGCGCCATCAACCGCCCGTGGTCAAACGCAGGCGCGCCAAATTCTATTATCTGACACAGGCGGACACCTACCCGCCGACATTCGTCTTCTTTGTCAACGACCCCGACAGGGTGCTGCCCTCCTATGCCCGCTATCTGGAAAACCAGTTGCGCAAGCTCGCAGGTATCCAGTATGCGCCCATCCGTGTTCACTTCCGCCAGAGCGGCGACCGCTGGGGCTCCAAGTAAAAGATAAAAATCTATTGGGGTGGGTATCCTTGGGGGGAAGAACGTATGAAAATGTTCTTTCTCCCAAGCCCCCTTTTGCCAACCCTCTTTATCTAAATAATACCCCTCACCCACTCTTCTTTACACAGTAAAGCACGATAGGGCTGCCGGGTTTGTTCACCAGCTCGTAGCGCAGGACTCTGGCCTGCTTGATATCCAGCTTCGCGCACCATTGGGCGACGGACGCGCCCTCTTCATGCCCGCCGGCGTGCCCCAGATAGCAGACAATGGTGCAAACCCCCGACGGCGCAAGCAGGGCAAACGCGGCATCCAGCGCGGTCAGAGTGGTTTCCGGCCTTGTAATCAAGGGCGTTTCACCTTCTTCCGTGCCAGGCAAATATCCCAGATTGAACATCGCGGCGCCGACTTTCCCATGCAGCAGGGGCGGTACAACTTCGGCCATCCGCTCATGCCCCACCAAATGCAGGTGCGCAGTCAGGTTGTTGGCGGCAAGCCTTTCACGGGTGGCGTCCAGGGCGCTTTGCTGCACGTCAAAAGCATGCACCTGCCCATCACTGCCAACTGTCTGCGCCAAAAAAAGCGTATCGTGGCCGTTGCCTGCCGTGGCGTCCACGGCAATACCACCAGGCTGCAGAACTTCCCGAACTGCCCGCCGCGCAAATTCAAGAACCGGCGCCAAAATGCTGCTCATGTATTCTCCTCCATCTGGAACAAGAGGATAGCTACCTGAAATCGTCATCACGCGCCATGGACAGCATTCCGCTTTTTCCTGTAGCCTCCTCATGTATGCGAGAAGCATGAACACCAACCGGGAGGATGACCGATGCAGGTTGCGTACTTTGAAAAGGGAGAAATAACACTGAAAGAACGCCCCATGCCGGAACCCAAGGCAGGGTGGGCGCTCCTTGAAGTACGCATGGCCGGCATCTGTAACACTGATGTGGAGCTGCAGGCCGGGTACTACGGCTTTTCCGGCATCCCTGGGCACGAATTGGTGGCAAAGGTAATACGCGCGGGGGCAAGCGACGACGCGCCCCATTTGTTGGGGAAACGCGTGGTGGTGGACATCAATTACGCCTGCGGGCAATGCAGCTTTTGCGCCCGGGATCAACAACGCCACTGCCCTACCAGAACCGTACTAGGCATTGTAAATCAAGACGGTTGCTTTGCCGAATACTGTCTGGCGCCCGTTGCAAACCTGGTGGAGCTGCCTGAGAGCCTGCCGGACGAAGAGGCCGTCTTTGCGGAGCCCTTGGCCGCCGCCTTGGAAATCGGGCAGCAGGTGCACCTTACCGGTAAAACCAGACTGCTGGTGGTGGGAGACGGCAAGCTGGGGCTGCTCATCGCTCTGGGACTGCGCTTTGCGTGCCCTTCCCTGATATTGGCAGGCCGCCACGAAGACAAGCTGGCCATCGCTTCCCTGGCTGGCGTCGCAACGGCAAAAGTTCCGGCGCAGGGGGGCATCCCCACCCTGTCCAAAGAGCTGGGGCGCTTTGACGTGGTGGTGGAAGCGAGCGGCAAAGCCCAGACAATACAACAGGTTCTCGACCTGGTACGACCGGAGGGCACTATCGTCGCCAAAACCACTTCCCATGACACCAGTTCCATCGACATGGCGCGGGTTGTGGTGGACGAAATCAACATTGTGGGTTCGCGCTGTGGCGATATTGCCTTAGCCGTGCCCTACCTGGCCAATCGCTGGGTGGATGTGCGCCCCCTGATTGAAAACATCTACCCATTTTCCGCGTTCACAACGGCATTCGAGCATGCACTGCGACCGGGCGCCAAAAAGATACTATTGGATTTCAAATAGATATCCCTGATACCAAATCGTCACAGCATCGACCAACTGCCGACGAGAAACCCCACTACGCCCGCGGTAAATATACAGCGACTGCATTTGCAGCCAGTTTTCTTCCGTAAAACAAAAGGGGCGTATCATGGGCAACAGCAACGGTTTTTTCTACAACCAGACATTCCGGGCTTATGCCAGGTGCCACACCGGGGAAGTGCACGCTTCTTCCGGTAAAAGTGTTGCCGACATCATCCACATCTCTCCATACGACGCTCGCCTGCGCTTGCAAGACGAAAGCAGGTACGACCTGGGCAGCGTGCTGGAGCTGCACGTGCAGCCCAAGCTCGATGCCACGCCGTGCATGCGACACAGCATAGCAGCAAAGGCCTCCGTGAACTGGATTCATGGCAATGAACTGGGGCTTTTATTCCCCATGCCGTTGGAACTGGGCACCAAGGAATTGCAAGAGCTCCTGGATTAACATCTTAACCCTCTTTACCCATTGATTTTTGCAGTCTTGCTTGACCTGCTTCTGCGCTTGATTTAGCGTATCCCGCTACGCAAGCGTATTGGCTGGCACGGTGCCTCTATTTGTTTCTATATGCTCGCAAGACCGCAACGAGGGTTAGTATGGTCCAGGAAAGCGAATTTATATGGTTTGACGGCAAACTGGTTCCCTGGGGCGAAGCCAAGGTTCACGTTCTGACGCATACGCTGCACTATGGCGTTTCCGCGTTCGAAGGCATCCGCTCTTACAAATGCGCTGACGGTTCCTCCGCCGTATTCCGCCTGAAGGAACACGTACATCGTCTTTTCCTCAGCGCTCACATCGCAAATTTCAAAATTCCCTTTACCGAACAGGAAATCAGCGACGCCATTGTTGAGACCCTGAAAGCCAATAAGATGGATTCCGGCTACATCCGGCCCATCAGTTTTATCGGCTACGGGAATATGGGCGTGCATCCCGGTGACAACCCCATCCAGACCATTATCGCCACCTGGCCTTGGGGCGCCTACCTTGGTGAGGAAGCTTTGGAAAAGGGCATCCGCGTCAAGACTTCGAGCTTCAACCGTCACCACGTGAACGTGATGATGACCAAGGGCAAGATCTCGGGCAACTACGTCAACTCCGTGCTGGCGAAGACCGAAGTTGTTGCCGACGGGTACGACGAAGCCCTGATGCTCGACGTCAACGGGTATGTTTCTGAAGCCTCGGGCGAGAACATCTTCATCGTTCGCAACGGCATCATCAAAACCACGCCGCTGACCTCCATCCTCGAAGGCATCACCCGCCACAGCCTGATCACGGTTGCCGAGGACATGGGATACAAGGTCGTGGAGCAGCAGTTCACCCGTGACGAATTGTACAGTGCGGACGAAGCCTTCTTCTGCGGCACTGCAGCCGAACTGACCCCCATCCGCGAGGTAGACCGCCGCACCATCGGCGAGGGACACGCCGGCCCCATAACCAAGGAATTGCAAAAGCGTTTCTTCAAGGTGGTAGAAGGCGCAGACCCTGCCTACAAGCAGTGGCTGCAGACTTACACCCTTGATTAGTTCCCCCTCATTCGGGTACTGAAGAATACCGCGACATCATGCTGCGCGGGCTTCGCCACAACGGCGGGGCCCGCGCCAGCATTGCAGGAAGCGTACTGCTATCATAGCGCTTTTCCTGCTTATTTTTCAAGCGGGAACAAACCCGGCAAGGCGGACATGAGCCAATCATCTCTCACAGCCAAGTACCGGCCCCAACGATTTTCTGAAGTAGCCGGCCAGGAAACCTTAAAGGGCATCCTTTCCCGTGCTGCGGCCGAAGACCGCATCGCCCCCGCATATCTTTTCAGTGGCACACGCGGGGTGGGCAAAACCACGGTTGCGCGCATTCTGGCAAAGGCCATAAACTGCCTGAACGCGCCGACAGAAGAGCCCTGTAACGAGTGCGCGCATTGCAGGCAGATTACGCAGGGCATGGCCGTGGACGTCATCGAGATCGACGGCGCTTCCAACCGCGGCATTGAAGACGCCCGACGCATCCGCGAGGATATCGGGTACGCCCCTATGGAGTGCAAGTACAAGGTCTTCATCATCGATGAAGCCCACATGCTCACCAAGGAGGCGTCCAACGCCCTGTTGAAGACCCTGGAAGAACCCCCCGGCAACGTGACCTTCATTCTGGCCACAACGGAACCGCACAAAATACTGCCCACCATTATCAGTCGCTGCCAGCACTACTCCTTCAAGCGGCTGACCATGCCCGGTCTTGTGGCGCACCTGGAAAACGTGCTGCAACAAGAACAGGCAGACTATGACCCCCGTGCCGTGCAGCTTATTGCCCGTCGCGCTGCCGGCAGCGTACGCGACTCCATGTCTCTTCTGGGGCAGACCTTGGCAATGGGGCGCGATCGCCTTGAAGTCGAAGACGTGCGCGCCGTGCTTGGTCTTGCAGGGCATGAAATATTTTTCCGCGTACTGGAGGCAGTGGAAGCCAAGGACCCCCTGGGCATCAACGCGCTCCTGCGCGAGTTGCTGGACCAGGGCCTGGACCTGGGCTTTTTTCTGCGTGAACTGGCCCAGTGCTGGCGCAATCTTTTCCTGCTCAAACAGGCGGGTGATAAGGCGCTGCCCCTTTTGGAGCTCACCGACGAGGAAGCCCAGCAGTGGCTGGAGTGGTCGTCACACTTCTCCCTGCAGCATGTGCACGCCGCATGGCAGCTGACGCTGGAAGGGCAACGCCGCGTGCTCACCAGTCTGGAGCCCGCGCTGGCGTTGGAGTTGCTGCTCCTGAACCTGGCGTATCTGCCTTCTTTGGTGAACCTGGAACAGGTTGCGCAGCCTGCCGGTGGCGCTGCTCCGGGCGGAGGCGCCCCTGGTGGCGCCAGAGGCGGTGGTGCATCTGGCCCGTCAGGCGCTCCTGGCGGCCGATACGGCGCATCACAGGGCGGGCAGTCCCCGCGTCCATTGCCCCCTCGCGGCGCTGCCGCACCGCAGCAGACTGCAGTTGATGGCGTCTCTTCCAATAGTCAGCCGCAAAGCAGCGCCCCCAATAGCGTCGAAGCTGGTGACGCGCCGCCCTGGAAACGGCCGGCTCCAAAACAGATGGCGCAACCCGTAACGACTGCGCCGGTTATGGAACAAGCACCGGAACAGGCACCGGAACCGATGCAGGATCAAATGCAGGAACCGGCGCCCCAGGCCGAACCGGAAACAGTCAGGCCGAACACAGCCAGGACGTATGAAAAATCCTGGCAGGGATTCATGCAGGCGGCCGAAGATATGGCCAAGGAAGATGGGCAAACGCCCTCTCGCTTGCGCCAGGCAAAGGGGCATTACGACTGCGAAGAGAACGTCCTCTACTTCGACTGCCGCAGCGATGTGCAACGCTGCATGCTGCTGGAAGGCGAATACGGCAAATGGCTCCTGCGCGTGGCCAGGTCATGCTTTGGCGAGGAGGTACGGCTGGAAGGCAATGCCCCTGAAAACAAGGTCATGAATCGCAACGAGTGTAAGGACCAGCTCGAGGATCACCCCCTGGTGAAACAACTTCAAGACGAAATGGACGCACGCATCGTAGACTGGGGGCACACGGCCCCGCCTACTTCATGAGTGCGCACCTTCCCACGTAAATAATCCACACGGAGGCAAGTATGAAGGGCATGAACGATCTGGTGCGTCAGGCACAGGTCATGCAAAAAAAGATGGCCAAGGCCCAGGAAGAGCTGAAGACCAAGACCGTTGAAGCCACTGCAGGCGGCGGCATGGTTACTGTTGTTGCCAACGGCGCCCAGGAAATCCTGAGTGTGAAGGTCGACCCCCAGGCAGTGGATCCGCAAGATGTGTCCATGCTCGAGGACCTGGTGCTCGCCGCCGTCAACGAAGCGCTGAAGCAGTCCCGCGAGATGGTTGAAGTGGAAATGAGCGCGCTTACCGGCGGCCTCAACCTGCCCGGCATGCCCGGCATGTTCTAGGAGTCGTAGTCCTTGCGCGATCTTCCCGAACCACTTGATGCGCTGGTCCAACAGCTTTCCGGGCTTCCCGGTCTGGGGCCGAAAAGCGCCCTGCGCATGGCGTTGGCCATTCTGAAATGGCCGGAGACCAAGGCCCGCGGACTTGGGCAGGCAATACTGGACCTGCGCGACAAGCTTACCATCTGCAGCATGTGCAACGGCCTTGCCGACAGCGACCCCTGCACTCTGTGCGCTGATCCGGGGCGCGACCATGACACCTTGTGCCTGGTTTCCGAATGGGACAGCCTCCTTGCCCTTGAACAGGGCGGATTCTACAAGGGGTTGTACATGATCCTGGGCGGTCTGGTGGCTCCCCTGGAAGGCGTACAGCCCCAGGCGCTGGAACTCGGCAAACTCAAAAATCGCCTGCGGGAGGGCAACCTCAAGGAGCTGATTCTGGCCCTTGGCACCACGCTGGAGGCGGAGAACACGGCATCTTATGTCAGCAACATGGTCCGCACCGAATACCCCAACGTAAAGCTGACACGACTGGCGCAGGGCATCCCCCTGGGTTCCGAAGTCCGCTACATTGACAAGGAAACCCTGAAACAATCTCTTGTTTACAGGCAGAACCTTTAGGACGCGTCCTTATGCGCACCTGCGTCTTCATACCGCCCCTTGCCAGACATGCAGGCGGCGTTGCCGTGCTTCTGGACGTTGCCAGGCACCTGCACGGGGCGGGTTATGAAGTCATCCTCACGTTGCGCGAGCCTCCAGGAACGGAATCAGCCCATGCGCTGCCCCAAGACATTCCTGCCATCTCCTGGGAGGAGATCGCCGGGTTGTCCCTCTCTGCAACGGACATCTGGCTCACCCCGGAAGGCTGGGTCAACGCCATGCTCCCCGGTCTACAAGCAGGGGCGACATGCCTGGTCTATTGCCAAAACTGGTCCTATCTCTTCTCTTCCTTGCCGGAAAACGTGGCGTGGTCACAACTCCCCGCCAGCTTCCTGGCGGTGTCCAAGCCTGTGGCCTGGTTTGTGGAGGAAACGACCGGAAGGCCTGCGCCCGTCCTGCGCCCCGGTATTGATCTGCAACGTTTTGCCCCACCTGGGGCAAAACCGGCCGGGCCTTTGCGGGTCGCCTACATGCCACGCAAGAACAAGGCGCTGGTGCAGCGTGTCCGCGAAATTGTTGCATCGCGAGCAGGGTGCGGCATCGGCCCCTTTGCTGACGGCCAGGGTCTGGAATGGGTTGAGATAAGCGGTCTGCCCCAGGACGAAGTCGCTGCCCGGCTGGCCTCGAGTCATGTCTTTCTGGCATCCGGCTTTCCCGAGGGGTGCCCCCTGCCGCCTTTGGAAGCCATGGCCAGTGGGTGTTTGCCCGTTGGTTTCAGCGGTTTTGGTGGCTGGGACTATATGCGACAAATTGCCCCAGAGTTGCCTTTTGCCGCCGGCCCCTGGTGGCCAGAGCGCCCCGACACTTCTGCGAACGCTTCTGCAATCAAGGGCAATGGCATCTGGGTTGCCGATGCAGACGTCATGGCCGCGGCCTTGGCCATTGAGGAATGCCAGCGCATGCGGCGCGAAAACGCCCCCCTTTGGCAACAGGGCACGGAAAACGCCATTGCCACCGCTCGTTGCTACAGCCTGGAGCTCCAGGCAGAGCGCGTCCAGGAACTCTGGCGCGGTTTTGAAAAACAACTCGCGGCAAAGTAAGTCCCTTTATGTGAATTTCGGCCAGGGGAGATTTTCCCATAATAGATTTTCCGCCTGCCTCCTTCCAGCGATTCCACCTTTATACACAAGACACTAAATTTACAACACAATACCATGACGTAAGGTTTCATAATGAGCAAAAAAAAGAAAAAGCCATTGCCAGATCCTGAAAGCCTGGCGCTTCCAGCAGGGGGGGTGGAGACACATGCCCACCTCGATCTTGAAGATTTTCAGGTAGACATGGAGGCAGTTATAGAACGCGCCGGCCGTTGTGGTGTATCGCACATTGGCCAGGTGTTCCTGGGGCCCACTCCTTATTCCAAAGGGAGGGAGCGCTTCAGCGCCTTTGAAAATGTATTTTTCCTGCTGGGCATGCACCCGCACGAGGCATCCGCCTGTGACGCTGCAACCATACAGGCCATGCGCGAATTGTTTCTGGCAGATACGAGACTCAAAGCCCTGGGCGAGATAGGTCTGGATTACCACTATATGCATTCGCCTGCCGCCGTACAGCGCGACGTCCTGCAACGGCAGCTTGAGCTGGCCCTGGACCTTGACCTGCGCGTGGTGATCCACTCCCGCGAGGCTGAAGACGAAACAGTGGAAATACTGGAGTCCATGGGCTTTACGGGGCGCCCTTTGCTTTGGCATTGCTTCGGCCAGGGGCCGGAGCTTGCAGCAAAGCTTGTTGCCAATGGTTGGCATCTTTCCATTCCAGGACCGGTGACATTTCCCAAAAGCGAGGCGTTACGCCAGGCCGTGACTGAAATCCCCCTGGATCGTCTGGTGCTGGAGACCGACTGCCCCTATCTGACGCCGGCGCCCTACCGTGGCAGACGTAATGAACCTGCATACCTGGTGTTCACAGCCAAAACCATGGCCGCGTGCAAGGGCATAAGTCCTGAAGAGCTCTGGACCACCTGTGGCGCCAATGCACGCCGCTTTTTCGGTCTCGATTGATACAGAGGGGCTTCTGCAACGTCTTCGCCCCTTGCATGATGGGAATCAGCGTAGGACATCGACCAGGGGAGTTTGCAGCCACTCCAGTTTCCACACGGCGTAGAACCCTGTCATCACGGCCTCTGCTGCGTCATGGCGCAACGCCACGGGGCGTTTGCCAACGCCCCCGCCTCCGGCCTCCATGGACCAGGCCGCAACCTTGCGCGCAAGTACAAGGGCCGTAGCCTTTGCTGTCTGGCCTGCGACACGTTCACGGGGGTGCAAAAGCGCCTCGCGCCACTCCTCCGCACGTACAAGCATGAAGCCGATTTTTCCGGAGCGGCCAATCCTTTTTGCCTGGCGCTGCACTTCTGTTTCCCAGGCCTTGGCAACATCGCCCCCACCTTCCACCACCACATATTCAAGGGCGGGCAGCATGGCCAGCTCGCCGCGCATCCAGCGCTTCAGCCTTGTCATATCCGCCAGGTGGTGCGAACGGCACCACAACAGCCGCCCCTGTGCGTCAAAGCAGGCGATACCGGTCCGCAAGCCGGCATCAACAGCCAGTAGTACGCCATTCACCGGCAATGTGCGCCCCCCCTTTTCTCTTCCTTCTTCCCGCGGATCCGGAGGGGGTGGTGGCAGGTTGTCTGTACCTTGGCCGCCTTGGTTCACAGGGACGCTTCCTCCCTGCTGCGGCACGTTATCTGGGCGGCGGCAGACAGTTCCCCAGCGCTATACAACGCGCTATTGCAGAGCATTTGCCCGCCATTCTCCTGGGGAAGAGAGCTGACACACACGGGGTGTTGTCCGGGGGTTATCTCCTTGCGAAAACGGACATTAAGGCTGCTTGGCGCCAATTCCTGCGAGCATTTCCTTTTCATGGAATGAAACGCCCTTTCGTAGAGCCACTGACACAGCACCGCGTTATTGACATGGCCGTTGCGGTCCAGGTCTGCAAGGCGCAAGGGAATGCTCACACCATCCGTGTCCATGCCAGGAAGAGGCAGCTTGGAGGGGTCCTTGCCCAATTCGAAGATTTCACTTTGCGGCATATCGGGCGGTTCCAGCGCCTGCACCTCTTGCGGCATACGCGCCGCCCTGCGTTTGTGCATATCGGCGACAATCCAGACGCTTACCCCCCTGGTGATACACTTCTCTTCGACCATCACCTGGAATTGCCGCCAGGCATAGAGCCGATTGGCAGCGGAAGGCCAGGTGTGCACAATGTATTGCTCTCCACAAAAGGGCAGCCGCGCGAATTCAAGATGCAACTGCACAAGAACCCATGCCAGTCCGCGAGGCTCCAGCAGCTCCATGCCCACCCCCAGGGAGCTGGCATGGTCTTCTGCCGCATCCTGAAAGGTATTGAGAAGCTTCTGCAGATGCATGACGCCATCCGGCCCGGCGCTTTGCCCCCGAACTTTTCCTTCAAGCTTTAGCGGTAAGGTATTCATGTCCGGACTATGACCCAAATGTGCAACAAATGTCACGGGTTCCGTTATGGTAGGAAATGCGTCATCGAATCGTAAAAAATTATTTTCCCTGCTTGACGAGAAGATGGCAGAGGCTTATTATTTTAACCAAGTCCTAGGACTGGAAAGGGATCATTAACCTGTAACCTTTCATGACGGAGGTAGCTGAATCCTGGTGGAGTTTCGTTCCCATATCGGCGAGCGGAGTCGCCATCGGCTGAGGCAGCAACACATTTGAGCCCATGCACATAAAGCAGGGCCAAGCCGGGTCATCCGGCAAAGCTATTCCGTCAACATTCAAACCTGAGGATGTGAAGGCTATTGAGACGCGGCAGGCAGTATAACCACATGAGCGTATGCGCAAACGCACAGCATGGTTGCCCTGCCCTAATGTAACACTCATATCCTGGACTGCGTCATCCGTATGCAGCCCGAAAAGTTACCGACAGCGGGCGGAACCGGAGCAATGGTTTCGCCCGCTTCTTTTTACCCCCCGCCCCCCGTGAAAGAACCCTTTTGGCAGACTTCCCTCCTGACACTCCCCGTGTTATACTTACAAAAAATAACAGCTCGGCACGCGCTGTGTCCGGACTGGTAGCAAATTTTAATCCGTGAAAGCATGTACCGTTTCGGCTTTCCGGCATCCGACCAAAAAACGTGGGGGGTCCTTCCATGATGCGTTTGCTGTCCACCAAGGAAGCAGCCCAGTTTCTGGGTGTAAATGAAAAACAGGTGTATGCCCTGGTCAGCGAAAAAGGGCTGCCTGCGACCAAAATTACAGGCAAATGGCTGTTTCCCTTGCATCTGGTTGAACAATGGTTGGAAAACAACACCCTGCATCATCCCTCCAACACCAATGAGCAGCGTCGCGAAGGTTTGCTGGTGCTTGCCGGCAGTAACGACATTCTGCTGGAACGCGCCTGCACCATGTTTTCCCGCACACAGCCTGAGCAGCTGGCCGCCATGGGCATTCTGGGCAGCATGGGCGGCATCAAGGCCCTCAGACAAGGGCTATGCGATGTTGCCTGCAGCCACCTGCTGCAGGATGATGAAACCGACTACAATTTCGCCTTTGCCAACCTGGAGCTGGAGCAGACACCGGTTGTGGTGAATTTCTGCCGCCGTGAACAGGGGCTGATAGTGCCGCAGGGCAATCCCAAGGACGTGCAGAGCGTTCCGGACATTCACGCCAAAAAGTTGCGCCTGACCAACCGCCCCATAGGTACGGGAACGCGGTTGCTGCTTGATCATGAGCTTGAAAAGGCAGGCTTGGACGGTTCCGATATTTCCGGTTACAGCCGCGAAGTGCAGCGACATCTGGATGTAGGTCTGGATGTGCTCTCCGAGCGCGCCGACGTAGGGCCAGCCATCCGCGCTGTAAGCGGCATGCTTCCCCTTGATTTTGTCCCCCTCCGGTGGGAGCGCTTTGACCTGTTGGTCTTCCGGAACAGCTTTTTCGAAAAACCCGTCCAGGCGTTCCTGAACATGCTCCGCTCCACTGAATTTGCCGAGCTGGCAAAAACCCTGCCTGGCTACGACATCTCCCAGAGCGGCTCCATCCGCTATCCCGGCGAAGGGCTCTGACCCCTGCCGGGACAGCGGCGTTTGCGCCCTGTCGCCTCCCTTTTTTGCCCTCCCCGTTGCGCTGCAAAGCAGCGCATTCTTACCATTTCGTTGACACATTCATTCCAATATTTTACATAATTGACAACAGCATGCAGAATAATCTGCTGCCCTTATATTCGTGCCGGAAAAGCTGCAACTGGTGGGAGTTCCGACTGTACAAGGCAGTCTTTTGGAGGCCTGATACGCCCCCGCTTACAGGCACACGGAGATCACATGGATTTCGTCTCTTACCAACCAGGAGAGTTTTACGACGAATTGTTCAATCCCGACGGCACGCCAAGGCCGGGCGCGCTGCAAATCGTCAAGAAAATCAATGAACTTCCTGACGAGGAATTGTTACGCAGACAAGAGGCTGCTGAACAGGTTCTTTTTGATCTGGGAATAACATTCACCGTTTACGGCCACGAAGACGGTACGGAAAAGATTTTTCCTTTTGACATCATCCCCCGCCTGATCGCCGCACGGGAATGGATGCACATAGAAAAGGGGCTGCAGCAGCGGATCACCGCCCTTAACATGTTCATCCACGATATTTACCATGACCAGCGCATCCTAGAGGACAAGGTTGTGCCGCGCGACATTATCGAAAGCGCCGCGGATTACAGTCCTGCCTGCAAAGGACTCACCCCTCCCAAAAGTATCTGGTGCCACATCACGGGTACAGACCTTGTTCGCGATGCAGACGGCACATTCATGGTGCTGGAAGACAACCTGCGCTGCCCTTCCGGTGTCTCGTATGTGCTGGCCAACCGCCACATATTGAAACGCACGTTTCCCCAGGTCTTTGCGGCCATGAACATCCGCCCAGTGGATGATTACCCAAGCCGGTTGCTGGACATGCTGTATGCCGTTGCGCCTTCCCATATTGCCGACAAAGGCAGCATTACCGCTGCCTTGCTTACGCCGGGACGCTACAACAGCGCCTATTTCGAGCACTCGTTCCTTGCACAGCAGACCGGCATAGAGCTTGTTGAAGGGGGCGATCTCGTTGTCCATGACGGCTACGTCTGCATGCGCACAACCACCGGCCTTAAACGTGTTGATGTGATCTACCGCCGGGTCAACGACGACTTCCTTGACCCCACGGTCTTCAAACCGGAATCTTTGCTGGGCGTGCCAGGCATAATGGATGTTTACCGAAAGGGGCGTGTTTCCCTGGCCAATGCCCCGGGAACTGGGGTTGCCGACGACAAGGTCGTCTACGCCTACGTTCCTGAAATCATAAAATACTATCTGGACCAGGACCCCATCCTGCCCAACGTCCCCACCTATCTTTGCTGGCGTGATAAAGACCGCGCCTACGTTCTGGACAACCTGGAGAAACTGGTGGTCAAGACGGCCAATGAATCCGGCGGCTACGGCATGCTGGTGGGCCCTGCCTCCACCCAGGAAGAACGCGAAGTATTTGCACGCCGGATTCAGGCAAAACCCAGAAACTACATTGCCCAGCCCACAGTGGCGCTTTCCCGGGCTCCCACAATTACAGATGCTGGCATTGAAGGACGCCACGTTGATTTGCGGCCCTACATTCTTTACGGCGACTCCATCGACGTTGTTCCTGGAGGATTGACCAGAGTGGCGCTGCGAAAAGGCTCTTTGGTGGTCAATTCTTCGCAAGGCGGCGGCAGTAAAGACACCTGGGTCCTGGGATAGTAGGGATAGTAGGGATAGTGGGGAGTCTTTCCGCCCCATGATACTGTACCCTGACCATCCGGACGGGCAGGTGTGCAACGGACGCCGACACAGCTCGGCGCCACGTACAGCAAGAAGCAAGGAGAAACGTATGCTCAGCCGTGTGGCCGACGCAATGTACTGGATGAGCAGATATTTGGAGCGCGCAGACAACATCGCACGTTTCATTGAAGTCAACTGGCACCTGACGCTCGACCTTCCCTCGGAGCCAGGTAACGAACAGTTGCAGTGGAGCCCCCTGATTATGACAACGGGGGACCTGCCGCTTTTTGAGGAGCGCTACAAGACCGAGGACATGCAAAACGTGCTGCAATTCCTGGCCTTTGATCCTGAATACCCCAATTCCATGCTTTCCTGCCTGCGCTCTTCCCGTGAAAATGCGCGCACCATTCGGGATATTCTTGTGCCGGAATTCTGGGAACAGATGAACCTGCTGTACCATCAGGTGGAAGCCGCGGCCCGCGAACCGGGAACCTTTTTTGAAAACCCGTTTACCTTCTGCGAACAGGTAAAACTGCTCTGCACCCTGCTCTGCGGCATTGCCGACGGCACCATGGCCCATGGCGAAGGGTGGCATTTTTTCCGTGTGGGACGTCTGCTGGAGCGGGCCGACAAGGTCACCCGCATTCTGGATGTGAAATACTTCATCCTGCTGCCCAACGTGAACTGTGTGGGCACAGTTTACGATGACATTTACTGGACTGCGCTTTTACGCTCCACCTCGAGCTTTGATGAATATCGCCACCGCTACGGCCGCATTTCCCCGTCATCCGTGGTGCAGTTCATGCTGTTGGCGCGGGATTTTCCCCGTGCAGCCTTTTATTGCCTGCATAACGCCCTGCAATCCCTCAACGCCATAACCGGCACGCCAGCCGGCAGCTTCAGCAACGAGGCGGAACGCCTGCTGGGGCGTTTATGCGCAGAGCTCTCCTACGAAAGTGTTGACGAAATCATCACCCTGGGCCTACATCAATTCGTCGATCACTTCCAAAGACGGATGAACATTGTGGATAAGGCGATTTCCGAATCCTTCTTCTACATCCCCGTGGAAGGCGAAGTACAGGCCCAACAATAACGCCATTTTTTCGAGGCAAACGACTTTGCCTTGAAGGAATGCACAAAATGCAGCATGCCCCTGCAAGGGGCTTATGCTCTTTACAAGGAAGACACAGGCATGACCTTTTGCCTTGGAATTACCGTCGAGGAAGGACTCGTCGGCATTGCCGATACCCGTATCACCTCTGGCAATGAACTCATTTCTGCGCACAAGGTAACCTGTTATGAAAATAATGACGGGGCCTTCTTTGTTATGACTTCCGGATTGCGCTCTGTGCGGGACAAGGCGCTGACCTACTTTGAAGAAGAAATGGAAGCCCACGAGGAACACCCCAAACGGCTGTACCAAACCATCAATGAATTCGCCAAACAACTGCGCAGAGTAGCCAAGGAAGACAAGGAACCCCTTGAAGAAAGCGGCTTGTCGTTCAACCTCCACGCCTTGGTTGGCGGGCAGCTGAAAGGCGACACCGAGCACAAGCTTTACCTTGTTTACCCCCAGGGCAACTGGGTGGAAGTGGGGCATCAGACGCCCTATCATATCATTGGCGAAGGCGGGTACGGTAAACCCGTGCTCGACAGAACACTCAAGTATTCCGATCCCCTGCGTTTTGCCCTGAAAGTTGGGTGCCTGGCATTCGATTCCACCAGAATCAGCGCATCCGACGTTGATTTCCCCGTGGATGTGGTTCTGTTGGCCAAAAATTCATTTCAGATTGTCGAGCATCGTTTTCAGCAAAACGACCTGGCGCACATTTCCTCCTGGTGGCAAGAGCGCCTCCGGGATTCCGTGAACCGGCTCCCCTCTGAATGGATTGACGACATCGCAGCCAAATTGACCAGAGTGCAAGCGCCACGGGGGCGGACCTCCTAGGAGTTAGTGTGCGCTTCCACATCCAGCACACCAGCCGTTACACCTATTCCAAGCCCGTCTTTCTGGAACCGCACAGGTTGCTGCTGCGCCCTCGTTGCGATGGCTGGCAATCACTGGAATCTTTTACGTTACGCCTCCAACCGGAGCCAGCGGGATGCTCCATGGGCATAGACGCCGAAGGCAACTCCTATGCACAGTGCTGGTTCGAAGGGGTTACGGACCATTTTGAAATAGAAACCGAAGCCGTGGTCCGGACCATGCTGGACAACCCATACGGTTTCCTTCTGGAAACCCAGGCACAGAAGCTCCCCCTTTCCCTGTCGCAAAATCTGCAACAAGTGCTGGCGCCCGCCATGGTGCGCGCCGTACCGGAGCCGGAAGACGATCCTGTAAAACTCTTTGCCGAGAATATCCTGGCCGCAGCGGAAAACCAGACAATGCGTTTCTGCGCGGGCTTGCTGGACGCCATTAGCGCAGATTTTGAAAACGTGGTGCGCCATGAAGAAGGCATCCATACGCCTGCCACAACCTTGCAAAAACGCTCCGGCGCATGCCGCGATCTTGCGGTGCTGTTCGTGGACGCCTGCAGAGCAGTGGGGCTGCCGGCCCGTTTTGTAAGCGGCTACCAGGACCCTGACCTCCCCGAGGACACCAGATCCCAGGCCCACGAACTCCACGCCTGGGCAGAGGCCTTCATTCCCGGCGGAGGGTGGCGCGGATTCGACCCTTCCTGCGGCCTGGCTGTCGCCGAACAGCATATTGCACTGGCCGCTTCCTGCATGCCGGAACTGGCCATGCCCCTCTCCGGCAGCTTCCGAGGAACAGACGCAACCTCCACACAGGAGCACGTGGTCAACCTCTCCAGGCTTGAGGGCTGAGCATAAAAAAAAGCGAACTGTAAACAATCCCAGTTCGCTGGCGCCGCGCAATGCGGCCATATACCCCCCGGCCTAATTTTCCAGCTGATGCTGCAGCCAAGTCTTGATTTCGTCCGTCGGCTCATACACCCCCTTGAGCCCCTGGAATTCTTCCTTGAAGGATTGCTCCAGGTGGTGTGGCAGCTCCATGGACAACAGGTCCTCGGCTTGCTCGGAATTTCTTCTTACCAGTCGCACTGTCGGACGCTCTTCCCAATTATCCACCACAAAGTAGTTGGTGTAGTCATTCTTGGAACGCACTGGCTGATGCTTGCCATGCCAATTGTTATTGCCCCATTCCAGATACAGAATAACGGCGTCTTCAGGGCTCATGTCCCAATCGATGACCAAGTTGGAAAAATCGCGAAGTTGCATGTCTGCCTCCTGAGAAGTGTTTTCCAGCCCCCGAGCGTGGGGTGCGTCTTTATGAACCAGATTTCAGGCCGCTCGGACATAACGGTACGTCGGCATGCGGACGGCACGTGCCGACTCTTGATGGTAATAATAATCATTCTGATTCTTATGTAAAGAAAATTCTGCACCATTTTAGTCTTTTTTTTGTTTTGACCGATGCAGTTGGAAGATTCACGCAACAACAGCTCAATATCGTTAAGATTCCACATGAAACAAAAAAAGCCCGCAACCTAGGTTACGGGCTTTTTTTGTGCCTACAATTTACACGCAAACGTATTTTCCTGGCGTGCTCAGGTTTGCCGGTAAATACTATCAGGCAGCTACACTTTGCCTTTTATGCTCGGGGGCATTTTGTCCCTCATGGGCAAGCCGCCATGCGGCAATGTCTTCCACGCTCAAAACCAGCAAGTCATGCTCTCTGGCAAAGCGCACGATTTCAGGCAGCCGCGCCATGGTGCCATCCGGGTTGGTCAATTCGCACAGCACACCACAAGGAGCGAGACCAGCCAGCCGCATGAGGTCGACGGTCGCCTCGGTATGGCCACGACGCTCCAGCACGCCCCCTGCCTTGGCCCGCAACGGGAAAACATGGCCGGGACTGCGCAAATCCGCAGGCGTTGCGCCAGCAGCGGCTGCGGCCTGCACGGTGCGCAGCCTGTCGGCCGCGGAAACGCCGGTGGTCACCCCCTCTGCCGCCTCGATACTCACGGTAAAGGCCGTCTGATACCGGCTCCCGTTTTCCTCAACCATCATTGGCAAGTTGAGGGCGTCCACCTTTTCGTCAGTAAGACACAGACACACGATGCCACTGCATTCACGGATAAGCATGGCCATCTGGGACTGGGTAAGCTTTTCGGCTGAAAATATGAGGTCGCCCTCGTTTTCCCTGCGCTCGTCATCCACGACGAGAACGCCCTGGCCTTCCGCCAAGGCGCGCAACGCATTTTCCATCCGCTGCTCCGATGTGCCGAATGCATCCAAAAGCGACTGATTCACGGTAAGTCTCCTTAAGGTTGAAGTACCAGAATCAGGGTGTAGAACAGACAGTCCATGCCCCCTGAAAAACGGGGCGCAATGGACTACTCACGTGCGCAGAACGCGCTCGCGGCAGGAGACTGTCATATTCTCTTCCATCCGGACTGTAACCGTCGGCTCCGGCATCACACCGGATCTGCTGGACCCTTTGCACCAGTTGCAAAGGCGCTCGCGGGCTCTCCGGCAAATTGCCGGAATACCGCCGGTGGGGACTTTCACCCCGCCCTGAGAATTTCCGCAGCCAACCTAGGCCCCACAGAAAGGTCCTGTCAAGCAGGCTCTTGCAATAGAATATCACAAAAAAAAGAACGCACTCCCCGAGCCCTTTGAGAAAGTGCGCGCAGTCCTGACATTATAATGCCGCCAGGCCCTGCCATGCGTTATCATCAAGACAAAAAGCGTACACAAAGTGTACGTAAAAAACACGATAAATTACCTAAATTACTGAGTAAGCAAAAAATGGAATCATCTTTTTTACTTAATGTAAGCGCTTTCACATAATTTTTTTAATTTTTTTTTGCACCATCCAACAAAGATTAAGTGCAATCAAAACAGCCCGGTAGCTAAGATTTTTCCTTTTTTATGAAAGAGTTATGCAAATGTAATACTTTTTTACTTGTTGACAGATTAGCTTCTTTGCTCAAAATGATCACAACTTTCGTACAAAAACTGTACACGAGGAGAGAGCAATGAGTGTCTTTGTCAAGGATAAGGAAACCAAGCGCGTCATTTTCAATGTAGACATCGCGCTCGCAGAACGGCTTGAAAAAGCGAAGGAAACAGCAAGAACTCTCGGCAAAAAACTGGACGTTGATACTGCAGTAGACAAGGCTTTGGAAAAATATCTCAAAAAAGCCGAAAAAAAATTGTCTGAGATTCTTGAAGAGGATTCAGAGGAAAACGCCGATAAAGGCGATACAATGCCTGAAGATGCTTCCCAAAAAGACACCGCATCGCCTGATGCATCTGCACCCGCAGAGGACTGCAACATCTGATCCTCACAGGTACGAAGGAAGTGTCAGGGGGCAGAGGGCTGTTTCCTGAAAAAAGTTCACGCGTGGGCCGACACGCCAGGCAATATCAGGCCCGCCATGCAATCCGGCATCAAAATTTCGCCGGCAAAAATACACTAAAGCGGCAATGCCGCATGAACAGATGCTTAAACAAAACAGGAGAAGTACAATGAGCAGCAAAAACGGAATCGTAATCAAAGGCACCATGGACTTCCAATCCATCATCACCTTCCTCGAAGACGTGGTCAACAGCTTCAAAGCCAAGACAGTTTGCGTACAGCGTGGCGACGAGTTCATCACCCTGACTCCTGCCGACAGCATTGAAATGGAACTGGAAGCCGTGGAGAAAAAAGGCAAGCAAAAGCTCTCCCTGGAGCTCGAATGGCGTGAAGAAACTCCCGTTGAAGCAGGTGTGCCCTTCAAGGTAGGGTGTGAAGTTCCCGAGCCTGCGCCTGTGGAAGAGCCCGCTGCTGACGCCCCCACTGAAACCCCTGAGGCTGCTGTTGCCCCTGAAGCCGCTGCCGACGAAAAGAGCAAGACCGTCATCAAGCAGCCTGAGGCCGGCCTGGGCACTGCCGCTGCAGAAGAAGCCAAGGGCGCAAAAGAAAAGGCCAAAGCCGCTAAAGGCGCAAAGAAATAACTAGCTGAAAATCATCATTCCCCGGGCGCTTATTCCACGCCCTTATCGCCCCTTTCGGTCCTTAGTACCGGAAGGGGCGCTTTTTTCCCCGACCATTCACTTCCTCGCCACAGTGTTCTACAGTATGGCCACGCACTGCCTGCAATTGCCAACCGCAACCCTTCAGGGAGCCGTCATGATACAACCGCCCTCCCGGTCTTGTGCACTGTGCATCATGTTCCTCCTGTGTCTTTTCTGGAACATAACCCCAGGTCATGCTGATCCTTACGTCATCGTCGATACGGGGCAATCCGCCTGTTACGACGATGCCGGCCCCATTCCGTGTCCTGTGCCGGGGCAGGCGTTCTTTGGTCAGGATGCGCAATACCTGGGCAATGCGCCAATGTACAAGGATAATAAGGACGGCACCGTGAGCGACTTGCAGACCGGGCTCATGTGGGTAAAGGAGCGGTACGCCGAAATAAGCTGGGAGGAGGCACGACAAGGTGCTGCTGTCTGTCGCGTGGGGGGCTATGACGACTGGCGCATGCCGACGATCAAGGAATTGTACTCCCTTATAGATTTTCGCGGCACGCTCTCCCCCGAGGCAAAAGGCGCCGCCCCCTGGATTGATACCCGATACTTCGACTTTGCCTACGGAGACACATCCAAGGGCAAGCGCAGCATAGACAGTCAGGACTGGTCAGCCACCCGCTATACCGGCACCACCATGGACAACGCCTCCACAGCCTTCGGGGTCAACTTTGCTGACGGCCGCATCAAGGGTTACCCCATCGTCTCTCCACGAGGACTTACTCAACATTACGTACGCTACGTCAGGGAAAATCCCGAGTACGGGCAAAACGATTTCGAAGCCAAGGAAGACGGCACCGTTGTCGACGCCGCCACATCTCTGGTGTGGCAACAGGATGACAGCGGCGCGCCCATGGACTGGCAAAGCGCCCTCTCCTATTGCGAGAACCTGGAGCTGGCCGAGCACGACGACTGGCGCCTGCCTAACGCCAAGGAACTCCAGAGCATTGTGGACTACACCCGCTCCCCTTTGGGAACGGGGAGCGCTGCAATTGATCCAGTGTTCAATAACAGCGAGACAGAGGCCTATTTCTGGACAAGCACCACCCACATCGAAGGACAAACCCCTGGCAGCAGAGCGGTATACATAGCCTTTGGCCAAGCCATGGGCTACTTTGCCCCCCCGTATAGCGGCATAGCCAAAAAATTTATGGACGTGCACGGTGCAGGCGCCCAGAGGAGCGACCCGAAATCCGGAGATCCGGGGAAATTTCCCCGCGGATTTGGTCCGCAGGGCGATGACATACGCATATTCAATTACGCCCGCTGTGTCAGGGGCGGAGTGGCGGCGCTTATGGAGTCTGGCGGCAAAGGTGATGACACCCCGCCGTGGGGATATGTAACCGGTATTGATTTACGCCCGGAAAAGAGACAACCGCCCGAGATATTGCAAAAGGACCCGACACGTTTAGAACCGCGCTCTTTTGGCGTCCCCAGACAGCCTGACCAGCAGGGCGGGCCGGTCATTCCCTCCCCGCGCATCCAGGGAAGAAACAGCCAGACACCGGGCCAGACACTTGGCCCAAGGTATCAAAGGCCCCCGCGCAAAGCCCTGGAGGCCTGTGCAGGGAAAACACAGGGGCAGGTCTGCCTGTTTCTATCTCCGCGGGGCAATGTGAACGGCATCTGCCGCACCCCCCCAGGAAGACGCGGGCAAGGGTTGGCCTGTGTTCCCAAAGGCGGCCCCGCATCCATGCAATGATGCGGGCTCCGGCGGTTCATAGTTAGGCAGCCCCTCTCTTCAGGCGGGGTACAAACGCCCCCCGTGGGGGGTATCCTCTATGGTATAGCCGGCTGAGGCAATTTCCTCGCGTAGATCATCCGCACGTTTAAAGTCTTTTTCTTTACGGGCGGCATCGCGTTCCAGAACCATGCTTGCCACATCCTTGGGCCAGTCTTTGCGTGCAACAGGCATGCGCTTGGAATCCAAAAAGCCAAGCACCGTGTCGTGGGCTTCGAGCTGCTTTTTCCAGGCCACGGCTTCCTCGGGCAGCAGCGCATTCTGACTTATCAACTTGCGCACGTCGCGCGCTGCAGCAAAAAGTCCAGCCCAGTAGCGATGCAGCGACAGGTCCTCTTCCATGGCCTGTTTGTACCCTGTCCGCACATCTACAAGCTGTTGCTCCACTTCCGGACGCAGCACCATTTTCCGCGAGGCGGCTGGCGCATCAAAAACCATTTCCGCCAGATCCATGGCCAGGCTTTGAACCCGGGTCCAGTTGCGGCGCCACATCTGCAGGCTTTCCTCAGAAAGGGTCAATGACTTGTGGGGGGATGTTGAAAGCAGCCACATGCGCAGCGCCTGGCGCTCCATCTGCCCTGCGTATTCAGGCAGTCCTGGCTCGCCCCCGTCGCCATGAATCCCCTGGCAGACAAGCCAGGCTTGGGGCTTTCCGGCTGCCCCTCCTGCTCCCAAGGACCAAAGGGCGCGCAGGTTCTCCAGATGCGGGAACCGCTGCGTCTCTCCAGCCATGACCACATCTATGCCCTGCAAGGCATCCTTTGCCGCTGCGGCATGCTGCAGGAACCAGCTTGGCCGCACGTTGCCCCATTCGGTCTGCAGGCAGTCCATGCTTTTGAGATCCTGCAAGGTGGCGCGCTTCAGCAAAGTGAAATCCTTGGGGTTGTCCTTGACGTAGTTGGCGAGATCCACTGTCTTGCCCAGACTCAGGGTTTCCAGGTCCTGGGGGCTCAGCAGCCCGTAGGAAGGGAAACGCAGCACATCAAAATACACGGAGCGCAGCTTTTCATAGGCGGCGCCCTTGACCAGCAGCTTGCGGCAGAGTTCCAGCATGGCATCGACGCTGCGCCCCGCCATGTGAAAATCAGTCTTGGAAGAAACACCCCAGAACGCGGCGTTTGTCGCCAGGTCCTTGGTTACGTTCTCGAGAAAACGCTCCTTGGCCATGCCGGAGTCACGCTGCGCATTGATGGCCCGGTCGTCCATATCGGCCAGCCCAACGGCCAGCCGCGCAGGGATACCCGCCTGGTCCAGGTGGCGGGCGAGCACGTCCAGCACCACGATGCGACGCCAGGCATCCAGGTTGGCCAGAGCATCCAGTGCAGGGCCAGTTGTGAACAGCCCTATCCCATGCTTGCCGGGCTCCAGGTAATGCGGCTCGTCACTGTCCACGCTCTGCAGGGTAATGCCATGGCGACGTTTGGGGGCAAAAAGCGGGGTGCTCAAATACCGCTCACCACTGTCCGGCAGAATGACAACAATCAAACCGTTTTCCAGTTCGCCGGAAAGGCGCAGCGCAGCGGCGACAGCAGCGCCAGAACTCATGCCGGCAAAAATACCTTCTTCCTTCGCCAGCCGCCTAGCGGTTGCAAAGGCGTCCTCGTCCTCCACACGCAAAATTCTGTCCAGCGCGCTCTTGTTATAAATGCCGGGGGGATAGGACTCCTGCATATTCTTCAACCCCTGGATGGCGTGCCCTGCGTAGGGTTCCACAGCCACCACCTGTATGGCAGGGTTCATCTCCTTCATCCGCTTGGTAATACCCATGGCCGTGCCGGATGTACCCAGGGTGCAGACAACATGCGTCACCTGCCCGTCTGTCTGCTCCCAGATTTCACGCCCTGTACCTTCGTAATGGGCCTGAATGCTGGCCTGATTGTTAAACTGGTCCATGAGCACGTATTTTTCCGGCTCTTCCCGCGCCAGGCGATAGGCTTCTTCAATGGCGCCGTCCGTGCTCAGGTGCCCCGGCGTGAACTGCAGCTCCGCGCCATAGGCCAACAGAATTTTCTTGCGTTCTTCTGAGGCGCGCTCACTCATCAGCAACCGCAGCTTGTACCCTTTCACAGCGCAGACCATTGCCAGGCCTATGCCCGTATTGCCCGAGGTCGCCTCGATGATGGTCTTGTCAGGGGTCAACTCGCGGGAACGCTCCGCAGCCTCAATCATGCTCAAAGCGACGCGGTCCTTGATGGAGCCGCCAGGATTGGCAGACTCGATCTTGGCCAGGATTTTGACACTCGGGTTGGTGTTCAACCGCCTGAGCATCACCAGGGGCGTATTACCCATGGCCTGTAAAACATCGTCATAAACTTTCATAAGTAAGCCTCATATATTGAAAAATTATCATAGCCAATGGTTGTGTTTTTAATCTGCGCTATCTGGCAAGAAGATTGCATTTGGTGCAGCATGAACGCTCTGCCCTTTATCAAGGATAACCTCGAGGCCATGGCCCACGTCAAGAATCCCGCCGCGTTCTGGCTCGCGCATCAGCGCCCGGACGAACAGGCGGTGATGGAAAAACTGACCAGAAACTCCCGTGGCCAAATGGATTTCACATTGCCTTCGGGACAGACCATGTTTGAGACGCCCCCGCAAATCTTCTACCATGGATGGGCGGATACCAGCGAGAAAGCTGCTGCCGGCGCGTCCATCATTGTGGGCTGCAACCTTGGATATGGTCTGAACTACGTTCTGGTCAACACCCCAAATACGCACAGAGTGCTTGTGGTGGAGCCTGACCCCGAAATGTTGCTGGCCTGCCTGGGCAATAGCGACTACTCCCCGTTCATCCGCGCAGGGCGGCTTGTGTTTTTGCCCCCCGATGCCAAGATGATTCGTGAGACCATTCAACAGATGAATATGCACTTTCTTTTTGGCGCCATTCATCTGCGTGTGGATACCCCGAGCCGCCAGCTCGGCACCCAGTATGCGCAATGGTCGCGCATCTGCCAAGAAGCTTTGGAAAATTTCTCAGTGGAACTGACCACCCTGCGCCTGCGCCAGGACGAAATGGTCGGCCACGAAATCAAAAACTTTCGCCGCGCCATCACCGATGGAACCATACGCAACATGCGAGGCACCGCCCACGGGCTTACCGCAGTTATTCTCGGCGCCGGCCCTTCGCTGGGGCATTATGGTCCAGTACTTGCCAAAAACAGGGGGCATGCCCTTTACGCCACGGCGTTGCAAACACTCACGCCGTTGCAAAGCATCGGCCTGAAACCGCACTTCGCCATGGCCATCGACTACAGCGAAGGCATGCTCAAAGTCTACGACCGCCTGGACCCCGAATGGTGCAAAGACGTACCCCTTCTCTATTCCACGAAAATGCACCCCGATGTCGTGAACAATTATCCCGGCCCTACAATTCCTTTCTGGACCATGGGCGGCATGGGAACCTACGCCATGCGCGACAATGAGCACCTCATCGACGCAGGCGGCAACGTTTCCGTGGCCATCTACCGCTTTTTACACTGGTGCGGCGTAGAGCGCATCCTTCTGTGCGGCCAGGATTTTGCCTGGAAAGACCAGACTACCCACGCCGCAGGCCACCACGACCACGTCCGTAAGGAAAAGCACTACAAAAAACTCAAGCTCATTGAATTGAAAAACGCTGCAGGCGAAACCATCCACTCCACGCTTTCCTATATCACTGCCCTTCGCGATCTGGAGAAGGATATCGCAAGCAACAATCTCCCTACATACAATCTGTATGGCGGCCTAGCCGTCATAAAAGGCGCACAAAACGTGGACGAAAACGACCTGCTACGCGAAGGGCTGAACACATCCCGGCCGGGCAGTCTCGAAAACTTCACCATGGCAATGCGAAACGCCCAAACATCCCGCAGCATACCGGATATTGAGCCACGCTGGCCAAAGTGGATGTCCTCCATGCGCAACGCCCGGAAACATCTGGAAAAACTTTTCAAAAAGCCCCAGGTCCGGCAAAAGGAAATCCGGGAGAGCATCCAGCGCTTCCACGGCTACCTGCGGCACGATCCGCTCTACCTACCGTACCTGTACAACGAGCTCACCGACCTTGCAGGCATGCTCCATGGCGGTCGTACGCTTGGTCTTAAAGACTTCAGCACCTTCAAAAAAATCATGGAGCGCGTGAAGACCAAGGTGCGGGAAATGGACAGCTGCCTGGCTACAGCAGATAAAAGCGACGTCAGCGATAAAAAGGCTGCCTGAGCCGTCGAAAACATGACACCCCATAAAAGGAGGCGCCTGGCGTCTCCTTTTTTTTTGCCCTCCCTGAAAGTTCCCCCTGGATACAAATGCAAACAAAAGGCATTACCATTGTGCACCAATAAGTAGCTTCACACGTCTTACCAAAGAGAGACAAAACCAATTCAGGAGGTTGTCATGATCAACAAGACACCCATGTTTTTCGCAGTGGCCCTTTTTTTCCTCTTTGCCGTAGTGCAGCCCGCATCCGCCCTCAAGCCGCACACGCAACAGCCCCCATGCGGCGCCGGCAATATGCACCAGGGCATGATGCAAAACCACGGAATGCAAGGCATGAAGGGCATGCAAGGCATGAAGGGCATGCAAGGTATGAAGGGCATGCATATGCACTCTTCCGGCTACGGCAAAGGACACAAGCGCAAAGGTGATATGCGCATGCCCTCCCTGCGGGAGCTGATGCAATTTTCCCCTGAGGATGCCAAAGCCTATGTCCAGGCGCTTGCCACTTTTCAGAAGCAGCGTGTGGACATCCGCAGCCAGAACCTCATCCTGCAGCTCGACCTGCATGAAGCTTTCGCTGCCGAGAACTTTGACCAGGACAAGGTCAAGGAATTGGGCAAACAGCTGGCAGATCTCGAAGCCCGGAGAATTCAAAACAAGCTGGACCTCGCCATAGCGCTTCGCGCCTTGGGCATGCCGTACCACTCCATCTGCCGTATGGGGCACGCACCGTTCGCCGATCCCGGCATGGAAGACTTGTCCAATCGAGGATGGCAGCACCCCAAAATGGATCGCCACGGACAGAACTGGCATGACGAAATGCACGACGGCAAGCAGGGCCGCAGGCACCACATGTATGAGGAGTCACAAGAGCAAACAGGGGCGGAAACCGAGCCCGAAACAATCGAACAGTAGTCACCAAAACTGAACAGACGGGGGGCATCGGTCTGCGGACCGCATGCTTCCCGTCTTTTTTACACCCTCTGGACCGAACGCCCCCCTGGTGATAATCGTGGAAACGGGGATTTCCCCAATAGAAACACAATTACCGCCAGGAGGCATTCCATGAGCGTGATCGTCGAATTTTCCATCTTTCCCCTGGGCGCTGGAGAAAGCGTCAGCGGAGAAGTCGCCAAAGCAGTGGACCTTATCCGCAAATCGGGCCTGCCCTATAAATTCGGCCCCATGAGCACCAGCATCGAAGGTGAATGGAGCGAAGTAATGGACGTGGTCACTCGCTGCCACGACCTGCTCCGCGAAGACAACAACCGCGTGCTGCTCTACATACGAGCCGATTCCCGCGATGGCGGCAACCGCATGCAGCAGAAGATGTCCGCAGTCAAGAACGCCATTGGAGAGGACGTTTAGTGTGATGACGGCGCATTCGCGCCGAGTCTGACTATGCCCGTCCAGCGCCGCATCTATCGACTTTTTGAGAACGCGACATTAACCAGATCATCTGTGTTCTTTCGCATGCGCCCTATACTTGAGGAGGCCAGCACCGTGAATCGCCCATTTTTTTCCATAAGCACGCCCTACATCATAAAATTTGCCGTTTGCTTCTGGTTTGCAGCGATCCTGTGCGTTGCGCCTCAGGGCGCATGCGCCACAGAAGAAAGCCCCGTGGAAATGGTCCGGGACATATACGCCCATTTTATGGAAGATCAGGAAGACATGCCTTCCGACCTCGACATGATTTACCCCATAGCGGATTTCGAACTGCGCGGCCTGATTGATAAGGAAATGGCCTGCTGGGATGCCGGGGACGGTATATGCGGGTATGAGTTCAGTGTCATTGTTGATGGGCAGGACTATGAGCTGAGCGACCTGAACATCCAGGAAACATCCCGGACCGACACCACCCTAGAAGTCACCGCATCTTTCAAAAATTTCAACGAACCCAAAAAAATACTCTACCTTTTCAAGCAGGTGGAAGGCGCATGGCGGCTGGCAGATATACAGTCCCAAGGTGAGTACTCCTGGTCCCTGGTCAAGATTCTTCAGTAGGCGCTGGTGTTGTCTGTGCTTTCTAATCCCGCGAAAGCCAGTGCATGCCGCCAAGAATACCAAGTGATGTCGCGCCCAGGAGCCCTGCGAGTATGGCTGCTCTGCGAAATTCACCGGTAAAGACCGAATTGTAGATCTCAAGAGAAATGGTGTTTGTGCGGCCAACGATATTGCCGCCGAGCATGAGCGTTACACCTACCTCACCCAGGGTTCTGGCCAGGGCCAAAAAAACACCGGCGGCAATGCTGCGTTTTATTGAAGGGAGTGTCACCCGGAAAAAGGTAGTGGCCGGGGATTTTCCCAACACTTCAGACACTTCCATCAACCGAAGTGTATCCTGACTAACGGCGGCCTGTATGGTTTTGACGGCCAGGGGCAGCCCTGCGATGAATGCAGCCAGCAGCACACCCCAGAAACTGAATATTATCTCCACTCCCAGAAGACTTTTCAGATATTTCCCCAGGATGCCAGCGCGCCCAAGAATGAGCAGCAGCAGAAAGCCTGTTGCTATTGGTGGAAAGATGAGTGGCAACGAGACCACGAAATCCAGCATTATGGTAAGCGGCGTGCGCCAGCGCCCCAGTATGTAGCCGAGCCCCACGCCGCAGACGAGGAACAACGGCAGCGTGGACGCGGCCACCTTGGCCGAGAGCAGTACCGGACCGACAATGGCCGCATCCACAAGCATGACGTTGAATTACAGCCCGTGGCGGGTTGCGATTTCCCGGGCCTTTTCGGAGGCGAGAAAGGTGGTGAAGGCGTCAAGCTGTTCTGTATTGGGCGCAGTGTTAAGGGCGGCGGCAATGATGACGATGGGCGAGTAGTACTTTTGATCCACCATGAACATGCCCCCTATTTTATCCTTTATGGCCAGGGCGTCTGTCAGGTTGATGAATCCCATATCGACTTCCTTGCTGAGCACGTAGGAAGAAACCTGAGGCACCGTGGCGACGATGAAAAGCTTATCTTTCACCTTGTCCATGAGGCCGGCATTACGCAGATACGCATCACCGGCGCGGCCGTATATGGCCTTTTTGGGGTCAGGCATGGCAACCCGGGTCACGTCGTCACGCTGCACATCTTCAGGAGATGTAATACGCAGCCCCTTGGCATAGATAGCCACAAGTTTGCCTCGCCCTATTTCATGTTTTGTAACGATTGGCAGGTCTGCGCCATCCAGATAACGTTGATCGCCGATGACACAATCCACCAAGCCGCTATTTTTGGCCTTGGCAACGGTCTGCCCCATGTTGCCGAATATCTGCTCCACTTCGATGCCGCTCTCCGCGGTAAACGCCTTGCCCAGTTCGGCCACCATTTTCTTGTAGCCTGCCCCCGCCGCAATGGTGAGCTTGCCACCGGCCCAGGCAGTGCCAAGAGGCTGTGTAAGCAGGCAAAATAACAATAGTGCGATAGTCAGAGCGGCAAGTTTGAAGCTGTTGTAAAGGGCCCGCGACAAGCAGACCGAGCTACATATATTCCTTGGCATATTCCTCACTCCTTTCATATTCGATGCGGGTCTTGGGTTTGATTGGCTGGCTGCTGCGGGCAAGCAATTGCTGCTCATGCCGCAGCAGTTGCAGTTGCCGCTCAAGCCATTCCGGGGCAGCTCTACCCTTTACTACTGGCAGTATCTTGTCCCCCAGAAACAGTGCTTCATTAAGGTCATGGGTGACATGCACCATGCAAAGGGGCGTTTCTTGTTGCATCTTTTGCAAAACATGACGCAGTTCCAGGCGGGTCTCCAGGTCCAAAGCGGAAAAAGGCTCATCCAGCAGCAGCAATTGCGGTTTGCGCGCCAGCGCTTGGCACAGCGCCCCCCTTTGTCTTTCGCCACCAGAAATACGATTGGGGCGCATATCTTTAAGGTGAGCAATACCGAATGCTTTAAGCAGGCGTGTCGGCATGCTCTCATTCTGGGCAGCATACAGCACGTTCTGCCAAAGGGTCATGTGCGGGAAGAGACTGTAGTCTTGAAACACCAACCCGGCGGAGCGCTTTCTTGGAGGAAGAAAAACGCCTTTTGCACTATCCTGCCAAACATCCCGCCCCATACAAATACGTCCTGAATCTGGGCGCTCCAAACCGGCAAGGAGACGCAGCATCGTGGTCTTGCCTGAGCCCGAAGGCCCCACGATGCAGAGCGTCTTGCCTTTTTGGCATGCCAGTTCCAGCTCCAGGCGGAAATGCCCCAGTTGCTTGTGGAGCACGGCGGAAAGCATCAGGTGTTTCCGCCCTTGGCGGCTGCAACAAGCAGCCCTGCCAATTCTATAGGGTGCGTTGTCATAGGGCTGTGGGCCGACGCCAACGATGCAACTGGCCACCCCAGGCTGCGCGCTTTGGTCTCCATCTCGCGTATGACTTTATTTGCGGTGTTGCTGCAGCCGATGAAGGATGCCGGAACAACGCCCGTATCGAAGTCGTCCGGAAAAGGTGTGGTAAAGGCTGCTTCTGGAAATTCCCGTAGCCGCGGGCCAAACCATTCCGCCTTTTCTTTCGGCACGCCAAAAACCTGCAACGGCCAGGGTTTGATCTTCCATCCATCAACGCGATTGCTGTCCAGCATGTGGCGGAAGGCTTCCCCCGACATATCCGCAAAGGAGCGCCCCTGTTCAGGAATGATGGAATCCACAAATACCAGCCGCTTTACCATACTGGATGAGCGCATTGCCGCGGCGGCCGCCACCATACCTGAATAGCTGTGCGCCACCATGACAACGTCCTGTAAATCATGAAAAAACAGGTAGTTCGTAACGTCCTGAATGTAATTGGTAAGCCCTATGCCCTTTTTGAAGCCATTGGAAAGATAACCGCATCCGGAAAGTGTAGGCGCATGCGTCTGATGCCCTTGCTGTGCAAGCTCAGTGCTCACGTATTTCCAGACCCACCCTCCCTGGAAGGCGCCATGCACAAATAAAAACGTCTCCATGTTAATCCTCCGTCATTTCAGCAACAACGCAAGCGAACCTGGCGTCGCTGTGGTAGTGCCTCGCATTATGGGATTTGCCTTCAAACCAGCCCACACGCTCTGCAGGCCAAATATCAAAGTCAGGCACATAGGGTTTGATATCGACGACGGGCGTGCCATCCAAAACATCCACATTATCCAGCAACAGCATGTTGTCGGCCACACCAGCCAGACGCATTACGGAAAGACCCAGGGGATTTGGTCTCTTGGGAGAGCGGGTGGCGAAGATGCCATGCTGCTTTGTATCGAGAAAAGGGGTGACGAGCAGATCATGCCCGCAAATCTCATGCAGATGGTAAAGCACTATAAGGTATGAAAACCCTTCTATATCAGTGAGTCCTGCACAATATTCTGGCAATACGGAGATGGCGCCGCGTACGCCTCTGGCTCCAGAAGGTTGGATAGGCATGCCCTGCACATCCTTATGTGGCGTGAGGAAAAAGCCAATCGGCGTATAGTTGATGGTCATTGTAGACTCCTCCTGCTTTCAGGGTTGTATAATGCACGACCAATGGAACAAAGCATGGACCGTGCCGACTGCAGCAATCCTTGGAAGCAGGCCATTTTCCTTTTCCTAATCGCAACACAAACACAACTTTTGCTACAATTTGGAACATTCCTTAATACACTAATGTATTTTTTTGCAACTAAATATTAAATGACACCAATTTGAATTTTTACGTGCCAATAAAAACCAAATCTATACATACTACAACAAGCTTCTCACACGATTTATAACCAAAAAATGTCAATACATAAATTACATGTCACTCTTTTTTTACTTTTCGTGTCAAAAGAAACGTCTTTACACCTTTCAATCATTGTGCATAATAATCCACGAAATCATCATGAAACACACAAACAGTAACATCTCCAATATCCGCCGCCTTAGTGACGGCCAGCTATACGACCTGAGAGAACAGGTCGAAGCAGAGCTTACCCACAGGGGCGCTCACGCTGCACATGCCGCATCATTGCCCCCTGCCTGCAGAATGTTCACTGTTTCAGAAGGGGTGCGTAGGCTTGATAAGACGCAAATAGACGCCTTGACGGCCGCCTTTGACGCCTGGACCGAAGCGGCGCGAGACCACCGCACCAGACGCTCGCGCGAGCGGGTGCGCATCGTCTATCTGGTGCTACGCTACACGGGGGCGCGTTTGGGCGAGGTGTTGTCCCTCGATGAGGAACGCGACATTGATTTCGCATCAGGCACTGTTCGTATTCCTGCAGCGACAGATAATGCGGAAGAAGGCGTTCGGGAGTTGCCCTTGCCGGAAATAGTGTTGGAATACATCCGTATGTGGAGGGCACGCCCTAAAGATGAACGCCGGGAGCGACTTTTTGATCTGGATCAGGGCTTTTTGCGGCGCAAATTCTATGAACAAGAAGAGCGTTGCGGTTTATCCCGGGAGCTTCTGAACCCAAGAGTATTGCGTAATTCACGGGCTGTGGAACTGCTGCAAGGGGGCATGCCCATGCGGGCTGTTCAAGCGCTTCTGGGGCACAGTAAAATGGATTTTACATCTTCATACGTCACCCTTGCGGACAACGATCTCAAACACATCATTCAATTTCACTGTAAAAAGGAATTCGGTATGGAAACAAGCGCTCGCAATACATTCACCGGAAAAGTCATACGGGTGGAATCCACCCCCGTTTTATCGGAAGTCACGCTCAAGACAGATGCAGGGTATGAAATAACCGCCATCATCACCAACCAGAGCAGGGAAAAGATCGGGTTGGAAGTCGGCATGTCCGCCTCCGCATTGGTCAAGGCCACCTGGGTAATCCTCGAAAAGGGCAAGGTCCCTGCAGACAGCAGCGCACGGAACGCCTTTCCGGGCAAGGTGACGCGCCTGGCCTCGGACGGCGTGGTTGTCGATGTCCAGGGGCAACTCTCCGACGGAACGCATGTCTGCGCCCTGCTCACGGCCAACAGCATGGAAAAACTGGATATCAAAGAAGGTGATGATTTCGTATTCATGTTCAAGGCCATGTCCGTCATCATCAGCTAAGCAGGCGTCATGTCAGCAGCCATTTTCGATTTCAACAGCGCCGCCTTTATCCAGCCCCTTTTTCTGACCCTGAAGGTCGCAGGGCTGGCAACCTTTGCAGCGCTGCTTCTTGGCGTAGGCACAGCCTACGCGCTGACGCGGCCGCGTTTTCCATGCAAGGACCTTTGCGACGCCATCTGCACCCTGCCCATGGTCATGCCCCCCACTGTTCTGGGCTATTATCTGCTTGTGCTCATCGGTCGCCGGGGCATTCTCGGGCAGTGGCTGCAGGAGACCTTTGACATCACCCTCATGTTTACCTGGCAGGGCGCTGTCATTGCGGCTGCTGTCGTGGCTTTTCCCCTTGTGTTCAAGTCTGCGCGCGCTGCACTGGAGGGCGTGGGCAAACAGTATGAAGACGCAGCCCGGACTCTTGGAAAGGGCGAGCTGGCAGTTTTCCTCCGCGTGTCGCTGCCTCTGGCATTCAGGGGCGTGCTTGCCGGCACAATGCTGGCTTTTGCAAGGGCTCTTGGCGAATTCGGCGCCACGCTCATGGTGGCGGGCAATCTGCCCGGCAAAACACAAACCCTTTCTCTTGCAGTATATTCAGCGGTTCAGGCCGGGAATGACGCTCTGGCCAACACCCTGGTGCTTATCATCAGTATTGTATGCGTCATCATTCTGATGACAACAAGCAGACTCCTCAAACCTCAATTCTGACCCCTCTTCAAGGAGCAAAAAAATGAAACGCTTCATTCTCGTCGCCTGCCTCGTATGCGCCCTTGCTGTATTCTCTCTGTCCCCGGCGGCCCAGGCCGAAGAACTCATCGTCTCTGCGGCCGCCAGCCTGACCGACGCCTTCAACGACATCGAGCCTGCTTTCGAAAAAGCCAATCCAGGTGTGGATGTGGTGCTCAACTACGCGGCATCCGGCGCGCTTTACAGGCAGATAGAACAAGGCGCTCCCGTAGAGGTATTCGCCTCCGCCAACCCCAAATGGATGGCCAAGGCAGTAGAGGGCGGTTTCGCCAACAAAGATGATGTGGTTGTTTTCGCGCACAACTCGCTGGTGCTTGCCACCCCTGCCGATAACCCAGCCGGCGTCAGCAGCCTGGAAGATCTGACCAAAGACACGGTGGAGAAAATCGGCATAGGCACGCCGGAAACCGTACCCGCCGGACAGTACGCCAAGTCTGCCCTGGTAGCCGCCAAAATGTTCGCCCCTTTGCAACCCAAGATGATCTTTGCCGAATCCGTACGCCAGGTGTTGGATTATCTTTCCAGAGGAGAGGTGGATTGCGGCTTTGTGTACCGCACTGACGCCGTAAAGGGTGGCGAGAAGGTCAAGATCATTGCTGAAATCCCCCTGGAAAAACCCGTAACCTACCCCATTTCCGTACTGAAGAATGCAAAGTCCGGCGCGTTGGCCCAAAAGTTTGTCGACTTTGTCCGTAGCGATGCCGGTGTAGCGCTCCTCGAAGCCAGAGGCTTCAAGCGCCCCTAACTATAAGGTTGCAAATGAAGTTCGAACTCTCGATCGAAAAACGGATGAAAAGCGGGGGAGAAGAATTTCTCCTCCGCTCCCAGTTTTCCACAACGGAACAGGCGTTGGTGCTCTTCGGTCCTTCCGGCTCCGGCAAGACGCTGACGCTCAGGGCCATTGCCGGCATGCTGCGTCCGGATGCAGGGTACATCCGCGTCAATGGCGACGTGATTTTTGATTCTGCGGCAGGCATCGACCTGCCTTCAAGGTCTCGCGGCGTAGGCTATGTATTCCAGGATTATGCGCTTTTCCCGCATCTGAATGTGGAGCAGAACGTCAGCTTTGGCCTTGCATCCCTTTTTGGCAGAATCTCCAATCGGGACAGGCGCAGGGTTCAGGAGCTCATTCACATCTTTGGGTTGGATAAGGTCGCAGGATTAAAGCCTGCCCTGCTTTCCGGAGGGCAGCAGCAACGTACTGCCCTGGCCAGAGCGCTCGCGACCTCTCCCCGCATGCTGCTGCTGGACGAACCCTTCAGCGCGCTGGATCAACCGTTGCGGCTACGCATGCGCCAGGAGTTGAGCCGGGTGCTGGAAACCTTCGACATCCCCATGATCATGGTGACGCATGATTCAGACGAAGTGGAATCCCTGGCCGAGGCGGTTGTTGTTTATCGCCACGGGAGTGTTGCCAGCATTCATAACGCCCAAGAAATTGCCCATTCCGGAAGCACTCTCACCGAGACAATCCGACGAGAAGTCGCCCTGGCTTACGAATAGCGGGCGTCATGCTTTTATGACGACCAGGCAGCCGTGGCCCGTAGAGACCGCGACTGCCTGGTTATTATGCGCTTACAAGGCGAGGATGCTCATGCCCATCACGCTGCCGAGCACGAGAATCAAGATAAAAAGCACGATCCACTGCATGACCCAAAGCAAGAGAGCCTTGCCCCAGCCAATCTGGTAGATTTTTCGCAGCACCCAGAGCGTGACAGCAAGGCTGATGAGCATGCCCAGGAGCGTGCCGGCCAGAGGAACAATCGAAAACACCAGAGACACGAGGACGGAAACAATTGCGTTTGCAATAACGGCACGTACAGCCTTGCCAAAGGTTGCACCCTCCACACCGGATAATTTTGCGGCAAGATGCACGAACAAGGCGCTGACCAAAAGCCCGGCCAACAGCACGAGAATCCCTAAAATCAGCATACCACCAGCCACTTCCATCGCTCACCTCGATACAATTTGTTTTACATATTGCAAGCTTTCGGGGCCCGCTCGTCGTAGCGTTTTACGTATACGAACATCGCCAGCCCAACACCGGCCAAAATACTGATGAACGCGCAAAACAAAAGGGGCAGCAACAAGGTCACCGCATCCAGGATTTCCCCAAAAGGCCAGCCAGACTCCACTACAAGCAAAAAAAGCTCCCGTGCTTCGGGACTGCGCTTAGGGCCGGGCTCTCCCACCAGGACATACTCACCCGCAGAATGCGCCGTGAACAAACCAATGCAGACCCAGCGGGAAGTCCCCATGGTCACGGTGCTGTTCATTTTTGGTGTCCGCAGGGGAACGGTTTTCCCGGTGGGATCTTCCAGACGCAGGCTCACGCCGCTTTCTGGACCTGTAGGGGAGATGGCCATGCGCCCTTCCGACTGGGAATAGGATGAGGCGTTTTCAAAGGTGTCGCCAAGGTACATTGCATACTCTCCAGGTGCTTCCAGGGTGAAGGCCTGGCGCCCCGGTGCATACAGATGCTGGCCATGGGATTGCATCTCCTCATAGAAATGAATGGCCTTGGGCACGGCAAACGCCGCAAGAACAAGGGGCACCCCCAGATAAAGGGCTGCTGCAAGCCAATAGAGCCATTTACCCGGAACACGCTTATAGGGCGCCGTCCTCAATGTTTTCATTGCGACATTTCCTTGAGTTTGCCGACCGGCAATTGCAGTGCCAATTCTTCCAGTTCCTCGATTTTCAGATCTCTATACCCCATGAGCAAAACGCGAACATCCGCAGTGGCGTCTGTAGCCAGCATAGGTTGTTCTCCTTTTTGCGCGTACCATTTTCGTCCCTCCAATTCCACTGTTTGCGGCAAGGAACTGCGCCCCACCATGAGCATTTCCCGGGCGGTACGGGGCAAACCGAACTGGCTCATCCTTTGGTTATCTATGTACGAAAGGTACAGGATTTTATTTTTTTTACCATAACGCGCCACAAAACTCCCTTCATCAGGATGGAACTCGCTGAATATGGACAGCCTGCGCCAGCCGGGAAGCTTTATCGAGCCAAACCAGTCACGCACCTGCTGTCCGTCGATCTTGGGCATACCCTTATGCACCGCGCGCACCGAACCTCGCGCCTTGGTCTCAGTCTGCCCGGGGCGAGGGGGTATTGTGGTCGTCTCATCCTTTTTCATGCAGGCGGGCGCCACAAGAAGCAGCGCGCCTACTACAAGAGGCAACAATTTCTTGAACATGTAAAAAATATTCCTCCGAATATCATGGCTTGAAAACACGTGAAACCGCGCAGTACTGCATTACGCAGTACAAACCAATGGGGATGCGCCGTCTTTAATACATGAAAAAACGCAGAAAACGGACGCTCCAGATTTATTGTAGCGCCGATAAGATGCTGAAACAAGTAGGCAGTTAGAAGAAACTGATGCCCGTGAGGTTGATCCAGGCTTCAACACGGTCCTCAATGGGCGTGGTGGTACCTTTGACCTCCACATCAAAGCACTGGTGCTTGTAGCCGACGGCAAGTGAAGTTTCGAGGTTTTCTTCCCGAAGCAGATCGGTCTTCCAGCCTGCGCCAACGGTCAAGCCCCCGAAAAGCGAGAGGTCCAGCCCCAGATCGATGACGTCCATCTCAGGCCGGTTCTGGCGCTTGTATTCGTTGATGCCTTCCATGAAATCAAGGCCAAAGGAGGTGCTGACCCAGTTGGGAACTTCAAGTATCAGCGTATGGGAATGCTCAGTAAAGCCCAAGGTATAGGGGGAGAACCAGGATTTGCTGTTCAGGCTCACCCAGGAATCAAGCTGCAGGGTGAGGTCCGCCAACACGTCGGTAAAGGGGCGCCGCTCATACACATCGCTCATGTGGTTGCGCTCGGCTTCCACAATGTCATACCCTTGCCCGATATCCAGGCGAAAAATATCCAGATAGTCAACGCTCAACCCGGGAACGGGATCGTTTTCCCCTTCGGTGCGCATGATAACTTCTTCGCGCTTGCGCGTCAGAACGTTGGTCAAAGAGTAGGAAATCATGTTGCGCTCTTCGACGCGGTCCTCGAAGTCGAAATAGGGGTTATCGTTCTGATCCAGATCAGGCACATAGTTGTAGCTGACACGCGGCTGCACGCTGTGCTTCATCGCGGTCCAGTGCCCTTCGCCGAGATTGTCCAGGCTCACATCCATGGGGCCCACCCCGAAGTCGAAGATGCGATAGACATCGGATTGCGCCGTGACATCGACATCGACATAGCTGCGACTGGTGTTTTCCGTATCCCCTTCCGGCGCTCCGGGCGTGGCTTCATGCCTGTCCACGGAGTAGAAGGTTTCACGAAATCCTACCGTGGGGATGATGGAGCCGTATTTTGATTCCAAAGGCACGCTCAATTTGGGGTGAAAGTCTATGCGCGTTCCCGTGGAGCCGATGTTGCGCCGGAAGTTGGTGGCGACCAGGTCTGCCTGCACCTCTATGGGCAGATTTTCGAGACCGGGTATGGTATCCTTATAAAGATAGCCGGAAATTTCGGGTAATTTCTGCAACTGGGGCGCATATTCCAGGGAGCGGTTGCCGTGCCCGTATTCAACGGGCTGCGTGTACTGCAGCATTCCGGAAAGCAGCCCCCGGTCCCAGCCGCGGGATAAGAGCAGCGTGCTCACCCTGTCCTGGTCGATTTCGTTCAGCGACCGTCGAAATTCTTCTTCCATGACATCACGGCTGTGATCGTAGCCGGAAAGCCCGCTCTCGAATTCGCGCAGGTAGTTCTGGTCGGAAACAAAATCCAGGTCCAGTTTGACGTCTATGTCTGCAACGGGAATGTTGCCATTGAACATGGAGCGCAGCCAGAACCGATCGTGGTTGGTGCGCACCAAACCATCATCTTCTAGGGCGGAAGGCTCGTCGCCTTCTTTCTCGTGGATGACAGCATCGTACAGGTAATCGAAACGCCAGTAGCCCTTGCCCTGGAGAAAATCCCAGTTGTGGCGGTACTCAACCCCCTGCATGAACCCGCGGGAAGTCATCAGGTTCTCATACAGGGTGATATCGTTCTCTTCATTAAGGACAAGGTAGATCGGCAGGTTAATCTGCGCGCCAAGACGGTTGCTGTACCCCACGCCGGGCATGAGCAGACCGGTGTGGCGTTTGGCCGTACTCATGGAAAAGTACGGCGTATACATCACAGGCACGTCTTTGACGTTGAAGCGGGCATTCTTGAGGTTGGCCATGCCGTCAACAGTAACGGTGCCTTCGTCGGCCTCAAAAGACCAGGCAGGCACGTCGCCATCGCAGGCAGTGACCTTGGCTTCCTTGAATTCGTAGGTCTCCCCGAACTTCTTTTCCACGTAGGAGCCTTTGAAGTACATGTGCGGGTCTGCCAGAAAAATTCGCCCGTTCTTGAGCCAGCCCACATGCTTGGTGAGATCGAATTCGGCTTCCTCGGCTTCCAGTTCGTCACCGCCCAAACCAGCGCGAACATTACCCCTCAGAAATACCCAGTGGGTTTCACGATGGTAGCGGGCGAAATCCGCCTTGAGATAGTTGACGCCCTGGCGCAGCACAACGTCGCCCGAGGCTTCGAGAATGGCGCCGTCTTCAAGACTCACAGCCTTGTCGGCCTCAATATCCCAAACAGCGTCTTCTTCCAGCTCGGGCAAGACGTTAACCAATTCGTCAGCCGTTGCAGAACACGGCGAAAAAAACGCAAAAACAAACAGCGCCAAAAGAGCGGTGGAGAGGAGTCGGAGGCTGAATATGCCTGGCAACTGGATGCGGGTCATGCCTTTTTGTTTCCTGGATCGAGGGTCTCGCCCGGACCTCATTTCGCACATCCGGACCGGGATTGCCATGCTAACGAACACGGCTCGATTTTGGATGAACTAACACACTATGCAGCTGCAAAACAAGAGGCTTTATTACATGAAAAAATTCTGTTAATTCAATTTCCTATCACCTGTTTTAAATTTGCTGTCCCAAAGGCTGAAAAACAATGAGTATTCCCTACAACTTGATACGTGTTTCCATCGATTCCGACGCTCTTAAACACAACTGGCAGATGATGCACGGCAAAGGTGGCAACGCCATGGCCGTGGTCAAGGCCGACGCATACGGCCATGGCCTGCTCCATGTTGCACGCGTGCTGGATGACGCTGGATGTCGACGCATGGCGGTCGGCACGGTGCAGGAAGCAGTCTACCTGCGTGAAAACGGTTTTACAGGGCAAATTGTCGCGCTTCTGGGCGCCCTGGATGACACTGATTGCGAAGCCGTGACCCGCCACGACATCATCCCTTTCTGCGGGTCCGAAGCACAACTTGAACACCTGGAAAAGGTCCGTCGCACCTTTACCCCGGACGAACGACTCCCCCTGGCGCTAAAGTTCGACACCGGCATGCGACGCCTGGGATTCAACAAGGGGCAGATTCATAAGCTCCTCCAGTACCTTGAAAAACATCCAGGCCTGCAGGTGGTCATGGCAGCTTCACACCTGGCCACTGCAGATATGCCCGAACAAGAGGATTTCGTCCTCCAGCAGGGGCGGGACTTTGCGGAAATTTGCAATGCCCTGGCCCCACTCGCCCCTTTTGACAGCTGCCTGGCCAACTCGGCCGCGATCATGGCCTACCCAGCGCTGCATCTGGATTTACAGCGCCCAGGCGTCGCGCTGTATGGCGGCAATCCCTTTTACGGCACTGCCTGGGAGGAAAAGGGGCACGGCCTCAAGCAGGTCATGCATGTTGAGGCTCCCGTTTTGCAGGTTCGTGAGTTGGCGCCAGGGGAAAGCATAAGCTACGGGCGCACCTGGGTGGCGGATAAGCCAACACGGGTGGCCATAGTGGCGACAGGTTACGCAGATGCTTACAGCCGCGGGCTTTCCAGCGGTAAGGACACCCAATCCGCCATGCTGCTGCACGGCAAGCGCGTGCCTATCGTCGGACGCGTCTGCATGCAAATGACTGCGGTAAATATTGAAAATGCCCCCCATACCAAGGCCGGAGATACCGTCACCTTATTAGGAGGGCGCGGCAAGGAAGCCATCAGCCCGGATGAACTCGCCAGCTGGTGGGGTACCATTTCCTACGAGGTAATGTGCCTGCTGGGGCAGAATCCACGCAAATAATGCTCTCGGGAGCGCGCCGCGAACAAGCGGCGCGTTCTTCCTACTCAGCCCCTATCTGCACCACATCGTACCCCCGCTGTTCCAACAGCCGGGGAATCCCCATACTGCCGACCATGTGCCCCGCCCCGGCTATGACGAAATGCGGCGTGCCGCTTTTGAGGTACTGCTCCACCTTTGCGGCCATGGCCTTGTTGCGCTCGTCAAAAAGAAGCCTGCCAAATTCCCTGAATTCCGGGTTGCGGCTGATTTCTCCCAGTATCAGATCAGCCATGCCCTTGGCGTCCCCCTTTTTCCAGTGGCGATTGATGTTGGGAATGACTTCCGCAGTGCGGTCCAGTTCCTTTATCGAGTAGCTAAGAAATTCGTCCTCGCGCCCTTCAGAGGCAGAAGCGAGAAGGCGCAAGGTCGCGCCCATATCTTCAAGTTCCTTAACCTTCTTGCCTCGGGCCTTGGCCTTGCGCAAAAAATAGCGGTCAATGCCGCTGTTCATGTCGTACCCCAGCATCATGAATTGCTGATTCTGGAGCTGCAGCGCCAGAAGCCAGGGCTTCATCTGCAGAAACAACGGATTCCAGAACCCTTTTTCCCGCAGCAGGGCAATGGTTTGTGGGGAAATGTGCTTGTCCAGGGTATCCCCCTGTTCATACATGCCAAGCTTGAGTGTCAGCGCCTGAAGCTGTCCCTGCTTGCCTTCCACATCGCTTTCTACGGCAATGACGGGGCACTGCTCATAAGCAGCCTCGATGCGCGGGTCCAACGGGTAGGTGCCAGCCTGGACAAAGTGCATGGAGCCGAGCAGATAGACGAAATTGGTAGCAGTCGAGACTTTCCACATGAAAACGGGTCCATGGCCTGCCGGTAGTGTTGCCTGGGCTGGCGCGCTTGTTTTATCTGTCGGGGGCGCTTCCCCCTGCTGCATTTTCGGTTTGGCTGCCTGCACGGGTTTGTCCGAGAAGTGCATGACGCCCTGCTCGTCCACCCAGCTGTGCATCCCGGCAAAGGACCGGCGCGCTCCCTCCCCTGGCAGGCAGAACAAAAACGCAAACAACAGAAGCGCAAGGAAGAACATTGCCCCCCATCCGCGGCGCTCTCTTTTCTCAGAGCCACAGCTCGATCCTTTCATGTAACACATACTTTCCTCCACTTGCCATGCACGGTAGCCCAGATGGATGATACCGTAAAGCCGCCAGTAAGAAATGACTGGGACTTCTGCAACGTGTCCTTTTGTAAAACCTTAAAGAGTCTCTGTTCCATCTTGTCGACAAGGTAAAAAACACCTATTGTAATGGTAAGGGATTCTCCAAAGTTTTCTCCCGGCTCCTTCTCGTATTTTCGCGTAAAACCTTTGAAGGTTAGGGGCACTGAAATGCTACTGCGCATCGCGTTCTTCATCCTGGCCCTTGTGGTCTATGCTGCGCCAGCCTACTGCGCAAAGGAGATTTATGTCTGGCGCGATTCGCAGGGTATTTTGCACATGCAAAATACAAAGCCCGAGCATCTTGAAGAGCACGAAACCAGGATGGAGCAACGGCAGCGCTTTATGGATCAGAACCCCGATGCGGCCGAACAGAATTTTATGCTGGAGCAGGAACGCAAATCTCAGGCGCCGGGCGGGGGCACTTACGCCGACCAGGAATCCCAGCCTAAAGACATCCCTCAGTTGCCACCGCAAGAGCCTTCTCCACTCGAACCGGAAGATCCCTCCCCTTCCCAATTGCTGAAAGAGATGCTGCGGGGCATTTTCAGCGGCCTCACGGAATCTCCCTCTGATGCAGCGCAAGAGCAGGGTACTGCTTTCGAGCCAACCCCCAAGATGATTTTGCTGGGCCTGCTTCCGCCGTTGCTGCTCGCATTTTTTATTTATGTTTGCATCACCTACATACTTTACAGACTGGGGCAAAAATTCGGTGTGGGATCCTTTGGTGAATTCCTCATTCCACTCTATAATGTCTACCTGCTCTGCCGTTGCGCAGGGTTGGCGGGCCCCTACATGGTGCTGCTGCTCATTCCCTTCATTCAAATCGCCGCAACGTTCATACTCTGGGGAAAAATAGCGGGACGCCTAGGCAAAAACCCGTTCATCTGGGGCGCGATATGCACCTTGTTCTTTATCCCCATTATCTTTTTGGCCCTGGATGATTCACGCCCCTGGGATTATAAACCCTCGCCTCCCAAACCCCAGGCCCCGAACTGGTAAGATAAATCCCCTTATCCAGGGGCGCCCGAGGCTTCTTTTCCCATGCACTTTTCCTTTACCCCCGGTTATTACGCACCACGTCGTTTGTGGTTGGCTTTTCGTTTTCTGCACACTGTATTTTGCACCCTCCGGCGGCGCAGCCGCTTCCTTTTGCTGCGCCCCCTTGATCCTGAAGGCCTGCAGGCCGCCATCCTTGAACTTGGTGTCAGCTTCATCAAAATGGCCCAGGTACTGGCGACCCGTGCCGACTTCTTCAACGAAGCCTACCTGTCCCGGTTACGAAGTATTCATGACGAAGTGGCCCCCATGGATGCAAAGGACCTGGACGCCATGTATCAAAAGGCTTTTGGCGCAACACCTCCATTCAGCTTTTTTGAGCGCACCCCCATTGCCAGCGCCTCCATCGGCCAGGTGCACCGGGCCGTATTGCATGATGGACGCATGGTGGTTGCTAAAATCCGTCGTCGAAACATAACCCCAAGAGTTCTGGCAGACATCCGCATTATCCGCTCATTCTTGCGGGTGCTGCGCCCCTTGTTTAGTAATTACACCCGAAATTCCCTGGATGCGGTCATTGCCGAATTCAATACGATGATCCTCAAGGAAGTGGACCTCTGGCAGGAACTGGAGCATCTGCGCCAATTCAGGGAGCGCTATGCCGGCAGCGGTGTGCGTTTTCCGGAACCGCACCCCGAATACTGCAGCCCGGACGCACTGGTCATGGACTTTGAAGAAGGCGTGCGCATCGACGATAAGGAAGCCCTTGCCGGCATGGGGCTGGACTTTTCCGCTCTCATGGAAAAGCTGGTGCTTTTTTATACGGAACAAATGCTGGTGAAAGGATACTTTCATTGTGACCCGCATCCCGGCAACCTTTTGGTGCGCCAGGACGGTGGTCTGGTGCTGCTGGATTTCGGCATGGTCAAGCGTCTTTCCAAGCGCACCAGGGTCGCCATGATAGAAATGGTGAAGGCCGCCCACGAGCAGGACTTCGAGCTGTTCATCATGGCCTGCAAACGGTTGGGGGTGGTGGCCCACAATGCGCCAGAAGACCAGATGCTGGATTTTGCGGAAAGAATGTTCGCCATCTTCGGCGACGAGCACCTGAGCGCGGCCAGCATGCAGGCTCTTGCATTCCAAGTGCTAGATTCCATGAAACATCTCCCCTTCAAGCTACCGCAAGAAGTCGTCTATGTAATGCGCGCCTCCTCGCTTATCGAGGGGCTGGGCACAAGCTTTATTGAAAATTTCAATGGCGTGAAGGATATCCTGCCCATTTTGAAGAACAATCTGCCCCGTGCACTGGATGCGGAAGCAGGCTTGTTCCCTACCGTCACAGGCGAAATCAAGGACTTGCCCTTAACGGCGAGAAAGGCCAAAACGATTTTGAATGACCTGAGCGAGCACAATCTACACGTTAAACTCGCCCAGGAAACCATGGAATTGCTTGAAGACCGTTTGCGCCAGATGTTTCGCCCCATCATCATGGGGGGAGTGCTCATGATAACGGGTTTTTTTCTGCTGCAATGGGATGGCGAAGTCATGCAATGGCTTGCCGTGGCTGCTTTCGCAGCGGGGGCCTTACGCGTCTTTTGGTCTCTGAAGTAAATTCCTGCAAGGCCAGGTACGACGTTTGTACACATTTGGTGGCGCCATGAACAAAATTCTTATCGTAGACGACGAAACCAGTATACGCGATACCTTCAGCATATTTCTTCAACGTGTAGGGCACACCGTGCATGAGGCCAGGACCGTAGCCGAGGCCGAAAAAATCCTCAGCAGCGGCGAATTCGACGTAGTCATCAGCGACATCATCCTGCCCGGCGACTCCGGCACCAGCCTGCTGGACAAGGTCCGGGAACTACACGCCCGTTGCCCTGTTATCATGATCACCGGGCAACCCACCATCGACAACGCCGCAGAATCCCTCCGGCAGGGGGCTTTCGATTACCTAGTCAAGCCTGTCCGTAAAAACGACCTTCTGCACGTGTTTCCCGAGCGCTTGAGCACAAATCACTGCTCGATGGCAAACACATCCTGGAGCAGGAAAACACCCGCTACCGATTGCACCTGGAAGAACTCGTACGAGAGCGGACCAAACAACTGAGCCTGGCAAACGCCCGCCTGCGTTCCGAAGTAAAAGAACGGCAGCAGGCGGAACAAGAATTGCGCAAAAATCAGGAACGCCTGGCAATGGCCATGGATATAAGCGGGGCTGCAGAATTCGAAATATATCCGCAGCAAAATATCTCCATCACGAGCGATCGCTTCAACGAACTCAACGATGTGCATTTTTTCAATGATATTCCATATTCCGAGGCGCTTAATGAATGGTCACAGCGCATTCCGGAACAGGATAAGCTCAAGTGCATTGAACAATCGGACAAGATTCTGCGTGGTGACATAGAGCTTTTGGATGTCACGTTCTCCTACACGCGCCCGGACGGCAAATCCATGTACCAGCGCCAGCTTGCGCGGGCTGTGGAGCACGATGAAGAAGGCAAGGCCACCCGCATCGTCGGCGTCGCCATGGATGTCACATCCCAATTGCGGGCACGGCAACTCATGGAGCTGCAACGCGACCTTGGCATTGCCCTGAATACGGCCACCACCCTGCAACAAGCCGCTGCAATAACGCTTGATGCGCTCGCACCATATCAAGGACTCGACATTTTTGTTGTCTACGCCGTCAATGACGAAGAACATACGCTTCAGGTCATGAGCAGCAGAGGAGTTGACGACAAGCTACTTGAAAAAATGGACAATTTTGACGGTTCCTCGCCACAGTACAAAATGTTGCGCCAAGGGATTCCCTTTTATAGCAGGCACAATGAACTCAGCGCTCTGATGGTGGATGACACACGCTCGTTACAGCTCCAGGCAGTTGCCGTTATCCCAATGATATTCGAAAAAAATGTTGTTGGAGCAATCTATACGGGCTCGCGTAGCCTGGAACACATGCCCCAGGACATCCGCTACATACTGGAAGCCGTTTCTTCTCAAGCAGGGGGGGTTTTCGCCACGATCAAGGCCCAGGAAGCCCTGCGCGCCAGCGAAGCCAAATACCGCAACCTCATAGACACTATCCCCCACGGACTGATCGAGTTTGATCGTCAGGGGCGGATATTGTTTTGCAATCAGGTCATTGCCGACAGACACGGCATGGATGCCCTCGACATGATAGGCGATAATATCACTGAATATATCGCGCTCGAGAAAGATCGCGAACGATTCCGCAATTTTTTGCAGCGTATTCAGTACAAGCGCCCTCAACCGCAACCGTTTTTTTTCAGTTCGCAGCACATTGATGGCTTTATGATCGACCTCCAGGCAGACTGGAATTACAACCTTGATGAAGACGACAACCTGATCAGTTTCACCTCCGTGGTCACGGACATAACCGCCAGAAAAGTCGCTGAAGAAGCATTGCAAAAAGCCCGGGACGAGTTGGAGCTCCGCGTGGAGGAACGGACGCGGGAATTGCACTGGGCGAGTGAACAACTGCGACGCCTGGCCACCCGGCAGGGGGAGATCATCGAACAGGAGCGTAAGCGCATTGCCCGGGAAATTCACGACGAATTGGGGCAGAACCTCACCGCCCTCAATATGGGAATGTCCGTGCTCGGCAACATGGTAAACAAGGAAAACACGCAAGCCCTGACAAGGGTGGATGTGCTGCGATCAACCCTTGAACAGATGATAAACTCGGTGCAGCGTATCTGTCAGGAACTCAGGCCCATGCAACTGGACGATCTGGGATTGAGCGCCGCCATAGCCTGGCGCATCAACGATTTTCAGAAAACCACGGGACTGCGAACCATACTGACTCTTGAACCTGAAGAATTTGAAGCCGCTCCAGAAATCGCCACAGCCGTATACAGGCTGGTTCAAGAGGCGCTGACAAACGCTGCTCGCCATGCCCAGGCAGACACCGTATGGGTGGATATGGTCCAAATGGACCATCACATTCAGGTCACCATTAAGGATAACGGTAAAGGGATATCTCCAGCTGCCATGGATTCACCGAATTCCTTTGGGTTACTCGGCATGTACGAACGCCTGCATGCAGTGAACGGAACCCTGGACATCAAGGGAGAATCCGGTAAGGGCACGACCGTCACCGCATGCCTCCCTCTGAGTCAGCGGGCTGACGAAAATGTCTGTTGATAGACTCGGGAGTAAGAATTTCCCTACAAACTTGCCTTGGTATTGCGTGAAGGGTAGGTATTGTATCTGGAGATAATGCAATGCACCTCTTATTAGTAGATGATCATGCTGTCGTGCGTTCCGGCATTCGCGACATTGTCAACGTGTCTGGCACGCAGGCGTCATTTACCGAAGCCGCCACTGCCAAAGAGGCTATGGATATCGTTTTCGCCAATGAATTCGACATGGTGATCCTCGATATCAGCCTGCCAGATGAAAGCGGCCTGCGCCTGCTCTCCAAAATCCGTGAACAAAAACCTGATTTACCTGTACTCATCCTCTCCATGCACCCCGAAGAGGGGTACGCCATCAGGGCCCTGAAAGCCGGCGCCAACGGCTACCTCAACAAAGCCTCTGTGCCCTCGGAACTTTTGGGGGCAATCAAGAAGATTCTCAACGGGGGCACTTACGCCAGCGATTCCCTGGCAAACGGCCTGCTCAAAGGCATTGCCAGTGGCCGGGGGGCGAGAATGCCCCATGATTTGCTCTCCGAACGGGAGTGGCATGTGCTGCGACTGTTGGCAAAAGGACACAAACTAACCAACATTGCAGAAGAAATGAATGTTCACCCCAAGACTGTGAGCACCTACAAATCCAGGATCATGAAAAAACTGGACATTGACAATAATGCGCAGTTGATGCGCTATGCACTCAGCCTTGGACTCGCAGAATATTGACCCCCCTCCACTGAATCCTGCCTGCGACCTGTAAGGGCGTTAGCCTTCATGTCTGCCCTGAACCGGCACAAAACCCTACGCCCGTGTAGTAATAATACTGCATGCTGTAGGGGCAAACTTACATATTTGCTTTTGCATAAAAAATCTGATGCAAGTGAATTCTAATACACTTTTCTTTTGGGAGTTACTGATTTGTTCAGATATTTGGTAAATGCCTCCCATGTCTTCATGGAGACCACCCCCTCCCCCCGGTCTCCACAGCAGATGGCGAACGCACACTGATTCTTGTCACCTCAATGCCTAACCAGGGGGGCATTCCAATGGCCAGGGTTCCCCACCCTGGCCTTCCTTTTTCTGAATGTAAAAATCCATTTTTCCAAACGCCTGCACAACACGACAAACACCACGGCCTACAAGAAAAATGTCTACGCATAGAGACATATAACATGTAAGATCATTATTATCGCAAAATACGAAAACCTCTTCCAATTGAAGGTTTTATGCAAAGCCACAAAAAAACTTCAAGCTTCACCTGAAGAAAAATATTTTTGTCACCTGCCCTCCCAAGAGCACTGCACAACATTTGCTTTTCAACGTCACATGGCACCAAAAACGCAATTAACACTGTAAAAACACCCTGGACAAACTCTTTTCTACTCAAAATAGGGGACTGTTATACTGCAGTGCGGAGCTCTTACAATACCTGAATCTCTCCTCAGTCCGTTTACTCACACAATATTTTCCTGAAACAGAAGTTGCTGTCGAGCCGGACTGCTTTTATCTTACCATGTTCATACACAACGCTTCTCCGTAGGCTATTTTCATGAAAATATCGTTATTTTACAGAATCACTAAAAAAAATCATAAAATTCTCTTGACAAATCCTGGCACACTGGCACTAGTATTCACAGCAACATAATAATGCTATTATCCCGGCGTATAGCCAGAACAAATCATACGAGATGCCTATGCAGCCACCCCCCGGCCACCCGAAGGCGCCAAGGGTTGTCACGTTGCATCCCATGTGTTCAAGAGATGCAGGAGAAATTGCTCGTACGCATCGAGAGCAGTCCCTTCGCATGTCCAGAATATTGTTTTTGCTTGTGCTCCTCCCCAGTTTCATGGTCTGTTTGTCATTGTGTGGCTGCGGCGGTTCATCATCACCCGACCCACAGGATCCGTCTTCGGATTCTTCAACCCCCAGTTCCAAGCCCAAGTGGTCATATGCGGAAGGGGCGCTGCAACTGCGCATTCGTTCTGACAAGCAGTTGAATTTATATGATGAACTAGGACACACAGTCGTACTTTGCGTATATCAGCTCAGCGACCCCAATGGGTGGAACAAGCTGGTTAAGAATCAGAAGGGGCTGCTCAAGCTGTTGGAATGTGCTGATTTTGACAAGACTGCCGTCTATTATCAGCGGCTGATAGTACAGCCGAACGAAGATAAAATCGTGCCTTTGGACCGCGCGGAAAAGGCCCAGTACGTCGCAGTGGCAGCAGGCTATTACGACCTGGCGCCACAGCGTTCCACGCGGCTGTTTCAGATTCCGGTAATATCCAAGGATGTGGGTTTTTTTACCACTGACATTGTTCGGCACCCTGGCAAATTACTGGTGAACCTTTTCATGGGGCCCGCGGGCATCCAGCTTATCGGGAGCGAATGACGGTGCAACCCCAATCTCCTATCTACTGGCACCAAGGGCTATTTCTGCAACCACAGCATTTTCAGCGAGCAGAAGCCTTTAATGAATTTTCTCGCCAGCCTGTGCGCACTTATGGGCAACAATACTTTTGGGGTGTTGGCTCCTTGCGCATTAACGAACCAGGCTTCGGCAACAAGCTTTTCGAAATTCTTGAGGGTGATTTTCTCTTTCCGGACGGCATTTACGCTGTTTACCCGGGGAACTGCGTCTTGCAGTCGCGTTCTTTTGATGAAGCCTGGGTGGAAAGCGAAAAGCCTTTTACGGTTTATCTTGGCATTTTCAAGGAGAATCCGGACGGTAACAATGTAACCACGGTTGCCGACCTCAAGGATGCAGGGCAGCTGGTCACCCGTTACGCAGCAACGGAAGAACCCGAAAACATCACGGACTCACAGGGGGATGGCCCTGTGGCCCACGTCCGGCGGCTACGTTATGTGCTGCGCATTTTTTGGGAAAACGAAATCGACGAACTCGAAAACTACCATCTCATTCCCATTGCCAGACTGGAACGCGAAGGCGAAGACGTCAAGCTGGCGAAACAGTTCGTCCCCCCCTGCCTGAGTGTCCGCAGCTCCGACAAACTGTATTCCTTTATCAAAGAAATAAGAGATCTTATCGGCTCACGCTGCCGCCAGCTCGAAGCCTACAAAAGCCCCCGCGACATCCAGGGCATGGACCTTGAAATCCGCTACCTCATTTTTCTCCTGGCGCTGCGTTCCTTGAACCGATACGTCCCTGTCATGCAGCATTTCACAGAAGGCAGCCACCTGCACCCCTGGCAGGTGTATCTCACTTTGCGCCAGTTGGTGGGCGAACTTTCCACCTTTTCAGAAAGCATCAACGCCTTTGGGGAAACACGTGATGGCACCCAGGCGCTCCCCCCTTATGATCATGAAAATCTCTGGCTGTGCTACGCCACAGCCCGCAACCTGATAAACAGGCTTCTCGAGGGCATCATGATGGGGCCGGAGTTCCTGATCCGCCTTGAATATGACGGGGAGTACTACTCTGCCGAGTTGCCGGAGACCTTTTTCGAGACGGGCAACAATTACTGGCTGGTTCTGCGTACAAGCATGGAAGAAGGCCGGTTACTCGAATCCATGCAGCATGTGGTCAAGCTTTCCGCACAGCAAAACCTGACCACGCTTATTGCGCGCGCTGTGCCCGGCATTCCGCTGGACTACTCGCCTGAAACACCTGCAGGTCTGCCCCGCACCACAAACGCGAAATATTTCCGTATCGATAAAGATTGCCCCCAGTGGCGTGATGTGGAAAATAACCAGAACGTTTCACTTTACTGGGACACTGCGCCAAAAGATCTGATGGCCGAAATAGTGGTATTGCGGAGCTGATATCCGATGCGCTTGATCGACTGTTATATGGATGCCATAGGCTACACCTTGTACCTGTTACGCGGCAGCGAACAGGGAGGGCAAAGCTTTGACCGTGCGCGTGAGGATATTGAAGGCATCCTGAACAAGGCTGGAGAAGCGGCCAGAAGCGGCGGCTTTTCAACTGACGACACCATTGACGCCAAGTTCGCCATTTGCGCCTGGATTGATGAAAAAGTGCTTACCTCTTCCTGGGAAGGCATGCCAGAGTGGCGCAAGAACCAGCTCCAACGTGAATTTTTCAATACCAATAACGCCGGTGTGGAGTTTTTTGAACGGCTTGAGCGACTGGATGACAACCGTAAACCAGTGCTTGAAGTATACACGCTTTGTCTCAGCCTTGGCTTTCATGGTCGCTTTTTCAGAGAAGATGAACTGCCGGAACTGGAGAATATTCGCCAAAGCAACATAAAAAAGCTGCTGGGCGATCTGGCCGATGAAACAGACCTGGCTGGCATCAAGCTGTTCCCTGAAGCCTACCTTTCCGGGAAAAGCGCCAAAAGCAAAGCTATTTTCCGCCCTTTTGACTGGGTTTCGCTGCTGATACCCGTTGTGGCCGCAGCCATAGCTATAGAGCTGTTCCTGTTCTACAGAAACAGCCTGAACATTGACCTGCTCCAGTTTTTTGGGGCCATGAACTAGACATCAGGTAAGCAGATGAAGTTCCTTTTGGCCGCAGCCAAGATATTTCTCTACATCCTGCTCATCGCTGGAGCCGTGGTCGGCGCCTTTTGGCTGTCCAGCCGCGAAGGCTGGCCATGGTGGATGGCCTTGGTGCTGCTTGCCGGGGTTTTCGGTCTGGTTCTTTTTCTGCTTTTTCTCAAACGTTGGTTTTTCCGCCGCAGAGAGCGCAAATTCGTCAAGCGCGTCATAGACCAGGACAAGGAGCGCATCGAGGCCACCAACGCCCAGGAAGCCCGCAGCGCCTACGAACTGCAGGAGCGCTGGCGGCAAGCCTTGCGCGTGCTCAAGGAGTCCCGGCTGAGCAGCATGGGCAATCCGCTCTATGCTTTGCCCTGGTATCTGCTCATGGGCCCTCCAGGCTCGGGAAAGACAACGGCCGTCAAAAGCGCGCGCCTGCACTCCCCCCTGACGGATGTCACCCCCGCGGATGGAATATCCGCCACCCGCAATTGCGACTGGTGGTTTCTGGACGATGCCGTCATCATGGACACGGCGGGGCGCTACGCAACCAGCGTGGACCAGACCCTGGACCGGGAAGAATGGCGTGAATTTCTTACGCTGCTTACCAAGCACCGTAAAAAGGAACCCATCAGCGGCTTTGTTGTCACCATAGGGGCCGAGCGTCTTTTTGATGATGATATGGACGCCATTGTGCGCGATGCCCGCAGCATTCGCCGGCGAGCGGACGAGCTCATGCGGGCTCTTGGCGCTACATTCCCCGTCTATGTGCTGATCACAAAAACGGACCGGCTCATGGGGATGAAGAGTTTCAGCGCGCTTTTGAACAAAGGCGACCTGAACCAGGCCATGGGGTGGATGAACGATCACCCCAAGCGCTCCCCTGAGGAGTGCGCCAAGGAAGCCGTCGATACCGTTGCCGACAGGCTCAAGGACTTGCGCATCTGGCTTGCAGACCGGCACCCGGAGGCCGATCCCGCCCTGGTTCTGCTGCCCCAGGAGATAAACGCACTCAAACCTGGGTTGGCGCGCTTTTCCGAGGCCCTGTTCGAGAGCAACCCATTCCAGGAAACTCCCTTCTTACGTGGTATTTATTTTGGTAGCGGACGACAAGAGGGCGATGCCCTCCCCCACCTGCCCAAAGTGCTGGAAGACTTCCGGCTGCAGGTCCAAAAGCGCCCGGACACCCATAAAGGTCTTTTCCTTCATGACTTTTTCTCCAAGGTGCTGCCTGGAGACAGACGGCTCTACTCTCCCCTCTTTGAATTCGTACGCTGGCGGACTCTGACTCATGCCATGGGCATGACAGCGGCTCTGGCCGTCATCCTCTGTTTCATCGGGCTCATCAGCTTTTCCTACATCAAAAACCGCCAGGCTCTGTTGGAATTTACGGAAGACTTTCACACCGTTCCCGAACTCACGGGAGACTTGCGCAAAGATCTGATCTTGATGGATGACTTCCGTGAAGAACTGTTCCGCATGAAGGTTCTGAACCGGGATTGGCTGCTGCCGCGCATGGGCTTTGACCAGAGCCTTCTGGCCGAGCACAAACTCGAAGGCCTCTTTACCGACATCTTCCGCAAAGGGTTGCTGAGCCGGCTTGACCTGGCGCTGGACCAGAACATTGCCGCACTTAACCAGGACAGCCCCGAACAACAGCTCACACGCTACATCGCGCATATTGTTGGACGCATCAATCTCATTGACGCCCAGCTCTCCGGTGCTGACCCGGAAAAACTTCAATCCGAACCCATGCCTGACGAGCGTGTCTTCACCCAGGTGGAAGCCAGCATCATTCCAGAAGTTGCTGAATATTTTGATAAGCTTTACACAACCTATCTGGAACTGACCAAGAACCAATCCGATCTGCTGCGTGAACGCCAGCAGCTCATGGGATTTCTGCGTTCAGTGCTCAAGGCCCGTCAGACTGAACTCTACTGGCTGGTAGACTGGGCAAACGATCAGCCAGACCTCGATTCCGTAACCATGGCCCAATTTTGGGGGCTCACTGCGCAATCGCCCGATGATACTGCTTCGGTTCCCCCGGCCTACACGCTCCAGGGCAAGGAGCGCATCGATTCATTCCTCAAACGCGTGGAAACCGCACTGCAAAATGAGGAACAACTGGACAAAAGGGTCCAGACCTTCCGGAAATGGTATCTGCAGCAGTACGCCAACAGTTGGCAGACCTTTGCCGTGCATTTTCCTGACGGCGAAAACTGGGAGCGCACATACCTCGAATGGAAGACCCTGGCCTCTTCCATGGCCAGTGAACAGAACCCCTACTTTCAACTCATGAGCAGCCTGGCAAAGCAGCTTGAGCCTTTGAAAGACGACAACTCGCTGCAAATGCAGTGGGTACAAACCGTCATGCGATTCGCCTCCATCCAGAACATGGATGACAAACGCGATGTGGCCAAGGCCGAAAGCACTCTCATGCGGGATGTGGACACTGGCAAGAATCTGCTGAAGGCGCTTGCCGGCGACGCGGAAAGCGATAGCAAGGATAAGGCCGCTGATGATTCGGATTCACTTAAACAGCGCGCTTCTTTGATGGATGCGGTGGACGCCTACGACAAGTATGACAACGCCCTCTCTGATATCCTGCCCGCGACCTTGACGGGCGATGCAGCATTGAACATGGCCTCCGGATTTTTCCAGGGCGGTGGTAAGGCAACAGACAAGGACAGCAAATCCCCCTTCCATCAGGCAAACCAGTCTCTGGCATCCATGGAGCACCTGGTCAGCAAAACCGGCAGTAACGATCAGTTCGTCTGGGATGTCATTGGCGGCCCCCTGCGTTTTCTCATGGACTTCACCATAATAGAAGCCGCCAGAGAAATGCAGAACCAATACGAATCCATTGTTCTGGCAGCCGTTGCCGACGCGCCGCAAAACAAATTGCCCGAACTTCTTTTTGATAAGCAAAAAGGAGCAGCCTGGAAATTTGCAGAAGGCCCGGCCAAACCATTTCTGGGGCGCAATGCCGCTGGCTATTTTGCCAAGAGCGCTTACGGAAAACGCTTTCCGTTCGATGACAAGCTTTTCCGTTTTCTGGAGCAAGGGGCGGCGCAGACCCAGCAAGGCAAAGACCAGTATCAGGTGACCATCCAGGGCTTTCCCACCGACACCAACCAGGGTACGGATCTCGACCCATACGCGACATTGCTCACGTTGGACTGTGCGCCGAAGCCACAAACACTCGAAAACCTGAACTTTCCGCAGACTACAGACTTCACATGGAAAAAGGATCAATGCGGCGATACCGTATTCACCATCAAGTTTGACTCTTTCGATCTTACCAGACGTTACGAAGGTGATCTTGGTTTTGCCAAATTCCTTAAAGACTTCCAGTACGGCACCCGTGTTTTCTCGCCATCGGATTTTCCAGAGCAGCAGCAGAATCTGGAACTCCAGGGAATCACGGAAATCGTAGTCACCTATTCTATTACGGGCGGCACGCCACTTATTCAGATGCTCGACAAAAGAGAATTTTCAGTCCCACAGGTTGTTGTCGAACCTTGGGTCTTTTAGTGGAGAGTTTATTATGCTATGGGGGGTAACAGGATATTGTATTTTCAACTACCATCCATAGAATATACAACTCTCTCTGCCGCAGAATCGTAGACCGTTCGAACAGTTCTGCACCTGAGAAGTCAAAGGACCTTAGTGCATGAAAGTTCGCGAGCTTGGGCAGAATCCTATCAGCCCTGAAAAACCTGCCGGCGACGACGCTCATTACGAACCCGAATTCGAAGAACTGCAACAGGAAATTGACAAGCTTTCCATTGCTTCTGCAACTGGAGAAGGCACTGATTGGAAACGGGTTACTAATCTTTGCGTTGCAATCCTCAGTGAAAAGTCAAAAGATTTGCTCGTTGCCGTCTATCTGGTAACGGGCTTGACCAAAACACACGGTTTCGAAGGCTTTACCGTTGGTGTTGGTTTTCTAAACGATCTTGTCTCCAATTTTTGGGACACCCTTTACCCTCCCAAACGTCGCATGCGGGGACGTCTGAACGCCATCAGCTGGTGGGAAGAGCGCATGGAAGCGTTCATCAAATCCTTGCCGGAAGACGCCCCTGTTGCGGCGGAGCAGATGGCTGCAGCCAAGAAAAGTCTGGGAGATCTGGACGCAACCCTAGCGGAAAAAAGCGATGATGCGCCTTCAATGCGTCAGCTCTTGACGTATCTCGACATGGCGCCTGCAGAGGAAGAAGCCCAACCCGAACCGGAACCGGAACCAGAGCCGCAACCAGAGCCAGAAGAATTTCAAAGCGCCCCTTCCGCGCCTCAGGAGCAGCAACAGCAGGCAACCGCACAGCCTGCGCCACAGCCGGCCGCGCCCCCTAAACAGTCGCCTGCTCCGAGTCCGCCACCCCCAAGTTCTGGCAGAAAAGCTTCTGCACATCCCGCCAAATCCGACAAGGAAGCACAAGAGGCCTTGCGCACAGGGCTTGACGAACTGCTGACGGTTGCGGACTTTTACCTCGAAAACGACCCCACCAACCCACTGTCCTATCGTCTGCGACGTATGGCGGCGTGGTTGCCCTTATCCGGACCGCCCCCTGCATCCGATGGCAAAACGATGCTGCCACCGCCGGAAGACGCGGTGAAAGGACCCATTGAGAATTTGCTGCAAAACGTCAATTGGGAGAGCGCCATCAAGGCCAGTGAATCTCGCATCAATGAGTTTCGCTTTTGGCTGGACATGACGCGCTTCACAGCAACGGCTCTGGAAAACATGGGCCCTGCCTATGCCGACGCAGCCAAAGCCGTAGCCGCCGAAACGCTGTTGCTGGTGGAGCGCATGCAAGGCATAGAAAATCTGGCTTTTTCTGATGGAACACCCTTTGCGGACCAGAACACAAGGACCTGGCTGAATACCCTGGGACTGGGCGCAGGCAGCGGCTCGGCAGCAGGGGGTGATCCTGCAAAGCAAGATGTTGCGCAAGCGTTGCAGGACGCCCGCGCCCTGTTGCAAGACAAAAAGGCCATTGCCGCCGCTGAACTGATGCAGCAAGGGTTGAACAAGGCCGGCACGGCACGGGAGCGTCTGCTCTGGCGCAATGGCACAGGGCGTTTTCTGTTGCAGGCCGCCAAACCCGATCTCGCACTCTCTATGGTTGAACAGGCTTTGGCCGATATAGAAGCATTCAGGGTGGAGGAATTTGCCCCTGATCTGGCTGTGGAGACGCTACGCCTGGGGTGCGATGCCTGTGAAGCCCTGGCCAATGAAGAAAGTGCGGCAAAGGGTCGCGAGCTTCTTATGCGGCTTGCGCGCATCAGTCCCGCAGAGGCAATCAAGATTTCAGGTGTAAGTTGATAGGAATTTCACCAGGAAGTAATGACAATCTTCACGGAATAAAGTAGGTTTTTGGACTACAAAAAACTAATCCGCATACAACGTCCAGCAGGAGGTTCAATCAATGGCGAAAGAAGGCTCCGTCGCTCCTAAGGAGCGTGTTAACATCACGTATAAGCCTGCGACCGGCGATGCCAAGGAAGAAGTGGAACTGCCACTGAAGCTCTTGGTCATGGGCGACTTCACGCAGCAGTCAGACGAGCGCATGGTGGAAGATCGTGATCCTATCAGCATCGACAAGGACAATTTTGACGATGTGCTGAAGGCCCACAACCTTTCACTGAATATCGTGGTGCCCAACAAACTGGCTGCGCCCAAGGAAGGTGAAGAGGAAGACGAAATGGGCGTAAAGCTCGATTTCGACAGCCTCAAGGACTTTTCACCGGATGCCATCGTGCAAAAGGTTCCTGAACTGAAGAAGCTGATGGAACTGCGTGATGCACTGAAAGCTGTTAAAGGGCCCCTTGGCAACGTTCCCGAATTCCGTAAGAAAGTTCAGGAACTGGTCAAGGATGATGGTGCGCGTGAAAGGCTGCTCAAGGAACTTGACGTCGAAGAATAACCCCTAGGTGCGCAAGACGGAATTTTTTCCGTTTGATGACATCAAAACGGCTCCCCCGGCATTAAGATATCCGGCCGGCGGCCCTGAGAGCAGAATGCTTTGAACCCCCTGCTCTGAGCGATAACAGGAGGAAGTGGAATGGCAGACGAACAAGCCCAGGCGCAACAGCAAACTGCCCAGGCCGAAGCGGCCGAGGGGTCGTTGCTCGACGATATCGTTCAAGCTACCAAGCTCAAACCCTCAGATGAATACTACTCCACCACCAAGGCCGGATTGCAGGCTTTTCTGGAGGAAATGGTCAAGCCTGAGCGCCAAGGCGCCAAAATATCTGGCAATCTTGTAGACGAGATGATCTCCCAGATCGATGAAAAGCTTTCTCGCCAAGTGGACGCCATTATCCACAACGCGGATTTCCAAAAGCTCGAATCGTCTTGGCGTTCGCTCAAGTTTCTTGTGGACCGCACTGATTTTCGCGAAAATATCAAAATTGAAGTGCTCAACGTCAGCAAGCAGGACCTGCTTGACGACTTTGAAGACGCTCCCGAAGTGCCGAAATCCGGACTTTACCGCCGCGTGTACACGGCTGAATACGGTCAGTTCGGCGGCCAGCCCTACGGCGCCATGGTGGCGAACTACGAGTTCGGCCCCGGTCCGCAGGACATGAAGCTGCTGCAGTACACCGCCAGTGTTGCGGCCATGGCCCATGCTCCCTTCCTGGCCGCTGCAGGACGCGAGTTCTTTGGCATCGATTCCTGGGACAAGCTGCCCAACCTGAAGGATCTGCATGCCATCTTTGAAATGCCGCAATACACCAAATGGCAGTCCTTCCGTGCGTCTGAAGATGCGCGCAACGTGGGCCTGACCCTGCCGCGTTTTCTGCTGCGTCTGCCCTACGGTCCGGATACCGAGCCGACCAAGACCTTTAATTACAAGGAAGACGTCGCCACCGGCAACGATGACTTTTGCTGGGGCAACACGGCTTTCGCCTTTGCTTCCCGCCTTACGGACAGCTTTGCCAAGTACCGCTGGTGTGCCAACATCATCGGTCCCCAGGGCGGCGGCGCAGTGGAAGACCTGCCTCTTTACCAGTTTGAGGCCATGGGCGCCATCCAGACCAAGATTCCCACAGAGGTGCTCATCTCGGAACGCCGCGAGTACGAACTGGCCGAAGAAGGGTTTATTGCCCTGACCATGCGTAAAGGCAGCGACAATGCAGCGTTCTTCTCCGCCAACTCCTGCCAGAAGCCCAAATTCTTTGGCACTTCCAAGGAAGGCAAGGAAGCGGAACTCAACTATAAACTTTCCACACAGCTTCCGTACATGATGATCGTGGACAGGCTGGCCCACTACATCAAGGTCATCCAGCGCGAAAACATCGGTACATGGAAAGAACGTCAGGATCTGGAACAGGAACTCAACAAGTGGGTTTCACAGTACGTTACAGAGATGGACAACCCTGCGCCGGAAGTCCGCAGCAAGCGGCCCCTGCGCATGTGCCAAATCGATGTTCAGGATGTGGAAGGCGATCCCGGCTGGTACAGTGTGTCCATGAAGATGCGCCCCCATTTCAAGTACATGGGCGCCTCTTTCACACTGTCTCTGGTAGGCAAGCTGGATAAGGAATAGCGAGTCCCCATACAAGGGGTTGGCGTAGAGTCAACTACCGCACTTCACCAACTGCAGACGTAAGGAGATTACGGACATGGCGCTTACTTCCTACATGAAGGTCAAAGGCAAAAGTCAGGGTGATATCAAAGGCGATTGCACCCAAAGTGGCGACAAGAAAGACACCATCCTGGTGTACCAGATTGAGCACAATGTGGAGATCCCCAAGGATACGCACACCGGCCTGCCTACCGGCCAGCGCATCCACAATCCCATTTGTGTAGTCAAGCACAAGGACCAGGCAACGCCCAAACTCTTTCAAGCCACCTGTAAGGGTGAGCAGTGCGACGTACAGATCGACCACTACCGCATCAAGCCTGATGGCACCGAAGAAAAGTACTTCACCATCAAGCTTAACGAAGCCATTATCGTTAATATGCGTCAATACACGCCTATGACCTTCCTGCCGGACAACAAGCCGTTCCACGACATGGAAGAAGTCTGCTTTACCTACTCCAAGATTACGTGGACCTACAACGATGGCAACATCGAGTACACCGACTCCTGGAAGGGCGACTAGAATTGAACAGGCCCGGGCTGGCGCATGCCGGCTCGGGTCTTCTTGATCATCATGAAAGAATACAGGCTACTGGAACGTATCCGCAACATAGAAAAGGATCCTGAACGCCGCGGCGGTTCAGATCCTAACGCAATGCTCAATTCCGTGCTGCACCACGTGCAGAAAATTCTCAACACCAAGCAGGGCGCAGTGCCCATTGCACCGGACTATGGCGTCCCAGACTTCACGGACATTGCCGGTTCCTATGCTTCCGACGCCGTACAGCAGATGGAAGAAAGCATTTCCGCAGTCATCAACAAATTTGAAACCCGACTCACCGATGCACGGATCGAATTTGAGGAGCAGCAAGACGACGTGCTCGCCTTAAAATTTCGCATCATGGGCAAACTGGACCTTGAGGGACAGGATTTTCCAGTGGTCTTCGAGAGTGTGGTGCAGTCCGACGGCAAAATCACGGTGAATTCATGACCGTGACATCCATTTTTTCCACTAGCCGCCAGAGAACATGATAAACACATACTACCAGCAGGAACTGGCCCATCTCAAAGAACTGGCTGTCGAGTTTTCAAAGGCGCACCCCGCTCTTGCGCCCATGCTCAGCGGCCCCACCTCCGATCCGGACGTGGAGCGTCTGCTCGAAGGCACGGCCTTTCTTTCCGGACTCATTCGCGAAAAGCTCGACGACCAGTTTCCGGAAATCCTGCACAGTCTGCTGCAGATCATACTGCCACATTATCTGCGCCCCATTCCTTCCGCCACCATCATCCAATTCACGCCCAAACCCGGGCTGATGGAGATAATGAACGTGGAGGCCGGTTCCGCGGTTGCCTCTGTGCCTGTGGACGGCACCAGTTGCCTGTTCACCACCAGCTACGACGTGGAGGTGCACCCCCTGCAACTGAGCGACGCCCGCCTGGAAAAGGCGCCTGGCGGCGCAATGCAGCTGCGTCTTTTCTTCCGCATCACGGGCCCCACCTTGCAGGACTGGAAAGCCAAAAAACTCAGGCTGCTCATAGGCGGCAGCTATGAAAACGCTGCGGACCGCTACCATCTCATCCTGAACAATACCCGCAATATCCGCATAGTTCCCGGTCAGGGCGGACAAAGCGTAACCCTGCCCAGAAAAAACCTGAAGGCTGTGGGTTTCGAGCTCAACGAGGCCCTGCTGCCCTACCCCAGCTACAGCTTTCCCGGGTACCGGTTATTGCAGGAATATTTTACCCTGCCGCATAAATTTCTCTTTTTCGAGGTGGAAGGCTTCGAACACTGGACCGACCGCGGTTCGGGCAACAGCTTTGAACTCGCATTTGACCTGGCGCCCCCGACCCACGAAGCGCCCCAGTTCAAAAAAGAACATTTCATTCTTGGCGCCTCCCCGGCCATCAATGTCTTTAAGCATTCTGCCGAGCCCATTCTGCTGGACCACCGCCACACCGAGTACAGGGTGCGCCCTGCAGATCAAAGGGGCGGCAACTTCCAGGTATATTCCCTGGAACAGGTCATAGGTTTTGTGAAAGGTACAGTGAAGCAGCGCGAATACGTCCCTTTTGAAATGATCAGCGCCCAGACAGGCGACACGGCAATTTACCATATCAATCGGCGCATCTCCCCCATTGGTGAAAACAGCGAGATGTATATCTCTGTTGCATATCCCAGGGGCACTGCCGTGCCGCAGACAGAAACCCTTTCCATCGACCTGCTCTGCACCAACGCTTATCTGCCGGAAAGCTTGCAGTTGGGCGACATATCCCAACCCACTGAGACTTCCCCCAGCCTACTGAATTTTCGCAATATTCATCCCCCTACGGCTGTGGTGCAGCCTCCCATAGGCAAGGATCTGCTCTGGCGCCTGCTCTCACATCTTTCCCTTAACTATCTTTCCCTGTGCAATTCGGAAAATCTGCGCTCCTTGCTGCAATTGTATATTCTGCCGGACACCCGCAACCGCGCAGCCGTGATTGCCAACAGAAAACGCGTCGAAGGCCTCTTGGATATAACAGCACACACATCGGATCGCCTCGTCAAAGGGCAGATGATGCGCGGCAGAGAACTCACCATCAAGGCCGATGGCGGCAATTTCGCGAGCAACGGCGACCTGTTCCTTTTCGGCACCGTGCTCGATCGCTTCCTGGCAAGTTATTCCAGCATCAATAGTTTCACCAGATGCACAATGGACGATCAGCATTCAGGAGAGACCTATCAATGGCCGATGCGGATAGGCGACCGCCTGCTGCTGTAAAGCAGCCAGCAAAGAAAAAATCAGCGCAGCCGAAAAAGAAGGAGCTTGCGGGCAAACCTGCGCGCGAGCAGTTCTCCATCAAAAAAGATTTGTTGGAGAACACGCCGGCTTACTCCTTTTTCCAGGCCATTCGCCTCCTGCGATATTACGCAGGGCGCGAAGGCATGCGCGACGACGAGCGTTTCCTTTCCGAAAACCTGCGTGTGCGGCCGGACATGTCCCTGGGTTTCCCAGGCACGGACATGACCGATATGCGCGAAGAGCGGGACGAAGACTCGCTCCAGTACCATATTACAGCCACTTTTCTGGGGCTATATGGCGCTTCATCGCCCCTGCCGACATTCTATACGGAAGAATTGCTGGATGATGCCAATGAAGACGTGGACGTGGTCCGCGATTTCATCGACATCGTCAATATCCCTCTCTACCCCTTGTTGATCCGCGCCTGGACCAAATACCGGGCCATGATCAAGGTGGTGGACGAGCAGGACAAGGACTACATTGAGCGGATGTTCTGCCTGTGTGGATTCGGCATGCCGGAACTGCGCGCAAAGGTGAAACATCCCAACCAACTACTGCGTTACATTGGTCTCTTCACCCAATGGCCACGCTCCGCCATGGGGCTGGCCACCATGCTTTCGGATGCCTTGGGAAAAGTACCTGTGGACGTTGAGCCCTGCGTACACCGCCGTGTTTGCATTCCTGAGGATCAGCGGCTGCAGCTAGGCATAGTCAACAATGTTCTGGGCGAAGAAGCCGTGCTGGGAGAGATGGTGGACGACCGCCTGGGCAAAATCAAGGTCCGTATCGGTCCCATGGATGCAACAAAGTACCATGACTGCCTCCCGGGCACTGATCGCTATGAATGGATCGTTCAACTCATCCAGCTCTATCTGGTGGAACCTCTGGAGTGTGACATAGAGCTTGTCGTACAGCCAGAAGAGGTCCACTGTGTGCAACTCGGCAATATGTCCTGGTCCGCCTTGGGGCTCGACACATGGAGTTTCTCGTCAGAGTCCCCCGGGCTTGCCGAGGCCATATTTCATCCCCGTGAAAATACACTGTAAAACAAAGGAAGCGACACCATGGTCAATGTGGACATGAAAGCATTGCTTACCAAGCTTAACGGCTTTTGCACCACTGCCCTGCACAATGCAGCCGGGCTGTGTGTTTCGCGCACGAATTACGAAATTCTGGTCGAGCATTTTCTGCTCAAATGCCTGGAGACACCACAAAGCGACCTGCCGCTGATCCTTCGCCGTTTCGAGATAGACCCGTCCCGTGTGCTGCAGGCACTCACCGATTCCCTGGAAGACGCCAAAACCGGTAATGCAGGAAAGCCCGTGTTTTCGCCCATCCTCATCGAACTTTTCGAGGACGCCTGGCTCGTCAGCTCCGTGGACATGGGCGAAGCGCGCATGCGCAGCGGCGCCGTGCTCCTGGCTTTTCTGGCCAAGCCTTCCTTTTACGGTACAGGGCGCTACGTTGACCTGTTCAAGGCCATCAACCGCGAAACCCTGCAGAGAGAATTCTGGGCCATTGTCAAAGGCTCCAGCGAACAATCCGCCCCCATTGCCGAAGGCAAACCCGGTGAGGGAGGCCCCGCCGGTGGTCCACAGGGCGAAGGCAGCTTTTTGCAGCGTTTCTGCGTTGATTTCACCGCACGCGCCCGGGAAGGCAAAATCGACCCCGTTTTCGGCCGGGACGAGGAAACACGACAGATTGTTGATGTGCTGGCCCGCCGGCGCAAGAACAACCCCATTCTGGTGGGCGAACCCGGCGTTGGTAAGACGGCCGCCATCGAAGGTCTGGCATTGCGCATAGCCGAAGCCGATGTGCCCGACATGCTCCAGGGCGTCAGCCTGCTGGGGCTGGACATGGGCGCACTGGAAGCCGGCGCAGGCATGAAGGGTGAGTTTGAAAACCGCCTCAAAGGCGTCATCAACGAGATCAAGGCTTCTGAAAAGCCCATCATTCTTTTTATTGACGAAGCCCACACCCTGGTCGGCGCCGGCGGACAGGCAGGCGGTTCCGACGCCGCCAACCTGCTCAAACCCGCCCTTGCCCGTGGCGAACTGCGCACCTGCGCCGCCACAACCTGGAGCGAATACAAAAAATACTTTGAGAAAGATCCGGCGCTGGCCCGCCGCTTCCAGCTCATTTCTCTCAAGGAGCCCGATGTCTCCACTTCGGTGCTCATCCTTCAGGGACTCAAAGAGAAATTCGAGCAGAGCCATAAAGTCATCGTGCGCAACGACGCCGTGGAAGCAGCGGCGGAATACGCGGACCGCTACATCATGGGGCGTTTTCTTCCTGACAAAGCCATCGACCTTCTGGATACCTCCTGTGCGCGTATCAAGATCAACCTCACGGGCAAGCCCCCCGTGCTCGAAGACACGGAACGCGCCATCCAGGCCAAGGAGCGCGTCAAGCGCGCCCTGGAACGCGATCGCGACAATGATATCGACATTGACGAAGACAAATACAACGACGTGCTCCAGAGCATAGAAGACCTGAACGCAAAAGCCGAAACCATAAAGGCCAGCTGGAACGAGCAGAAAGACGCTGCACAAAAGGTCATCGACCTGCGGCAGCAGATCATCGCCATCACCCAGGGAGACCCCATACCCCAGGTGGAAGTGACGGGCGGAGAAGGCGAGACACCTGCAGAAGATGATGCACCTGCAGAAGGTGACGCCCCTGCCGCTGCTGCAGCGCCTGCAGAGGAAGCCGCCCCCGCCCCTGCTCCTGAGGCGTCCGTGGACGAACTCAAGGCCCAGCTCAAGGAAGCTGACGCGGCATTCCAGCAGCTCTGCGAAGAAGACCCCCTGATCCGCATCGAGGTTAGTCCCGACGTTGTGGCCCAGGTGGTCTCGGACTGGACAGGCGTGCCTCTGGGCAAATTGCAGCGCGACGAATCACAGACGGTTCTGCACCTGGCGGACCGCCTGCGCGAACGCATCAAAGGGCAGAACCAGGCGCTTGACGCCATGGCCAAGGTCATCAAGGCCGCCAAATCCGGCATCAAGAATCCCAATCAACCCATCGGCGTGTTTCTGCTGGTAGGCCCCAGCGGCGTGGGTAAGACCGAAACCGGTTTGTCCCTGGCCGACCTGCTCTTCGGCGGCGAGCGCCACATAGTGACCATCAACATGAGCGAATTCAAGGAAAGCCACACCGTCAGCCGTCTCATTGGCTCCCCTCCGGGCTACGTCGGTTACGGCGAAGGCGGCATGCTCACCGAAGCTGTACGCCAGCAGCCCTACTCCGTGGTGCTGCTGGACGAAGTGGAAAAAGCGCATATCAACGTCATGGAACTTTTCTACCAGGTCTTTGACAAGGGCGTGCTCACAGATGGTGAAGGCAAGGAAATCAACTTCAAAAACACCATCCTCATCCTGACCAGCAACCTGGCCACCGACGTGATTCAGGAAATGACCGCGCAGGAAGCCGAAGGCGAGGAAATGCCCTTCGACGCCGTCCTCGGCGCTGTGCGCCCCCTGCTTTCTGAACATTTCAAGCCCGCTTTGCTGGCGCGCATGAACGTGATTCCCTATCGCAGCCTGAACCCGGCGGCCATGAAGAACATCGTCAAGCTGAAGCTTTCCAAGCTGCAAACCATGCTGTTGGAAAACAACAAGATGCAGCTCACCTACGGTGACAAGGTGGTGGACACCATCGCCGATCGCTGCACCGAAGTCGAAACAGGGGCGCGCAACATCGACTATATCCTCAATGGCAACGTCCTGCCCCAACTCTCCCAGACCATTCTGGAGCACATGACCGAAGGCGGCATGCCCAGCAAGGTCTACCTGGACGTGGACAAGGACGGCGAATTCACCATGGATTTCGGCCACGACGATTAACTGCTGACATTACAGCAAATTGAAAGTTTTTCCGGAGAGAAGCCTTTCTGCAGAAAGGTGTCTCCCCGGCCCCCTCTTTCAAAGACTTTTGTTTATTTTTTTGGTGTAAATGTATTTTAGATTAGGAAGGGAAGCGCTAAGGGAAGAACTATTTTCTCATGGTGTCCCCTCGCCCCCCTCTTAACTGACATAATTCGCAGCAGGAGCAGACATGAAGAAAAGCATCTGGATCACGGCCCTGGATAAGGACGAGGTGGCGGCCAAGAAGGTGTTCACCACGGCCCAGCGCTACGGCCTGGACACTGGGGGGCACTTCTGGGAAGACGACCTGGAAAAACTGGCCTGGTCCAACGTAGCGCCCGAGCTGCTCAAGCCGGAAAATCATCTTTGGATCATTTGCGGCGCGAGGGAGAGTTTCGCCAAGGAGAGCGTACGCTTTGGCCTGTCCATGCTGGCCCTGATGCTGCACGACCGCAGGGGGCACGGTTTCCCCATCATCATGGTGCCTTATAGTGGCACCCTGGATAACGCCACCTTGCCTACGCCGCTCAAGGACGCTGAAACCCTGGACATGGCCAAACTGGGCGCAAAGGTTGCAGCCAAGGCCAACATCCCTATCAAACCCGTGGCAAGTCCCTACCTGCTGCGCGCCTACCCTATCCCTGGGCTGGGCTTGTGGTACGAAGTCGGCCCCGCACAGGGAGGATCCTGGAGTGGCGGGCTGTTCGGCGTATCCGGCGCTGAGATAACGGCGCACGGTGTGGGTCCTTCTGGCAAGCTGCCGGAAAAAGCCGTGCTGGAATACCCCATGAAGGGGCTGACGCTGCAAAGCGGTGAGACAGAATTCACTGCCTGGGGTGTGAAAAACGCCCTCCCTGAGGGACAATCCTATTACGCCCGTGTCCAGGGCTCGCCGGCGGCCTTGATCTTTGGCGAACTGCCAGAAAGCGACGACGCCGACGTCTACGTGGTGGGGCTTCAATAAAATAATCAGCGGGGAGACGGAACCGATAAGGCCTCCAGTCTCCCCGCATCTTTTCTTTCTGCCTTTCATCCCTGGGAAGGCGCCCGCTTCTGAAACAACTCCCCTCCTGCCGCTCCCTGTTTTGCCTGTAAGGAAATGCCCCTGGTCGCAAATATTTGCGGCGCCATGAAAGGCTAAAAGGGGCTCAGCCTGCCACCGCCTTTTTGATGCGTTCGGTCAATTCCGTAATATCCACGGGCTTATGCAGATAATCGCAGGCGCCTATGCGCATCGCCTCTTCACGGTCTTTTTCCGAACCATGCCCCGTGAGCATGATGGCTTTGACCTCTGGGTGCTGGCTGTGCACCACACGCAGCACCTCCAGGCCGTCCATACCGGGCATCTTGAGGTCCAGCACCATCACCTGGGGAACGAATTCCACCAAAAGGTGCACCGCTTCCTCACCGCTCAGGGCCACGCGCACTTCCATGTCCCGCAATTCCAAACGCTCGGCAAGCGTGGTGACGAATTCCTCTTCGTCATCGACAAGCATCACCGTAATCTCGTCCATGGTGTCATCCTCACAGAATAATGGTGATCATCCGCGATCAGGCGTTCAAGGCAGCAATGGTAAAACGCACACCAAGTGCGTCTTCTGTCCAGGCAGCCGTGCCGGACAAGGCAGCGGCAAGCTCGGAAAACGCATCAAAAGCCACGGCCGCTTCAGGTGCATCCGCCGCCGCAACAGCAGCATCCGGGGGAGTGTCCTTGCTCATCAGGGTAAAGGAAACCCCTTCCGCAGCTGGCACACAGCCAATGTGCACATCACTGCCCGGCGGGGTACAGGCATAATGCACCTGAATGCCGGCTTCCAGGGTTTCCAGCAGGAGGTACGGATCCGTGACAATGAGAAGAGGCGCATCCGGCTCTTCAGCCACCAGTTCCAGCTCCTTGCTACGGGCATGTCTCAGGCACAGATGCGCAATAAGCGCGCACCATTCGCCGCAGTCCACCTCGCGCGTGCCAGCATCCGGAGAGTGGGCGAACCGGTTGAAACGGGAAGCTATGGTCACACCGCGGTCAAGTTGCGCGCCAATGGTGTCCATGGCCTTGATGAACCGCGCCTTGTGCGGAAAATCAATGTCCTCGTTGATCTCCATAAGGTCTTGCATCAGGCCGCGGGATTCTTTCATGATCGCGAGCACATTTTTCATTTCATGGGTCATTGCCGCGGCCATGCGGCCGAAAAAATAGGCTCTCGGGTGCTTGGGTTCGCTCAAGGGGCTCTCCTTATGCCTTGTCTGCCTCGTGCAGTGCTTCACGCAGATTTGCCAGCAAATTGTCGATATCCACGGGTTTTGCCAAACAGCAAAAAGCCTGTTCCGCCTCTATTCCCAAATCCTTCCGTTCACCGCCTCTTCCTGTCAGCAGCAATACAGGCAAGTCGGGCATTTCGCTTTTAATTTCGGTCAATACATCCAAGCCGCTCTCGCCTGGCAGCAAGACGTCCAGCAAGACGACATCGGGCCGCTGTTTTTGAAGCTGCTCCCTGGCCTGCGCCGCGTCATGGGCCAGGCTGGCCTCCATGTCACGCAACTCCAGCCGTTCAGCCAGGGCGGATGCAAACTCCTCCTCGTCATCAACTATCAAAACCTTGATCATACCGGGCATGTCCTGCCTCCACCGTCCTCTTCTGTTTTTTCGATGGTGAGCGGCAACACCACTGTGAAGGTGGTGCCCTTGCCGGGAGTGCTCTTCACTTCAAGTTCGCCACCGAGCTTGTTTACAATGCCATAGGTGATGGACAGGCCGAGGCCGGTGCCCTTGCTTCCTTTTGTCGTGAAAAAGGGTTCGAAAATATGCTTCAGGGTTTCCTCATTCATGCCGCACCCGTCGTCGGCAATGGCGAGGGCCACCTGCTCGCTGCCCCGCATGAAGGACCGTATCGCTATGTGTCCTTCATCCGCCACGGCCTGCATGGCGTTGTTCAGAATATTCAAAAATACCTGCTGCACCTGCCCCCTGTCCGTCACCACGCGGGGCAGATTCTCGGCCAGGTCCAGATCGAGAGAAATCTTGCGGTACAGGGCTTCCTTTTCTAGAAATCCCAAGACTTCGCGCATGACGTCATTGATCTCCAGCTCTTCCACCTGAACTTCCATACGGCGCGCAAACCCCAACAATCTATGGGTAATCGTACGACAGCGCACGACACTGCCAAGAATGGAATCAGTGACCTTCAGAAATTTGTCCCGCTTGGGCAGGCCCTCGGTCATGCTGATGAGGTCTTTTAGCAAGCCTGCCTTTTCGTTGATAATGGCCAGGGGGTTGTTGATCTCGTGCGCCACCCCTGCCGCCAGACGCCCAATGGAGGAAAGCTTCTGGGTATGCTCCACTTCGCGGAACATAAGCTCCCGTTTCTGGTCCGATTCCTTGATGCGGTTTACGAGAATCCCCGTGAGCTTGAAAACCACGGCAAAATCAATAAGCACGCTCAAAAGGAAGATCAGCACGATTTCACCGCGCAGCGCCGACCATGAGCGGAACACCTCCTCCTTTGGGTGCGCCAGCATTAGGATGAAATCGGAGCGGGAGCAGGCCACGCTGGTCATGTAGAGTTCCGTGCCCTTGGGGCTTTCCAGCTCTGAAACCTGGGGTTCCAGCCCAACCTGGGGTAATGCAAAGGGCACCTTGTCCAGTACGTCGCCAAACATGGCCGATGGCGTCTGCAACACCCCTTCACGGTTCACTATAAAGGCATCGCTGCCACCGCCCAAATTGAGAGACGCCACGATGTCCTTGAATTTCACAATATCAACGCCAGCGCGCAACGACCAGTTCGCCTTTTCTGACGCCGGCTCCACTGCGATGACAAGATGCGGTACCTCGCCATCCTTGCGAACCACATTGCTGACAACCTTGCCCCGCGCCTGCATGGTCCTGAACCAGGGGGTAGCGGCAAACGATTCGCCCTCAAGAGCATAGGGACCGACGTAGGCGCGGACCACACCCTTGCCGTCGAGCACTGCAAGGTCTATGAGTCCCTCGAACTCTGCCTGGGCTGCACGAAAAATGCGCCCCAGATTTTCGCCAGTGGTCAAATCCTCCAGACTGTATGCCTGGGCGATGAAACTCACCGCTGCAAGCCGCTCTCGCATGAACAGCTCAAAGGAGAACTTGGTCTTGCTCGCCAGAGAGCGCATTGGCGTCAGGATTTCGACTTTGAGCCGGCTCTGATATTGGTAATAGTCGATAGCGGCCAACAGAGCCAAAGGCACCAACGTCACCATGAGCATCAAGATGATGATGTTCCGCTTGAGTACGGCATAGCGCCTGCCAGAGATTATCTCGTCAGGAACCATGTAGATGTCCTTGAACAGACGCTTCAATACGTTGCCCACGGGCATGCTCTTTCCTCCAGAAGGGGGCCTGCTGGCCTCGCCAAGGGCAAGGCCGTTCTGATACCTTTGGGTGGCAAAATGCGGGGCATTTTGCATTTGCAACTTTTTTGTTGTTGGTAATATAGGAAATAATGGCGATGATGTACACAAAAGACAATGTATCTTCCCCGCAACCTGTTGCAGCTGGTCAGGCCGCGGCAGCACGGGCTTATCTGGCTCCGCGTGGCTTGGGAGATGTGCTGGAAGCAGAACTCGCACTGCTTTTTCCCGCCCGGAGTATCGAAAAGCTGGATGACAGACTTTTTCTGGCGCACGAAACACCCCCTGAAGGGGTGGAGCCGGCCTGGGTCCAAAACATCTGGCTACACCCAGTGCGCGCAACCATACCGTCCATCAAAGGGGCTGCCAAAATTCTGCGTGGCATGCAGCGTAACTGGTCGCTCTATTCCATTACCGAGCACCGTCGCGCAGCATTGATCCAGGAACAGCTCCCCCCGGTAAAGGCCGCGCCACAAGTTTTTGGGGAGGCGGCTCCCGCCGCGCCGTTGGGATCCTGGACGCTTTTGGACCGGAATACACTTTTGGCGGCGCAGCAGTGCTCGAGCCCTTACCCGCATGGAGAGGCGCATTTTGTGGAGGACAAAAGCAGCCCCCCCAATCGGGCCTATCTCAAATTATGGGAGCTGTTCACCCTTACCGGCGCACGCCCCAGGAAAGATGATTTCTGCATTGACCTGGGCGGCTCCCCAGGGGGGTGGGCATGGGTGCTGGGTCATCTGGGCGCCAGAGTTCTGACAATAGACAAGGCGCCCCTGGCTCCCGAGGTGACCGCTTTGCCAGGGGTGGAGTGGCGGCAAGGCAGCGCTTTCGCCCTGGACCTCCGCGAATTGCAAGCCCCTGTTGACTGGCTGTTCAGCGACGTGATCTGCTACCCGTCGCGCTTGCTTACCCACATCCATCGCTGGATGGAAACGGGGGTGGTGCGCAATTTTGCCTGCACCCTTAAATTCCAAGGGGAAACGGACTACGCCACAGCGCGTGAATTTGCGTCCATCCCAGGTTCGCGGCTGGTGCACCTGTTCCATAACAAGCACGAGCTCACTTGGTACAAACTGGACACAGCAGAATAAACACCGCAACAATCAGAGACTACTCTCGATGATGGCGTCCACGGCCTGCAGCAAAGATTCGCAATGCCTGCCGTCGAAAAAGAGGATGATGTTGCCTTCCACAACCTTGCCCTGCATGCGGAAGGCCGCGCGAATAACCAGTGCATTTGCAGCCGGTACATCCTGCGTAAGAAGCTCGCCCAGGGAGGTCAGGTACTCGACCTTTGAATACTCGAAATAACTGTCAATGGCATTGCCTATGGCGCCCATGGTCCAGATCAGGACAACATTGCCCACCTCGCGTATGGCGTCGCTCCGGTAGTCGGCCATTTGTTCCTCTTCCATGCGCCCTGCAAATAATAACCGAAGCAGGCTGGCGCCGCTTTCCGCAGTAAAAATGAGCCCCGCCCCTCCGTGAATGGCGCCGGAAAAGCTGAGGCGCACCACATCCAGTCCCTCTTGCTCCCGCAGCCGGGCCAGACGTTGCAACACGGAAAGTTTGACCAAGCGCACAGATGGCGCCTCCAGGTCAACATGCGTATTCGTCATCTGATTCAGTGCGCCTGCAGCACGCCCCAGGCCAATATTCACAAGCTCCTGCAGCAGGTCCTGCTGCATGGTATCCAGGCGCAGTTCCTGGCAACCATCTTGGGAATTAGCTTCTTTCATGCATTGTCCCCTACCACAGCCAAAGGACTCGAACAATCGCATTATTCATATTAGGCCCGCCCTTTGCATTATTAATTCATGCAGGCAAAAAACACCCCTGGCGGAAGCGGCGAACATTTTGCTGTCGTCTTGTCCTGAAACATACTTCTACATTTCAGGGCCATGCAAAATGACCTGGTGTTTTTCAAGGACGCCCTGCTCTAAACCTTTTGCTGAAGTGACCGAATATTGCTGACAACGGACGGTGTCCCCGACTAACCAGAACGCAGCTTGCGTTCACAGGCCGTCGTGCTATGTTCAACTGACAAAAATTGCCCGGAAATGTACCCCACGCACCATAGGGGGCGCTTTTAATGAATATGAACCACATTACAGAAGCCCTGAACGTTCTGCAGAGCCTCTACCAGCTCAACCCGTTTCCATACTGGGCCATGGGAGCCTGGCTGCTGTTCAGCATCTGGTATGTAGCAAAAGCGTTTCGCGATTACGAAAGCATCAATCGTTACCTGCTGCAAATGATCCCCTTTGTGTTCACCATTCTTGGCATACTGGGGGCCATAAGCGGCAGTATCGGTTTTATCTGGGGTTTTTCACCCGAGGATCTGCTTTCCGGCTCCAAAACCATGTTCAAAGGCCTGCTGGGCTCCTGCGCCACCGCCCTTGCCGGGATTGCGTTATCACTTCTGTTCGGCAAGCTCATTTCCATGACGCACTACAAGGTGGAGATGCGCAAGGCGTTGGAAAACAACGAACTGTTTGTACTCAAACGTCTTTTGAAATTGCAGCTCAAGGCCTATGGCAAAGATCAGAAACACGCAGGCGGCTCACTGGATATGCTCAAAGGGGTGCGTCATGATGTGCGCGCCCTGGCCCCGTACCTGAAGCGCAATTCGCAAGAATTGCAGGAAGCCGTGGTAAGCGCCCTGCGCACCCCGGAAGCACCCCCGCTTTCCGACCAAGTCCAAAACCTCCATCAGGATCTGCTGCGTAATACGGAATCCATGATCGAACAGGGGCGGCGTCAGGAAAAACTGCTGCAACACATAGCCGCTTCACTCTCCGGCACAGGAGAACGCAGCCTGACCAGTCAGCTCCAGGCCGTGCGGCTGGAGCAACGCGAACGCGGTCAACGCCTGGAGACCAACATGGGCGCACTGTACGAACATCTGCGCACCCTCAATACCAAAAATCTGGGACAATCCCTTCGCGCCGGTCTCAAAGACCAGACCGACGCCCTCTCCAGAATCATCAGCGACCAGACCCGCCAGACAGGGGATATGATCGCAAACAGGATGGACGCCGCCGATGCAACCCGGGCGCACCTTATTCACATGATACGCGAAGAAGGGCGTTTGCAGCGCGAGACCATGGAAAAAGCCGCGGCCGAAACCCGCGAAGCAATGATAGCCGCCACCGCAGAGCAGAGACAACACAGCGAAAGGCTGGAGTCCTTATTGCAGGAAAGCAGAGAGCAAACCGACAGCCTGGCGGCGTTGGCCGCACAAATTCTCCCGGGTGTGCAACAGACCATGACGGAGCGTATGCAGACGCTGCATTCGCGGCTGACAGAGCTTGAGATTTTACAGTCGCGCCAAGGCGGAGAAAGCGCAAAATCCTTACAGGCATTGGCCAAAGGGCAAAAACAGCTGACCGCTGCCCTACAAGAGCAGCGCGCCCTGGTGCAGGAAATGCGCGAAGCAGTGTCCAACGAACTAGCCCGGGAGCTGGCAAGACAACAGGCCACCGCTGCGGCGGAAGCCGCACGCACCGCAGTGCGCAGCTTCAAGGACAGCTTTGCGCCCCAGCTTCAGGAATGGGCGGCTCATCTCGCCGATATCGCCCAGGAGCAGGCACGGCAGCAAGGTTTGCACACAGCGGAGAATATGGAAAATGCCTTTTCTACAAAGACCAAAGCACTTGCAGACAAGCTCGAGCAGGTAACAGCACAGGTACAGCGGGCTTTTGAACGCATCGAGGAACTCGGACGCCGTACCGATGATCTGGCTTCCGACAACAAGACGCTGCAGGAACTCATGCACCAGGCCAACAAGGCCCTGGAGTCCGGCCAAGGGTTGCAACGCATGCTGGAAAAACTGGCGGCCTCCCCTGCCGGCAACGGCAAGCATTTTTCCGCCAACAGCTTCGAACCTCTGGGCAAGAGCATGACCCAGCTGGTCTCCCGTCTGCGCGAAGTGGACGCCATCAAGAAAAAGGATGAACGTTTCTGGCGCAAGGTAGAGCGCCAGATGCATGACGGCATCCCCATTATCATGGGGGGCAACAAACTGCGGCTGGATGATGACCTCAACGGCAGTTTCACCGACAGGTTGCAACGAAGCTTCAACAACCTGGAAAAAATCCTGGAAACCATCGTTGACGGCTACCACCGCAAACCCAGCCTGCGGCAGTAAGGCCGCGCAGTCCCAACTACACAAAAAAAGCCTTCCTTGCGGAAGGCTCAGAATGCTGACAAACCCTCGCCAATCGGCGAGGGTTTTCTTATACTATCTTCATGCTAAAGCCGCCCAAAAATCAGCAGGTGAAAATGGAGTTTGTTTCGATCAACGAACTTGTCCCCATGAATCATCTGCTTCGCAAAATTGCCAAGGTTATTGATTTCTCCTTTATTCATGAGCTCACCAAGGATTTGTATTGCGAGGGCAATGGCCGTCCGGCCATTGAACCGGTGGTGCTCTTCAAAATGCTATTCATCGGCTATCTGTTTGGCATCCGCAGCGAGCGTCAGCTTGTCAAGGAAATCCAGGTCAATGTTGCCTATCGCTGGTTCCTTGGCCTGGGATTGCAGGACAAAGTGCCCGATGCCAGCACCATCAGCCAAAACCGGCGGCGCAGATTTAACGACACCAGCGTTGCCCAGGACATTTTTGACGGTATAGTGTTCCAGGCCATGAAAAAGAGGCTTGTCGGCGGACACACGCTTTACACCGATTCCACCCACCTGAAAGCCAACGCCAACAAGCATAAATTTACGGAAAAGCTCGTTGCCCAAAGCACGAAGTCATACTTGGGCGAACTTGAAGACGCCGTGGAGGAAGACAGGCGCAGGCATGGAAAGAAACCGCTGAAGCAGGACAACCGCGAAGCGGGGTCCAAGCGGATCAAGCAGAGCACAACCGATCCGGACAGCGGGTACATGGTACGCGAGGGCAAGCCTAAGGGCTTCTTTTACTTGGATCATCGCACTGTGGACAGCCGACACAACATTATCACCGACAGTTACGTAACTCCGGCCTCGGTGCATGACAGCATGCCCTATCTCGATCGGCTGGACCGACAAATCAACCGCTTCGGCTTTGCTGTGAAGCACGTCGGCCTCGATGCAGGATATTTCACCTCACACATTTGCAAGACGCTGGAAGAAAAGCATATTTATGGTGTCATTGGCTATCGTCGTCCCACTCGTCGCAAAGGGATGCTCCCCAAACGCGCCTTTGAATACCTGCCGGACAAGGACTGCTATCTTTGCCCCGAAGGCCAGGAGCTTCACTACTCCACCACCAACCGCGAAGGATATCGTCTCTATGACTCGTTACCAAAGGTTTGCCGCCGCTGTCCGTTACTGAAAGAGTGCACAACAAACCGGAATTGCAAGAAAACAGTGACACGCCATGTGTGGCGGGAATACGTGGATACGGTGGATGCGCACCGGCTCACGGAATTCGGAAAAAGAATCTATGCTCGCCGGAAAGAGACCGTAGAGCGCAGCTTTGCCGACGCCAAACAACTGCACGGGCATCGCTATGCTCGGTTCTGCGGCCTGGCTAAGGTCCAGGTTCAAAGCCTGCTTTCCGCCACATGTCAAAACATGAAGAAAATGGCCTTGCTGCTGGCCCCTTTGGAGCTGTCATACAAATATTTGCAGCCCAAATGCCTGTACTTTCTTCCTCAGTCTCTCTGTCTCGTTCGATTGGGGCCGATCGAGCCAACATCCCAGCTGGCAGCGGCCTGAAAAGAAATCGGTTCATAAAAACAAACCCCACTTTGCAAAAAGCGGGGTTTGTCAATGAGCTGAGCCTTCCTTGCGGAAGGCTTTTTGGTTTTCATTATTGTGCTTCTGCGTCCTTGGGTTTGTATTTCTCAGGAAAATCCAAGAACTTCGCGTTAATGGCCACAATCACTGTGGAAAGTGACATGATCACGGCGCCTGCAGCCGGACTCAGGATAATGCCGGCCCAAAACAGCACCCCGGCCGCCAGAGGAATGGCGATGACGTTGTACCCCGTGGCCCAGAACAGGTTCTGAACGGTCTTGCGGTACGTGGCCTTGGAAAGGGCCATGATGGCTGCCACATCGCGCGGATCGTTGCGCACCAGCACCACGTCGGCCGACTCCATGGCAACATCTGTTCCTGCGCCAATGGCAATGCCCACGTCGGCCTGTGCCAGGGCAGGCGCGTCATTCACGCCATCACCCACCATGGCCACCACATGGCCTTTACCCTGGAAGTCCTTGACCTTATCAGCTTTTTCATCGGGCAGCACTTCGGCCACGTAATCGTCCAACCCAAGCTGTTTCGCCACCCGTTTGGCCACGGCCTCGTTATCGCCCGTCAGCATCACCGACTTCACGCCCATGTCGCTCAGGTCGTCAATCGCTTCTTTTGAGGCGTCGCGTATCTGATCTTCCACCGCCACGGCGCCTACCAGTTCGTCATCCTTCAAAACATAGACGATGGTTTTGCCCTCTTGCTCAGAAATATCCAGGGCTTCCAGTTCTTTTTCGTGCCCCAGTTCTTCCACATAGCGTCTGCTGCAAACTATTACTTCGGCGCCATCGGTTTTTGCTTTCGCGCCTTTTCCTGCAATGGCCTCGAAGTCTTCAACGTCCTGAGGTTCGTCCACTTCTGCGGCAATGGCCACGGCAATGGGGTGTTCCGCCCTGGATTCCACAGCGGCTGCCAGACGCAGCACTTCGTCCTTGTCATTTCCTTTGACAGGCAGCACGGCGCTGACGCCGAATCGCCCTTCTGTGAGGGTCCCCGTCTTATCGAAAATTACGGTGTCGATCTTGCGCGCGGATTCAAAGGGGGTGCGGTTACGCACCAGAAACCCTCGCTTGGCGGCAAGCGAAGTGGAAACGGCTATGACAAGGGGAATGGCGAGCCCCAAAGCATGGGGGCAGGTGGTGATCATCACCGTCACGGTGCGCTCAAGCGAGTAGGCGAAATCCTTGCTGCTGAGCAACACCCACAACAGCATAGTGACGGCGCCGGAACCGAGTGCGACAATGGTGAGCCAAAACGCTGCGCGATCCGCCAGGCCCTGCGCTCTGGATTTACTCTTCTGCGCTTTTTCCACCATGCCCATGACCTGGTTCAAAAATGAATCCTCACCTGCCTTTTCAACGCGGACATCAATGGAGCCTTCCTGATTAACGGCGCCGCCAATGACATCATCGCCCTCGCCTTTGGAAACGGGCTTGGTTTCACCCGTTAATAGGGATTCGTCCAAGGAAGTCTTACCTGCCACCACAGTGCCGTCAGCCGGAGCCTTTTCACCCGGTGCAATGCGCACAACGTCGCCTTCCTGCAGTTCCTCCACCGGCACTTCTTCCGTGGAGTCATCATCTTTTACCCGTCGGGCTGTGCCCGGCATCAGCGAAGCCAGGCTCTCCATGGCGCCTGAGGCGTGCATCACAGAACGCATCTCAATCCAGTGCCCAACGAGCATGATGTCGATAAGACTCGCCAATTCCCAGTAAAAGACCTTGCCCGCGACCCCGAAAGTGACGAGCCCGGAATAGCCATAGGCCACGGCGATTGCCAGGCCGATGAGTGTCATCATGGCGGGCTTGCCCTGCTTCAACTCATCAACCGCACCTTTGAGAAATGGCCAGCCACCATAAAAGAATACAGCACTGGCCAAGCCGAAAAGCACAAGGGAGGAACCAGGCAGCCAGGTAACTTCCCCTGCGCCCACAAACCCCCGCAGCATGGGAGACAGCCAGGCGAGCGGGATGGTCAATACAAGCGAAACAAAAAATCGGCGCTTGAAATCCTGCACCATATGTTCATGGTGCGACTGGTGCCCCTTGTGTTCGTTATGTTTATGCCCGTGGTTCTGAGAGGACTGCGACGTTTCCTGCTTCTTGGCATCATGTGCGGCGTGCGTATTCCTGTCACTCATGGAAAATGAAACCTTTCATCTTGAATTTCTTTGGAATTACTCAGAAAAAGGGACTGCCGTTACAGCACTGTGGGAGGACTAGATTGCGTGCGCGCCATTTGGGAGGGGGGGGGCCAAAGACGCGCACGCAAGGAAGGACGTCAGCCGAAGCCTCGTGCCGAAGCTCGGCACATCCGACCTATCCATGATTGGTAATGTATTAACACCAGCGTCACTGCGCCATAGTCCGAGACAGCAATTCAAAGTAAGATTTCGCCCTTTTTCAACGTAGGCTTTTATCCTACAGGGATTAAAGGCGCGCCAGCCCGCCAGTGTTATTATGCAGCTAGCAGTGGAAAAAACGCGGTGAATGGTGGGAGGGTCAGTCCACAAGGCCCTTTCGAATGGAGTAGTGAGTCAATTCAGCATTGTTCTTGAGTTGCATCTTGCGCAGCAGGCGGGTGCGGTAGGTGCTCACCGTCTTCACACTCAGGCCGAGTTGTTCGGCAATGGCGGAAACGGTCAGTCCCTGAGACACCATTCGCATGACCTGAAATTCGCGGTCCGAAAGCATTTCATGCGGTTCGACTTCGCTGTCCTTGCCCAGGTCGTCGGCCATGAGTTCCGCAAGCGAAGGCGTGATGAACCGCGCCCCACTATGTACCTTGCGGATGGCGTTAATGAGCATATCTGGGGCGCTTTCCTTGGTAAGATAGCCTGAAGCGCCGGCCTTCAGCGCCCGCAAACCAAACCGTTCTTCTGGATGTACACTGATGACCAATACGGCGGGAGGCGAACTGCCGTTACGCAGTTCGCGTATAACCTCAAGACCACCGGCTCCGGGCATTCCCAGGTCCAGCAGCACAACATTACATCTGCTTTCACCTACTTTGCGCAGTACTTCTTCAGTGTCGCCAGCTTCACCAACGACAACTATGTCAGGTTCACCTTCAAGTATCTGTATGAACCCCTTACGCACAATAGGATGATCATCGGCAATGAGTACCCTTATCATGACGCTGCTCTCGTCATTATAATCTGCAAAGCCCTTCTCCTGGGCTGCCCCCCCTACGACTCATGCCCAATTTATTAACTATTTTTACAAATTAGAGAATTCTGAAACTTGAAAATATCTATAGCTGACAGGACTCTCTATTGGCAAGTGAAAATAAGTTCTTGATTCTTTCAAATTCTGGCAATCGCTAAAAAAACGGCATGCAAGCTGGTTGCTAAACAAATGAATAAAGGCCTCACCAGATGTTGGGGCACCCTTGCAAACGAATACCCGAGTTGCCCGTGTTTACAAAAAGGGATGCAATCACCACACAAAGTGCAGGAAATGCCTGGACGTCCAGCTGCCAGGTCCTCCTTCCGCAAGGCGCCATAGCGGCAAACCGTGCCGCACTTGCCACACTTTGTGCACCCCTCCCCGATGCGCATACGCCAAGGCGTCAGTTTCCCCATAAAATTGGCCACCACACCAAGTGGACACCACAAAGTGCAGTGCATCATGCGGCCCTTTTTCCTGGATACAAACACCATAACCGCTACACCCCCGAGTCCGAACCCCACTGCCAGAAAAACCGCCACAGCCAGGGGCGCACCCGAAATTCGCAGCACCACGGCTAGCACAATGGTCAGAACCAGCGCTACAACCCGCCCCCGCCAAGGGGGGCGCTCAGGCTGTTGCACTCCCCTGCTGCCGCCGCCCGATCGGGAGCACATGTCATCCCAGGCGCCTATGTAGCACAGGTGGCTGCACCAGGCAGGCCCCACAAGCAGAACGGTGACGCCAAACAGAATAGGCATGAAAAAACCACCGCCCCTGTAAAGCGGGCCGCCAATAACCAAGGCGGGGACGGGCAAATGCAGTTTTCCGGTCATCAGCAATTGCTCCAGGCCAGACACCCCCAGTGCGAGTTGCAGAAAAAAGACCAGTGAAAAGCCCCCCCACAAGATGGGGCGCAGCCGTTTATGGCGAGCAGGATCAAGCAGCGCCCCTGACAAGAAAGCAGCATACAACGCGAGACAACCAGTCTGGAAAAGCCCCCATCCGGGAAAAAAGCGGTCAGCGAGCAACAAGGGCAAAGGAGCTTTGTCCCGCGCCACAGTCAAAATGGCAAAAGTCAGCATGAACGCCATTGCTTGAGCGCCAGCCTTGTCTTCTCCGGCTGCAAAATAACGTTTCGCAGCGGCGCTCAGCAGTAAAAACGCGCTTGAAAGGGTTAACAGGAAAACGCCCCCCATAATTCCTGCAAGACGCAGCCAGGGCTCCTCCATTGCAAGGCGCATCTGCACCAGCGTTGTGGTGGTCCCCCACCATTGCCATGCACCGTACGCCAAGACGACAACGAGTACATATCGACACCACGTCTGACGAACAAAGACGAGCCCTCCCAGGAGACACCACAATGCAGTCTGGGGCGTATCGCCCCACCTGAGCGAATGTGCGCCCAGCAAAAGCAGCGCAAAAAGCACGAATCCCTGAATCACGAACCGCACGGCAGCTCCTGAATCCATTGATCGCCAAACTCATGCCGCATATCCGCCACCCGCATACCAGGGCGATAGCGACGCATCAGTTCATGCAGAACAGCCGACAGGATCAATTGCACAGCATCCGCCCCATATGTGCCGGAGAGTTCAGCCGCCAGAAGCGGACGCCTGCCCAGTTTACCGCCAACCTGTATTCTGAGAGCACTGTGTTCCGCCGCCAGCACACCGAATGCACAGGCCTGGACGCATTTCTTGCATTGCAAACACCGCCCGGTATCAATCACGGGGTGCACTGCCACGCCTGCTGACTTAGCCGTCAGATGTATTGCCTTGTCCGGACAGGCAAGCTCGCACGCGCCACATTCCGTGCAGGCGGCCTCCTCCACCACAAAGGGAGCTTGGGCCGCCAAAAGCCCCAGGTCCGCCACTTGCGGACGAGAACAGCCATTGGGACATGCGGCGATAGAAATACGAAATGCATGGTGCCCCTTTGGCGCTGCACCCAGCACCTTGGCCTGCATCTTCTGGAATCCGCTCTCCAGGACGGCTTGCTCCAGGTCGCGGATCAAGCCGCTATCAACGGGCAACGCATGCACACACCCGCGCTCGACACCACGACAAACTTCTATGCGACATCCCGCGCTCGGGCCTTCTGCATTTGCTTTCATGTTCTTATTCACCTGAATGTCTTTATAAGTACCTTCCACACCCTGCATAAACCAAATCCAACGCGGAAAGAGCAATACCATTTTGCAGGGTGCAGGCATTTGACCTGAGTCAACTTCACCTTGAATGTGTCTTAAATACCCGATTTTTTAACCTTGCGCCTATCTTATGTTCCGGGCATTCTGTACAGACAAGACACCGAGTAAGCCTCAAGCATAACATCCGTTGCTGCGACCGCAACAGTGCAGGATGCCTTCATTGGAGGGCCCATGCCGATAAATGCACAATTAAACAACACACCACGTGAGACCCTGGACCTTTACCAGACAGTTCTCAACAGCTTCCCCAACGGCGCAGTAGTCCTGTTCGATACCCAAAAGCGGTACATCCTTGCAGGCGGAGATGAACTGGGCGGCAACGGTATTTTCCCCGCGGATATCATTGGCAAGACTCCTGGCGATGTGCATGACGAGGGCATGGCCTCTTTTCTCGACGAAATTTTCACCAATACCCTTGCTGGAAACAACACCACAATGGACGTGCAGCACGGCAGCGAGTTTTTTGAAATAACCACGCGCCAGATTTGTAATGCCGAAGGTACGCCCATGGCGGGGATGGTGATTACGCAAAACATAACAGGGCGCACACAAGGGCAGCGCCTTATCCATGAACGTCAGGAGGTTTACCGCAACCTCATAGACAACGCACCAGACATCATCATCCGCTTTGACAAAAACCTGCGGATATTGTTCATCAACCAGGCTATTACCCGATACAGCATCCGCTCCCGCAAGGAGTTCATCGGTATTGATCTTTTTTCACTGGGTTTATCAGATGAAAACAAGGCCAAGTTGACACAAGCCGTAGGCCATGTCTTTGACTCGGAAACCGAAGCCTATCTTACGCTGTCCATTCCCACGAAACATCGCCAGGTGACCTTTGACATACGCATTGCCCCTGAACACGATGTAAGTGGCAATATGGAAAGCGCCCTCTGCGTGGCCAGAGACATCACGGGGCTCTACGATCTGGAGCGAGAAAAGGAGCGCCTGCTTGAACTGGTGGAAGTGACTCCGGACATTGTCTACACCATGGATGGCGCAGGCAAGCTGCTCTATTGCAACAAGTCCGCCAGCAGCCTGCTGCTTATACCGGACGAATCCGATGTCACCTCCTGGAGCATGCAGGACATCCACCCCCCAGAAGACTACAAATTCCTGAAAAATGAAGCCCTGCCCCACGCCACGGAAGAAGGAATCTGGACAGGGGAAACGCACCTGCTCTGTCGTGAAGGCAGCCATATCAGCGTCAAGCAAACTATCCTGGCGCAAAAGGCTAGTGACGAAGGCTCCTCCATTTTTTCCGTAATCGCCCATGACCTCTCCCAACTCAAGGCGCATGAGCATGAGCTCAAAAAAGCAAAAGAGCGCGCAGAAGCTGCAAGCCGCAGCAAGAGTGAATTCCTGGCCAACATGAGCCACGAAATCCGCACCCCCATCTCTGGAATTCTCGGTATGGCCGAACTTATGCTCAAAGACCCGGCCATGCGCATGGGGCGCGACAAACTGGAAATGATAAGCCATGCCGGCCAGAGTCTGCTGGGCATTATCAACGACGTACTCGACCTCAGCAAGCTGGAAGCAAGAGGCATAGAAATTATTAACGAACCGTTCTTCCTGGAGCGGATGGTAGACAACATAAGGGACATGTTCGAACACCTGGCTGCTGCAAAGGAGCTTGAGTTCGCCATCAAGATATCCGAAAAGCTGCCCGCCATACTGGTGGGGGATGAACAACGCATAGCCCAGATTTTACGCAACCTGTTGTCCAATGCCATCAAATTCACCCATGCAGGCTCTGTAACCCTCGATATTTCACCGCAAAAAACAAATGATGGCCAAACCATGGTCTTGTTTCAGGTCAAGGATACAGGGGTGGGCATTGCCGAAGACAAACAGAAGATGCTCTTCACCAGCTTCAAGCAGTTGGATAGCTCGTATTCCAAACAACATGGAGGCACCGGCCTGGGGCTTGCCATCTCCAAGGAATTCGTCGGACTCATGGATGGCAATCTCAGCGTTTCAAGTACAGAGGGCAAAGGCAGCGTTTTCAGCTTCTCTTTGCCACTGGCAGAACCAACAGCGCAGCAAAAGCAACAAACGCTGCATGATAAACCTGTTACCCATAAGCAGCACAACACCTCATTCAATATTCTGGCTGTAGACGATAACGCCATCAATCGGCTCTTTTTACAAGGTATCTTAGAGGAAGACGGCCACACGGTGACCCTTGCCAAAGACGCCTTTGAGGCGCTGGAAATATTGGAAAACCTGGAAAATAAGGTTTTTGATTGCATCCTGATGGACGTGCAACTGCCAGGTATGGACGGTGTTGCGGCAACGCATAAGATACGTTCAAGCGGCAAAGAATACGCCTCCATTCCCATTATCGCCTTGACTGCCTATGCCATGGAAGGGGACAAAAAGCGCTTTCTCGAAGCAGGAATGAACGAGTACATTTCCAAGCCGGTAGAAGGTCCTGAGCTGATTGAAATCATTTACCAATCAGCAACCAATCAAAAGCCGGCGCAAAAACCAGAGAATGCCGCTGCCCCGGAGGAAAATTATGATCTTCTCGAAAAGGAAGAACGCAATCTACGCTCCAGACATGCGACACTGCGCCAGTCCCACCTGCTTTACGATGAGTTTCTCAGCGACATAGTACAAAAAAAGAAAGCAATGCAGGAGGCCTGGGAGAACAGACAAGATGCCGTTCTGGCGCACCTTGCCCATTCACTGGCAGGGGCGGCCGGGGTGCTCGGCCTGCTGGAACTGCTTGCCTACTGCAGGGCCCTGGACGCAAAAGTCACCAAGCTGCACCACCCCTTGGAAGAGTCTGACGTGCAAGAACTCTTCGACCACATGGACACTGCAGCCCGGGTCGTTAAAAAGGTGCTGGAAGAATATTCTTCCGAGAATTGAGACTAACCAGGTAATGCAATACGCATGGGCAGCCCTGTCTCATCCAAAATTGCACTGCCCAGGCGTTCGACGCCGCCCATTCCTTTTGATGCGCACACCGCCAGAACCATAGCATCGAGTATATCATCCGGTTGCACCACGGATCTCGGATATTTTTTGCAGGCATAGTCCAGCATGGCAGTTGCGCCGGGGATTTCCTCCTCCAGTAGGCAAAGCCTGCGCATGCGCCCTTCCTTGCTGCGTTTACTTTCCGGCAATGGCGCGCCCGCCAATTTTGCAAAGCACAGCTCAGGGTGCGCTTCCCATACAGCATCCGCCAATCCGGGATGCTCCTGTAAAAAAATATCCAACTCGCGGATGCGCTTGGCTATACCCCAGGCCTGAATGCTCAGCCCCCGCCCGGTGACGCTTTTGTTCACGCTGTTGGCCATGGCATGGTTGGACGCGGAGAGCGCCTCGCGACAGGGAGGAGAGAACACGGTGGAGCGCCTTTTGCCAAGCAGGGTGCGCGCCTGCACATCGCACTCCCGCACGGGGTATGCAGCAGAAGGTAACCCAATGGGCATGTCCACAAGTACGGGATTATCGCGGTAACGAGCCTGCGGCAATTCCTTCCAAAGCGCGTCAAAGGAGGGCGCCACAAAGCAGATCGGCTTGTCTGAGCTGGACTGGCTGAGGCAGATGCAACACCACCCTCCTCTGCAGCCGTCGATGCCTGTGCCGGTCATGGTGCGTGGTTCTGCTTCCCTGACCGGATTGCAGCTACATGTGAAGCTGCGCGGACAAGGACTTCCTTGAGCTCAGAAAATTCCACGGGCTTGGCGAGGTAATCATTCATTCCCAGGGAGAGGAATTTCTCTTTGTCCCCTGACATAGCGTAGGCCGTCATGGCGACAATGTATATGCCCCCATCCAATCCGGCAACGTTGCCGCTTCTTATGTGGCGCGCCACATCGGTGCCATCCATCCTGGGCATCTGAATATCCAGAAACAGACAGTCGAATTCTTTTTCAAGCAGTCGTTCCAAGGCCTCCTGCCCGTCCTTCGCCACGGTGACATCATGCCCCAGTCTCTTGAGCATGGCTTGAGCTGCGATTCTGTTCACGTCATTGTCTTCCGCCAGCAGCACAGACAAGGGGCGTCCGCCGCTCTGCTCCGCCTGAAAATCAGGTGGCGCCACGACAGCGACCTCTTCCTGCATGGGCAACACCAGGGTGAATGTGGTGCCCTTGCCCAGGGTACTCCGTACATATATCTTGCCGTGCATCAGCTCCACCAGCCGTTTGACAATGCCGAGCCCCAGCCCTGTGCCCTGAAACATGCGTGTCGAGCTGCTGTCGATCTGGGTAAACGGTTCAAAAATGGCTTCAAGATGCGATTCCGGAATGCCTATGCCCGTATCCCTGACCATTATACGGACAAAAAAGTCGTGCTCTCCCGTGGAATCATCAACCAAGTCAACCTCGACGCTGACTTTCCCTGAGCACGTGAACTTAACGGCATTGCCCACCAGATTGAACAGGACCTGACGCAACCTGGCTTCATCGCCAAGAAGGCTCTCCGGAATCTCATTGGCCAGGGTGCTTTCCAGCGCTATACCCTTGTTCTCTGCCTGTCCTTGAAAGATGCCCTGCACCCCCTGCACGAGTTCCGTCAGGGAAAAAGGCGCTATAAGAATGTCCAGACGGCCGGCTTCCACTTTGCTGAAATCGAGAATGTCGTTGATTACGGTTAAAAGGCTTCTGCTGGATTGCATGGCGAGTTCCAGATACTCGTGTTCGTCTCCATTGCCGGCTTTGTCCATTTGCATCAGTTGGAGCATACCCAACACCCCGTTGAGAGGCGTGCGGACTTCATGGCTCATGTTCGCCAAGAACTCGCTCTTTGCCATGCTTGCTGATTCCGCCTTGACTTTTGCGGCAACCAGCTCGTCTTCAAGCTCTTTTCTGTCCGTGACATCAAAAAGCAGGCCCTGTAGAAGGACCGCCCCATCTTTTCCTATAATGGGTGTCGCCTTATCTTCCAGCCATATTATCCGACCGTCTTTTGTGGTGAAACGGTATTGTTCCGCAAACGGCTCAAGGCTCGCGACACTCCGAACCAACGCCTCCTGAATGCGGGGTCTGTCTTTCTCAAAAATCGCGCTGCGCCATTCCTGTGGATTTTGCAATATAAATTCAGGTAAATACCCTGTCATAGATGCGATTCTGGAACTGACGAACAGAAAATCACGCGGAACAGTGGGGGCTGCTATATAAACTGCTGCGGGGAGTTGCTCCACAAGGGTGCGGTAACGACGCTCGCTATCCACCAGGGCTTGTTCAGCACGCTTACGCTCCTCGAGCTCAACTTTGAATTTGGCGACCATGTCTTCAAGGGCAATAGTCCGCTTATGCACCTCGCTTTCCACCGCGTTTTTGGCCATCACCAGATTCTGCTCAAAATTCTTGGCCGCTGTCACGTCCTCCAAAACGCAGAGGCAAATGGCGCTGGTATTGCTATACAACTGGGGCAACCCAGCACAATGAAGCTTAAGCCAGCGCAGGCTCGCATCTTCGAAGGCCTTGTATTCGAGTTCGCAGGTCTGGCGTCTGCCGCTGCGCAAGGCTTTACCCATGGTATTCTGGGCCACGGCATGATGCCGGGAAGAGATGAAACGCAGCAGGTTCACCCCTGCCAGACCATTAGGAAATTGCAGCAACTCTTCTGCAGCGGCATTGGCTTCAGAGATGTTTTTGTCTTCGTCCAGGGTGATAAACGCGACGGGAGAGTTAAAAAACAAACTTTCCAGATAATTACGAGCTGTCTGCAGTTCCGCATGGGAGCGCAACAGCTCCTCGTTCTGCATTTCCAGCTCTATTTGCTGCACGCTCAACTCATGGCGCATGCGTTCTTCGGGAACGTCTTCACTCCACTTTTCCCATTCTTGTGCATTCTGGAAATGTCGCTCAGCCCTGGAGCGCAAGGAATCATCATGTGCGGCGCTCTTGTCTCCCCCCCCAGACAAGCTATTGCCTTTACATGAATTTTCATTGGCAGGGTGCGGCCCTTTTCCCCCCATAAACAACATCCCCCTTAAAAAATATGTCTCGGCCCCATAACATATTCTACTATATTGTTTGTATTTTTTCATACTGAAAAAGAGTAATTTTGTAAAGAAATACTGTACCTACCCGGCCAGCAGTCGCCGTGTGTTGCAGTAACCGCCAACACACTGCAAAGATGGTATTGTTGCCCAGCATATTGTTATCCAGGCTGTCTTGTGGTAGGGGGGATTTTCTGGATATTGCGCCTGTTCCATTGCCCTTTCAGTTGCATCAAAAAGGCCATGAAAGGTGCTGGGTACGGCGGCATGGTGCCGGCGGCCTGTTTGTCAGCAAAACATGATCCCCCGCGAAAATCCCATGAAAGAAATCCCTGCCAGCATCATAGACCACGCCTGCAGAACGATCCGGGTGCATCAGCAGGAGGTCCTGCACCAACAAGCCGGAACCAATGGCCATGGCGCCCCTGTACTGAACGAAGTCCGCTCGCTTTCCGGCAGGGTGGATGCCTTTGTCAAAGACTTCCCCAAGCGCGTATACGTCAAAAAGGGGATCAGCTACCGCCGGCTTTCCATCGCCCTTTTGTTCTACTGCCTTACGCTGGCGGGCAACCTGTGGTTCTTCAACCAGTACACCATCTTCGACATGGGCAAGGCAACGGAAATCGCCAAGATCGCCTTCCGTAACGCACCGAATTACGCTCAATACGGGGAATACGTGTATTGGGCTCTGGTGCTGGCGTTTTCTTTGCTGTCCATGGCGGTATCGTTCCTGGGCGTGATGGTTGTTTGCCTTTTCCTGAGCATTTTTCGTTTCCCATGGGTCAATTCCGTATTTGAAGCCATAACCACTGCTGCCGGCTCGGCAGGATTCTGCTGGGTGTATTTCCAGTACATGCCCTACCTGCAGACCCAACTCGATAAAATTTTTGCCTGAACGCAACCAAGACAGGAGTCTTCATGCCCCTCTTTTTCAGCCACTGCCGTAGCATTGCCTATGTAGCAATGTTTATGCTCATGTTTACGCTGCCTTCCCACGTCGCCAACGCTGCCCAGGCTGCTCAATCACAGGAAGAAGCATCCCGCCGCATGGGCAAACTTTTTGTGGAGACAACCCCCAGCGACACCAACATACGTTTTGTGCATCTCCAGTATCGCTACAAGCCCGGCATCATTCTCAAAGAAGGGCGGTACGTCGTCGAAATCAGCAAGCCTGGCTATGCACCGCTGCTCAAGGAAGTGAATATCGTTCCCGGGCGTGACAATGTCGTTTTTGTGGACTTGGACAATCCAGACGGCCTTGGAAACGCCGCCACACTGGCCGAACCAGAGGACAAGCGCATCGCCCTGGAAGATACCATCTCTGGTGATGCTGGCAACGCAACGGTCCTTGCTTCCCAAGATGCTCCGGAAAGCGACGATACCCCTTCCTCCATGAAGTACAGCAACCTGTTCGATCAGGCTTTGGGCAAAAAATCGCGTAAGAAAGAACCTGCGGATGCGCCTACTCCCAAACAATCCGCGCCTGCCCCTGCACCGGCTCCTGCACCTGTAAAAGAACCTGTGCAGGCGCCTGCTCCCGCACAATCCGCACCGGATCTGCAGTACCAGGCTCCAGCCAATGAACCGTATTCCGGACAGATTGGTCCTGACGGCGCGATTTCCCAACCTCAGGAATCTGCCCCTTCCGACCTGGTGATTCCTTCGGAAGTCGGCCAGGAAGAGCAGCCAGCCCAGGCGGAATTGCCCCCCACGTTGCCTGATTCTGGTGAACCCCCCAGCCCGGAAGAGCTCATGCTGGTATCCAACCATCTGACCCAGGTAGGCGACCTGCCCAATGCCATCCAGGGTTTTACCATGGTGCTGCAGCAGGAACCCAAAAACGTAAACGCTTATGTCGGCAGAGGTTTTGCCTATTACAAGATGGGCAATTACGATTTTGCCATTCTGGACCTTACAAAAGCCATCGAACTGGACGACATGAACCTGTCGGCTTTCTTCCATCGCGGCAACGCCTTACTCATGCAGGGTGACTTAAACGAAGCCCTTGCTGACTATGAGAAGGCCATAGAGTTGAATCGCAATGTTCCGGATATTTTCAATGCCCACGGCACGGCGCTTTACAACAGGGGGGACCTGCAGGACGCAATCCACGATTTTGACCAGGCAATCCGGCTGGACCCCAATTACGTGGACGCCTATTTCAACCGTGGCAGTGCTTACGCCAAGATGAACAAGCACCAACTGGCTCTGGATGACTTCAAAAAAGTCCTGGAGCTGGCCCCTGATGACGCTACAGCCATGAAGCGGAAAAAACAGATGGAAAAAGCTTTGCGTCCTTAATGGATTTTGCTTGCGGAAAAACGGCTGCAGAAGCCTCAATACGCGCAAGGGCGCTGTAAAAACATGTACGCCAAGGTTCCAGCCACTGGCTTGATGCCCCAAAAGAAACGGGGTATGGTGCAGCGTCTTTGCGCTGTACATGGCTCCTGCGCCCTTTATTGACGCCATTTGCAGGCTTTTGCGAGTGCTGGTGATTGCAACTTTTTGCTTTAACCTTGCCTTAACGAACGTGCTTGGTAAGCAAAGACGAGAAGACTGTCTGAAGTGCTATAAAACCGCGGCATGTGCCGCGACGAGTGAGAAGCGGGCTTTGCTTCGCTATCATCAACACCAGGCAAAACCCTGACGAAGGAGACTCCCTGATGCCGTTTTCTGTCTGTTTGCGCATTCTGGTTTGCAGCGCCCTGTTTATGTTCTTGTGCGCGCCAGTACAGCACGCTGCGGCCCAGGAAAACACCGGCGCATCCGCTGACCCCATATCGGACATCCCGAGTGTCACCAACGATATTCCGCTTCTCCCCCCGGACCCGGCCAATCCTGACGATCCAGCCGGAAATGCCGCTTCCGAGGCTGTGGAGAAAGAATCCCTGGCCCAGGAAGCCCTGAAGAAAGCATCCGACGCCAATGGTGGAGACATGTCTGTCAAAGAATCCGGACAGGGCATGGAAAACTACTACCCCAACGGTCGAAAAATCGACATGGGCGAGGCGGTGCGCGAAGCGCTTTCCCGGAACTATTCGATTCTTTCTTCCAAGACCGACACGCTGGCTGCCGAAGACTTACGCAAATCGGCTCTTGGCGACTTTTTCCCTTCTGTGAGCGTACAGTATGGGTACACAAAATTAGACCATGAGAAGCCGACCCGAGACACGATACGCGCTTCCCAGAGTGATGACGATGTCTGGGAACTTGGCGTCAACGTGCACCAGGACATCTTCACGGGATTCCGCCTCTCGAACAACTTCCAGCGGGCGCGGCTCAACAAGCAACTGAGCGAACACAATCTGGCCTACACGGAACTCAATCTTATCCTGAGCGTACAACAAAACTTCCTGAACCTGCTCAAGGCCAGGGAAGACGTACGCAGCGCCCGTGACTCCGTGACCCGTTTGACTTCTCAATTGCGCGTCACCCAGGCCTTTTACGACGTTGGGCTCCGGCCAAAGCTTGACGTGTTGCAGGCAGAGGTTGACCTGGCCCAGGCGGAAGACCAGCTGCTGCAGGCGCGCAACGCCGTGGCCACGCAGCAGGCAAGGCTGAACACCTTGCTGACTGAACCCCTGGACGCTCCTATTAACTACACAGGCGAACTGCTGTACACACCTTTCAGCCTGACACTGCAGGAATGCCTGGCCAAGGCGTATGACAAGCGCCCTGACCTGGAAGTAGCCAAGAGACAAATCGAAATTGCACGCAAGGATGCGAACATCGCTTTCAGCGAATTGCTTCCTCAGGTGGGCGCAGACGTAAACCTCTCCCGCACGGGTGACAGCTTTACCGTCCACGGCAACGATTACGGGCTTGACGGGGGCTCCGGCAGTATTGGCGGCCGCACAGAATTCAGCCAGTGGTCGGTGTCCGTGAATGCCGAATGGAAGCTTTTTGACTTTGGCAGCACCTGGTACGGGTGGCGCTCTGCCCAAAAAGGTATTTATAAGAACCAGGCCGACGAGCAGGACCTGCGCGAGGAGATCGCCTACCAGATCAAGTCCTCGCACCTCAACATCACGGAAACCGAGGAACGCATCAAGGTTGCTCGCAAGGCGCTGGAACAGGCCAAAGAATCCTACAGGATGGCGGTTGCCCGCTATCAGGCCCAGGTAGGCACCAACACAGACGTGCTGGATGCCCAGGCGCGGCTCACCGAAGCGGAAGCCAGCCTGACCCAGGCCCTGGCCGACTATCAGCTTTCACTTTCCGATATGTATGCTGCAATGGGCGAACGGAACTACACGCTGCTGCCTGAATAGTTCCTCTGCCCCAATCAGTGAATTGAAGCGCCGCACGCCTCTGCTTTAGAGGGTGCGGCGTTTTTTTTGGGCGGCGCTGGAATGAGGGGGAGCCTGTTCGTTGGTCCGCTTGAGTTGCTTGACGTATACCTCGCCTGTATGGCTGATAAAAAGCAGCTTGCGCCCCAAACTGCCCCCCACGTTGGAGGCGGCGACACGCAGAGGAATCGCTGCAAGGGTCTCATAGGCGGTTTGCACATTTCTGGGGCCTATTGAAATCTCGTGCTTGAACATGGCGCTGGCGCCACCAAAAATCTTGCACTCGAGGTCTTGTTTGTGCACGCCCAGGGCAAACAGCTTACGGCAGCAGGCTTCAATGGCTGAATCCACATACTTGAAGGGCGCTTCCTGCGCTGCCCCCCGTTCATACTCGACCTGGCGCGGCATAAGCGCGTGGAACATGGCGCCGACACGTTGCCTGGGTGAATAAAACGTCACTGTGACGCAAGACCCAAGCACAGTCTGCACCGCAGTGGGTTCCCTGAACACACCCCCTTCTGCAACCAGCATATAGCGCGTTGCAATTCCAGGAAAACGCTCGAGAAGATTCTTCATGAAAAATCCTCTTCAATATCGTCTTCCAGGGGATTCTCTATCAGATCGAGATTTCGTAAAATTTCTATCAGAGTTTTATCTTCAAAGGGTTTAGTGAGATAGGCGTCGGCACCGCCCTGAAATTGCGCCTGCATCATGTTCCTGGGGTCATCAAGGCTGGAAAGCATCACGATCTTCGCACCCTCGGCAATGCCATGGACTTTTTCAAGGGTTCGTAGGCGTTCCAGCGCTGTATGACCATCAACCCCAGGCATCAAAATATCCAAAACCACCAATTGATAAGGATGTCCTTTGACAACGGCGCTTTCAAACAATGCCAAGGCCTCCGCGCCATCAGCGGCATGATCGCATTTACCAAAGTTTGCAAGGCAAAGTTCGATAATAAAGCGCTGGTATTTACTGTCGTCCACTATAAGGCACCGCAACATTTTTCGCTCCTGTGCTGGTGTCGCTCTGACCATAAAGAAGTAAGTATACTACAACTCAGGGGACAATTCCATAATTATTCCATTTGTAAGTTAAACCCTATGAACCATACGCACTGTATTTAGCATCACAATCATGCCCTCCCTGGCTGGTTTATATAAAAAATGATTCAAACACGCACTCCGTACCCTCCAAAATGGCGGACAGTGAGTTTGTTGCTTGTCCCCATCCTTTACGCTAGGATTTCTCAGCCAGAAGATAGCGCCTGTTTCCGGTTTAGGTTGCCGGATTGTTGTTTTTCAAGGAGATGAAAATGGCTTCCATCATCGTTGCTGACGATTCAATGTTCCAACGTTTTTTACTGTCAAAAGCGGTCCAAAGTCTTGGCCACACCGTGATTGAAGCAAAGAACGGCAATGAATGCCTTGAGTTGGCGCGACAGAACAAGGCCGAATTGTTGTTGCTGGACCTCAACATGCCCGGCATGAGCGGCCTGGAAGTATTGCAGGCCATTCATGATGAAACCATACCGCTCAAGACCATAGTCATTACGGCGGACATCCAGAACACAACGCGGCAGCGCTGCGCCGAACTGGGCGTTACTGACTTTTTGAACAAACCTGTGGACGAAAACCAGGTCACCGGAAAGCTGACCGAACTCCTGGGCTGATCCCGACAGCTCTTGCAGGAGAGACAATGGAATTGACGCCGTACCAAATCGACGTCCTTCAGGAACTCATCAACATAGGAGTGGGGAAGGCGGCCAGCATGCTGAACAGCATGGTCGATACGCACATCCGCCTGCAGGTGCCTGAACTGCGGGTGCTGACGTTTGCCGACCTCCTTGCGCACTACAATTCCCAAGACAACGACACATACGCAACCGTACAGCTCTCCTTTTCTGGAGAATTTTCCGGTTCCAGCGCCCTGATATTCTCGCCGGACAGCGCAGCCAAGCTTGTCTCCATCATCATCGGCCAGGAAGAATTGCCCCTGGACATGGATTCCCTGCGCATCGGCACCCTGCAGGAAGTCGGCAACATTTTGCTCAATGGCGTCATCGGCTCTCTTGCAAATATCCTGGAAGAACATCTCATGTATTCTCCCCTGGACTATTTTGAGGGCGATCTGAGCAATATGCTGCGCGAATCCAAAGGGGAAGGCCAAAGCACCGTACTGCTGGTCCGTACAAGCTTCGACCTGGAAGCCCATTCAATCGGCGGCGACATTGTCATCTTTTTCCAACTCGGCACCTTCGACTCTCTCATTGCAGCCATCAACCGCATAGCACCTGGCGCGGGTCAGATGAGTTGAGCGGAGATTCATGCAAGCAAACGACAAGATACAAGAGATTTTTCTTGAAAGCTGCCTGGAGCAGCTCAAAGATGTAGAGAGCCTGCTGCTTGATCTGGAATCCGCCAAGGGCGATGAATTCCAAGAACGCGTCACCAGGATTTTTCGTGCAGCGCATTCCATCAAGGGAGATGCCGGGTCCATGGGGCTCGAACACATCTCCGGATATGCCCATGCCATAGAAAATGTGCTGCAGCTGGTTCGTGAAAGGCTTCTGCCCGTTTCCACCCACATAATCAACGAGCTGCTCCACGGTTTCGACAGGTTGCGCGCCTTGATCACTGCCCCCAACCAGGGTGTGGATGCGGCCATGGAACAGGATTTTTCCCGTCTTGAGAAACTGCTCGACCAGGTGGACGAACAGGAACCTCCTTCTGCCGCCCAAGGGAATGACAACACTGCGCCCCCTTCCCAGCCTGGAGAGGAAACTGCCCCGTCTGAGGAAGAAGCATCCGAGATCAGCCAGATAGCGGAAAGTTTTGCTGCACAGGACAAGATCACCCGTGTCACCATTCCGGCAGTGCAACTGGACATTCTGGTAGACCGGGTGGGCGAGCTGTCCATTGCCCAAAGCAGACTGGGGCGTATGGCCAGATCCGATCACGAGTCCCGGTTTTTGGGTGTTGCCGAGGAAATCGAGAGCCTGTGCAACCAGCTTCGGGACCAGGTGCTGGGGCTCAGACTGCTGCCGCTGCAGATCAGCTTCACCAAGTACCGCCGCCTTGTCCGGGACCTGTGCGCCGACCTGGGCAAAAACGCTGCATTCATCATGCACGGCCAGAATACGGAACTGGACAAAAAGCTCATAGAGGAACTCAACACCCCTCTCATCCACCTGCTGCGCAATGCCGTGGACCACGGCATAGAACCCCCTGATGTGCGCGAACGTACCGGCAAGGAGAAACAGGGGCGCATCGAGCTTTCAGCCAGGCAGCAAGGGTCTGATGTTGTCATTGAGATTTCGGATGATGGCGCAGGTATTGACGGTGACCGGCTTGAGCGGCTGGCCCGACAGCGAGGCTTGCTGCCCGAACAGGCCCCTGGCCATGAACTTACGGACGATGAGAAATTGCAGCTCATATTCCTGCCCGGGCTGACAACAGCAGAAAAGGTGGACGCGGTTTCCGGCCGCGGCGTTGGCATGGACGCCGTCAAGGCCAGCGTACAGGCATTGCGCGGCACTATCGAAATTGCCTCGAAGCAAGACCAGGGCGCGACCTTTCGCATTCAGGTGCCCATCTCAATGGCCATCATCGATTGTCTGCGTGTGGAAGCAGGAGGAGAAGACTACTTCATCCATCTGGACTACGTGCAGGAGTGCCTCGAACACCACCCGAGGGCAGACCATGAAAACGATTTTAGAGAGCTGTCCCTGCGGGGGGAATTCCTCCCGCTTGTCTGCCTGCGCCGCTTTTTCGCCATACCAGGTGAACAACCAGCCGCCTCGCATATTGTTGTCGTAAAAACCAATGTGGGGCGTTTTGGCGTCATCGTAGACCAGATTGTAGGACAACATCAGGCTGTCTTGCGCCAATTGGGAAACGCAGTGGGTAAAGTGGATGGAATCCTGGGCGCCACGGTGACGGAGCAGGGAACCATGGGACTGATACTCGACATGCCGTCATTGGCCGATGCTGCGCAGCAGGAAGAAGAACAACGCTGGGGCTGATACCCGTTTTTACCCGGGCGCAGCATGAAATCACCATGACAGCTCTCATTGGACAATAATTTCTAAAGATACTATCAATACAGTTTTTTATATCATTTTACCGTTCTAACGACGGAGATCCTTTTATGCACATCGCCAAAGGTCATCGCGGGCTGGCCATCTGTATCCTGTGCACCGCCCTTATTATGTTTGTGGCGGCAACCAGCTCCCTTGCAGCTTCTGCAGAAGGACAGAAAGAAACGCCTGACGGTAAGGCCGATGGAGCATCCAAGAAAGCCCCTGAAGGTGCGGCTAAAAAGAATGCGCAGCCGCCGGCGCTTGTTGTCACGGCAACGGCCAGAAGCGGCCAGGTGCGCCCCCAGTTGGAATATATCGGCACCATATATTTTCCTGAAGTGGCCCAGGTGGCATCCGAGGTCGAAGGCAGGGTGGAAGAATATTTTTTCGAAGAAGGCGGCTCTGTCACCAAAGGACAGGAACTTGTCCGTTTGAATACCGACCTGGTGGAAAAGGATTTGGAAAGCGCGCAGTTCGAATACAAGAACCTGGCCACCCAGCTTGATAACGCCAAACGCGAACTGAATCGCATCCGCGCACTGTTTGAAAAGAAAACCGTATCAGCCCAGGACTTTGACAGGGCCTACTATCTGGTAGCCGGCCTCGAAAACCGCGTTGTGTCCCTCAAGGCGCAATCCGGCCGCCTGCAACTGCAGTACGATAAATCCCGGGTCAAGGCTCCCTTTGACGGCATAGTCCTGAGCCGCTCAGTGAGCAGGGGCGAATGGCTCAACCGCGGCACCCCTGTCGCGACCCTGGCGCGCAACGACATGGTAGACATACTGGTTCACGTGCCCCAAAAGGTGCTGCCCTTTCTCCAGGTGGGCATGAAACTGCCCGCTACAACAGGAAGCAAAAAACTGAAAGCCGAAGTGCACGCCCTGATCCCTGAAGGCGACGTGGCAACACGGACGTTTCCCATCAAGCTCCGCGCCCCAAATGATGGATTGGCCCAGGGCATGGAAGCGCGTGTCGGCATCCCCTCCGGCAAGGCGGAGCAGGCCGTGCTCATCCCGCGGGACGGCGTCCTCATGAACATGGGGAACACCAGTATCTGGGTTGTGGTTGATGGCCACGCCGTGAACATCCCCGTGGTGGTCACCGCCTACCAGGATTTTGATGCGGCAGTACAATCACTCTCGCCAGAAACACCACTGCAGGAAGGCATGCAAGTGGTGGTCAAGGGCAACGAGCGCCTGCGCCCCGGACAGAATGTAAAAATCAGCGGTCATATGGACGCCCCGTCCGACCAGAAATCCACCACTCCCGCCCAAAAGACGGAGCAATAGACCATAATGAATCCGCTTCGATTTTTTATTGAAAAACCCGTCCCGGTCATGGTGGGGATCATCCTCATCGTGCTGTTCGGCGTTATCGGGCTTTTGAGCCTGCCCTACCAGCTTTCTCCGGATGTTACCGAGCCTGAAATTTCCGTCACCACGTCCTGGCCTGGCGCCACCCCCTATGAAATGGAGCGCGAGGTAGTGGAAGAGCAGGAAGAGGTGCTCAAAGGCATTCCCGGCCTGCTGACCCTGGAGAGCGCCTCCTACACCTCCTATGCCGAGGTCACGCTGAAGTTCGCCATTGGCACGGACGTGAACAACGCCCTGCTGCGGGTCTCCAACAAGCTCAATGAAGTGCCGGACTACCCGCAAAACGTGGAGCGCCCTGTCATAAACGCCACTGGCGCTGCCGCTTCGCCCGTCATCTGGATGGTGCTGAAAGCCCTGCCGGACAACCCAGAGCCCATCAGCCACTATCGCACATATTTTGAGGACGATGTACGCCAAAGCCTGGAACGCGTGTCCGGTGTTGCCGACCTCTTTGTCTTCGGCGGTACGGAACGTGAGATGCACGTCATTGTGGACGAAAGCCAGCTTGTTTCCCACAAACTGACCATCGACGACATCATCGCCGTACTCAGCATGGAAAACGTCAACGTCGCCTCCGGCACCATGGATGTGGGGCGCAGGCAATACCGCATCCGTACGGTGGGCGAATTCCAGGACCCCGATGAAATAAAGAATGTGGTCATCAGCAGCACGGGGGAACAACGCGTGAGCATAGGCGATATTGCCCACGTGGAATACGGGTACGCCAAACACGAAGTGGCCATGCTCTCCAACGGCGAGCCTGGCATCGTCTGCGGCGTGCAGCCCGAGCCCGGCGTCAACGTCCTGGACCTTACCGACGCCATGGAAGAGGTCGTCACCTCTCTCAACGAAGGGCAATTGGCCGAACAGGGGCTTTTCTTCGACTGGTCATACGACCAGCGCCCCTACATCAATGGCGCCATCGAACTGGTGCAACAAAACATCCTCATCGGCGGCATACTTGCGATCATCGTGCTGCTCACCTTTTTGCGCAGCATCTCCTCCACAATCATCGTCGGGTTGTCCATCCCCATAAGCATCATCGGCACATTCATTTTCATGAATGCCCTTGGCAGGAACCTGAACGTTGTTTCCCTGGCCGGTATTTCCTTTGCCGTGGGCATGCTGGTGGATAACGCCATCGTGGTGCTGGAAAACATCGACCGCCACCGATCAATGGGCAAAAAGCCCTACACCGCGGCCTATGACGGCACCAAGGAAGTATGGGGGGCCATTGTCGCCTCATCAGCAACAACGATCGCCGTATTTCTCCCTGTTGTATTCATGGAGCAGGAAGCCGGGCAGCTTTTCAAGGATATCGCCATTGCCGTAACCTGCGCCATTGTGCTCAGTCTCTTTGTCTCCATCTCGGTCATTCCCATGCTGGCCAAACAGCTCTTTGGGATATCCAAGAAAAAAATCAAAGAAGGGCCGCCCCGTGGCATTGGGCATTTGCTCAATTCGTTCATCATGCTTTTCGTGCGCATGGCCACGGCCAATGTCGTCACTAGGCTGATCACCATAGGCGCCCTCACAGCCCTTGCCGTTTTGACGGTCACGACCCTGTTTCCCAAGATGGAGTACCTGCCCCAGGGCAACCGCAACCTGATTCTGAACATCCTCGTGCCTCCTCCGGGCCTTTCCTATGAAGAACGCATGGAAATAGGCGAATACATCGACTCGTCCCTGCAGCCCTATTACGGTAAGGACGAATACCAAGGTATTCCAGGCATTCAGAGCGTCTTCTACGTCGGGGCAGACCGCATCATGCTTTTTGGCGTGATCAGCACCCAGGAGCAACGGGCCGGAGAAATGATCCCCATGCTTACCGGGATCATCCACTCCATTCCAGGCATGTTCGGCATCAGCCTGCAGGCCGGTATCTTCCAAAACCGACTCGGCGGGGGGCGCACCATCGATGTGGACCTGAGCCATAGCGACATCAACCGCCTGGTTGGCGGCGCGGGCGCCATGTTCGGCGCACTGATGCAAGCCATACCGGGGGCGCAAATACGGCCCGTACCCTCAATCGAACTGCTTTTTCCCGAAGTGGAGATCATCCCCATCCGCGACCGTCTCAAAGCTGCCGGCCTGAATACGGAATCCCTGGGTGTGGCCCTGGACGTTCTCATGCAGGGGCGCAAAATTGGCGAGTTCAAACGCGAAGGCGCAAAAACCATCGACCTGGTGCTCAAAGCTGCGGAAGAAAGCATCTCCACACCAGAGCAGCTGTATACCTCTTTGCTGGCTACGGCTGGAGGGCGTCTCGTGCCTGTCTCATCACTTGCAGAACTCGAGCGCACCACCGGTATTACCCAGATACGCCACCTGGAACGCCGCCGCACCATCACCTTGCAAGTGACGCCCCCTGCAAATGTGCCTTTGCAACAAGCCATGGAAACCATTGCCGATGGTCTGGTGCCCAAGCTGCGGCAAGGACCGCTCAACGGCATAGGGTTCCGCATGAGCGGCGCTGCAGACAAGCTCACCGAAACGGCTAGCGCCCTGCAATGGAACTTCCTGTTGGCCATCGTCATCACCTATCTGTTGATGACGGCGCTTTTCGGCAACTTCATTTATCCGCTGGTCATTCTGTTCACTGTGCCGCTGGCAGCAGCAGGTGGCTTTCTTGGGCTGCAGTTGGAAAACCTGTTCATAGCGCCCCAGCCTATGGACATCCTGACCATGCTGGGATTTGTCATTCTCATCGGCGTGGTGGTGAACAACGCCATTCTCATTGTTCACCAGTCGCTGAACAATATCCGTATTCATGGCATGGGGCACAAGGAAGGCGTGCGCGAATCAGTGCGCACCAGGCTGCGCCCCATTTTCATGAGCGCCACCACTTCTGTCTTTGGCATGCTGCCCCTGGCTGTTGCTCCGGGCCCAGGCTCCGAGCTCTATCGCGGGCTGGGCAGCGTTGTGCTTGGCGGACTGGCTTTGTCTACCGTGTTCACCGTTTTCGTGATACCTTCATTGCTCTTGTTCTTCATAGGTATGGAGAAACCGGGCAGCCTTTCTGAAAATGGCCGCCTCTTGCATGAAGAAGAATAACGATGACAGGCAAGGATTTACATGAATGTCCACGATAGTGGTGTAAAGCACGTTCTGGCTCAACTGGAACGCGTGGTGCTGGGAAAGGAAGAGCAACTGCGGCTGGCCCTCACCTGCCTGTTCGCAGGGGGGCACCTGCTCATCGAAGACCTCCCCGGCATCGGCAAGACCACCATGGCCCAGGGAGTGGCCCGTTGTCTGGGCTTGGAATACCGGCGCGTGCAGTTTACCAGCGATCTGCTCCCCGGCGATATACTTGGCGTTTCCATCTATCAGCAAAAAAAGGGGCAACAGGAAGAAGGGCGCTTTGTCTTTCACCCTGGTCCGGTTTTCACCCAGGTGCTGCTGGCAGATGAAATCAACCGCGCCACCCCGCGGACACAAAGCGCCCTGTTAGAGGCAATGGAAGAGGGGCAGGTAACATTGGAGGGCGCCACACGCCCTTTGCAAAAACCTTTCTTTGTCATTGCCACGCAAAACCCGGTGGAGCATTCCGGCGCCTACCCGCTGCCGGACTCGCAGCTTGACCGGTTCCTGATGCGCATTGAGCTGGGGTACCCTGCGTACGAGGCCGAGCGCTCGCTGCTGCAATACGGTGGTACAAAAGGCATTATACCGCAGCTCGAGGTGGACATGGACGCCGAACGCGTGCTGGAAATACAGAGCGCGGCGTCTGACGTGTACGCAGCGCCCCCTGTGGTGGAGTATATTTTGGATGTGTTACGGCTCACGCGCGAGTCAGGAGCTTTTGTTCAAGGGCTCTCCCCCCGCGCTGGGCTTGGCGTGCTGCGTGCAGCAAAAGCCCAGGCCTGGTTAGGAGGGCGCGACCACGTGCTGCCTGAAGACGTACAGGCGGTGCTGCCATATGTCGCCCTGCACCGCCTGCGCCGCGAACATGATCTGCAGGAGCCTTCCCGCGAAGAGCTGACAGAACTCATGCAACGCGTGCCCCTCTCCTGAACGACTACCGGCAACCGCGCAACGTTCCGTTCCACTCTCCACGCCAATTGGGGTCGCCCATATATTTCCACTTGCCGGTAAATCCGTCCGGACCAAAAACAAAGGAAAACTGCCCCTGTCCGTCGCTCTGTGTCCAGACGCCTTCCAGAGTACCTTCCCACAGCTTTCCTTCGATGCGGCCATTCTTGTAGGCATAGTTGCCCACCCCGACGCTGGTGTTTTCGTCAAAGGTGATGGTCAACTCTCCCCATTCGGTGTCGTAGGTGCAGATACTGATACCCGCTGCAGGAGAAGGACTGGGCGGTGGTGGAGGAGGCGAAGCGGCCGTTTTGCCACCGCCAATGCCGCTTACCCCACCTGGAGGAGCGGGCTGCGCCGTTTGCGCGCCCCCTTTTCCCGTGCTGGAAAGGGCTTGGAGCACAGCGGCTTTTGCGGATGCGTAATCAACCTTGGACGCCACCGCGGCGTTCAGGCCCGGGTCTTGCCGCCAGTGAAAGTCTCCCTGCTCCTGCACGGAATACCAGACAACGTTGTTGTTCAATTCCTGTTGCTCCGACACATTGTAGCAACTGATAAGCATCAATATATCCGGGACATTGTCTCCATTGTAATCATCAAACCCCACATCCACAGGCCAGCAATCCTCAATGGGCCCCGTGATGGCAGGCTGCGGCGTGCTTAGTTCTTCCAGGGGATAACTGCCCATGATGCTTACCATGTAGGCCCAATCAAACATATTGACCACGTCATTTACGTTTGGATACAGCGCATTGAAGCAGAGCTTACTGCCAATGGCGCCCCCTTGAAAGGCGAGACGATCATCCTCGGACGCTTCAAAATTGGGCAACACCCTGTACACGTGGTCCGACACCGCATCGCAATTCGCATCCTCGCCTGGCAAACTGTAACTTCCATAACTTTCCAGTACCTTTGCATGGGCTGGTGCAGCACACAGTATGGCGAGCAACAACAGGGCGACAAATTTCTGCATGTATACTCCTCTGTAAATGCAATAAAATGGCAGGGGGCTTCACTCTCCTTTTACCTTGCATCATGTTGATTGGCCAACAAAAAAAAGGCGGCCCTCCATTTTTGGAGAGCCGCCTTGTTTGCTCAGTGGCAGGGATATCTGCCGGTTGGGTTATTTTTCCAGTTCAAAGGTCTTGAAGAAGTTGCGACCCTGGCGCTTCACCAGAAGCATGATAACGCCCTTCTTCTTACCTTCCTTGGACACGACCTCGTCAAGATCCTTGGCCGAATCCAGGGTATGCTGGTTGGCCTCGAGCAACACGTCGCCGGGGCGCAGACCGCCCTCTTCCGCTATGCTGCCGGCCTCAACTTCTATGACAAGCAGGCCTTCCGCCTTGTCCATACCAAGCGCCTTGGCTTCGTTCTCCATGACCTTGCGCACGGACAGGCCGAGGGCGGCTTCCTTGGCGCCTTCGTCAGGACCACCAGAACCGGGGCGTCCCATCTCTGCGGCAACCTTTTCGCTGTCGCGCTCGCCCAACGTCATTTCCAGCTTTTTCTCATCGCCCTTGCGCAGCACGGTTACGGATATCTTGCTGCCAGGAGCGTATTTACCCACACGGCGGGTCAGGTCGCCGGCGTCTTCTACACTATCGCCATCAAGCGCGATGATGACATCACCAGTACGGATACCAGCCTCATCAGCGGGATCGCCGCTGGTTACCCCAGCCACCAGAGCGCCCTTGGGTTCGTCCATGCCAAGCGCCTTGGCTGCATTTTCGTCAACATTCTGAATGGAAACGCCCATCCAGCCACGGGAGACCTTCTTGTTCTCCTTCAACTGGTTGATGACGTTACTTGCAATGTCGCTGGGAACGGCAAATCCGATTCCCTGGCCGCTGGCAATGATGGCCGTGTTGATACCGATGACCCTGCCCTCGAGATCGATAAGGGGGCCGCCGGAGTTACCGGGGTTGATGGAAGCGTCGGTCTGGATGTAGTCATCATAAGGACCGGCGCCAATGACGCGCCCCTTGGCGCTGATGATGCCTGTAGTCACCGTGTGGTCCAGACCAAAGGGGTTGCCGATGGCCACCACCCATTCACCAACTCGGGCATCTTTGGAATCGCCGAACTCAAGCACAGGAAGCTTCTTGTCGACGTCCACCTTGATCAAGGCCAGGTCTGTCTCAGGGTCGCGGCCAATGATCTCTGCCTTATATGAAGCATCATCGCCCTGCAGTTTGACTTCCACTTCGTCTGCGCCGGCAACCACGTGGTTGTTGGTGACGATGTAGCCATCAGAGGAGATGATGAAGCCAGAGCCCAAGGACTGTTGGGTGCGGGGGGTGTTGCGGGGTTGACCGAAGAATTTTTCGAACTGGTCGAAGAAATCTTCGAAGGGACCGTCCTGCCCATGGCCCTTGGGCATTCCGGGAAAGCCGCGGGGCATCTTTTGCTGCTTCACAGTTTTACTTGTGCTGATGTTCACTACGGATTTACCAGCCTGCTCCGCCAAATCAGCCAACTCGGGCAAATTTGCCGCCAGGGCAGGCATGGACAGCAACATGCAAAGCACAGCTGCGATGCTAACACTGTAGATTCTGCGAATCATATGAAACTCCTTTGAAGAGGTTTTTTACGTAAGGGGTATTTCGTCAACGTGTTCATTATGCATTTAGAACCGATTTATTGCACTGCGCTTGCGCCAGCATTACAGCGTTGCAATCCTCGGAAAAAGGCAGCCGCAAACTTGCCCACCATCCATTAAGATAACACGGGGGGCCTTCGCGTCAATGAATCATAAAAAGGGAAAAAATGGGGAGAAGAGAAGGAGTCTGAGCAAGCAGGCGCGAGCACGCAGCCGCTCTCCCCACTGAAAAAAGGGCGCAGCGCCATCACACCCCTTGCAGCAACGTCATATAAATATCTTCCAGTTGCTTTACCACTACAGGGGCGGCAAACTCTCTGGCAGCCTTTTCACGCCCCGCCTCCCCCATTGCCAAGGCGCGTGCAGGGTCCTGCAGCAAGGAAACAACAGCCGCGGCGTATTCTTTCGCCCCCGTGGCCACATATCCGGTAACGCCGTGTTCCACCAGTTCCAGCTGGGCGTTATCGCGTTCGCCAACGGCGGGGTGTGTGACAATGGGCAGGCCCGCTGCCATTGCTTCGGCAATGACCAGGCCAAAAGACTCCCCCGTATCGTTTGCATGGGCCAGCAAATCAATGGAATTGAAAAATGCGGCAAGTGCATCATCCCCCAAAACAGGGGGCAGAACTTCTACACTTTCTGCAACACCGATATGTTCAAAAAACGCCTGTGCTTCCTCCACCATGCCGATGACACGGTAGCGCAAACCAGGCAATGCCTTCAGCGCATGGGGCAAAAATTCCCAGGCAAGGGAAGACCACTTGCCCCTGTCCGCACGGGACAAACGCCCGACAACCGGGGGCGAGTGCAAAGCAGCACGCTGGGGGCACAAACGTGCAAAACACTCCGTATCAACAGGATTATACAAAACGCGGTGGCGTTCAGGAAAAAGATCAATGCCAACGATACGCCCGTATCGCTCTCTGCAGAAGTCGGAAACAAACAGGTGCATGTCGATTGCTCTGCCGTCAGGCGTTGGATCATAGCGGCCAAACACGTTGGTTTCCACTATCTTGGGAAGATCGGCGCTTCCCCTGTGCAAAAGCAAGGAGCGCATCACTGCGCGCTCTGGCCAACCCGCCCGATGCAAATGGACAATGTGCGGTGCAAATTGCTGTAATGCAGCGAACAAATCGCCACCAATCATGACAGGAATACCGCTTTTTCGTATCGAGTCCTCCCGCTCTCCCGGCTCGAAGCTGAACACACAAGGCAAAAAGCGCTTTTTGTCCACCCCCGTAACAAGGAGCTGCATGGTCTTTTCCGTGCCGCCAGCCCCCAGGCCGTGCAACACGTGCATTACTCTGATGCGGGCATTACCCTTCATTGTCTCCTCCATTTCAATGGTGGTAGCGCAAATTCATAACAAGGGGCAATCGCCTTTTATCCGACACTTTTTTATTGTAATGAGTATTCTCCGCTTACCCGGGGACCATTCACCGCCAACAGGAGACACGCCATGCCATTGCATAAGAAGGACAACGTACGCGCCAACATCATGGATGACGTATATGCCGGGCCGGCCGGCAGTGTAGTGCTGCCCAAATACCGTTTTCCCACAAAAGAAAGCCTGCCTCGCAATGTCTATCAGCTTGTACATGACGAATTGATGCTGGACGGAAACTCCCGCCAGAATCTGGCAACGTTTTGCCAAACATGGGCCGAGCCGGAAGTGCACAAGCTCATGGACGAGTGCATGGACAAAAACATGATCGACAAGGACGAGTACCCGCAAACGGCTGAAATCGAAGCCCGCTGCGTACACATGCTGGCCGAGCTCTGGAATTCTCCGGACGCGGCAAATACCTTGGGGTGTTCGACAACAGGATCAAGCGAGGCAGCCATGCTCGGCGGCATGGCCATGAAATGGCGCTGGCGCGAAAAGCGCCTGGTCCAGGGCAAGCAGACAGACAAGCCAAACATGATCTGCGGCCCCGTGCAGGTGTGCTGGCACAAGTTCGCCCGCTACTGGGATGTGGAACTGCGTGAAATCCCCATGGAAAAAGACCGCTTGATCATGTCTCCCGAAGAGGTTCTGAAACGCTGCGACGAAAACACCATTGGGGTTGTGCCGACACTGGGCGTGACCTTTACCTGCCAGTACGAGCCCGTGGAAGCCGTATGCAAAGCGCTGGACAAGCTGCAGCAAGACACAGGGCTCGATATTCCCGTGCATGTAGACGGCGCAAGCGGCGCTTTTCTGGCGCCCTTCTGCGATCCCGATCTGCCCTGGGACTTCAGGCTTGAACGCGTCAAATCAATCAACGCCTCGGGCCACAAATTCGGCCTGTCACCCCTTGGTGTAGGGTGGATTGTCTGGCGCGACGCCAAGGATCTGCCGGATGACCTGATATTCTGGGTCAACTACCTGGGCGGCAACATGCCATCCTTTGCGCTGAACTTCTCACGGCCCGGCGGGCAAATCGTAGCGCAATACTATAACTTTCTCAGGCTGGGGCGCGAAGGATACCGCAAGATCCACCAGTCCTGTTATGAGACGGCGGCCTATCTGGGTGACAAGCTCGCCGAACTGGGCCCCTTTGACATCATCTACAACGGGCGAGGCGGTATTCCCGCCGTCAGCTGGAGTCTGAAAGAAGACGCAGACGCGCCATTCACCTTGTACGACCTCTCCGACCGCTTAAGGAGCCGTGGATGGCAGGTTGCGGCATACTCCATGCCCCCCCATCGTGAGGACCTGGTCATCATGCGTGCGTTGGTACGTCACGGCTTCAGCCGCGACCTTTGCGACCTGTTGACCGCGGATATTGAACGATGTCTTGCCTATTTTGAACGTAATCCGGTGACCACACCCCTTGGTGAGGAAGAGGTGGGCGGCTTCAGCCATGGCGGAAAAATAAAAAAATAGACTACGGCAGCGCCTTCCGCTGCTACTCGTAGCGGATGGCGCTGACCACATCCATACGGCTGGCCTTGAAGGCTGGAAACCAGCCGGCCACAAAACCGATGGACAGGGAGAACAAAAAGCTGGCCGCGCTGGAAAGGAAAAACAGGGATTCATCGGGCCGCGTATTGAGCATGTAGCAAAACACTTCTACTGCTATGCGCCCTAGAAGAATACCCATGATCGAGGCCATGAGGGTCACGGTGAGGGCTTCGGTCAAGAACTGGAGCATGATGTCATTGTCCGTTCCGCCCATGGCCTTTTTCAGGCCGATTTCCCGGGTTCTTGATTTGACCGAGGCCATCATGCCGTTCCAGATGCCAAAGCCACCGATGAAAATGGATGTGCAAATGGAAAAGACAATAAAGGCCTGAACCCAGAAAATCATGCGTTTCAGGTGCTTGAGTGGACCGAGCGCAACATCCACATCCAGACCATCCACGGACTGCACTTCTGCTATGGCAGGCACCAGGGCCTCAGCGACCTTGGGAACGTTATCCCAGGTATCCGTGCGTACATACATCCGAGGTCTAACTAAATCCGTCATGCGATCATTTATGGTGGTATACGGAATATAGGCATTATTGACGCGTTCTTCGGCGTTGGGCCCCCCTAAGATGCCGACAACTTCGTAAAGGGCCTCGCGGATCTGCAGGAAGGTGCCCACCACGTCCGTCGTGCCAAAAACCTGATTAGCAAGGGCTTCGCCCAAAACGCATATTCGTCTGCGGCCGGCAACGTCTGCTTCGCTGAAAAAACGCCCCTTTACCGGTTCCACCGTGTTGATGGCCCAAAAATCCTGGTCCACCCCGAGCAGCGTGAAGCCGTAATAATCCTCGCCATTATAGACGATAAGCCCATCCCCGTAGGTAAGGATGGTAACGGCCATGACGCCTGGAATTTCCTTTACACGATCCGTTGTGGCCTTTGTGAATTCCACAGGATCATCAAGCCTTTCGCTGGCCGACCCTGCTTGGCGGTATTCGAGCTTAATGACTGTGGCGCCACCCAGCAATTCCAGGTCGGCATTGAGGCTCTTCTCTACGTTGGAGCCCATGGTGACAAGCAAAATCAAGCCGGCTATACCCAGGGCAATAGAGAAAAATATCCCGCTGAAACGCTTCTTGACTCTGAAGACGTAGCGGATACTAATCTGGATTATGTCGAACTTTTTTCTGAGTATCATCAACTTTCCGGATTTAAGGCCGGATTGATGGCCGGATTGCCATCCAAAAATATTTACCGGAAAGTGGAAAGCCCCAAATGGAAGATGTCGCTCCCTTCATGGCAGTATGAAGCCGCCGCCATCACCCCCACTTCCCCCGTCGGCAGTGTCATCAAAGCACTCATTAGCCGACTCGATGCACGCTTAGAGCGTCCCGGAAGGCACCCCCAGGCACAGTTCGCTGGGGAACCTATCCCAGAACGCCAAACATTTCCAGTCTGGCACCCCCCACTCTGCGCTGAATTACAGCAACATTAACATATTTTTTACATTTTGATGCGTTGCGGGCTTATCACCCGGCAACAGTCCCTAGCAGGATTACAGGCTTGTAATGGTGTTGCAAGGCTGGAGCAACTTGTTTGGTGCAAAGTCTTTTCCATCGCACATCCCACCCCCTTGCTCACCTTTAACCAGTAGTGCCCTCCGGAGCCCGGTTTCCCCTGCCGGGCTCCTTTTTTTCCTTACGGAATAAAGAACGCGCGGCGCACTTGGAATTCATGTCCCAAAACGATCGAGGAAAAAATGCCTTCCCTGCCAGAAGGCTCATTCAAGACCATGAAGCACTTTGAGAGTCACAATGTCCAGAACGATTGAAGATATTTACACATCGCCAGTTTCCCCACCCTTTCCTTTGGAAACTGGACATTACCCTGCCCATCCAATGATTACAAAGACATTGAATGGGCGCGTGTATCTGCGCTTGTGGTATTATGGCAGAGCAACTGAGCCAGGAACATCCCACACTGTTCTCTGGGAACCCAACAGCGACTTGCGGCGCCCTGCTGCTGGAAGGGTTTTCCGCTCAGTATAAACTATTCTGAACGAGCAAAGAAATTGAGAAATGAGAAGCGCTGCAGATCAAACCGGACAGTTCCCCCCACCCCATCTGTCTCTCATAAAGCCGCACGTAGCGACCAGCCCTACCCCCTACCGATTGCTTTCTCTTGCAAGAAATTCCAAGGCTGCCCAGGCAGCAGCCGGAAACGTGGTGAAAGGATCAGCATCTGACGACTTTTCCAGCAGAGTGTAGCGTTGCACAGTGGCGGCGGGCAAGGAGGAGTCATACCGCTCACGGAGCACTTGCCCCTTGGTTTGTTGCAAAGGGGTGGTATCGCAATCGTTGTTGCGCACCCAAAAAAGCGTGCTGGGAGATGAGGACGTATCGCTGGTGAGCACAGCAGCGGGAATAGCATGAACAGGGCGGCACCCCACGGGAACTGCAGGTGGATCAATAAGCGCCAGGCCGCCGATGGAATGGGAGCGCGCACAGGCTACCTGCTGCACCAGGGCGGCGTCATCACCACGCCCCATGAGCATGAAACGGCGAGGGTCGGCAGCGTAGTCCGCCACCAGTCGGGCCTGGAGCAATGCAAGGCAATCCAGTACGGATTGCAGCTTTGCTTCCCCGGCTTGCTCCTGAGCATCCATTGAAAACAGACGGGGCGTGGCAAGTATGTAGCCTGTGGCTGCTGCTGCACGGTTCAAATCCGGCAACGGGTGTTTCCACGAATCCTGAATGACAACCATCACCGGATAGCTTTTCGACTTTGAATATCCTTTGGGGAACTCCACCTCCACGTCGCAGGATCCCCTGGCGCCGGTGAGTTGCAACACGCTTCCCGCTTCAGGACGGCTAGCCTCGATAAAATTGTAGGCATCGCCCGCCGTATCTCCCATGGAGCAACCAACGAGCAGCAGGCATCCGAAAACAAACGCCGCAAGCAGATACCAATTGCATCGCCCAGTGGCGGTAGCCGGAGGAAATATGCTTTGACGATGGACTGCATGCAACTTGGAAATACCGCGCATAGATAACCTCAGTTTATTCTTGAACAGATCGTTTCTGCCCCTACGAGCCATATATACAAGGACGCCGCGGCAACAGCCTGCTTTGTTCCTGAACCTGCCACAGCCATACCCCATTTCTCTCTGGAATCAAAGTCTTTCCCCATCTGCGTCTGCCGGTTTTCTCTGTGGAAAACTTGTTCATAAGATGTTCTTACCCTATTCTTATCTTGTCCGTTTATAGTTCATAACCCGTTTCAAAACTGTTCCAAACCGAGTGTTTTCCTGCAAAGAATATCCCCAAAGGGCTTGCAGGGTGGTGTGCTTGCGCGTATATCTGAGTTCATGAGAAAGAGCCCTTTTTCCACAGTCCACTTCACCTTCACGGTGCGCGTGCTCGCCCCGCTGCAAGCCCACGCAACCCGGACTAAAGTCCCTGTGCAAACCATGCTGCGCAGGGCCATGGCGCGTGTAGTGGAACAACGCCGCCGAACCGCCCCCACCTGTCTGCCGGGGCACGCCATTGTGCAGAACGCCATTAACATCATGCACAATGAAACACGGCTCGCCCACCAAGCCTTTTCCAGCTTGGAAACAGCACCTCGCTCCTGATAATCTTTCCGCTTGCACGCCTTTTTCCAGGCAGTTTCCTTTTTTCTTCCTCGCCCCCTAAAGTTAGCGCTGTAATCGTCCGATACGACTTGTACCGAAATCCCATGTTCCCGCGTCAAGGATGATCAACGGGAGGTAAGGCGGCATGGAAGCTCGTGTTATGGAAACCGAACTCAAGCGCGTGGTAGAAGGCCCCGTGGCGTACACGCCACACAAGTCGGCCAACACCCGCATGGAAGGGGAAGAGCGCACGTCAAGCGCCCTTACCAGTTCCATAGCGGACAACACAAAAAGCACCAAGAAAAACGAGAAGGTAACGTCCGAACCATTAACTACTGCGGATAAGGAAGCACTGGAAACGTATCTTGGCGATGCCAAGAAACACCTCGCCAAAAGCGGGGTGGAATTGAAATTCAAATTCCATGAATCCGGTGATCTGCAGGTGGAACTCGTCAATGCGGATAACGACAAGGTCGTACGAAAAATCCCTCCAGATGAGCTTCTGGAGCTTTCCGCATCGCTTCGAGAAATGGCCGGTACCTTTTTGAACCGATCCATATAGACCTGATAATGCGCCAGCGGTCTGTACGGAATTGACGGCTCAAGCGGGTAACGCACCAGCGGACGTCACACGCGGCAATTGTTTTATCTTAGGCCCAGGGGGTGGCTTTACCGCCCCCCACTATGAACCATGAACAAGGAGGTACTGCATGGAAATCAGCGGATCAGGTTTCCAGGCAGGGGTTGCGACGCAGGCACAGCAGATGACCAAGGACGTCAACAACTCCCAGCTCGTGACCCAGACCATTGAACACCTCAACACGAACCCGGATGGCAGCCGAAACGCTGACCACGCTTTTCAAACCAGCGTGTTGCAAGCCGGCGCCATCGGCAAGGGCGGTAACTTGAACATCATGGCCTGACAACATGATCGCGGGTTCTTAAGCCCCACCCGTTCCTGACTTGTGCAGCACTCCAGGAAAGGGTGGGGCTTGCTTTTGCCCTTTTGAACATTATCTATATTTGAAAGGACAGAAGCAACGTCCTGTAGGACAAACACAAGGAGGCCGCCATGTATACTACCGTGGCACGCTTCAAGAAAAATGACCTGGAACACCCTGAAGTCCGCGCCAAACTCGATGGATTGCGGGAACATCTCGAGGGTCTGGCCCTTGATTCAGGTCTTGATCCTGAATTGAACATCCGGGAGACAAGGGCAACAGATGAAGGACAGGAGGAAGTCCGCCTGGGCATCAGCGAAGAAATGGACCTTTATCTGCGCGAAGCCCCGGGCGAGTGGCGTTACTACTAACCTCCTCCACTGATCAAAAACAAAAGGGAGCCTGACCATTTCGGTCCGGGCTCCCTTTTTTTTGCATCAGGAAAAACGACAGACAATTCTATCTATCAGCGTTTCCCGCCGTCACTTTTGAGATCATCTACCAACTGTCGCAGTTCTTCGGCCTGCTGCACCATATCATTGGTAGCCGCAGTCGCCTGGTCCATGGCCTCTGCATTTTCCGAAGCGATTCTGTTCACATCCACCACAGAGTTATTGATTTCCTCAGAGGAGGCAGCCTGTTGCTCCGCAGCGGTTGCGATCGAAGTTATCTGAGATGCGGTGTCTTCGGCCATGGCCAGAATATCGCTGAGCATTTCGTCCGACTTGTCTGCAAGGGTTGAAGCTTCATTAATGGCCTCTACAGCCTGCTCGGCGAATCCCAGAGCCCCCTGAGAAACGTCCTGAATCCCTGTGATGGCCTCGCGCACCTCGTTGGTGGCGCTCATGGTTTTCTCCGCCAGTTTGCGAACTTCATCCGCAACAACGGCAAAACCTCTGCCCGCTTCTCCTGCGCGTGCGGCTTCAATGGCGGCATTGAGCGCCAGCAGGTTGGTCTGATCGGCAATATCATTGATCACGCTCATGACCTGCCCGATATTTCCGGCCTTTTCGCCGAGCATCCCCATATTCTTATGTAATTCTCCAGCAATGGAATTGAGCCTGCCCATGGCGTCCACGGACTTGCTCACCATCTGTCGTCCTTCAAGGGCTTTGTCTTTGGAAGTGGAAGCCCGCTCCGCCGCATAAGAAGCGTTTCGCGCCACCTCGGCAACGGTGGCGTTCATCTCTTCAATGGCGGTTGCCGTCTCGGCGATACGCTCCCGCTGGTAGTCGGTTCCCTTGTTGATATTTTCGGTTTGAATGGAAATTTCTTCAGAAGAGTCATTCAGTCTGAGAACGACCTGTTCCAATCTGCTGGCGGCATCCAGCAAGCCTTCACTCCGCGCACTTTCCGACCGCATACGGGCTTGCTCGGCCTGTCTGGCGGATTCTTCCGCAGCTTCAGCCTTGGTCTGGGCATCCTTCCGCTGCTCTTCTATCTCATGAATGTTGTTACGAAGCGTGCTGATCATTATCTGCAGCGCCCGCTCAAGGAGCGTTATCTCGTCGCGTCCACTGGGCTGTACCTCCACGTCCAGATTGTTATCCGCAATTTTCTGGGCGGCATCCGTTGCACTACGCAAAGGCCGAACAATGGAGAGAAATATCGTTATGGACAATGGCAGAACCAGCAGCAGCAATACAGCCAGTACACCGCTGCCGATGTAAAAAGCGACATTATCTACACGGTTGCTGATCGTTTCATTGATGCTTTCCTTTTTGGCATCAATATTATCAATGTAGATGCCGGTACCTAGCCACATATTCGTACCAGGAATCATCTCTGAGTAGGAAAGTTTGGGTTGGTCGCCAGCATTGGGCTTGGGCATATATATTGTATGAAACCGCCCCCTTTCTTGGCGTTGGCAAACATTTCCTGAACAATATATACATCGTTCTTGTCTTTGAGATCTTTGAGATCTTTTCCCTGAAGCTGCTTGCTGGGGGGCAAGGCGATATTCGTTGTTTCGTTGTAGACAAAATAGTAGCCGAATTCATCATACTCGAAACGGATGGGATCAACGGCCTTGCGGATCATCTCAACTATTGATTCAGGATTATCCTGGCCTTGGATCATTTCACCCATACTGACGGCCATGGAGTGAACGGCAACCTGCAACTTGTCTTTCTGTCCTTCAAGCATTGCCTCCTGCGTCGTGTCTACAGCCAGCCCTCGCAAGGTCAGCATTTCCGCGTAAAACGCGCCGCCAACCCCTAACGCAAAAATCACCGCTATACTTATCAGTATTAATATTCGTATCCTGATGCTGATTCCGCGCATTTGCCCCCTCCTGGATCAATTCATGGTCTAGAGCACACAGTTTAAATTTTGGTGATTTATATATGATATTTATTCCTGCTGCAAGTATTCATCGCTTTTTTGCAGCTACAATTTTTATTGCAATACAGCGGTATACACACAACATCTATTGCTGATGGATCAGTTTGACGTCTTGCCCTTCTTGTTGCCAATTTCCACTACAGTTTTGTAGCATAGTTGAGTGGCAACACTGGGTTGGGTGGTATTTCCGCATTCTACTTACGGTTTATTGAATCAAGCTGATTATTTTAAGTAGGTTTTTTCCTACAGACTTTTCTCTGTAAAAGTGTATACTTTTCAATGTTACTTATGCAAAATATTTACTGCAGAGATTGGAAGATTACGCGTACTGCCCGCTTTTCCAGGATAGGAAGACATTCCTTGTTTGCCCCAGGCAATATGGAAATGATCTTAGTTACGAAGCCAGAAACGTCCATAAAATACAATAATTGCTATATTGCACTATAAGCACCATACCGAATATTCAAAATGAAGACTGTTACCACAAAAAATCGAAAACGATTCGGCGATGTTCTCGTCGAAGCTGGCGTCATTAGCGCCGAGGCACTTGAAGAAGCACTTGGCGAACAGGCCCAGACACAGCTGAAACTGGGTGAAGTGCTCATTCAACGTGGCATCGTAACTGAACGACAAATAGTTGATATCCTTTCCAGGCACCTTCGCGTACGCCGGCTCAATATTGACAAATTCACCCCCCACCCTGAACTTGCCGAGGTGCTTTCAGAGGAAGAGGCGCTTCGCCTGCACGCAGCGCCACTACTCAAAAAGGGCTCCCTGCTCATCATAACGTGCACCGACCCCACTGATATTTCCATGACGGACGAATTGCAGTCCGCCACCCACCTCGAAATAGAGAGCGTCATCTGCACACGCAGCGAACTGCGCGAAGTGTTCAAGGCGGTGTACGGACGGGACTTTCAGGCAGCGGATGACAAGCTCATCGATCTCGAAGCCATCGATGAGACAGAGATTGAACAGGAAGAAGACGAGCCCGACGAAACCATCAATATTTCAAACCTGCAAAGCATGGTTGAAGAAGCGCCCGTCATCAAGCTCGTCAACTCTATTCTGGTGAAGGCGCTCAATGCCGGCGCCAGCGACATTCATCTCCGTGCTGTGCGCAACAACGTGCTGCTGCAACTGCGTATTGACGGCAAGCTCAAACGATTCGACTCGTTTCCAAAACAATATTTTTTTCCTCTGGTCTCACGCCTCAAGCTGCTTTCCAATCTGGACATCTCGGTCACCCGCGTCCCCCAGGACGGGCGTTTTTCCTATCGAGTCGCCAACAAGGAAATCGGCGTCCGCACCTCCACCCTGCCCACTATATACGGCGAAAAGGTAGTCATGCGCTTGCATGTGCAGGACAAAAAGCACTTCACCCTTGGCGACCTCGGGCTCGGGGAAAGGGAACAGACTCTGGTTCGCAGGGCGGCCAAGAAACCTTTTGGCATGATCCTTACCACCGGCCCCACAGGAAGCGGCAAAACAACGCTCTTGTATACCCTGTTGGACATGGTCAACGACTCCGGTATCAACATCGTGACGCTGGAGGACCCCGTGGAGTCGCGTGTGGACTACATGACCCAGATCCAACTCAACACCAAAGTGGGCATGACCTTTGCCAGTGGTCTGCGCTCCATTTTGCGCCAGGACCCCGACGTGATAATGGTCGGTGAGATTCGCGACGGTGAAACCGCCCATATCGCCATTGAATCTGCCATGACAGGGCACAAGGTGCTTTCCACACTGCATACCAACGATGCATCAGGGGCGGTGAGCCGCTTTCTGGAAATGGGGCTGGAGCCCTTTCTCATTGCCAGCACCATGCTCATTGTCATCGCGCAACGGCTAGTGCGAAAAATCTGTCCGCATTGCATAGAGCCCTACCAGGCTTCAAAAAAGGAACTCAGGGCCATGAGCCTCGACCCGTCGCAAAGTCCAATAATGCATTTTTTCAAGGGACGCGGTTGCCCCAGCTGTGGCAACACCGGATACAAAGGGCGCATGGGAGTATTTGAAGTCCTGAATATCGACGACAAGGTACAACAGCTCATCATCCAACGCGCTTCTGCCCAGGAGATTCGCAACGTAGCAATAGCCGATGGCAGCCTGCGCCCCTTGCGGACGGATGCCGCCCACAAGGTGCTCCAGGGCTTGACTACTTTTGAAGAATACCTTTCCGTAGCCATATAAAATTGAGTGACAGTAAGACCGAAAAGTAACCCGCCCCCTCCAGTAAAATGAGGCGCAGGTAAAACCAACGCAAGAGATTATGCAAGATACGCAATTCGATATGGAAGAGACCAACCCCACTGCAAACCCAAAGGGTGTGCAGCCGATATTCATTGCTCGCCAACCCATATTCGACAAAGACCGTCGGGTCTGGGGGTATGAGCTGCTCTTCCGCTCCAGTTCTCACGCCACGTCCGCAACCATGGACGATCCCGAAGCCGCCACGGCTTCGGTCATTGTGGACGGTTTTCCCCTGGCCTCCGCCGGCACCAAAAATACACAGCGTATGGCCATCAACTTTACCCACGATATGGTCGTTAACGAGATGTACGCATCCCTGCCGGGGCAGCGTATCGTGGCCGACCTGCCATCCAAGCACAACGACACTGACTTCATAGCAGGTTGCAAAAAACTCAAAGACCTTGGATTTTTGCTGGCAACAGAAGTGCCTGCCAAGAGCGAACTGGTCAAACTTGTCGATATCATCCGCATCGATGCTTCGCTTTTTGATCAACAAAGCCTGAAAAGCGCAGCGGAGCAGATTAAAAAACGCAAATGTCTCGCCCTTGCGCAAAAAATCGAGCACAAGGAGACCTTCGACCTGTTACTGGAACAGGGGTTTGACCTTTTTCAGGGGTACCTGTTCAGCAAGCCTATCGTACTGCCCGGGCGCACCCCCGGCCTCTCAAAAATTTCCAAACTTCGCCTTGTCAAAAATCTGGCCAACGACGACTACAATACAAAGGAAATTACCAAGCTGCTTTCCGAGGATGTGGGCTTGAGCTACAGGCTCATCAGGTTCATCAATTCCCCTTACTTCGGGTTTGAAAAGCGGATTACCTCTGTGGGGCACGCCGTTTCTCTGCTGGGGCAGAACCCCCTCAAACAATGGCTCATGGCCGTTTCGCTTTCTGAAATCTGTGAGGACCAGCATTGCAGCGAGCTGTATTTCGTCTCACTCAAACGCGCCCGCTTCATGGAGCAGATAGCCCAGAAGTCAACGCGCTTCAAAGATGATACAGAAAGCTTTTTCCTGCTGGGACTTTTTTCGAAGCTCGACGCCCTCCTCCTTGAAAGCATGGAGAAACTGGTACAGGAGCTCAATCTCGATGAGAGCATAGGCAAGGCCCTCTGTGGAGAGCACAACGACTATCGCCTGCTCCTCGATCTTGCCGAAGGCATCGAGACTGCCCAATGGGGCGAGCTGACCCCCCTCATGGAAAAGCTCGGCCTGCGTAGCGCCGACGTCGCCGTCGCCCATAACATGTCCATACTGTGGGCTGCCGAAATTACAGCCGCCACCGAAAACATGAAGGAGTAAACCGGTGTCCTTCATCAATGCGAGCTTGAGTCTGTTTCTCGAAGAATGGCTTCTGTCCTGCATTATCCTTTTGCTGTGCTTCCTTGCCGGCTATTGGATATGGAAACAGAAAAAAAAAAGACACCACCCCCCTGAAAAAAAGGGCGGCCAGCAGCCAGCAGCCTCTGGAATGAATGAGGTCCCGGCTTTTCCGGATGACACCCAGCCAGCACAACGGGAGCAGAGTGCACCGCCCCCGGAACGCGTGGCCCTGCTGGAAGAAGCCCTTGATGCAGCCCTGGCTGGAGACAAACAGGCATCGCTGCCATCCGTACCAGAGGGTATCCCCCCGGAAATTCAGAAACGCATCGATAAAAGCCTCAAAGAGCTGGATGCCTTCGGCCTGACCTTTCAGAAAATGCGGGTCTTCAACGACCCCAACGCAAGCCTGCAGCGGCTGACGCAGGCCATCACGCTGGATATTGTCTTTTCCACCAAAGTACTAAAACAGGCCAATTCCCCCTTTTTCGGTATGCCGGGACAGGTATCCTCTTTGCACCACGCCGTGCTTATTTTGGGCATCAACAACCTGAAGACCCTGTACTTCCAGGATCATTTCAAAATGATCGGACAGGAAGGAGGGCATTACTCCACCATTCGCCAACAGGTCTGGCGACACTCCATCGCCACTGCCATTTTGGCAGCCCATCTTTGTGTTGCATTCAAAATGGCGCCCCCTGAAACCGCGTTTACCCTGGGTTTGCTGCACGATGTAGGCAAGCTGGCGCTGGCGGATATGGCGGAGCACATGGTCAACGAGCAGCAAGAGCATCCCGATTACCATACTGGGTGGAGCGTGGAGGAAGAAGAGGCCCTTTTCGGCGTGGAGCACGCCACCATCGGCCGCATGGCTGCCACATCCTGGAACCTGCCCAAGGAGACAGCCATGGTCATTGGGGCGCACCACCACATGCGTCTCGACAGCGAGGCAAAAACGGATTCCGCAAAATCTTTGGTATTGAGCCTTTCCCTGGCTGACAGTCTGGCCCACGCCTTGCTGGGCGAACCATGGCGCCCGTTGCCTGCTGCTGTGGCAGCCCGGCTGCAAAACAAAAAACGCATGCTCGCAGCCCTGCGCGACCCCGGCCTGCACGAGGAGCTGGACATGGCCAAGATCCTGGCCTGACGCGTTTTTTTCAGGGGAAAGAGAACGAAAGACGCTACATGAAGATAATGGGGGCGGCCTCTTCCAGAGTGGTGATGCCCTTGGCGACTTTAGATATGGCGTCCATCTTCATGGTGCGGAAACTCTTGGCCTGTACACCTGCCCTGGATATTTCCTTTGAAGACTTCCGCTGCAAAATCATTTCGCCGATCATATCGTCGATGACCAGGACTTCATAAATACCGGTACGCCCCTTATATCCTGTGTTATTACAGGAGGGGCACCCCTGCCCTTTCATGAAGTTGATCTTGCTCTTGGGGTGCAGCTTTAATTGATCCACCATGCTCTGCGGTGGATTATACGGCGCAGCGCAATTGGGGCAGACACGACGCACCAGCCGCTGCCCCACAGCCACCAGCAGTGTGGAAGCCACCAGAAACGGCTCAACGCCCATATCTATAAAACGCGTCACAGCACCAGGGGCATCGTTGGTATGCACCGTGGAGAGCAGTCTGTGACCGGTCATGGCCGATTCAACAGCAATATGCGCCGTTTCACCGTCACGAATCTCACCAACCATCAGCACGTCCGGGTCCTGACGCAAAATGGCGCGCAAACCGCTGGCAAAGGTCATGCCCGCCTTCCGGTTCAGTTGCACCTGGCGGATGGTGTCCAGACGCGATTCAACCGGGTCTTCCAAAGTGATGATGTTGATGTTGGGTTTATCTATCTCGCGCAGCAGAGAATACAACAGGGTGGTTTTACCACTTCCTGTGGGGCCTGTAGCCAGAATCATGCCGTAAGACTTGTTGATCGCGGCCTCGACCTTCTCACGCTCCTCGTCAATCATGCCCAGGTCGGCCAAGGTCAAGGTGCCCGACTGGCGCATCAAAAGACGCATGACCATGTTTTCGCCATAAATCGTGGGCAATGTGGACGCGCGGACGTTGACCTCTTTGGTCTGTACATGAAAGGAAAAGCGCCCGTCCTGAGGAACGCGGGTCACGGATATGTCCATGCTGGCGATGAGCTTGAGCCGCGAAACCACGGACATGAACACGCTTTTTGGAGGGGCGGGCATCTCATGGAGCTGACCGTCCACACGGAATCTGAGCTGCACACTGTCGCGCTTGGGGCTGATATGCACGTCAGATGCGCCAGCGTTCACAGCCTGCACCAGAATCTGGTTCACCAGTTTTACAACGGGGGCGTCTTCCAGAGAGGCAATGGAAATATCTGGTGTAATATCCCTGGATTCGTCACTTTCTACAGAAAGCTCCTCCAGGGTGCCCAGCATCTCGCCCATATCGGCCTTGGAGCCAAAATAGGAAAAAATAAGGTCGTTGAGTTCCTCTTTGGGGCAATAGACGGGCTCCAGGTCGAACTTGGTAAGTTTCTCCACCGCATCCAGCAAACCCAGGTTCAACGGGTCTGCAGTGGCCACCCAGAGCATGTTGTCCTTTTTGCGCAAGGGAACAAGCTGACGATCCTTGAAGACAGCCTCGGGCAATTCGCTCTTGAGGTTGTCATCCAAGGGATATTTTTCAGGGGTATAGCGGTCTATCTTCAGTTGCGCACTGACGTAATCCATCAGCTCTTTTTCGCCGAGCTTTCCTTGCCGACGCAAATATTCCGCCAGTTTAACGCCGGACTTCCGCTGCACGGCCTTAAACTGATCGAATTCGCCCCGTTGGGTGATGTTGGATTTTGGTGTTTCGTCAGGATTCATGAAGAAGTATTATCTCTTGCCTTACAGATTTCATTTCCACTATACAGTGCGCTGCTGCGCGAAAGAATCTGAGCGTCCCATACCTTATGCCCGAATTTCGACCCCGAAGTCAAAAACGCAGCATGCCAGCAAAGACGCCCAGTATTGACCTTGGAAAGTGAAGAAGATGTTTTCATCTGCAGGCAATAGTAATCATTCAATCCATTCACGGCAACCTCAAACACCATGTTGGCAATCCCGCACAGGCAAACATTTAATTTGTTCGGTTCCGAACCATAGTATCCCGATTGACGGCGTACCCTTTTTTGGGCCATGAAGAGAGAGGATATCGCCATGGATAATGAACGTATATATATTGACACATTTTTCGCCCGACAGCCCATCTTCAGTGCACGCAAATCAGTGTGGGGATATGAGTTGCTGTACCGCAGCAGCCCTGAAGACACCTATGCATCATTTGACGATAACGATATCGCCACACTGACGGTCATCTCAAACGCCATCATGAACATGCCCAAGGCCAAAGAGTCTGGGCGCAAAGTGCTTATCCACTTTACCAAGGGCTCCATCCAGCGCGAAATCCCCCTGGCTCTGCCGCCGGAAACCACGGTGGTGGAAGTGGACGAAAGCTTTGGCCAGGACCCGGAGATGATCGAGGCCTTGAAGAAGCTCAAGGCCGAAAACTACATGATCGCCTGCAACAACTTCCGCGCAAAAGCCTCGTGCTTGCAGCTCTACAAGCTGGCGGATATCGTCTTTGTCGACATATTGGGCAAGGACCGCGAGACCATCAAGGCGTTGGCGGACAAAGCCCACGCCATGCCCTTCATGCTGGCGGCCAAGCGCGTTGAGGAAATGTCCCAGTTCCAGATGGTGAGCGAGCTGGGATTCGCCCTTTTCCAGGGATTTTTCTTTGAAAAACCCCAGATTGTGCCCGGGCGCAAACTTTCCTCCAACCAGATTTCCCGGTTGATGCTTTTCAAGGTGCTGGAAAAGGAAGACCCTGATTTCGAAGAATTGAGCAAGGTCATTGAAGCCGATGTCTCCATCAGCTACCGGTTGCTCTCCTTCATCAACTCGGCGGCCTTCGGTCTCACCAGAAAGGTGGAATCCATCAAGCAGGCCCTGGTTTTGCTGGGGTGGAAACAAATAAAGAGCTGGCTGTGGCTGGTAATTCTCACTGACATCTCTCCCGAGGACAAATCCTCGGAGTTGCCGTATCTTTCCACCATCCGTGGCAAATTTCTGGAACGGCTGGCCGTGAATCACGATGTGCAGAACGTCAAAGCCGATTCACTCTATCTGCTGGGGCTTTTCTCCCTGCTGGAGGCCATGCTCGACCAGCCCATGGAGACCATCGCCCAGGACCTCCCCCTGGACGACAAGATAAAAAATGCGCTCTGCCACCAGGAAAACGAGTACACCAAATGGTTGGAGCTGGCCCGCAGCTTTGAGACGGGGGAATGGGACAAGATGGAAGGGATTGTCGAAGTCCTGAAGCTGGACCCCATGATCGTAGCAAATTCATACAGCGAGGCCCTGGTCTGGGCTAAAAGCTTCCACGAACAAGCCGAATCCTAAGAGGATCGCGCCGCCCTTTCTATTGCAGGGGCGGTTTCGCGGCCCACTCCCCACCTTGAGCAGGGGAAGAAAAAGCATCATCCTTATTGCCGGCTGGGTGCGCGGTCGCGGCAATACTGGCGCTTCTGTCCAACCGCGTAGAGCATTTCCACCAGTCAGCAAGCATGCGCCCTGTTACTCTGCCCACAAAGCGCATGACTTCTGCTCCATTCTCCAAAAACAGATAGGTAGGGTAACCGGCGATGTTGTATTTGACCCGCTCTACATCGCAATACCCTCCTGGCAGCACGAAGGTGGGCAACCTGCCATCGCTTTTTGAAAGCAAGTACTTCAAGGCTTCCACCTGATCCTGATAGCAGCGGTTCCTGCTGACGAAAACCACAAGCGCCAGACAGTTCTGCGTGCTCAGAAAATTCTCAACATCCTGGTAGGTGGAAAAACCAAGGTAGTCACAAACAGCCATCGCAAAACTCCTGCTCCCCCCGTTTTCTGGTTGCACAGAAACACGGAAGCGAGCTTATGATGATTGATCCAGTTTGGCGAGCATTCTCTGCGCAGGGGCGTACTTTTCGTCTATCTCCAAAGAATACCGAAACATTTTACGGGCGTTTGTTCTGTTGCCTACATGCAGGTAGGAAAGCCCCATGTTAAAGGGAATGGCTGGCGACTGACGTAGCACTTCCTTGTCTACATCTATGGCCTTTGCATAATATTGCAGTGCCTTGCGGTGCTCCTTACCCACGGCGTACGCCACCCCGATATTGTAATGGATGCCGCCGTCGTCCGGCACAACCTTCAGGGCCTTTTTGTAGTTATCGATGGCTTCTTCCCAGCGCCCCTGCTGCCGCAGAATGATGCCGCGTTCATTAAACATCCAGAGGTCGTCCTTTCCAAGGCTTTCCCCGCGAAGGGCAATGGCTTCTTCCATGTACTGCAGGGCCATATCCTTGTCTTTGTCACTCACGCTCTTGGCCATGCGCATCAAGGACTCGCTGACCATCTCGTCCGCCACACGCTTGACGACTTTCTTGGCTTCCTGGAAGCTGTTCTGAGCCTGCTCCATGTCGTCCATCTGCACATACACTTCGCCGATCTCGATCTTGCGCTCGTAGTTTAATGGCGAAAGCTTTTCCAGGCGGTTCAGGTATTCGAGCTGTGCTTCCGTGTCGCCTGTCTTTTTTGCGAGATCCACCAACCGTTGCAAAGGTTTGACGTACAACCGCTCACTTTTGGCGGCGTTCAGATAATGATCACGGGCGTCCTCAAAGTTGCCGCGCTTGGTGGCAACATCTCCCAGCAGGATGTGCCCCGCCAAACTGTCTGCCTTCACTTCAAACACACGCTCGGCAATACGCTCTGCACCATCCAGGTCACCCTGCTCCACCAGTTCATTGGCTCGATCGAAAAGCACGGAAAGTTCATTGTTCGGCTTTATGGCAAAAGCCATTTTTTCGATGATTGCATTGACCGAAATGGGCTTGATTATCAAGCTGTCGGCGCCCACCTCGAAAATGAGAACTATGTCGCCACGCCCTATCTCATCGCTTGAGACGATGACCCTTGCTTTTTCAGGGTAGAATTCCTTCAGCACTTTGAGGGGTTTCACATAGGAGCGCGCGCCGATTTTACGTTCCAGAAAGACCAGCGTGGGCAGCTTGCGCTTTTCGATTTCCTTGGTGAGCCTTGTCACTGCAGTGTCGTAATCCGTCACTTCGGTCACATGCTGCCGAAAATCCAGACCAACCTGTTCCAGGGCGAATCGCACAGCCTTGAAAAAAGCCTGGTCCTCTGTGCATACCAGTATCTTGCCGCCGGTATTACAAAATTCGTGGAGCACCTTGTCATAGTGCTTGAGTTTGAGATCGGCCTTGACCCGTTTTGAGTAACTCATGGGTATCCTTATGGGTGATTACGGTTTGAGACCGTTTGATCCGAGCCGTTGTCTGAGGCGTTGAATGCGGACCATGAGACTGGGGTCGATTTCGTCCAGGATGGAGGGTTCCAGCAGCGGAACAAAGACCTCGAGCAACTTGCTTTCCAACCCCAAAGCCTTGATCGCCGCCACATCTTGTTCCTTGAGAGGCTTGCCCGGTGTGGGAACACCGGCGGCAAGTTCTTTTTCCAACACCATGCCAGGCGCCAACTCGTCCACGGGGAGTTTTTCGCGGGCGTAGCCTTCCCGCGCTCCCAGCAAGGGCTCCATCAAGGAGAATATAGCCGGATCGTACCATTCGTTACGTGCGCGCATTGCCTGCAACGCCTTTCTGCGGGAAAGACCACGTTGCTGCAACGCATCGAAGTCCAGCGCCACCTTCAAGATGCGCGCGCCCAGCGGAATTTCTTTCCCCGTGAGTTCCTGATCCGGCGGACCGGAACCATCATAGCCTTTTTCCTGCCAGGCAATGATAGTGGCCACTTCCTCCATGCGAGGGATATTGGTCAGCAACTCGCTTCCCAACCGCGGGTGCAGGGCAAAAAGCTCCCGTTCCTCGGTGTCCAGCTCATCACCCTGTATATATTTCTGCAGCAACGCCTCAGGAAGAATCAAAAAGCCAAGTTGCGACAGCATCACTGCCAGCTCCAGCTTCCACGGTTCGTTCATGCCCAGGGCGCGCCCCAGGTCGAGTACCAGCCGCTTCACCCGGGAGCAACGCTGATGCGCCGTGGCGTTGGCCATTGCCAAAAGATCGGTGAGCACCTTGATAACGCCCTTTAATGTACCGCGGATAAACTCCTTTTCCGCGGTCACAAGCCGGTATTGCCGCACCCCGGCAGCCAGGGCGTCGTGCATTTCCTGCTCAGGGCATGGCTTGGCCAGAAAACGGAAAACATGCCCCTTGTTCACGGCAGATATGGCCGCGCCAATATCGGCATAGCCCGTCAGCATTATCCGAATGGTGTCCGGACAGCGATTTTTGAGTTGGGAAAAAAACTCGATGCCATCAATACCCGGCATGCGCAGATCAGAAATGACCACGGCAAACGGCCCGCGTTCGGCAATGGCCGCGAGCCCTTCCACGGGGCCAAGGGCCGTATCCACGGCGTACCCTTTGCGAAAGGTACGCGCATAGGCGGCCAGAACCTGCTGATCGTCATCAACGAAAAGAATCCTTGGTCCCTTGCTACTCACGCTCTCCCCCGCGCCGCAGCAGATCTGTAAAGCATACCACGGCGTCTGCTGTATCAAGAATAGTTCAAGATCGCGTCAATGCCAAACATTCACTGAAATCAGTGGGTACTTAATCAATTTTCCCCATCCTGGAGTGATCCGCTACCTGGAGGCATTGCCTGCTGCATCCTCAAGAGTGGCTGGCAGATACAGGCGGAACAGGGCGCCTCCACCGGGGGCATCTTCTACGGTTATGCGCCCCCCGTGCTGTTCCACCACAATGGCATGGGCAATGGCCAGTCCTTGCCCCGTGCCTTGCCCCACATCTTTTGTCGTAAAGAATGGTTCAAATATGCGCGCGCGCAAGTCCTCTGGCACACCGCTACCGCTATCGGCAACCATTATTTCACACTGCGCCCCTTCTGTTGCATCCGGAATCCAACGGGTCCTGACAACGATGCGACCGGATACATCTCTTTTTTCCGGATTGCCGGTGCGGGATTCCTCGATAGCCTGGGCGGCGTTCAGCAGCAGATTTATGACCACCTGCCCAAGCTCGGCACCCCAACCGGGTATATCAGGCAGGGTGGGGTCCAGTTGCTGTTCGACTTTCGCATGCCGTTTCCATTCATTACGCGTCACCACCACGGCGTTGGCAACCATGGCGTTTATGTCCACTACGCCCATCTCACTACGGGCCAGACGCCCTGGGTGCGACAGCTGGTGCATGGCCTGCACTATGCGCCCTATCTGTTCTACGCCTTGCCGGGAATTCGCTATTGCCAGGGGCGCTTCCTGCAGCAGGTAATCAATATCGGCTTCGGTTTCCAAAGTTTTGATGTGATCGCTTAGGGTGGCCATTGCGGGCGGGACGCTGTTTTCCAACACAAGACCGTGGAGCTTGCGGTATGCAGCGATAAGGGCGGACACATCCTTGAAGGCGTTTTCCAAAAAGCCTGCATTAAACCCCAAATATTGCACAGGGGTGTTTATCTCATGGGCAATCCCTGCAGCCAGACGCCCAATGGACTGCATTTTTTGTTCATGGGCCTGGCGCTGTTCCTTGATGCGGGCTTCGCTGATGTCTCTCCCCAGAATCAGCACCCCGCCCTCTTCCATGGGGTAAAGCGTAAGACCAAGCAACCCCTCACTCTGATCTTTCCGGAAATAATGCAGATCATCCAGCCTGCGCGTTTCCCCACTTTTGCGGCAGCGGCGGATTTCAGACAACAAGGCGTCCAGCTCCTGCCCGCCAAGTCCAAGGGGCAGCTCGCCAAGAAAACGCCCCTGCACTGCTGCGCCAATGAGGCCAAAAGCAGCTCGGGCGGCGTCGTTTACATGCGTTACCCTGCCCACTCCATCCACAAGCAGGAGAATGGCGGTGATCGCGGATATGATGCCGCTCATCTGACGGTGCGCCACTTCCAGAGCGGCTTCGGCGCGCTTGCGCGAGGCAATGTTGCGCGCGACGCCCAAAAATCCTTCTAGCGCGCCATCTTCCCCACGCAAGGGGGAGATGATGGTATCTGTCCAGACCAAAGAGCCGTCAGTACGCACCAATTCCAGCTCCCAGCGAACAGGGGAGCTATCGCGCTTACCATCTGTCTCTTCCTGGTCGCGCCGTTTCCTGGCCCCTTCCAAAAGAGGCAGCCAGCGTTCTTGGACCAGGACGCCTATGGACGAACCAATGATTGTTTCCGGGGAGTGCCCAGTAAGCGCTGTAATGGCAGGGCTGATATAAATGCAGACATGATCCGCATCGATAATAAAAATGACATCGCTGGCATTGCGCGCCAGCAGGCTGAAAAGCCTTTCGCTCTTGGCAAGGCGCCCTGCACTGTGCAGCAATTCCGCCTCGACGCGCTCGCGTTTGCGGATTTCATTAGAAAGCGCCCTTCTGGTCTGCTCCAGCCCGCTGCGCGCCTTTCGTGAACTGCGCAGACTTTTGCCCAGAGAGGCCCAGGGCCCTCTTCTTTTACGTTGCTTGCTCATGGCGCTCAAGAACGTGCTCCAGGCCCAGGGCGGCTGCGGCCCGCTGCAGACATTGAACCGCCTGCTCACGAGAGGCGTCACCCACGGCGGCACCGGCGCCGGCCGTGACCAGCTCTCTTCCGTAACGCTCGACACAGGCCAATGCGTCTCCCGCCTCAGGCACACTGTCGATATGCTCCCGATGCCGCAAGATAAAGGCAAGATTGCTTATTTCAATGGCATTCCAACGCTTGCGGAACAGCAAATCGCACAGTTCGCCCAGCAATGCTGCGTCACCGGCCTTTTCACCGTGTACCGTTTTCGCGTCATGGGCGCACTGAGGCGCGGCAGCCAGGCTCACATCATTTTTCTGATCTTTGTCGCCAGAGGGCACGTCTTCTCCTTTTTGCAGCAGTCGTTACAAGACTATTATGACGATAGGGGCGAGTATGCTCTCCCCTACAAGGATTATCAAGCAAAGCCGCCCCCACTACAGCCGGCGGATGGTCTCGTCTCGCAATTGCAAACGCCCTGCAAGGGCCTTGTCCAGCATGTCTAGAGCGTGCTCTTTATCACGGGGCAGACGCAAGGCCAGCGGCACATAGTTTGATGCATGGTTGCTAAAGAACTGAGAGCGTTCAAGCTCCAAGTGGGCGATCATTTCCCGCAGTTCCGCCAGCATGCTCATGGCGCCCGGCAGCGTGAACCGCCCCGCTTGCGCATCCAAAGCCAGGGGCGTTTCCGGTATGAGCATCAACGTCAACGCCGCGGCGTATTCAGGCTGCATGGCATTCAAAACCTCCGCCGTCCGCCGGGCATGCTCCAGGGAGCGCTCTTCGCCAGCCACTCCCAGCAGGACTGTGACGTTGCGCTTCAAGCCCGCTTCCTTTGCCCGCGCTGCCTGATGCACCATCTCCGCTGCGGTCTCCCCCTTCTTTATCATGGCAAGGGTGGCGTCGTCGCCGGACTCCACCCCCATATAGACCGTGCGCAATCCCAATTCACGCAACTCGCGCAACTCATCGATACTTTTATGCCGCAGACTCTTTGCATTGGCGTAGGTGGCCACGCGGGAGACCCATGGCAATCGCTCCCTTATATCCTGCAAAAGGGGCACTAGCCTCTTTTGGGGCATCACCAGCGCATCCCCGTCGCAAAGGAATACCCGACGCTGCCGTTTGCAACAACGGGCCGCAAAATCCAGGTCGCGCAGAACGACCTCCCGCGGCTTTATGGTAAAACGTTTGGCCTTGTAGGCACCACAAAACGTGCACTTGTTGTGAGAGCACCCCAGCGTAACCTGCAACAGTATGCTGTCCGCTTCACTGGGGGGGCGGATGACCACCCCTTCATGCTGCATTTCATCGGGTGTCTGCATTCTCAAACCATTTTAGTAAAATAGTGAATAAAATCATTCCAACGCATACAACAAAAGCATGCATCATCATGGTAGCAAAACAAATCGTTCTCTACCACGGGGCCTGGGGACTTGCATGGTGATAGATGATCAACCGTTCATGGGCAAGAGGAACCGTTCACCGTGGCTGCCCACAGATTCTTTCCCTGCGTGCGCGCTTGCCTGGCCGATTCCGCCATTGACCTGAAGGAATCTGGAGATATGCCGATGAGCAGCATATAGAAGATGGTAACAAATCATCACGCAAAAAAAGCAGGAGGGCGCCATGTTTACGCAATGGTTATTGCAGCGGCAACTGGAACAGGGATACTCGATCCGCGACGTGGCCTCATTTGCGGGCGTTTCTGAAACCGAACTTCAATTCCTGATGTCCAATGGCCAGTGTCTGCGCAGCGCGCGTGAACAACTGGAGCGCAGCCTTGCCGGAGCAGGCATGGGCATTGGCCGGCAGACCATGCCCATGACTCGTGGCGCCTGACCCTACGTACCCGCCATGATGCTAGACATACTATGTACAAAAAAACCGGCGCCCCCATTTTGCGTGTGGAGGCGCCGGAAATACATTTCTGTCGCAAGCTGAATCCTAGAGAAACCCTTTACTCTTGAGTCTGATGGAATCTTCGTCCATCTCCAGCTCCACATTCTGCTGGGCTTCCTCGTGTACCGCCTCAAACCGCTTTCTCGCAAGAAAGTGTTTTATTTCACTCGTCTGGATATCAGTCAGGCTTTCAAATTCACTGCCTACGCTGTCAGAAGAAGTGCGGGTTACGCGTGCGGCAATATTTTTGAGGACTTCTTCCTGCCCATCCACAATACTGAAGACAATACGCTGCCCCTTGGAAAAATCGTAGTCCGCATCGGAAGGCTCGAACCCGACACCAACAGCACTCATGTCCAGCACTTGCGCATTTCCAATGACAACGCCGAAGTCCAATCCGACCTTGTCCACCTCGACCCGTTCGGCCTTGCGGCGGTCGGCCCCTTTGGCTGCAAGCTTTTCAGAAACCTGAAAAATTGCAGCACAACGGGGGCAACGGACTTTTTTATTCAAAGCTGATTCGGGAACATTACCCACCGCCCTGCAACTGGGACACCGTATTTGCATGTAAGACCCCCAACGGAAAATACTTCTTTTTTTATTAATATAGCACCCCGGACTTATCGGGTAAAGCAGTTTTCACTATGTGACGCATTTTTTGCGTTTTTCAGGGCATGTAGCTATCTTCACTTGCCATGCAATAAACCCAGGCGTAAATTATATTTCTACATTTGTTACGCGGCCTTTTTTTCCTGTCCGGCATAATGAAATCCATCAATTAAATGAGCATTCCTCCTTCTTTCGAGCACCCTGCTCCGTACGCCGAGCCTTCTGCTGCAGGGCATGCAGGCACCGCCGGCAATGATCTGCTGCGTATCTGCTTTGCAGCCATCTGCACAATGGCAATGATGTATGCGCCGCAGCCATTGTTCAATACAATGGCTACAACATTTGAAGTACAGCAAACAGCTATATCTCTCGTTGTTACAGTTGTCCTGCTCCCCCTTGCTGTTGCCCCCCTCGCCTACGGGTTCATGCTTGAATCGATCTCGCCCAGGCTGGTGTTGATAAGCTGCATGACTTTGCTCGCATTGCTGCAATGCGGCATGGCCATGGCGCCTGGATATGCCTCCTTCATGGTGTTGCGCTGTCTGCAGGGGCTTCTTGTCCCGGCCATGCTCACTGCGCTTATGACCCGTATCGGCACCACCAAAGGTACAGGCAATGTGCAGCGGATCATGGCGCTCTACATTGCCAGCACAATCTTTGGCGCTTTTGCCGGTCGCCTGGGCTCCGGGTTTCTTTCCACCCATTTCGGTTGGCGCACATCCTTGCTGGTCCTGGCCGGCGTCATGGGCCTCTGCGCCTTTGTCCTGGGGCGACTCTCCCGAGAGGCCACCGCGCGTTTTTCACGACCGTCACTGGCCGCCCTGCCCCATATATTGCGTTTGCCGGGGTTCTTTCGCTCCTATCTTGCGGTTTTCTGCGCTTTTTTCGTATTTGCTTCACTTCTGAACCTGCTGCCTTTTAGGCTCGCGGAAATTGCAGGCGATATCAGTGAATTTCGCATTGCGGCCATGTATTCGGGATATCTTTTGGGCATACTTGTCTGCATCTTCGTCATGCCGCTGGTACGTTTTTTTGGCAACGAACGCCGGGCCGTGCTTGCGGGCATGCTCTACTTTATCGCCGCCCTGTTCTGCCTAGCGTCTGCAGATCCCTTTTTCGCCCAATGCGCCATGCTGTTCTTTCCGCCCGGTTTTTTTCTGGTGCATGCGGTCATGCCCGGACACCTCAACAGCATCACCACGGCCAACACCGGACTGGTCAACGGGTGTTACCTGGCCATCTATTATCTCGGAGGCGCTCTGGGTTCCTGGCTCCCGGGCTATATCTACCGATGGTGGGGGTGGGACGCCTACATAGCTTTCAGTTGCGGCATACTTCTGTTGGGTATGTTCTTTTCCCTTGGCATGCCAATGTCCAGGGAGAGCAAGCCGTAACGGGAATGCCATCAAACTCGAATTGCCCGTTACCCTACACCATGCTAAAGAGGCTGCCATGAGCAGGTTCCACGAATTAGCCACATATACTTTTGACCCATTACATCTCTTTTGGGAAAATCCTCGCACAAAGCGCACGTTGGCCAGCTTTCTCGTGCTGGCTTTTCTTGCGGGCATTCTTACCATTGAACTCAACCGTCACGGGTGGTTGCCGCAATGGCTGGCGCAAATAACCCCGCTGAAACATTACTTCGCCATCAAGCTGGCTTTTACGCTGGTGCTTTTGATCGAATTGGTGGACCTGGTTTTTGTGCTGCCGTGCTCGGTCTCGAAATCGGTGGGCAAACAATTCGAGATTCTCGCCCTGATCCTGCTGCGTAACGCGTTCAAGGAACTGACCCACTTTCAGGAGCCCATTACGATAGCCGACCCATTGCAACAGGTGCTGCCCATTGTTTCCGATGGCGTTGGCGCCGTGCTGCTGTTTATCGGGCTGGGTGTGTACCATGCCCTGCTCAGACGCCATGGGGCCGAAAAAGACAAGAAAGAACTGTATCATTTCGTAGCGGCAAAAAAGGGCGTTGCTGTTGTCCTGCTGGGAATTTTCGCCGCAACAGGCATCTGGGTGCTCTACTCGTTCATTTTCCTGGAGCAGCGCATAGAATACTTTGAAGTGGTCTATACCGTCCTTATCTTCTCGGATATTCTCATGGTGCTCATCGCGCAGCGCCACCAGCCTTATTTTCAGGCCACATTCCGCAATTCCGGGTACGCGCTTTCCACATTGTTGATCCGGTTGGCCCTTGCCGCGCCACGCTATTACGACGCCGCAATCGCCATTACAGCCATGGCGCTTGCCATCGGCATCACCGCTGCCGCATCCATCTGGGGGCGCCGGTTGCAGCACTGACCCCAAAACCGCTGCAGATGCTGGCCGGGAAAGACGCGTTCTCTCGCCATGTGCAAATCACAAAAAAAGGGCGATTCCCGTGGACACCAAAAGCCACATGGAACCGCCCTTTTTCTTGCCGTGGCAGCAAATGTTACCTTGCAGGCTGCTTGCTAGGTAACGCCGTGCTCCTTGAAAAAATCCATATATTTTCTATCAGTCCGTTGAATGTGCTTAATGAGCCAGTTCAACAGAAAGCTTTCCAGCTCTTCCAGTGTCTTTTCCACCTCATCCAAAGGGCGCTGGGCATACAAATACACACGCTCTGCAAACACCTCGTGCTCCTTGCGATGGGCATCAAGCTCGGGGTAGCCATATTCCTCCATGAGTTTTTCTTCGGTGTGGAAGTGATACTTTGCATAGCTACGCAAGCTGTCCAGTCCCTCTATAAGGGCATTCTGCTCTCTGCCATCGTGCATCTTGTCGTACATGCTGTTGATGACGCGAAACAACTCCTCATGCTGCACGTCAATGCTGTCGATGCCCATGGCGAGGGAGCCATCCCATACCAATAAGCTCATAAGGCCTCCTTGGTCTTTTTCTCTGTCGCGTTCTTTTCTGCGGACTCAGATGCCCGAGTCCCCCCGTTCTTGTGCGCAGTTACGCTACCGAACCCATATTCTAGCAGTTTAACACCTTCCCGCGCCCGCACTTTGGGACTGGTTGCTCCCAGCAATACAGCCACCAGTCTCACACCGTCACGTTTGGCCGTAATCACTGTATTGTAGCCGGAGGCCCGGACATAGCCGGTTTTCAGGCCATCCACCCCTGAACAACTCCCCAGTAACCGGTTGCGATTCCGTGTTTTTGTCGTTCCATGCCAGCTAAAAGGCATGGAGTGCAGCCGCAGGGCCTGGGGAAACCGACGCAGGTAGTCCTGGGCCAGAACAAGCATATCCCGAGCGGTTATGATCTGCTTTTTTGCAGGCAGCCCATGGGGATTCACAAAATGTGTTCCTGTCATGCCCAGCGCTTTGGCGGTTTCATTCATCCGGGCAATGAAAACATCATACCCGCCGGGAAAGGTCTCGGCCGCGGCCTGGGACGCGTCGTTGCCAGACGCCACAGCCATCCCTTTCATAATCTCCCAACGCGGGTAAAAATGGTTGGTCAGGGCGCCCATGCTGGAGCCGCCGGTACGGTCCGCCTTGGCGCTGACCTTGACCCTGTCCAGCAAACTGATCTCGCCCTTTTCAATGGCGTCAAAAAGCACGTACAAGCTCATGATCTTGGTCAATGAAGCTGGGGGCACTTCCATTTCAGGATTCTGCGCATACAACACATCGTTGCTATCAAGTTCCACCAGCAGGGCAGCAGGCACCTGAAATTCGATCGTAGCTTCCTCGGGAGAAGCCTCCTGTGCCACAGGCGCAGCAACGCCCCCCTGCCCCGCAGCAGCAGAAAAAACAGGCAGGCAGCCGGCCAGAAGGATGAAAGCCCCCAGTATCTTGACCAAAAGTGCGTTTTTCACGGTGTGGTAATGTTCCATTGCAGCAGATATACACCAGGCGAGGTTCTCTTGCCAACCAGTTTGGCGACAGCTATAGTATCAGTAATACAACAATATCACTTTAATATTGCGAGGCCTGCCCAATGTCCGCATTCCGGCTTTCCAGGCTGTGCCCATTTTCCATGCCGATTTGTTGCATCTTTTTGGCGCTGTTCGCCTTTTTCTTGCTGCCGTCGCCCTTTGCCGTGGCGCAGGAGGGCCCGCAGCGGTACCAGTTGCAGATAGGTTCGGCCAAGGAAATCAAAGGGACGAAATGGTTCGCTTCCAAAGCCTCCCGTGTGTTGAACCAGCCAGCCTACGTGATCCATCGCGGCAATTACTATGTGGTGTTGACGGGGAATTACCCGAACGAGGAAGAAGCCTCCAAAAAATTGATGGAGTTCCGGCAGCATTATAACGGCATGGTCGTCAGTTATGATCTGGAAGGAATCATCGCTGCATACGAACAGGGCATTGCCCTGAATGAGGACGAACTCCTCGACATGCTGCTTTCCGGAGAGCGTAAACGCAAGGCACGCCAAAAAAAGCGTGAAACCGAGCCGATCCGGGAAGTAAAGAAGGATGAGGCCAGTGAACTAAGAAAAATTGTGCAGGAAGGCTTGCGGCAGGTTACTCTGCGCGGCTGCACCCTGACCACAAGCGAAGAGCTGGCCGGCTACCTTTTTACCACGAAAACAGCGCTTTCCGATCTGGACGCTTATTCTCTCCAGACCACGGAAAAGCACGGGCACAACCTTTACATCGTTCTGGAAGCCCACAAAGGGCAAAATAAAATCGTGACTGAACAGTCAAGCGGCGGCAAGACCGGTTTTACGCGCAATGACGCAAGCATCAGTCTGAAGCTGCAAACCACTGATGAAGACGGCGTGGAGCGTATTGCCAGCGCGCTTCAGGAGCTCATCACCTTCTGTTCGAAATAGGGCTTAAATCTCTTCCGGAGACATCTTGTCCCCCAGCATGCGCTCGATAAGCTCCTTGGAGCGTGTGGCCAGATTGGTGACTTCGGGCTTGGATATCTGATCGTCCGCGCCCACGCTTTCTCCCTTGTGTCGCAGTTTGTCCGTAATAATGGACGAAAACAGGATGACGGGAAGGTCCTTGAGCACGGGGTCTTCCTTGATGCGCTTGGTCAGATTGTGGCCGTCCATACGCGGCATCTCGATATCAGAGACCATGACCTGCACATAATCATAAATCTTGCGCCCTTCGCGGTCGGCTTGATCCTTGAGTGAAACAAGCTGCTCCCAGGCGTCTTTGCCATTGGTGAAGGCTTCCACGTCAAAGTTGGCTTTCTGCAGCAAATCCTTGAGCATGGCCCGGATCAGGCCGGAGTCGTCGGCAACCATGGCCCTGTAGCGTCGGTTGCTGCTCCAATCTATGGCTTCGTCCAACCGCAGCCCCAGGGCGGGGTTCAGGTCGGCAACGATTTTTTCAAGGTCCAAAAGAAATACGATGCGGCCTTCCAGCTTGACCACACCGGTAACGGAGTTTGAACTCATGGAGGCGACATAGGCGTTCGGCGGCTCCACTTCTTCCCAGCTGATGCGATGAATACGGGTAACGCCCGTAACCATGAAGGCGGTGGTCACATTGTTGAACTCTGTGACGATGACCTTTGGCGGTTCTTTTTCCACCCGGCGCTTGTCCAGCCAGACGGAAAGGTCAACAATGGGAATGACATGAGAACGCTGGTTAAAAGCACCCAGTACCGACGGGTGGTTTACTTCCGGAATGCCCGTAATCTTGGGCATACGTATGATTTCAAGCACCTTGGCGACGTTTACGCCGTAATAGCCTTTGTACGGCGCCTCACCAGGCTCATCGGCTTCTTCATCGAGGTAGAACTCCACGATTTCCAGTTCGTTGGTGCCTGACTCCAGAAGTATGTTGGTCTGGCTCATATTATCGCCCTCCCCAGCGGCCCATGGCCGTCCACCCCACGTAGGGGGCGTGTCGGACCTTTTGTTAGATTTCTTTTCCCAACGATCCCATTAATCGTGGGCTACAGCGCTTCCAATCGTTCCTGAATGGTGTCTATCAAGTGTTTTGGTGTGGAAGCGCCACCAGTAAGACCTATTGTAGCGTATTTTACAAGTTTTTCCAAAGGCAATTGCTCCGGCGTTTCTACATGCACGGCGAACACGCCCTGCTCCAGAGCAACGTCAACCAGTCGCCTTGTATTACCGCTGGAAAAACCGCCGACAACGACCACAGCGTCCACTTGTTTTGCAATGTCAACAGCTTCCTGCTGCCGCTCGCGGGTCGCGTCGCAAATAGTTTCAAGAATCGGGATATCCCCGCATCGTTCTTTGAGGTTGGCAGTTATGCGTTCAAAGGCTTCGCGGTCCTGGGTCGTCTGAGCGGCGAGAAAGCATTGCTCCATGCCGCCGATATCCATTTCCTCCAGCTCTTCCAGGGACTCGAAAACCACAGCTTCACCCGCATAACTCAGCAGGCCTTTGACTTCCGGGTGGTCTTCTTCACCAAAAAGCAGCAAGGTGCGCCCCAATCCTGCCTGCTCCGCAATAAGCAACTGCGCGCGCTTGACCTTGGGGCACGTGGCGTCAATGATCCTGACATCATGCTCGCGCAAGGCGTGCTCCACCTGACGGGGGATACCGTGAGCGCGAATGACAACACAGCTTCCGCCTGGCACGTCATCAGGCGTGGAGGCGATGCCTACGCCTTTCTGGCCGTAGTCTTCCAGGACCTGAGGATTATGGATGATGGGGCCCAATGTCATGATTGCGGCGCCTTCACGCTTGCCAGCGTTTTCGATGACAACGCTGTCCAGCTTGCGCAAGGCCAGCCCGACCCCCATACAAAAGCCTGCGGTCTCAGCACGAATGACCCGCATAACACCTCTTGATTCCAAAATTATTACGAATTTGCGTCAGGAAAAGTCCTAACCCTCAATCGTTATGAATAGCGGGCAAATTTTCCAGTTCCTGAAGCAAATCTTCCAATTCCGTCCAATCCTTACACAAGGTCAACCGTTTACGCAACGCTGCCGCGCCAGGAACGCCTTTGAGATAGCGCGGAGCAAAGGTGCGCATTTTCATGATGGCATCGCGCCCTCTGCCGTATTCCTGCGCAAGGGCTGCATGACGCCGAACCATGGCGGCCACTGCGGCGCCGCCGGAAATCTGCATTGCCGTCTCCCGCTCCCCTTGCTTTCGCAAAAGGAGATAGCGCTGAAAAATCCGAGGATCGGCGAGCGCCCCCCTGGCGAACATAAGCCCGTCAGCACCGCTTTCCTCCATGCAGCGAATACCGTCCGCCGCCCGGAGCAGATCGCCGGAGGCAAGCACAGGCACGCTCACTGCGGCTTTCAGCCTGCGAATACAGCTCCAGTCCGCATTGCCGGAAAACAATTGCCGCGCCCGCCGCGGATGCAGTGTCAGCCAACCGGCCCCGGAATTCTGCAGGGCGCACCCCAAAGATTCCACCACATCGTCGCACCCGCTCCATCCAGTGCGAAATTTCACCCCAACGCGCCCTTCCCCGGCCAATGCGGCAAGACGCTCCACAATACGGCAAAGCGTATCGCGATTATCCGCTTCTCGCAGCAAAGCAGCGCCAGAGCCAGTCTTCACGACCTTGGGAACGGAGCAGCCAGCGTTAATGTCCAGCCAAAGCGCGCCGCGATCAAGCAGGCGGCGTGCCGCCTCGGCCATGAAGTCCGGTTCGGCCCCAAAAAGCTGATACACCAGAGGGGCGTCCGCATCACAGGTATCCAGAAGCTGGTCGGTGCCCGGGCTGCCGTAAACCATGCCCTTGGCGCTGATCATCTCAGTACAGGCGCAGCCTGCGCCCAACTCACGACAAAGAAGCCTGAAAGGAAGGTCGGAAAAACCGGCAAGCGGAGCAAGCCAGGGCTCCGCTGGAGAAATGGGGGGCAGCTGCGTGGATCGCGGCTGTGCGATATGATCCATAAAAAACAATCCCGAATAATCTGAAACTAATGCTCAAACACGCGTGGAAAACCGCGGCACGCTGCGTTCGGCTTCCAGGCGCAAGAGGGGCGCTATAACCCCTCGCACGCCAGGTTGCAACTGCCCCACCCCGCCGGCTTCCAGCTCCCAACCGGCCACGGGGCGCAACATTCCGGCCAACTGTTCCTGCACACGGGCGGCATGCTCCATGCGTTCGAGAAAAATCCTGTAGCGCCCTTGCGGGGGACGCAGTAGAGCCCTGACCTCGCAAGCACCTATGGCAGGCAGAGTGAAGGCGAAAATCAAACGCCGCAACCCAGTGTTCTGGTCAGCCGTTTGCGTGTCCGAAGCCAACAACAATTCCTGCTCTCTGGCCTTGGGCATAAGCCAGGGCAAAAGCAGCAGACGCCCCTGGCCGTGGGCATGCAGCCAGGTGTCCACGCCTTCGACCGACTGCAGCAACTTTGCGTAGCTCGCACCCAAAGCAGGTTGCTCGCGCAGCATGTCTTGAAATTTTTTCTTCCGCTTCTGGGGGCTGCTGGCCGCCAGCAATATATCCGCATGTTGCAGCAGCAATGTTTCAAAGCCGGTGCGAGCATCCCAAAATACCTGGGCATGATTGGCCAGACCGCCGGAACCGCCTGTTTCCGGCACAAATTCCTGGAGCACAATATCCGGGTGCAAGGCCTTGATGATGAAAAAGAGTCGCTGACCAGGCTGGGGTGAACCGCCCAATTGGGCAAGCAAGGGGTGCCCGTCGACCTGAACCCAGGCCAGGCTGTCGCTTTGCCAGCGTTCAAATATCCCGATTACCCGCTGCCCAACGACATGCTTGCGCCTGAAGGCTTCGCGGCGATCATTGCGACGGCCGTATCCGCCAGAGCCTGAACCGAATCCGAATATTTCCATGGCAATTGTAGGGCTGACAGCCAGAACGCTCCGGTGGTCAACGGCACTGGCGGTTATCTCAGGAGCGGCCTGCTTCCAGGAGAATCAATTCAACTTCGTCGAGGCTGAGGCCCGAGGCCTGCGCCAGGGTACGCGGAGAAAGGCCTCGCTCATGTCCCTTGAGCACGATCTGACGGGCGGGAACCTCATTTTGAGCGCTGTTTGCCCTGGAAGACTGCGGCCGGGACACAGCCCGCTCTCCCGTGGGTTTGGAAGCGGGAGCGTATCGCTGCGCTGTGGCGCGCCCTTGAGATGCGGGGCGTGCACGCTCACTACGTTCGAGCAAGTCTTCCAGCTCCTTGCTGCGCTCAGAAAGCCGCTGTTCAAGGTCAGCAAGAATCTTCTGCCGCTCATCAAAAGAGGAAACCAGTTCCTGCTCAAGCTCCGCGCTGAAGGCAAGTTTTGCGACAAACTGCTGCTGCTTTTGCTGCAATTGTTCGAGCAAAGCCTCGGAGCGCTTCAATCGTTTGAAAAAAAGCAGAACGACCAGTAACAGAAGAAATTCCGTAACAGTCAGGGCAATGAGCAGCCAGGGAGCCATCTCGGTCATAATAGTATGGTGATCTTTTTCTAAATACGTTTGTTAAGGATATGCCCCGACCAGGGGTCATCCTTGGTGGTCAGAGGGCGCTCTTCCTGCTCTTCTTCCTGTACGACCCTGCCCTGCCGCTGTCGTCTGGGCGCTGCCTGTTGCCCTTGTCCCCCACCGTCCGGATTCACACCGCGGGACTTGTCTTCCTTTTGGACCTTCTGTACCTGGCTCTGCTGTTTTTTCTGCACTTCCTTGGCATGTTCTCCGGCATAGGCCTGCATCGCCTCAGGGTGCCCCTGTATGGCGCCGGTTATTTCCCCTACCAAGGGAACCTGCATCAAAACCAGATTGATTGACATATCACTTCACCAAGTATTCTTCTATGAGCAACTCCTGCACCTGGCCAACATTAAGATACTGATTCACCACGGACAGCAAATCTTTCTTGAGCTGATCCGCATTGGTCTTATCGGAAAGAAAACTAAGATCCTTATTCTTGAGATAATAAAAGACAGCGTCCCGGAGCACAAGTGTCTTGTGCGATATCTCCCAGGCCAATTTTTCGTTCTGTGTCACAACGGAGAACTTGAAGAACAACAGCCTGACAGATCCGTCCTCGGTAACATGCTCAACCCAAAACGGCTTGAAAGCAATGATATGTTCCGCAGGAGGCGGAGGCTCTTCCTCCGCAGGGGCAGTAGCTGGCGCCGGGGCCTCCGGAACCTCAGGTACAGGCGGCGCTTCTTTTGGGGAAGGCCAGAGCAATATGGCCACGATGATGCCTATAAGCAGAAGCAAGCCGCCAAGGCCGCCAAAAACCACACGCTTGTCGCGAAGCAGCGCCTTGATATCAAGCTTCTTTTTCTGCTCTGCCTCTTCCTCGGCAACCTCCTCTTCGACCTCCTCCTCTTCCTCCTCTTCTTCCTCGTCAAGAAAAGGCGCGTCGTCGAGGTCCAGTTCGACCTTGTCCTGGTCGAGACTGAGGTCATCCTCCTTCAGCTCTTCAGCATCGAGAAGGGCTTTTTCCCGTTGGGATTCATCTAGGGATTCGTCGGCCAAAAGCCAGAGCATAAGCGCCTCATGCAGGCCGGCGGGACCTGGAAGGAGGTGATCGAAAACGGATGCCGTCGCGTGCCTGTTGCCCCTGGAAGGTAAGCGCAGAAAGGCGTCAACATTCCGGCAGCGGTGCAGTCACAGTTGCTTATAGCACGCCTGTTACGGCATCACCATCCGGGCAAAGTACGTGGCGTCGCCTTAAACAACGCCTTCAGTGCCATAAAGATCGGTAAATTTCTGCCGCAGCCTGCCCATGGCCTGGGAATGCAGCTGAGAAACCCGTCCTTCGGTGATTCCCATGACTTCGGCCACTTCTTTCATATTCAATTCGTCCCCGTAATAAAGGGACATGACCATCTTTTCGCGCGGTGTAAGGCTGTCTATGAGCCCGGCTACCTTGTCCACTATTTCCTGCAGTGCTGTGGTTTTGAAGGGCTCGTTGTCCACATGGGACTGGCTTTCCGAGGAAAACGTATCCTGGATTGCATCCAGATTCAGACAAAGCTGGTTTTGCAGGGCTTCAAGGCCGGAGCGAACATCCTTCTCACTCAGACCCGTTGCTTTCTGGAGGTCTTCCTCGCTTGCGGAGCGGCCGTGCTGGTTTTCATAGCGGCGGATGGCGTCTTCCAGGGTACGGACCTTTTGCCTGAGCCCTCTGGAAAACCAGTCCATCCGTCGCAGCTCGTCAAGCATGGCGCCTTTGATCCGGTTTTCGGCATAAGTATCAAACTTGATGCCGAGCTCCGGATTGAATTTGCCGAGCGATTCCACAAGCCCCAGCGTCCCAGCACTGATCAGGTCATTCAATTCGACGTTGCGCGGTAATTTGGCTTTCATGCGCAATGCCAGATACTTGATCTTGGGCGCGTAGTGCTTGACGATCTCCTGACGGTCGCGGGAGTCGAAGTCGTCCCAGCTCACTTCCCCCGTGTTCAGTTTATCCCACGGGTTCATGCTGGAAGAGGAGTTTTTTCCAGAAAAACTTGATGTTTCCATCTAGGTTCGAGGCCACTGGCCAGGTCTGAATCCTTTTCGCCACCTCGGCAACAGCCTTGCTGGCCGGGCTCGAGGGGTCCATTCGCGTAAACGGCACCTGCCTGACAACCGCTCGCTTCACCTGAGGGTCTTGCGGTATAAATCCCAGGAGGTCAAGGGATACCCCGTCCAGGAAATGCTCGCAAGCCTGATGCAATCTTAAGAAAACTTCCTTGGCGGCCTTGACGTCCGGTGCCATGTTCACCAGCACCTTGAACCGCTCCACCCCGTGTTGCAGCTTCAAGACCTTTATCAGGGCGTACGCGTCGGTCAACGACGTCGGTTCTGGCGTCATGACCACGACGCGCTCTTGTACCGCCAAATTAAAATACACAACACTATCGTTTATGCCAGCCCCCGTGTCTACTATAAGATAATCGACACGGTCTTCGAGAAAATCCATGGCTTCGAGAAGGTCGAGCTTCTGCCCCGTATCCAGGGAAAGCATTTCACTGACACCCGAAGAGGCGGGCAGGATGCTGAAGCCGTAAGGCGTCTCAAAGAGCACGTCCTTGATCCCCATTCCTTCGTGAAACAGGTGGAAAAGGTTCATGGACGGCGCCACGCCCAACATGACGTCGACATTGGCCAGGCCGAGGTCCGCATCCAGCAGTACAACACGCTTGCCGGCCGCGCTCAGGCTATAGGCCAGATTGACAGAGAGATTGGTTTTGCCCACGCCCCCTTTACCGGAGGTCATGGAAAAAACAAGAGGCATATCCGAGCTCATGAGATAAGTGCTCCTTTTTGCAACGTGGCCTGGGAATATCCGGCCAACGGTGTTGCCCCCGCTATGTTCATGCCGCTTTCTGCTCCTCTTGAGGGAGCTGATGCTTGAACAACATGCGCCACAGCTCAAGATGCCTGGCAGGCATCATACTGCCCGATATGGCGGCGCCGAAAGACAACGCCGAACAGGGCAGGCCAGTGGCCCATGCCGTGTTGACCATGGTTCCGTAACTATAGGTCTCGTCGAGTTTCGTCCAGACCAGGCTTGCAGCTTTGTCTGAACGGTACTGCGAAAGTATGCCTGAAAACTGCGCCGGGGCGAAGTGGGGAGACAGCGTCAGATGCACGCGCAGGCCCTCCACTGCGTCCAGTCCCAATTCCTGCAACATTTCGTCCAGCGTGCTGCCGCGCTCCACAGCGGGGAGATCGACAAGCACCAGGTCCCAATTGTCCGATTCGGCCACCAGCTTGGCAGCGTCTATCGGTTCCTTGATTTCGTAATAGTCAAGGCCTGCCAGTTCGGCATAATGCTTGAGCACGACCTTGCTTTTCATACGTCTTGCATCGGCGTTCACAAGGCATATCCTGGCGCCATCGCTTTCGCGTTTGCGCTCCAGGGCCATGCGCAAGAGCGCCATGGTTTTGCCAACGCCTGACGGGCCGGCAACCGCATGGTAGCGCTCTGGCCATTGCCTGTGCGACCAGGGCTTGACCGCTACATTTTTCTCCAAGGGCACCAGCACCGAGCATTTCGGGCTCCCTTTAAGGGTGGTGAATATGTCCAGAACTACGTCGCAGTCCACACCTTCGCGTTCCAGGTATTCCAGGGCCTGACGCTGGATTGGCGCCAGTTGGGAGAAATCGAGCTGGGGCCTGAGCAGAGCGGAAAGATGCTCTTTAATGCGGCTCCACTCCTTGTGCCATTGCCCCCAGGATTCGGGCGCCGGCGGTACGCCGCTCCCGTTCGAGCCGGAACCGGGCGAGGAGCCGTTGCCACTTGCTCTGCATGCACCAGCAGACTTCTTGGGAGCGGGATCTTCCAACGCGGCCGTCACCTCGGCCACAGTAGCGCCGTCTTCTTCATAGTTCCTGGTGCCCAGGATAACGGCGTCCGCACCTAATTCGTCCTTGATCCGTGCAAGCACCTGGTTTGTGCTCGCTCCACGATACGTTTTAACCCGCATTGTCAATCACCACGTTTTTCAGGCTTTGCAGGCGGATGTCCGGTGGAATCTCTGCCTGCGAGATGACCGGCAGCGTCGGGATGAACCGCTGCAGCAACTGGGCCAGATGCGGCCGCGACACGGGCGAGGTAAGCAACACGGGTTGCCCGTCCGCAACCACTGCGCTCTCTACGGCTTCGTTTATCTTCCTTATCATGTTCTGCGCCATGTTCGGCTCCATGGCCATGTAGGCGCCGTGATCCGTCTGGCGCAGGCTTTGTTGAATGGCGCGCTCAACCGTGTGGTCCAGGGTAATGATGGGCAGCGCCCCATTCTGGTCAAGATACGGTTTCACAATGGTCCGGGCCATGCGCTCACGTACATATTCCGTGAGCTGATCCGCATCCTTGATACCGTTCCCCAGGTCGGCCAGCGCTTCTGCGATGCTCAGCAGGTCGCGGATGGAGACGCCTTCGCGCACCAGGTTCTGCAACACCTTCTGCACCTGTCCAAGACTGAGGGTGCCGGGAACGAGCTCTTCCACCGCCTTGGGCGCGCTCTTGGCGAGGTTGTCCAGAAGGCTTTGCACTTCCTGACGGCCCAGAAATTCATGGAGTTGACGCTTGAAGACTTCCGTCAAGTGAGTGGCAATGACCGTCGATGGATCCACAACCGTATAGCCTGCAAGCATGGCTTCCTCTTTCTGCGCCTCAGGAATCCACAGCGCAGGCAGGTTGAAGGCCGGCTCACGGGTTTCAACACCCTTGATACGGTGTTTGACGTCGCCCGGATCCATTGCCAGACAATGGTCGATAAGAATTTCCGCAGAGGCGATCTCGTTGCCCTTGACCAGCACGGAGTATTGCCCAGGTTTGAGTTGCAGGTTGTCACGCAGATGCAGCGAGGGAACCACCACACCCATATCCAGGGCGAACTGTCGCCGGATGGAGCGTATGCGCGACAGCAAATTGCCGTTTTGCTCTTCGTCCACCAGTGGAATGAGGCCATACCCGACTTCTAGCTCCAGCATATCCAGGGGGAGCAGCGCCTGCACCTCTTCCGGAGAATCCAGGGAAGGCGCGTCCTTTTTGGCCTTTTCCGCCTGGACTGCAGCCTCATTTGCCGCGAGTTTGCCATCACCGACCATTCTGGCAGCAATAAAAAGCAGTGCGGCAAAGACCAGAAACGGAATCGTGGGCATGCCGGGGACAATGGCGAAGACAACCAGCACACCGGAGACCAGCTTGAGTGAACGCGAGTTGTAGGAAAGCTGACCGATGAATTCCTCACCCATCTTGGCCTCGGAGGCCGAGCGGGAGACGATGAGACCAGCTGACGTGGACACGATCAGCGAAGGAATGGTGGAGACGAGACCGTCACCAATAGTCAACAGCGTAAATGTGTTGGCGGCTTCCGCCCAGGTCATGTCCTTCTGCAGCGTACCCAGCAGAATACCACCCACCACGTTGATGATGGTAATGATCAGGCCGGCCTTCACATCACCCTGAACGAACTTGCCCGCACCGTCCATGGCGCCGTAGAAGTCTGCTTCCTTGCGGATCTGCTCGCGTTTGGCCGTGGCTTCCTGTTCTGTAATCAGGCCGGCGTTGAGGTCGGCTTCAATGGCCATCTGCTTACCGGGCATGGCGTCCAAGGTGAAGCGTGCAGCAACTTCACCAATACGCGTTGTACCGGCAACGATAACGATCTTGTTCAGGGTGAAGAGGATGAAAAAGATGACAATACCGATGATGTAGTTACCACCGACAACAAACTCACCAAACGCCTGAATGACCTGCCCGGCCGCGGATGGCCCCCCTTCACCGTGCAGCAGAATCAGTCGTGTTGAGGCAACGTTCAAGGCCAGACGCAGCATGGTTAAAACCAACAACAGTGATGGAAAAATGGAGAATTCCATGGGGCTGGTCATGAACATGGCGGTTACCAGCACCACGAGGCTAAGAGAAATGCTTAATGACAGCATCATATCCAGGAAAATCGTAGGCAGCGGTATCAGCATCACAAAGAGGATGAGCACAACGCCGCCAGCGAGAAGAATATCTCCCTGTTTGGCAAACCGCTCGTAATTCATCGTTGGCGCTGTCGTATCAGCCATTATTTTGACACCTCTTCCTGATTATTTCCTGTGCTGTGCTCTACTGCTTAACGCTGCCTGTTCTTGAATTTAGAGAGCTGTGCGAGGATTCCGGCTACCGCCTTGTACAGATCTTCGGGAATCGATTCGCCCAGTTCCACACTCTTATACAAAGCGCGTGCCAGAGGTTTATTCTCCCGGATGGGCACGTTGTTTTCCCGCGCAATCTCCTTGATTTTCTCAGCAACCCTGTCCACGCCCTTGGCCAGGCAAATCGGCGCCGGCGCCTCTTGCGGGTCGTATTTCAAGGCAATGGCAATGTGCGTGGGGTTGGTGATGACAACGTCCGCCTTGGGTACGTCCTGCATCATCCGGCGTGCCATGACTTCCATCATCTTTTGCCTCTGCTGCGCCTTGACCGCGGGGTCGCCTTCCACCTGTTTGCGCTCGTCCTTGACCTCGTCCTTGGTCATTTTCAGGTTCTCGTTGTAATCCCAGCGCGTATACCAGAGGTCTGCCACGGCGATGATCAGCATGGGCACCAACGCGTAAAGCACCATGGTCATACCCGTATGGAGAATAAAGGAGGCCAGACCCGCCGCATCCGTATAAAAAAGCGGCGCAAGGCTAAGCATCTCCTTTTTCATCACAACATAGAGAGCAATGGCTATGGCTGCAGCTTGCAAGATGCTTTTTCCCAGACGCACCAGGGTGTTCAGATTCAGCATCAGCTTTTTCAGCCCGCCAATGGGGTTGAGCACTTTGCCGAATTTTGGAGAAAAGACCTTGGGAGCCCACAAATCTCCCACCTGGGCGCGAACGCTGATGAACGCAACCACTCCAACAGCGAGAACTACGGGCAGAACCATTTTGGCCAGTTCAAAGGAAACGAACTGGAACAATTCGTAAATCCCCTGCTTGGAGACTTCCATGGCAAAGCTTTCTGAAATGAAAAAACGGAAAAGACTGCGGATGTCGGCGCCGATATATTCAATATAGAGCCACAACGCGATAAGCCCAATCAAAACAACGAATGTTTTGGAGACTTCCTGCGATTTCGCGACATTGCCCTCTTTGCGGGCTTTGTCTATCCGTTTTTGGGTAGGATCTTCAGTTCTACTCGGATCATTCTGCGGCATCTTGCAGACCCTCGTGCGGTTATGACGCTGCGTTCAGCAAAAAGCTGAAGATTTCGTCGAATCGTAGAATAAAATCCCTGATATACATGGCCAGCAAAGTGAACACGATGCCCAGAAAGAAAAAGCCGACGCTGATCTTGATGGGAAAGCCCAACATGAGGATGTTCATTTGCGGGGCGGCGCGGCCTATAAGCGCCAGGGCCAGGTCCACCATGAACAACGCCGCCATGACCGGTGCGGCGATGCGCACGGCCAAAACAAACATCTCGCTGGAAAAATCCATCACGTTGTCCACCAACGCCTGACTCAGCATCAGCCCTCCTGGAGGCACAAACTTGAAAGACAGCGTAAGAGCTTGCAGCAAGTACAGATGCCCGTTCAGTGAAAGGAAGGTCAGCATCGCTATCATGTAGAGAAATTGCGCCGTCACGGCCTGCGACGTGCCTGTGTCAGGGTCGACAATGTTGACCATGGCAAAGCCCATCTGAAAACCGATTATCTGACCACCGGTGCTCACGGCTGCAAAGATGAAGTTTACCACCAGCCCCAGCACCAGCCCCAACACCAGTTCGCTCAGAATCATCACCATCACGGCCAGGACATTGGCGGGCATCATGGAGCCGGGAAACGACAACCGCGGGAACAGGGCCAGCGTAAGCATAATGCACAGTGCGGCTTTTACTGTTCTGGGAATGGCGCTGCCCCCGAAAAATGGCAGGAGAAAAAAGATAAGACTCACCCGGAGAAGGGTGAGCAGAAAGCTCAAAAAATATGTGGGGTCAAAATTGAACAGCTCCATGCCCCGCGAAAAGCAATATGCGGGCCAATTGATGCGGTGCAGCCAAGGGCGGGGTACGGGCAGTGCGGGAACAAAAAAAGAAGCGGAGCGGGGAGAAAAACTCGTCAGGATTCCGACTTGAGGATCATCTCTATGACCTTTTCTTCACCCAAGGGGCGCGCATACATATACCCCTGGCCGAACTCGCATCCCAGGTCGACAAGATAGTCACGCTGCGAATTCTTTTCCACCCCTTCTGCAATGACCTTCAAATTCAGGGTATGGGCAAGATTCACAATGGCTTTGACAATGGCCTTGTTTTCTTCCCTTTGGTCAAGAGAGCGTATGAAGCTGATGTCCACCTTCAAAGCATCCAGCGGAAAACGCTGCAAATAACTCATGGAAGAGTACCCGGTGCCAAAATCGTCTATGCTGATGCCCACGCCGGCGTTCTTCAGCTTGGTCAGACGCTCCACGGCATAGGCCGCATTTTCCATGATCGCGGTTTCCGTTATTTCAAGCCGCAGGATTTCAGGCGGAATTTGCGATTCGTCCAGGGCCCGTTTCACCAGGTCCAACAGATCAGGCTGTGAGAACTGCTTGCCGGAAATGTTGACGGACAAAAACAGGCCATTGGCATCGGGCATGGCCCTGCGCCATGCCGCCATGGTCATGCAGGCGCGTTGCAGCACCCAACGCCCAATCGGCAGAATAAGCCCCGTCTCCTCGGCCATGGGAATGAAATCCATTGGAGAAATCAACCCCTTTTTGGGGTGCAGCCAGCGCAGCAACGCCTCGAAACCGCGCAGGTTGCCATCTTCCAGGGAGACGATGGGCTGATACTCCAGATAAAATTCGTTGTTGGTGATGGCCTTGCGCAGATCCGTTTCCATGAACATCTGCTGTATGGCTTCATCCAACATGCGCGAATTGAATATCTTCAGCTTGTCCCGGCCACCGGTTTTGGCCCGGTGCATGGCGATATTCGCATTCTGCAAGAGCTCTTCGGGCTGCTTGTTGTCCTGCGGTGAAAGCACAACCCCGACACTGCAGGTGAGCTTCACTTCATACCCGTCTATGATCAAGGGATCGATAAACAGGTCACGGACTCTGCGCACGGTATTGACGCCTTCCCTGGGCGAGACCAATTCCTCCATCAACAGAACGAACTCATCCCCCCCGTAGCGGGAAACCGTGTCCAGCCCGCGAACGCAGGTCTTCAGTTCTTCGGCCACACGGAGCAGCACCTTGTCGCCAAAGGCGTGCCCCATGCTGTCGTTGATGACCTTGAAGCGGTCAACATCCAGGAATGCTACGGCGAAAAAATAGTTTTCCCTGCGCTGCGAGCGCTCCATGGCCTGACGGATGCGATCCAGGCACAAGGTTCTATTGGCCAGACCGGTAAGCGGATCATGCAAGGCCTGATGCTTTAGAGCTTCCTGGGATTTGCGTAGCTGCGACACCGTCAATTCAAGCTGGGTGGTGGTTTCTTCCAGGGAGCGTTTCTTGCGATGCAGGTCCACAAAAACCTTGACCTTTCCCTTGAGGATTTCGGGCTCCACCGGCTTGAACAGATAGTCCACAGCGCCTAAACCATAGCCCTTGAAAACGTGGCGTTGTTCCTTGTTGATCGCGGTGACAAAAATGATGGGGAGATGTTGGGTTTTCTCATTGCTGCGGAGAATTTCCGCCACCTGGAAGCCGTCAAGGTCAGGCATCATGATGTCCAGAAGCACGACCGAAAAGTCGTGTTTCATCACGAGCTCCAGCGCCTCCTGACCAGAAGACGCCTGGACGACATTTACGCCATCGAGCTTTTTCAGGATGCCATCGAGAAGAATCAGATTGACCCTTTCGTCATCCACTATGAGAATATCAATAATGTCTTGCAAGCATCGCTCCCCTATTTGGGAGATATACCCCAAGCAGCTATATGAATCAACACAACAGGCAGAAATATAAGCCAGATTGATTAATTATTCAGAAGGGCATCTATAATTCCCTTTTATGCAGCCACCTTCCTGAACATCCCTCTTTTAGAATAACTGTACTACCTGTTGCAAGATCAAGTTTGCGGTTTTGCCTCCACCCCCTGCAAGGTGACCACGATGGTACAGCCCGCGCCTTGATTGTTGCGGGCCATAACCTCACCGCCCATGGCCTCCACAAAACGACGCACCAGGGCAAGGCCGATCCCCGTCCCCTGCGTCTTGCGGGTCAGGGAGTTGTCCTCCCTGTAGAAATCATCAAAAACCTTTCTCAAGGCCTGACGTGTGATGCCAGGCCCCGTATCGGAAACTTCCAATCGGACCTGCCGCCCCTGCTTGCGTATGCGCAGGGTAATTTCCTTTTCTTCAGTTTCCTTGCCAAACTTCACACTGTTTTCCAACAGGTTCAAAAGCACCTGAAGCATGGCCTCCCTGTCAAAACGGGCGTCGACCACTGCATCAGCCTCAAAATGCAGGATAAAGCCTTCCTGTGTCATTTTTTCCTGCATCAGGAGCACTGCTTCCCGGGCGCAGGCAACCAGGTCGCCCTCCTGCAGATTGAGCCGTCGCTGTCTGCGCTCGAGCTTGGAAAATTCGAGCACGTTTTGGATAAGGCGGGACAAGCGCCCTGTCTCGGAGTCAAGAATGCGGAAATAGCGGGCTCTGCGTTGTGAATCGCTGGCCATACCTTGCTCTAGCATTTCCACATAAAGGCGAATGTTGGTCAGAGGTGTCTTCAGTTCGTGGGTGACAGCGGAGACAAACCCTGTTCTGCGCTCGGAATGTTCGTGGGCAACCCGCGCACTGCGGTAGATGGCGTAGAGTCCGGCCAACATTATCAACGCCAGCACCCCCGAAACCAGGGCAAGGGTATTCCGCGCTGGACTCGGGGGGAGTTCATCCCAGGTGAGCGTGGCCGTCAAAAAAGGAAAAGGCCGGGCAAAGGAGCGTCGCATACTCCCCATTGGGCCATCAACCTTCGCCCCTGCCACTACCTTGGCCAGAGCCCCCCCTTCAGGAACACCTGCCGCGCCGGGATCAACAACGGCAAGCTCCAACCGGGCGAAACGCGCCATGGGCTGCCCGGAAAAATGCTCCCGCAGCATATGCTCCAGAAATGGGACAGCATCGATGACCAGGCCCTGGCGGTAGATGCGGCGCTCGATAACGATGCGGCGGAAAAGGTATATCCATTCCTTGCCCACCAGCAGGGATTGCATGGGGTCTACTTCCGCCTGCAGCGACACAGGGTATTCGGCAGGAGACTCCACCCCTTCCACCAGGGCCCCCCGCGGATAGACGCCTTCATTGTAGGCGTATTCATACGTTTCCTCTTCAGGCACCGGCGCACTTTCACTTTCCTCTGTCATACCGCGCCTGTCCCCGTTGGACAGGGAGTAGCGCATGGTATCCTCGTTCTGCGCCTCAACCGCCGCAGACGGAACCGGCTCCCCCGCTTCCCGCCTTTCAGTATCCGCATCATCGTCACGGGCGGCTTCGCTTTTGGATATTTCCTCCAAAGCCTTGGAGACTTCGTTGCGCTTGTTCTCATCACGCAACAAAAACGGATCCAGGTTCAGCATTTGTTGCGGGGTCAAGCGCTCCACACGACTTTTGCTCTCACCCAGCTTTGCCTGCAATTTCCTGGCGCGCTGGTCCAGATATCTGTCAGCAACGGTGCCCTGCTCATCTGCCTGTTGGTCGCTTTTACGGGGGGCAGGCGGTGATCCTGCACGCGGCGGATCCGGCGGAAGATTCTTCTCAACAAACTTCTTTTCACCTGAACTGCTCGCCATACCTGCTTCAAACCCAAAAGGCTTTGCGCCGGGCTCCTCCAAAATAATCGGCGGTGGGGCCTGCTCAAAGGCAAAAGGCCCTTCGCCATGGGGCGGCTGCCTGTCCAGTGCCGGTCCTTCGAAAGCAGGGACGGTTTCCTTGCGAACAGCATTGAAACGCCGGTTCACCTCTTCCAGCGCCACCAGACGGCGGGAAGCTCCCGGATCTACGCCCCCGGGCAACCAGACATCCCCCGCAAATAACCCTTCCTGCTCAGTCCAGGCCAAAAACGAGCCATCCGGATTGTTTTGCAGATACCCCACAATCCCCATATTGCCATCCCTGGCGGCAGACGCTCCAAAAGAACCGGTTTGCCCACCAGGGCCATGGGGCGTGGTGTAGGCATCAATGGGGCGCAATTCCTCCATGCGGACAAAAAGCGCCAGCTCCTGCTCCATGGCATCGAAAAGCGTTTCCGCAAAGAAACGCAGCTCCGCTTCTTCCTCACGCTCCAGGCTATGGTGCGTACGCAGCACCAGATACCCCAGCGGCAGCGCCAAAGCCACGCCGAAAAGCAAAATATACAGTCTGAGTCTGCGCACCTAGTCGTCTTCTCCCTGCGGCGTCATACATTCCTCGCCTTCTTCGGAGGCCAGCCTGTAGCCTTCTCCGCGAACGGTAAGGATCATCTGCCGCTCTCCAATGAGTTGGGACAGTTTCTTGCGCAATTTCTGAATGTGAATATCCACGGTGCGGGTCTCTATATCAGCGTCAGCATAATGCCAGACCCTGGTCAGCAGCTCCTTTTTGCTGACAATGCGATCCCTTTGGGCGCAAAGATAGGCCACAATGTCGAGCTCCCGCCGGGTGAGGGAAATGCACTCCCCTTCCTCTTCTTCGTCAGCGCCTTCGTGACAGGCTTCCAGCGTGGTGGGGTTGAAGCGTAGCCCCATATACGTAAGAGCCGCCATTTCAGGAGGCTTGCCGCTACGTCGCAAAACGGCCTCCACCCTGGCCATGAGCTCACGCAGGGAAAAAGGCTTACAGATGTAGTCATCAGCCCCTGCATTAAACCCCTCGAGCACATCGTCTTCAGAACCTTTAGCCGTCAGCATCAGCACAGGCTGCATGGGGCGTTTTTCGCGCAAGGCCCGGAGCACGGAAAACCCGTCCATTTCAGGCAGCATCACGTCCAAAAGCACCAGATCGAAACGTCCGGAAAGGGCCAGTTCCAAGCCTTTTGCGCCGTCCTCGGCGCCTTCTGTTTCAAATCCATTGAAAACAAGGACGTCCAACAAGCCGCTCAGCATGGCGGCGTCGTCCTCGACGACCAAAATGGTTGCGCGCGGCATAGCGTCCTCCTTTTGCCCGGCCATTACGCGTTTTCCGGCTTCTTCGCCACCATTGAAGAGCCTCTTCCTCACGAAGGCGAAGCCTGTTACACTATGAGAATCATGACCATTGCCGTGATTTCGGACATCCACGCAAACCTTGAAGCACTGCAAAGCGTGCTCAAGGACATTGACGCCCACAACCCCGAGATGATTTTTTCCTGCGGGGATTCCGTGGGGTATGGCGCAGACCCTGAAGCTGTGGTCGCAATTCTCAGAGAGCGCGGCATCCGGCAGGTGCTGGGCAACCACGAACTGGGGTGCCTGAAAGCCATGGAGCGCGCCTGGTTCAACCCTCAGGCGCTCAAGGCTATCAACAAGACCCGCCTCATGCTTTCCAAGGAAACCCTGGAATATTTCAAAACACTGTCCTTGTACCATGCCCCTGATACGCCCCCGTTGCATAACTGCTACTTCGTGCATGGCACCCCGCCTGATTCCGCAAAAAAGTATCTTTTCGAACTCGAAGACGAGGAACTGCCTCAACTTTTCGAACACACCATGGGGCGCATCTGTTTTCTTGGGCATACCCACGAGCTTGCCCTCGTTTCCATGCCGGCAAGCGGACCGGATAAGGGAGTCGCCACTCGGGAAATCATAGAACAGGGGCACTACACCCTGGACCCTGCTGCCCGCCACATCGTAAATGTCGGCAGTGTGGGGCAGCCACGAGACGGCGACAACAACGCAAAGTACGTGCTCTGGGATCCAAAGAAGCACCTGCTTGAGGTGCGTTATATCCCGTATGACGTTCACACCGCCGTGGACAAGATCATCGCCAAGGGACTTCCTGAACAATACGCCAGAAGATTACTCTGACAAGGGTGTTCAGGCAAAAGCTGTGTAAAAGATATCATGAAACGTATCGGTAAATACGAAATATGCGGCATGTTGGGGCGCGGCGGCATGGGGCAGGTATACAAGGCGCGCGTCCCGGAAATAGGCGCCATGGTTGCGCTGAAGCTGCTGCGGCCCGTGGATCATTTGCAGGATGTTCTCGATATGGCCGAACTCGAACGCCGCTTCCTGCACGAGGCCCGGACAATGGCCGCTATTGATCACCCCAATATTGCCCGTGTCTGGGACTTCGATCGTCACGAGGGGTTGCCCTTTTTCGTTATGGAGTACGCGTGCGAAAACCTCGGGGCCGCCATCGGTGAAAGCTACCGGGTGGAAGAACCAACCCGCCGCATCTGGCCCGACAAGGCCATGTCCTATGTTTTGCAAACATTGGACGCCCTGGGCAGGCTGCACGCCGAAGGCGTTGTGCACCGCGACATCAAACCCTACAACCTGCTGCTCACCTCTGACGAAAGCATCCGGCTCATAGATTTCGGTTTGTCCCGACTGCGCGGGGAGCAAACGCCGACAGGCCCGGCCACCATGAAGGTAGGCACCCCCTATTACACATCGCCCGAGCAGGAAGCGGACCCCGAAGCCGCAGATGGCCGCGCCGATCTTTTTTCCGTGGGCGTTCTGCTTTTTCGCCTGCTCACCGGCCTGCTGCCTCCGGATGGCGGCATCCAGGACGGTGCTCCTGTTTTCGCCGAGACCTCTCCCCCCGCCGGCATGGAGCGCGACTGGGAGGCGTTTTTCCGAAAAGCCCTTGCTCCTGCCCCTGACAGGCGTTTTGCTTCTGCCGAAGCAATGGCCACTGCGCTGCATTCTCTCTACGAGGCATGGCAAGGCGCATTGGACTCTGTCTGCCACCTGGATGACGAAGACCTCGAAACGTTCTGCCCTGTACCTGAGGGCAACGCAGCTTCTGGCAAATTGCGCAGCACACCGCAAAAAACCGGCCCCATTGCCGTGTCCGAAGCGTTTACCTTGGATTCACTGGGGCGCCCCCTGACTGGAGGCGTCCGATTCCTGGAAATGGATTCCAATGCTGACGCGCCCCTCTTACATGCACCTTCCTCAGGGTTAGCCTGGCAGCGGGAGGGCTCTCGCTGGCCCTGCACATGGCAACGCGCCCACGAATACATTCAGGACCTGAACGCGCGTCATTATGGCGGGCGCGACAATTGGCGGCTCCCCACTGTAGAGGAGCTGGCCACCCTGATAACGCCCCCAGAGGAAACGCACACATTCTGCCTGCCAGGGCTTTTTTCCACACGCCAACGCTTGCTCTGGAGCGCTGACCGTCGCAGCTATGTGGCGGCCTGGCATTTGAACGCCGGACTCGGGTTCATAGGCTGGCAGGATTTTACCTGTCCCGCCTGGGTCAGGGCTGTTAGCAACAAGGAGTAACCATGCCCCCTGTTCAAGACGAATGCCTGCGTTGCGGCACCTGTTGCGCAAAAGGCGGCCCTGGGCTGCACACCGAAGATATTCCCTTGTTTGCAACATTCAGAGGCGTAAGCGCCCCCTTGGATACCGGGTGTCTGCAGACCCTGCGCAAAGGTGAACCTGCATGGGATCAACCTGCCGGCGAGGTGCGCGCCTTGACCGAAGAAATGGTAAAACTGCGCCCCAGTTCCGAAAACGAGCAAGCCTGCCTCTTTTTTCAGGCTGAGGACAAATCCTGCGGCATATACGCCAACCGCCCGCTGGAATGCAGAGTGCTGGCCTGCTGGAGCCCCGAAGCATTGACCACCATCTACGACAAGGGGCGCCTGAAGCGCACGGATATTCTGCCCCTTGGCAGCGCAGCCCTGGAGCTTGCCATGGTACACGAACGCCAGTGTTCTTATGATTTGCTGGCTCACGCCATAGAGCAGGCGCTCCAATCCCCCGGCGAAGAACACGAGGCCGCCGTGCTGGAAATTCTCTCTCGCGATGCCTCCTGGCGCGAAGCTTTTACCAGGAGACTGCAAGCCTGCGCCCCTGCATCGCGAAACGATATGACAATGTTTCTTTTTGGCCGCCCCATGCGCATGAGTCTTTCCTTTTACGGTTTGCGCCTGGTCAAGGAAGGCAATACACCCAGATTGGCCAGAATTCCCCAAAGAAGATAGCTTTTTTTACAAGGCACCTTGACGCAGCCGGCCCGCCTTGGCTATTTTGGATTGCCTGCCAGAGCGTTTTCTGGCCCGCACCTTAGCTAACACCAAGCCCCGGAGAGCCACACATGTATATAGTCACGGGTGGCGCTGGTTTCATCGGCAGCGCCATGGTCTGGAAACTCAACGAGATGGGCATCAGCGACATCCTCGTCGTTGATAACCTCGGCCACTCCGAAAAATGGAAAAACCTGGTCAACAGGCGCTACAGCGACTATCTGCACCGCACCGCTTTTTTGGAGCTGGTAGGGTCAGACAAAGCCCCAAAGCCCACCGCTGTCATTCACATGGGCGCGTGTTCCTCCACCACGGAAACCGATGCGGAATTTCTGATGGAGAACAACTACCGATACTCCCGCCTGCTCTGCGAATGGGCCCTTGAACACGAGGCGCGTTTCCTGAACGCATCCAGCGCAGCCACCTACGGGGACGGTAAGCAAGGCTTCAAGGACGACGTGGAGTCCATGCTGCAATTGAAGCCGCTGAATATGTACGGCTACACCAAACAACTTTTTGATCTCTGGGCGCAGCAGGCTGGCGTCCTGAAACAAATCGCATCGCTCAAGTTCTTCAATGTATACGGCCCGAACGAATATCACAAAGAAGACATGCGCAGCGTTATCTGCAAAGCCTTCTCCCAAATCGGCGAAACAGGGCGGCTCAAACTTTTCAAGTCCTATCGCAAGGACTACCCCAACGGGGGGCAAAAGCGGGATTTTGTCTACGTGAAAGACTGCGTGGACGTCATGTGGTGGCTACTGCAACACCCGCAAGCCAACGGCCTGTTCAACGTAGGCACCGGCACGGCACGCACCTGGAACGAACTGGGCAAAGCCGTATTCAAAGCCATGAACAAGTCCGCCAAGATCGACTACATAGAGATGCCTGAGACCCTGCGCGAGAAATATCAGCATTTTACGGAAAGCATCATGGAGCGCCTGACAACCGCTGGATATGATACGCCCTTTACGTCTCTGGAAGACGGTGTAAAGGATTACGTCCAGAATTATCTGGCTGCGGAAGATCCCTACCTGTAAGCCAATCCCCCAAACGCGGCGAGATCGTTTCCGCTTCAGCCGAAAAAATAAAACCCCCGAAAAGCCGGGGGTTTTTTATTTGCCGAGATTGCAAGGAAAAAGGACGTGGCTACGACTCGCAGGCCTCGGAAGCTTTCATCTCCGAAATGACTTCCTTGAGTTCTCCAGCCATACGCGCCAGTTCAGTAATAGCCTTGGCAGACTCGTCCATGGCGCTGGCGGTCTCCTGGGCAACGGCCTGCACATGGTGGGTAGAAGAAGCCACCTGGTCGCTGGCTTCTGATTGCTGATCGACAGCCTCTGCAATGCCGCGTACGCGTGTTGCCGTCTGTTCAATCATCTCCAGAATCTGGCCAATGGTTTCGCGGAATCCACCCCCTGTCCAACGGAAGCGACAACGGATTCTGTTGAGGTTTTGCTTTGCGCCGCGCTGGCCTGAATTGCCTGGACCACGCCCCCCACTTCCTTGGTGGCCTGCATGGTTTTTTCGGCAAGCTTGCGCACCTCATCCGCCACCACGGCAAAACCGCGGCCGGCTTCACCGGCCCTGGCCGCCTCGATGGCAGCATTGAGGGCCAGGAGGTTGGTCTGGTCGGCAATGTCGTTAATGACATTGAGCACCTTGCCGATTTCGTTGGCCTGCTCTCCCAACCCTTCCATGTCCTGCATCAGAGTCTGGGCTTCATCGCGCATGCCTAAAATGACCTTGCGCGTGCGCTCCACCTCTGCCGCGCCTTCGCTTGCCTTGGCCCGGGAAGAATCAGCCAGTTCGGTCACTTCACGGGCATTGCCCGCAACTTCCATGATGGAAGCGCTCATCTGCTCGATGGCGCTGGCCGCATCTGTTGTGCTCTCACGTTGCTGTTCAGAAGATACGCGGGTCTGCTCCACCTGAGCGGCCAGTTCATCCGAGGCGGAAGCCATGCTCTCTGCAACGGCGGTGGCTCGGGAGGCCGCCCTGCCGATGAGCTCGTTCTGGCTGCAGATCTCCTGTTCCTTTTCCTTGAGCTTGGTCATGTCCAAGTACAGGCAAAACCCGCCAACGCATTTTTTATCCAGATCATAAATAGGGTAGACATTGGCGAGTACGTGACGCTGCCCCCCTTTGTGTCCTGCTATGGTGACCTCCAGGTTGCTGAATACCTGGCCGTTGTTGATGGCTTTGCCCACCGCGGTCTGGCGTGTGGAGTCGTTATAAAACACCTCGGCAAGGGTGCGCCCGTATTGGGATTCCGGCTTGCCGTCTATCTCGAGCATGTCCATGGTTTCCTGGTTGGTCATGGTGATGCGTTCCTGCGTGTCCGTCAGCAGATACGGCATGGGCAATCCCACCAGCACACCTTGTATAAGCCCCTGCTGCCGCCGCACTTCCTGAACCAGGGCTTCTGCGCACTTTCCCAGGGCTCCCGCTGCGCGCAGGGCATCCATGTCCACTTGTTTGCCTGCCGTCAGGTCCTCTGCAGCTTGTGCTGCAGCGGCTTCCTGTTTCTGGCGTCGCACAACCATGCTAATGGCGACAATGAGGATAATCAGGGCGACAATTGCCGGGGCCACGCCCCATATTGCTGTCTGCCCTCCCCCTCCCGCCAGAAAGGCTATACAAGAGACGGTCGTTAAAACCAGTGCCCCAAACAAGGCGGTTAACAATGATTTCATCATGTTCCCCTCTTTCTCATCACGCATGATCAAGGCTCATGCAAAAATACCGGCGGATTCCTGCCACCTCGTTGGCCCTCACATCCAACATGGCTTCACCCCATCCTGAACGTCAATAAATTGCAAAAAGTGTGGTTATACCATAATCAAATTCGACAATAGAAACAACTTATAGATAGACGTAAAATACTGTTAAAAAATAGCTCAACATTTTTGAACAGCATTCAAAAACCAGAGGAGGAACAACACACATAAATAGTACTGTGGAACAAATCATATCAACCAATTGAATACAATCTGGTATCACACAGATGCACATTATTTTCATTATTTAGACTAATTGCGCCCTCTTATCCGAAATCAAGACACTATTGACTACACAAGCTAGCACATAAAACAGTATTTTTGAGACTCTCAAATTCATTGTTTTCTCAGCAATTAAAATGCAGCAACTGGCGCATTTTAATTTGTAAAATGCACCATATTTACACATGCTGAAAAAATTTTTATTATAATAATTCCGCAGAAAAAAGACGAGAAGAACAGGGCAAACTATTTAACTACGAGAAACAGAGATTAAAGAGCATTACACTCATCACCCACACCAAAAAAATAACATTTTACACCCAGACGCAGTCTTACTACGTTCAGCCGCGCCGTTTGAACAGTTTTTCCAACTCGCCAACGTTCCAGGAAATCAGCACCGGACGACCATGGGGGCAGTAATGGCGTGCATCAAGAGCGCACCACTCCTCCAACAAATGGCGCGCCTCGTCATCTGCAAGGGGCTGTCCCGCCTTGATGGCCGTCTTGCAGGACATCAGTTTCCACAACTCCTCAAGCCCGTCAGCCTGTCCGGAAAGGGCCTCGCGCAAAAAATCCTTGGCCTGCGACTGGTTCAGCTGCACAGGCACACCGCTCACGTTGAGCACTCCCGCATCAAGGCTGAATGAAAAACCCAGGCGTTCCAGTTCGGGCGCCAACTCGCGCAGTCGCTCGGCTTCGCTCTGGTGCATGGGGAGCTGGAGCGGAAGAGCCAACAGTTGCGAATTTCCCTTGCGCCCCTGACTGCGCATTTTCTCATACAACACCCGCTCATGGGCAGCGTGCTGGTCCAAAAGGGCAAGCGCACCTTCCCCTACCTTGAGAATAAGGTAGCTGTCGGCCAGCCGCCCCACATAACTCAAAGTGGCGCCTTCTTTTGTGGGAATGCGGTATTCCCTGGTCACGTCTTGCCTTTGCTGCGAAAGACGGAAACCGCCCGCGTGCTGCTGTTCTTCGTGCTCCCCGGGCTCTCCATCTCTCAGGAATGCTGGAGGAGCAATATCCAGCGTATGCTGCTCGCTTTTGTTTTTTTGCGGAGGCGGCTGCTCCAGCACATCTTCCAGGCGCGGTGGTTGCGCACCGCCCCCTAAAATGGCGTCCACAGATGGCGTCGCGCTTTCCCTGAGCGTGTACCCCCCACCCCTGTTTCCTGTGGAGGCGGGCCTTGCCCGATCTTGCATTGGCATCTGCGTTGAAGGCCGCCCTTCTTGTCTCTCGGGGGGCACACCAGGGTATGACTCCTGGGGAAAGGCCTTGCTTCCGGAGGAGAAAGCAGCCGGGGCCATGCGGTCCACTGCCTCCAGCAGCGCCCGCCGCACCAGAGAAAAAACCCCGCGCTCATCACGAAATCGGACTTCAGCCTTGGCAGGGTGCACGTTCACATCCACGGCGTCAGGGGGCAGTTCCAAAAAGACCACCGCCTGCGGATATTCGCGAGACAAAAGCCGCCCCTTGTAGGCTTCCTGCACGGCGCGCAACAGCACGCGATCCTGCACAGCGCGCCCGTTGACATATAGCAGGATGCGGGATCCACGCCCTTGGGCTCTGGCAGGGTCGCCCGCCATGCCATGCACCCTGGCCTCACCGTCTTCAATGGTGTGGGCTATGTGATCGAATGGCGCCAGCCCCTCCACAACCTGGGGCGGCCACGCCACCGCCAACCGCTCCGCAAGGGTTTGCCCCTTGGTGAAGCGGTAAACCTCTCGCCCCCCTGATTCACAAACAAAGCCCGCGTCAAGTCGCGTCAGCGCCAGCCGAAACAAAGCCTCCTGGCAACGGGAAATCTCCGTGGCATGGGTCTTCAGGAATTTCAGACGGGCAGGAACATTGGAAAACAGATCACGCACCTCGACCCGCGCCCCCTGACTGAGGGCGGCAGGCCCGATTTCCGCGACTTTCCCGTACTCCACATCAATTTTCCAGGCTTCGGAAGCCCCCGTTACCTGTGCGGCGCGCGCCGCCGTCATGGAAAAGCGCGAAACCGAAGCGATGCTGGGCAGGGCTTCGCCTCTGAACCCGTAGCTGGCAATGGCGTTCAGGTCCTCTATGCTTGCAAGCTTGCTTGTGGCGTGGCGCGTCACGGCAAGCTCGAGCTCGTCGCGCCCCAGCCCCATACCGTCGTCCTGCACCATGATAAGACCCTGCCCCCCGCGCTCCAGCTGTATGTGCAGGCTGGTGCCGCCAGCGTCCAGGCTGTTTTCCACCAACTCTTTCAGCACACTGGAGGGGCGCTCCACAACCTCGCCGGCCGCGATCTGGTTGCGCAGTTCCGGCGGCAGCAACTTGATAGGGCGGGCAGCAACTTTTTCCGCCATCCGCGCATTATTATCATCAACAGAAGAATTGCCTTTCATGAGAATACCCTTACTATAGGAGCGCAGCCCCCTCAACATAATCCAAACCGGGGTGATTATGACGCAAGACGGCGCAGTGCTCGAAGCAGCCAAGCTCGGATTCGCACACCCAGGGGGGGCAATGCTTTTCTCAGGGCTTTCTCTGCGCATCCCAAAAGGCGCCTTTATCAGGATTGAAGGCCCCTCCGGTGCTGGTAAATCCACCCTACTCAGGCTTTTTGTCCGGCTGGAAGAGCCAACCCAAGGCTCGTTGGCATTTGAAGGCCGCCCTTTTGCGGCTATCCCACCACCCCAGCTCCGCGCAAAGGTTGGCTACCTGCAGCAAACACCTGCGGTGCTTGACGCAAGTGTTCGGGATAATCTGCTGCTGCCTTTTACCTTCAAGGCCAACACACACCTGACCAGACCCACGGACAGCGCCCTGCGTGATGCGCTCGATACGCTTTTGTTGCAGGGCGTTTCACTGGATGACAACGGGCTGACCTTATCTGTTGGGCAAAAGCAGCGACTTTGCCTGGCCCGCACCCTGTTTCTCCCCCTTACCGTCCTGCTATTGGATGAACCAGTAAGCGCGCTGGACCCCGACAGCCGTCGTGTTGTGGAGGAACAAACCCTGCGCGCCCATAAGGAACGGGGAATCACTGTGGTGCTGGTCAGCCATACCGATGCCCCTTTGCTGCCGGCGGAGCACCATGTCGTCCACCTGGGCAAAACACCTTCCGTACCTGAGGAACTCAAATGAACGCCGCTGCACCCATAAGTTTTTGGCAACTTGCCCTTGCCCTGGTGTTCATTGCAGCGGCAGGTGGCGCATCCCTGATCTACCGACTCGGTCTGGGGCGCGACCTTGTCATCGGCACCATCCGCACCTTTGCGCAGCTTTTCGTCATGGGCTACGCCCTGGTATTGCTTTTTCAATGGAACTCCGCCCCCCTTGTGCTTGCCGTTTTCGTGATTATGATAGTTTTTGCAGCTCGGATAGTGAGCACACGGGTCAATGAAAAAGATGTGCCCTATATGGGCGCCACCTTTCTCTCCATGCTCGCCGGCTACTGCATCGTAGCCGTGCTCGTTACCGGCCTGGTCATTCAGGCCGAGCCGTGGTGGAAACCACAGTATTTCCTCCCCCTTGGCGGAATGGTCGTTGGCAATTCAATGAACGCCCTTGCCATTTCCCTGGAGCGACTGTTCACTGGATTGCGCGACAGACGCGCTGCAGTGGAAATGCGGCTATGTCTGGGAGCGGATTACGAGGAAGCCAGCCGTGAAATCATGGCCGAGGCCATGCGCGCCGGCATGATTCCTTCCATCAACTCCATGATGGGCGTAGGTGTGGTTTTCATCCCGGGTATGGCAACCGGGCAAATATTGGCAGGGGCAGACCCGATGCTGGCTGTACGCTACCAGATCGTTGTCATGCTCATGCTTGTGGGTTCAACGGCGCTGTCATCATTGCTGGTGCTCAAATTGACTCGAAAACGTTGCTTCGGCGTCGGACAAAACCTGTTACTAAAACCGAAACATGGCGCAAACCGGCGCTAGTATATACAAAAGGAGGCTTCCATGTTGAAATCGCCTCATTCGTTGCGGAAAGAACACGACATCACCCCCCTGCCAGGAGCGCGGGAGCGCTTCGAACACATCGACCCCGATCTGCTGTACGTGGAATGCCGTCAATGCGGTAACCCCGTCCTTTGGGGACAGGGGCGCACCGCCAAGATTCTCAAACAAGCCGGTATCCCTTCGGGGCAGCTTTCAGCGCGCCATCTTCTGGTAACGGATGGATGCCCCTCCTGCTCCCCCGACCAGGTGCATTACGAAACCCATGTGATCGAACTGCCTGAAGTCTTTGATCCTGAAATGCTGGCGCTCAGGAACGCCGCCGGCACGGCGTAAAGGACATTTTCAGACAGCAGAATTGCTGCAATGCTGCACAAAAAAGGCCCCGCATCGTTTCCGGTGCAGGGCCTTTTTGTTTTTCTCAACCAAAGAAAGGCATTGGAACTTCACCCTTACGCCCTTCCTGCGCCCTCTGCTCCCTGTCATCCCCGAGTCCATCGAGGATCCAATATTGCTGTTATTTTCGCTGTTCTAGCAGCAGCAAACAGCTATATGAAAACCTGGATTCCCGCCTACGCGGGAATGACAAGCGGCATCCCAGAGCGAAGTGCTTTTTACCCCATGTGGCTGCTACGACCCTGCACAAATAAAAGCCCCGCATCCTTTCCGGTGCAAGGCCTTTTTGAATTTCTCTGCCTAACATTCGCTGGAACTGCTGCACATACGCCTTTCCTGCGCCCTCTGCTCCCTGTCATCCCCGAGTCCATCGAGGATCCAGTATTGCCGTTATTTTCGCTGTTCTAGCAGCAGCAAACAGCTATATAAAACCCTGGATTCCCGCCTATGCGGGAATGACAAGGCGGTTACGCGGATTGGCTTGCTTTAGACAGCACGAGCCCTGCGCCCTCTGCTCCCTGTCATCCCCGAATCCATCGGGGATCCAGTATTGCCGTTGTCCTTCCCCTCCAAAGGGGCGCTAACAAAAAAACTGGATTCCCGCCTGCGCGGGGATGACAAGGCGGTTACGTGGATTGGATTGCTTTAGACAGCACGAGCCCTGCGCCCTCTGCTCCCTGTCATCCCCGAATCCATCGGGGATCCAGTATTGCCGTTGTCCTTCCCCTCCAAAGGGGCGCTAACAAAAAAACTGGATTCCCGCCTGCGCGGGAATGACATGGTGGTTACGTGGATTGGATTGCTTTAGACAGCACGAGCCCTGCGCCGCCGCTCCCTGTCATCCCCGAGTCCATCGGAGATCCAGTATTGCCGTCGTCCTTCCCCTCCAAAGGGGCGCTAACAAAAAAACTGGATTCCCGCCTGCGCGGGAATGACAAGCGGCATCCCAGAGCGAAGTGCTTTTTACCCCATGTGGCTGCTACGACCCTGCACAAATAAAAGCCCCGCATCCTTTCCGGTGCAAGGCCTTTTTGAATTTCTCTGCCTAAACATTCGCTGGAACTGCTGCACATACGCCTTTCCTGCGTCTCAGCTCCCTGTCATCCCCGAGTCCATCGGGGATCCAGTATTGACGTTGTCTTTCCCCTCCAAGGGGCGCAAACAAAAACCTGGATTCCCGCCTGCGCGGGGATGACAAGGCGGTTACGTGGATTGGATTGCTTTAGACAGCACGAGCCCTGCGCCGCCGCTCCCTGTCATACCCGAGTCCATCGAGGATCCAGTATTGCCGTTGTCTTTCCCCTCCAAGGGGCGCTAACAAAAAAACTGGATTCCCGCCTACGCGGGAATTACAAGCGGTTACGTATAACGCAACCGCGCCTCTGCCCCCTATCCTTTGGCTTCCAACTCAGCGGCAGCCTTGGCTACGGAGGTCTTGAAGCCTTCGCGCTCCTGCGTCAGGCGCGCGGCCAGGGCCTTATCCTGCAGGGCCAGAATCTGCGCAGCCATGTAGGCCGCATTCTTGGCGCCCGCCTTGTCCAGGGCCACGGTGCCCACGGGAAACCCCGGAGGCATCTGCACGGTGGCCAGGAGCGCGTCCATCCCACCAAGGGGAGACGCCGTCACAGGCACGCCAATCACGGGCTTGAGGGTCCGCGCGGCCACTGCCCCTGCCAGATGAGCAGCCATACCTGCTGCGCAAATAAATACCTGACAGCCCTCGCTTTCCAGCTTATCCACCAGAGCTTCGGTGCGCTCCGGCGTACGGTGGGCCGAACTCACCGTAAAAAGATAATCAATGCCAAGCTTTTTCAGCGTATCAGCGCAGGGGCGCAAGGTCTCCTCATCCGAAATACTGCCTATAAAAATTCCAACCTGTGGCATGTCTTGCTCCTCGGTCACCTAGAAATACAAACCCTTGTCGCCAATGTCGCGGCGAAAATACATCTTGTCGAAGTGAATCTTGTCGGCAGCCCTGTACGCCCGGGTCTGGGCGTCCTTCAGGTCCTTGCCCAGTGCAGTGACACCAAGCACACGCCCCCCGGAGGTAACGAGCTTGCCGTCCTTGATGGCCGTGCCGGCCTGGAAGACCACGACGTCATCCACCTCTTCGGCTTCATCCAACCCACTGATGGCGGCGCCTTTGTCGTAGGCCCCCGGGTACCCCCCGGCGGTGAGCACCACGCAAATGCTGGTTTCAGGGCGAATCTCCAGATCAATTTCGTCCAGACGCCCTTCCACTGCCGCCAGCATGACCTCAGCAAGGTCGCTGTCCAAGCGCATCAAAAGCGGCTGGCATTCAGGATCACCGAACCGCACGTTATATTCCAACACTTTGATATCGCCGGCGTCATCGATCATCAGACCGGCGTACAATATACCAATAAAGGGGCGATCCAGCTCCTTCAAACGTTTGATTATCGGACGGATGACCAGGTCTGCCACCTCGTCATACCGCTCCTGTGGCAGGATGGGGGCGGGAGAGTATGCGCCCATGCCGCCCGTATTGGGTCCGCTGTCACCCTCGCCAACGGCCTTGTGATCCTGGGAAGACGGCAGCCAGGCCACATTCTCGCCGTCGCAAAAAGCCAGAAAGGAGGCCTCTTGTCCCTTGAGCATTTCCTCCACAAGTACGCGCTCGCCGGCAATGCCGAAAACCTTGCTTTCCATGCACTGGGAAAGCGCTTCCAAAGCTTCGTCAGTGGTTTGCGCCACGACAACGCCCTTTCCCGCGGCAAGACCGTCGGCCTTTATCACCAAAGGTGCGCCCTTTTCGCGCACATACTCGCAGGCCTCTTCGTAATCCTCAAACAACCGGGATTCGGCTGTGGGAACGCCGGCCTCATCCATGATTTTTTTGGCAAAGGCCTTGCTGCCTTCCAACTGCGCAGCAAAAGCGTTGGGGCCAAAGCAGGCGATTCCCTCAGAAGCCAAGGCGTCAGCCAGTCCCAACACCAGGGGCAATTCCGGCCCGGCAACCACCAGTTCTACGCCATTGTCCTTGGCAAAATGCACCAACCCCGGGATGTCGTCATCCTTCAAGGGAACGTTTTCGGCAATAATCGCTGTGCCGCCGTTGCCGGGGGCTACATAGATGTGCTCCACGCGGGGGCTTTGCTTCAGCTTCCAGACTAAGGCATGTTCGCGGCCGCCGCCGCCCACCACCAAAACACGCATGGTTCGCTCCTCGAAGATTCAGGATTCCAAGAATGGCGCACACTTGTAACTATTATCCAAGAGTGCGTGCACATTGAGACTTTTCACGCCGCGAGATTCTGTGCTACCACACTACACCGCGTGGCGGCTGACGTTTTGTAAAGAAAATTCAGAATCCGCACAAGCCGCCCTTTTGGAGAGAGACATGCCCAACGATTACCGCTTCCTTCCCCATCTCGACGCAGAGCAATTGCGCGACAAACAGCTCGATGGCCTGCAGTGGACGGTGAAGCACGCCTATGAAAACAGCCCTTTTTATCAGCAGCACCTTACAAAACACGGGGTGCAGCCGGGTGACATTAAAAGCCTGGACGATCTGAAAAAACTCCCGTTCACCACGGTGGACAACCTGCGTGACGGGTACCCTTTGCCGCTCTTGTCCGTTCCTGAGGAACAGGTGGTCCGCATCCACGCCAGTTCCGGCACCACGGGCAAACGCAAGGTGCTTGCCTACTCACAAAAGGACATCGACACCTGGAAGCACATGTTTGCGCGCTGCTACGAACTGGCAGGGCTGAACATCCTGGATCGGGTTCAGATCGCCGTGGGCTACGGCTTGTGGACGGCGGGCGCCGGCTTCCAGCTCGGGTGTGAGCATTTCGGCGCCATGGCCCTGCCCATTGGTCCAGGGCTTATTGACCTGCAGCTCCAGTTGCTGGCGGACATGCAGGCGACCTGCCTCTGCTCCACGGCGTCCATGGCGCTTCTGCTTTCCGAAGAAGTGGAAAAGCGCGGCCTGCGCGACCAGTTGCAACTTAAGCGCTGCATTTTTGGTGCAGAAACCCACAGTCCGCGCATGCGCAAGACCTTTGAGGAAAAACTGGGACTTGAGCAAAGCTTCGACATATCCGGTCTTACCGAACTTTACGGTCCGGGTACCGGCCTCGAATGTACGGCCCACTCCGGCATCCACTATTGGGCGGACATTTTCATCCTTGAAATCATCGATCCTGTCACCCTGCTGCCCGTCAAGGAAGGCGAAGTGGGCGAAATGGTTGTGACCACACTGCGCAAGGAAGCCGCCCCGCTTATCCGCTACCGCACCCGCGATCTGACCAGGATCATCCCGGGGCAGTGCTCCTGCGGGCTCACGCTTCCCCGCCACGACCGCATCCTGGGGCGCTCCGACGACATGATCATCTACCGCGGGGTGAACATCTACCCGGGACAGATCGCCGAAGTTCTGGGTCGCTTCAAGGAGCTTTGCTCCGAATACCGTGTTGTTTTAAGCCGCAAGGACGGGCTGGACATGATGCGTATTCAGATAGAGCGCCGGTCCGATCTTACCGACGTTACTCCCGAAGAAGAGCAGAACTTTGTTCAGGCCGTGGGCCGCAGCCTGCATAAGCACTTGCTGGCGCGTTGTGACGTTCAGGTGCTCCCCCATGGCACCCTGCCCCGTTCCGCAGCTAAAACGGTACGTCTGGTGGATGAACGAAACCAGAACGATTCCTGAGCCTGCGCCGCCAGCTTTCACGCGTTCACGCCGCGTCCGTACGCATCGGGCGCGGCTTTTTTATTTTTATACTACATTTTTGAATCATATTGATATATGCTTCCATCATGTGGCGTTTCCTATTTGATAAAAGGGTTTGCGGCAGCTGAGCACGAAAATTTGAAAAAATTCTTGCCATGATTTTGTACTGGTAGTAATAATCATTCTTAATCTGATTGGCTTCGCCTGCATCGGGTATTTGCCAATAGAAGCATTATTGCAGCACCTCATACGTACACCGCAAGCATACCCCGTTCCGGCTGAACGGGAAGGTCGTCCCCGCGGCCCCCTCCGGAAAAAACCGGAATATACCCGCGGAAAAAATTGGTGGAATGCGGTGACAAAACGCCCTGGCAATGCGAAGCTAGGTACAAAGAAAACCCAAAAACGGAGGGGAGTATATGGACGCAGTGATGCTCTCACGGCTGCAGTTCGCGGTAGCCACCATGTTCCATTTCATCTTCGTCCCGCTAACGCTGGGGCTGTCGGTGATCATAGCGATCATGGAAACCAAGTTCGTCAAAACCGGCGATGAAACCTACAAACGCATGGCCAAATTCTGGGGCAAGCTTTTCCTTATCAACTTTGCCCTCGGTGTGGTCACCGGTATCACCCTCGAATTCCAGTTCGGCACGAACTGGTCACGCTACTCCGAATACGTGGGCGATATTTTCGGCTCCCTGCTTGCCATCGAAGCCACCCTCGCCTTTTTTCTGGAGTCCACTTTCCTTGCAGTCTGGGTATTTGGTTGGGAAAAACTTTCGCCCAAATTGCACGCAACCTGTATCTGGCTGGTGGCAATCGCCTCCAACGTGTCTGCCCTGTGGATTCTTTTGGCCAACGGATGGATGCAGCATCCCGTGGGGTACGTGCTGCGTAACGGCCGCGCCGAACTGGAGAGTTTTTTCGAAGTCATAACCAACTCCTTTGGCTGGCAGGAATTCATCCACACCGTATCAGGTTCGTGGGTACTTGCTGGCTTTTTCGTCATGGGCGTTTCCAGCTACCATCTGCTGCGCCGCAATGAAGAAGACTTCTTCAAAAAATCATTTCGCATCGGCGCTGCCTTTGCCCTGATCTTTTCCATTGTGGTTGCCGGACAGGGACACTTTCACGGCAACGAAGTGGCGGCAACGCAGCCTACCAAGCTGGCCGCCATGGAAGCCCAGTGGGAAACCGAAAAGGGTGCACCGATTTATCTGCTGCAATTTCCCAGTTTCACTGAAGAAGAGAACATGATCGAGGCATTGCCGATTCCGGGCATGCTTTCCTTTTTGGCGTTCAACGACTTTGGCGCAGAAGTGCAAGGTCTGAAGGAATGGCCCGAGGAGGACCGCCCTCCTGTTATGCTGACGTTCCTTTCCTTCCGGGCCATGGTGGGCCTGGGAACGCTTTTTATCGTGTTGGGACTCTTGGGTTGGTTCTGGCGAAACAAGCTGGAAGACAAACGCTGGTTCATGAAGCTGTTGATATGGGTCATCCCCTTGCCCTACCTTGCCTTGCAGACAGGGTGGATAGTGGCCGAGGTAGGCCGTCAGCCATGGATCGTCTATGGCATGATGCGCACTTCCGAGGCTGTATCGCCCATTGCAACGTCCCAGGTGGCCGTATCGCTTGTGGCGTTCATTCTGGTATACAGCCTGCTTGGCGCGGCAGACATCTATCTGCTGCGGAAGTACGCCGTCAAGGGACCTGCGCACTAGTCCGTGCGTAACGCGACACGAACCATATCGCAGAAATAAAAGAGGGTTACCAACATGCTCGAAACGACCTGGTTCCTACTCTGGGGCATACTCTGGGCCGTCTTTTTCATCCTCGACGGCTTTGATTTCGGCCTGGGCACACTCAAGCCCTTTATGGCCAGAAACGAGGAAGAACGACGCATTTTCTACAACGCTCAGGGTCCCTTCTGGGACGGAAACGAAGTCTGGTTGATCACGGCTGGCGGCGTCACCTTTGCCGCTTTTCCAAAAACTTATGCCGTCATGTTCAGCGGCCTGTACAGCGCTTTGCTGCTGCTGCTTTTTGCCCTGATCCTGCGCGGCGTCTCCTTTGAATTCCGCGGCAAGGTGGAAAGCCCAGCCTGGCGCAAAACATGGGATATCTGCCACTTTCTGGGCAGCTTTCTGCCTGCGTTGCTGCTGGGTGTTGCGTTTGCCAACATCTTCAAAGGCATTCCCATCGATGCCGAGGGCATCAACCAGGGTGGTCTTTTCTCCCTGCTGAACCCCTACGGCCTGCTCGGGGGCGTGCTGTTCGTGGTCATGTTCTGCTACCACGGCGCTCTCTGGCTTACGATCAAGGCGCCCGTGGAGCTGGAGCTCCGCGCCGTGCGCATGGCCAAAACCCTGTGGGGGGTGCTGGTCGGCGTAACGCTGCTGTTCCTAGCGTTCACGGCCGTGGCCACCTCGCTCTTCAACAATTACATTGAGACACCGCTTCTCATACCCATAATCTTTGTTCCTGTGGCCGGATTGGGGCTGACACGCATATTCCTCAATTCCGGAAGCTACTGGTCCGCCTGGTTCATGAGCGCGGTTTACATCCTGGGCGTCACGCTCTTCGGCGTGATAGGCATCTTCCCGGCGCTTTTGCCGTCCAGCCTGTCGCCTGAATTCAGCATGACCATCCACAATTCGGCTTCCAGCACCCTGACATTGCAGATCATGCTGGGTGTCGCACTTGTCATGGTTCCTATCGTCATCATCTACCAGGCCTGGGTTTACAAGACCTTCAGCCACCGTATGACGGAAGAAGACCTGAAGTACGAAGAAGCCTACTAGCCTCTGATTAGGCTTGAAGCACACCACATCGGGCCCGCCCTGTTACATTGCAGGGCGGGTCTTTGCATTTTTTTTGCACAACTTCGCCCCCCCAGGCCTTGCCAGTTTGCCTGCTGCTTGCGTACAACCACATCCAAAAGAATGTGGCCTCCGTGCAAACGTATGACGAACAGGATGGGGAAACAGGCGGCCGCTATACTGAGGATGGTTGCATGAGTGGACTTTTTCTGGGCCGCACCGCGCTGATACTGCTTATACCTGCTGTGGTGGTATTTGGTGCTTTCATGTTCGGCGCTGGTTTCATGTCAGGCACGTTTTACAGCGAACGGGTGCCGCCCCCTGAAACCGTTATCCGGCATGAGCAACCCGCGCGGTCGGATACGTTGACAAACCTGGCGCAGCAGCCTGCCAGCAGCGGTGAAGAACAAAAACAGGTGGTGGCGGAAAGCATGGCCCAGACAACGGGCAGTCTCGAAGCCGGGCAAGAAGGCGGACAAGAAACCGCTGACGGTGAACAGCAAGCTGCCCAGCCCCAACAACCTGAGCAACAGGCAGCGGAAGAGGCCCCGCAAGCGGACCTGGATCCTGCGGCGCGTGATCGCGCTCTTGCAGAACTGCGCGCAGGCGAAAGCGACCAGGCGCGCCAGGAGCAGCAACAGGATACGGAAGCACAACAGCCCGCTCAAAACGCGGAGACGCCTGCTGCTGCGCAGGATGCCCCTGCCTCCGGCCAGCAATACACGTTCCAGGTGGGAGCGTTTCTGGAACAGACCAATGCGGCCGAGCTCGCCGCCACCCTTATTAGCAGGGGCTACGAATCCTGGGTTGTCTCCCACCGCGACGGTCAGGGGCGTCTCTGGCATGCGGTCAGGGTTGGTCGTTACCCCAACAAAGAAGAAGCCGACTCCGCAGCAGCAGCCTTCCGCCAGCGCGAGGGGGTGAACGCCGTGGCCGTGCCGCTGGAACAGGGCAACGTAACCTCCACCCAAGCGCCTGTGGCTGCGCCGCAGCAAAAGCCCATATACGTGGTTTACGTAGGCGCCTACCGCAATGCCCAAGCGGCGCGGGATGCTGCGCGCCCCTTGCTGGAACAGGGGTATGTGCCTTGTGTGGCTTCCATTTTGGACAGCCAGCACCAGACCTGGCACATCGTGGAGGTTGTGGAATTCCCGACACGGGCTGAAGCAGAGACCTTCATGGTGCAGAACTCGCAACGCCAGGGCGCGCCATCACTAAAGCTGCGGGAAATTCTCCCCGACGCCATCGAAGACAAGCACTGCTTCTAACAGCAGCAGACCAGATAACTCAAAAGCGGCAAGGCCTGACCACGGGCTTTGCCGCTTTTTTTCATCCCAAATCGTAACTACTCGTTCTGTAAAGTTGGCGACGCCTCAAAAACTTCAGCGCATGATAAGATAGTCGGCGTCTGAAGCATCGATCAGGCCAGGCTCCAGCCGCCCTGCCTCTTCCGGAAGCAGCACGCGTTGCCGAACGTCAGGTTGCAGCCGCGCCACCTGGCTGGGTGCGGCCTTTTTCCAGGCATGCACCGTACCGCACAGCACCACGACACACGAATTGGGGTAGGTCTTGAGGTGCTCCAGAGAATAGTAGGCCATGGAGACGTCCCACACCACCTGGGCCTCGCAAAACTTCTGAAAGGTAGCTTCGTCCATTCCCTGCCCCCCGTGGGGGTTGTCGTCCTCGCCCCCTCCATGCGGGCCATGGGCGCCCAGGATGATGCGCAGAAACTGCTCATAATCGGGGTGCACCTCGCAGGACAGTGGCGGCAGCTGCCTGAGTTCCGAGTCGCTGAGTGAGGCAAACCCCTGGCGCGATACCTTGCGGGTGATGTCTCGCGGCACGTTTATGCCCAGCATGGGGATGCCTTCTTTTCTGCAAAACATGAAGATTGGGCGGTAGAGCTCCCAGTCAAACCCCCAGTCCAGACGAAACACGTCGCGTATATGGGCTTCAGATATTTCCCCCGCCACCCAGGCGTCGAGCTCATTTTGATGTCTGTGGGCTATCATCTCCAGCCCCACGGCCATGGGCCTGCGTTCGTTGTGCAATGCCTGGATGACGGCAAGCTGGGCCTGGTGGTCCGCCAGCTCGGAATGCGCCTCTCCGACAAAAACCAGGCCGGACCGGGCCAGATCGGGCAGCGCCGCACCAAGGGTGGTTTCCCGACTCTCACGCACGGAATAAAGCGCCAGCTCGCCTTCTTCAGGCGCTGAGCCCTTTGGCTGCATCCAGGACCAGACCAAGACTCCCGCTGCCGCGAAAACAAGCATGGCCAATAATCTTTGCCAGCGCCCAAACATATCAATCAACTCCTCTGCCCGACCTGCCAAAGTGGGGCTGGAAAAAGTCGTCGTCAAATGGATCGGCCGCGGAATCCCCCTCTCGCAGGTCTACGCGCATGGGTGAGCTTTGCGCAGGCCAGCGCAGCTTGAGCAGATTACGCCCCTCTGCAAATGCCAACAGGCCATAGCTGCCGTAATGGGTGATCTTGCGCACCGCGGCTGCAAGGGCTGCATCTCCGGCTGCATTTTCGGTCTGCAATGGCAGAAAAAGGCCCGCGCTTCGGGAAGTGCTGTAATTCTTCGTCAGCAACATCACGGCGTCGGCGCCTTCCACCTTCTCCAGCACCGGCAAACGCACGCCGTCAGGGGTCAGTTCCCCCCCATGGGGCAACGGGGGCGCCAGCGCCCTCACAGCTTCGCTTTCAGGCGCGCCAATAAACAGCAAGGCCCTTTTTTCGTCCTGGGCCAGTTGGGCAATCTGCCCCTGATCCATGGAAGATTCCGTCAGTATGGCGGCATCGGGCTGGTTGAGCGCCATGGCAAGAAAGCGGGCAAGCTGTTGCCGCATTTCCGTGCCCTTGCCTGCAATTATGACGCTCATTGACTCCGCGCCTTTGAGGCTGTTCACGGTGGGCGGAATCTCCACAGGAGAAAGCAGCCTGAAAACGTCCGCTCCAGGATCTGCCACCAAAGCCAAAGGGCGCTCCCCGCAGTAAAGCTCGAAAGGCGCCTGCTCTCCCTGCAGCTCCAGGAGTTTTTCCACATGCCCTTCTCCGCATTGGGCCACAACGGGCACATGCAGTTGAAAAAGGTTGCCATCCGGGGTGAGGCGCTGTTTGAGTGTGCCGGAAATGCGCCAGCCTTCCTCGCTGCGGCGCAGTTCGGTGCGCTCGATCAACAATCTGGGAGGGGCGGCGCGCTTGACCCATTGGTCAAGAAAAATCCGGGCTTCCTTCTGGTCCAAGGAGCCCTGACTCACAAAAACATCCAGAATGTCCGCCCAACTGGCCTTACGGAACAACTTTTCCGCATACAGCCGGCGCAGGGCTTCCCAGAAGGCGTCATCCCCTACCTCGCGACGCAGCATATGAAAAACGAACATGGCTTTGCCATACCCGATTGCCTGGGTGGCAGGGCTGTTGCGCGACACGAAATCGCTCAGCGGCATATTACCGCCCTCTCCCACAAGAAGGGCGTAGTTTCGCAAGGTGCGCAATCGGTAATCCCTGGCTTCCACAGGCGATTGTTCTTCCTTGGCCATGTAATCGGAAACGTAGCTGGTGAGGCCTTCGCACCAGTTTCCCTCTGCGTAGTTGACCAAAACACCGTTGCCCCACCAGCAATGGGCAACCTCGTGCCGGAGACTGGTTTCGGGGATAAAAGGCAGCCGTAAAACCTGCCCGCCCAAGAGTGTGAAGGAAGGAAACCCGAAGCCCGTGGGGAAGAAATTTTCGACAACAGCAAACTTTTCAAAGGCATAGGCCCCGTGCAGTTTACTGTAATAGGCCATGTGTCTGGCCACTGCATCCAGATACCGTTGGGAAAGCTGTGCATTGTCCCTGGAAAAAAACGTCTGGATCGGGACTTCTGAACGCCCTCTTTCCTGTGTTGCCTCTGCAAGCAATGGCGCGGCAGCCTGCTCCACCACATATGCCCCAGCGCAAAGCGGCAGGGCTTCCAGCACATGCTCCACATTCCAGACGCTTGTGCTTATCCCCTCCCCGTCCTCGAGACGCTCAAGAGCACCCAGGGTCACAGCGTAGATGCCCAAAGGCGCCTGCACGGTGACATGAAAGCTCTCGGCCTTGCCTGCTATCTGCGGATGCCAACCGCTACCGGCCATCAGAAACGCGCCCTGTTCATTGATGACGCCATTTACACCAAAGCCGGGATTATCCATGTTCGCAGGATTCTGCGGCAAAGGGTCATTGAACGTGACGGTATACTCGAGCAGAAGCTCCTTTTCGCCATCACAATGCGCCGCGGGCATATCCACCCAGAGCCAACCGTGCTGGCGTTCGTACTTCAAAGGCGCGCCATCAAGTTCCAAGCGCAGCACTTCAGCCCCGTCCGCAAGATGCAGATCAAGGCTGCAAGCTTGCTCCAGTATGAGGGAAATGCGGTCCGTGCCGCGCAAACGCGCGTTTTCAGGCTCCAGTTGCACGTGTAAATCATGCCTAGCTTGCAACACAGCTGCATGGGCCATGGTTGCCACTGGCAGCGTCAATGAAATCGCAAGGAATATGGAAAAGCATGCACGGCGTATTGTCGACAGTTTCATGATTCCCTTATAACCCGTTGCTGAAAAATGACAATGGAACAGTGAGGAAACGGCGTCAACGGAACGAATATCAGGCAGGGAGAGCAGGGAAGGGTCAGGATGCGAAAAGCGCGGTGCACGCCTCGCCCAAGGCACTCAAGGCGCCGCGGATGTCCCATGCCGCCTTCTCCCGTTCACCGCATACATTCGAGATGGCGCGCAATTCAAGGAAAGGCACACCAGCTCTGAGAGCGGCAAGCCCCAGGGCAAAGCCTTCCATGTTTTCAACCAGCACGCCGTAGTTGTCTCTCAGGGAAGCAGCCACGGAACAACTGCCGCTCACCCGCCCTGAAGTGAGAAAGCCAACGTGGGGCAGATTTTCCAGAGCGCTGGTCTGCAACCCCATTTCCTCAGCCGCGGTCCGGGGGTAAAGCTGCAGTTTCTCCCACACGCCGCCATCCGGCCCTTTTGCCTGGGCCAGTCCTACACCTTCATGGTCAATCCGGTCATCAAAGGAGACCCCGTACTCAGGATAGATTTCCTGGACGGCCAGAGCCACACTCCCCACGGGCACGGCAGCAGCATCATACGATCCTGCAATGCCGACATTGACCACGCCCATACAGCGCGAAACCTCACCAAGAGCGCGCCCCATGCTGTAGGCAGCGTTAAGCGGGCCCACACCGGTAACCAGCAGCACCACGCCTCTGCCCCCAGCGCGTATGGTTGCAGTTTCCCCCTCGGCCGGGACGGGGGGCATGTTCTCCACCATGGGCGCCAACGCAGCGCGCAATTCCATTGGGGTTGCTGCAGCAAGAATTACCGGACGATGCAATGGCATGGACATGAGCGCCTCTTCAATGGCTGTCGCCACGTTTCCCTTGTCCTGCAGGCGCCGGGGCGAAAACCGTCAGTAGGGGGGCGCGTTCCGTCAGGACAGGTACTCAAGATCGGAGGGAACAAGCGTCCATACGGCGCGATTGCCTGTTTCCAGCCCCCCCAGGCCTTCTTCACCCTGCAAACCAAGCACCCGGGCAGCATTGGCGGACGTCCAGGCGACCACTTCGCCCATGGTTGGCAATGGCTCTCCAGCGGCTTGCAGATCATTCAGAATATGGCGCAATTCCTGCCAGATGTCGAGGTCTGTGTTGGAGGCCAGGCTGTCGGTGCCCAGGCACAAGTTGACCCCAGCTGCCCTGTAGGCCGCCACGGGCGCATTCCCAACACCGATAGCCGCATTACTTCTGGGGCAGAGGCACACCGTTACCCCTCGCCGCGCCAAGGTGTGCACTTCTTCCGCTGCCACCTGTACGCAATGGACGGCCAGAGTCGCAGCATCAAGCAGCCCCAAAGAGTCGGCAAACGCCACGGGCCGCAGACCGGGGGCCTCCCACCCTTTTGGCAACAACCGAGAGCGCAGCAGATTGGCAAACTCCCCTTCTCCAGAGGTGAGCAACCCCACCTCACCTTCATGCTCCGCCAGGTGCAGGGAAAAGACCCGTCCTTTTGCGGCGCACCACGCCTTGGCAGCCTGCATGCGCTCAGGAGAAGTGGAATACAACGCGTGCCCTGCAATTGCCGTGGATTCCAGCAACCATTCCGGAGCATTCAGAAAGGGGTGCGGCAGCAACGCATCGGCGTCCTTGAGAGGTGCAAAACCAAAGGCTTCCGCCAACAGGGTCATGCCCATGTTCTTCTTTCTCAGCGAAGCAGCCACCAGCTCCGGATTTCTCGAACTGACATCTGCTATATGGGCCACCCCACATGCGGCAAGCTGCTCCACGGCGACGTCCACAGCCGCCTCACTGCAGCCGTTCATGGCTTCGATCCCGGCGCCAAGCAAGCTGATGACCCAGGCTGTGAACCCCTGCCCCAACTGGGTAACCCCTTTCATGTGGCTGAGCTCCAGATGGGCATGGGCATTTATGGGCGCAGGCGCCACGGTGCGGTCGCCATAATCGACCATCTGCTCCAAAGAGGCAGGGTCCAACTCGGACAACAATTCTGCAGCAGGCCCCACAGCGGTGACGCGCCCCTGTTCATGTATGAGCACGCCATCGTGGATGATGCGGTCCGGAGAAAGGGCAATACGCCCTGCGCGCAAAACATCAGGCATGGCTGTTCTCAGTGGGAGCATGCGCTCCCGGGCAGTTTTCCAAGTGAAAAAATCGCAACTCTGGTTCCTCCTGCAACAGTCCGGCGCCGGCAAGGAAGGCAAAAAAAGTGCGCAGCCCTTGCTGTTCCGCGGGGCCCAGGTCATAGGAAAGCCCCTGAAAATAACGCCGCAGCGCATCGGTATCCAGCCCTATACCTCTGCCGGTCAATGGCAGCAGTGATTCGATATGCTGCTGCCCCCAGGCCTTGCCCTGCAACAGCAGACGGCAGGCGGCGGCCGCCGCCGGGGCGGATGTTTCTCCAAGCTCACGGCGCATGACCCAAACCCCGAAAACGAAAGGCAATCCGGTCCATTCTCTCCAGACTTCGCCTAAATCGATCAGGTGTTCGTAATCCGAGCTCTGCCGCAGTGCAAGGGCCTCATCACCGATGGCGAGCACCGCAACGGGGCGTTCACCGCTTTTGGCAAGCGCGGCCATGGCAGACCCGCTTCCCGCCACCAGTCTTGCAGGCACCTGCCAGTATTTTTCCAGCAACAGCTTGAGCAGCATGGCGGAAGTATGTGTTTCCGCGCTGACCAGAATTTCCTTACCGCCCAGCTGCTCCACAGGCAGGCTGGAAAGCAGCAAGACACTCTGTACAGGGCCGTTGCTGCCTATGGCCAGGTCCGGCAGCAACAGGTATCTGTCGCTGCGGCGGGCGTATTCGATGGAAGAAACCGAGGCCAGATCGAGCTCGCCAGCCTGCATGCGTTTGTTCAGTGCAGCAGGTGGGCCATAGACAAAGCGCATGTTGTGCGGCAAGAGCCCCTGCTCCAAGGGGTGGTAAATGGGCAGCACATTGCGGTAGGCAATGCGCCCTACCCGCATGACGCCGTGTTCAAGAGCATCAGGCATGGCATGCCTCCAACAAAGTGTAATCCATTTTCCGGCGGCAGGGCGTAAAACCCGATTCCTGCACAATTGCACGCAGTTCGGCTTCATCCATTCTGAAACGCACCCCTGCCGCGGCCACCACATTTTCTTCAATCATGGTGGAACCGAAATCATTGGCCCCGAAATGGAGCGCCGCCTGCGCTATATGCGCGCCCATGGTGACCCAGGACGCCTGAATATTGTCTAAATTATCCAGTACCAAACGGGAAAGAGCCAACATGCGCAGATATTCCGAAGGTGGTGCAGGGGGCGCATCTATGGCGGTATTGCCAGGCTGAAAAGCCCAGGGAATGAATGCAGTAAAGCCGCCTGTTTCCTCCTGCAACTCACGGAGGGCAAACAAGTGCTCGAATCGTTGCCGCGGCGTTTCCTCATGACCAAACATCATGGTCGCCGTGGTGCGCATGCCTTGCATATGCGCCTGGCGCATAACCTCCAGCCATTCACCAGCAGTGCATTTGCCGGGGGACACCTTGGAGCGCACTGCGTCGCAAAGAATCTCGGCTCCGCCCCCTGGAATGGAGTGCAGTCCTGCTTCACGCAGCCTGGCAATCACGGCGGCAACGCTCAGCCCTTCCAGGTGCGCAATGTGGTGGATTTCCGGGGGGGAGAATGCGTGCACATGCACTTCGGGGAAACGCTCCCTGATGCTGCGCAGCATGTCTTCATAAAATGCCAGGCCAAGCTCAGGGTGACACCCCCCTTGTAAAAGAATCTGCCGCCCGCCCAAGTCCAGGGTTTCCTGAATTTTCTGCCCCAGAACGTCAGGCTCCATGACATACCCGCCTTTTTCTCCGGCAGTCTTGTAAAAAGCGCAGAAACGGCATCCGCAAACGCAAACGTTGGTGTAATTGATGTTGCGATCCACCACATAGGTCACCACATCCGGGGGGCGCATAGCTAGGCGCCTTGTATGGGCAGCTGCCCCCAATTCATGCAACGGAGCGTGCTGGTACAAGGCCAGGGCCTCTTCCATATCCAGTCTGCGCCCTTCTGCCGCCCCCTGCAACAAGGAGCGCAACGGCGGTGAAAACACGGTGTAGGACTCGCGTGCGACTGTATCCTCGGACGGCAGATGCCGGAACAAGCCGTCACGCCGGACCGGGCGCAAACCTGAACCTCGGATGGCCTTCTCCAATTCACATGCTGTCAGGGCCTGCTCGCTATCTGCACCGGCCATGTGCCCTATATGTTCTTCATGGATGGTGCCATCGATGTCATCTGCGCCACAATGCAGGGCGGCAAGGGCCGTTTTCAGGCCAAACATGGCCCAGTAGGCCTTTACGTGGGGTATGTTGTCCAACATCAGACGGGCGATCGCCACGGTGCGCAGGATATCCAGACCACGCGCCGCCATGGGCGCGCCACCGAGCCCTTCCGCCAAGGGATTGTTCTGCTGCAGAAAAGGCAGTGGAATAAAACATACAAAACCGCCGCTCGCATCCTGCTGTCTGCGAATGGCATCCAGGTGTTCCAACCGGTGGCGCGTGGTTTCCATATGGCCAAAAAGCATGGAAGCGTTGCTCTTGAGCCCAAGGGAGTGCGCCTCCCCGGCAATCTGCAGCCAGCGCTCCCCGCTTATTTTTGTGGGGCAGATTTGCTGGCGTATTATTGGGGCGAAAATCTCCGCCCCTCCGCCTGGCATCATCACCAGCCCTGCCGCCTGCAACCTTTTGAGCACTTCTTGTGTGGAGATGCCTTCAAGCGCGGCGAAGTGGGCTATCTCCACCATGGTGAACCCTTTGAGCACCAAATCGGGAAAACGCTCCTGCAAGGAGCGCAACAGATCCTCATAAAAAGCAAGGGGCAAAGAGGGGTGGCACCCGCCGACGATATGCGCCTCGTCAACGCGCCCTGCCTGTTCCAGCCGCGCGAAAACGTCCTCTTTGCTCAGGGTGAAGGCGCCCTCTTCTCCTTCCTGCCGCCGATAAGCGCAGAAGGAACAACGCTGTACACAGACATTTGTATAATTGATGTGGCGATTGAACACCCAGTGTGTATCCGCGCCATGGCGCAACCGTCTGGCCAGATCCGCCAGGGCCAAAAGCACGTGGAGACCATCAGGGGCTTCGAGGGAATACAGGCGTTGCCCCTCATCTAAAGTAAGGCGTTTTCCTGTACATACTTTTTCGTACACCGCCCCACAATTCAGTGCGTTCATGCGGGCTTCGAGCATGCTTCCTCCTGCTGCGCCAGGCATTGACGCAAAAAATGAACGATGTGCTTTCTGGATATTGCGCCTGTTTCTTCCGCTTGCGGAAAATCGATGCCTTTCACCTCTATGCCGGGCAGGTTTGCCACACTGGCCTGGAGATAACGGTCGAGAACGGCGTCGATACAGAATACGGCAACGTCCAAATCAATATCAGGGCGAATTTCTTCACGATCCCTAGCCTTTTCCAGCAGCGGCATGAGCAATTTCCTGACGTTTGCGCGCACTTCAGCCAGAACGGTGGTGCGCATGGGGAAATCTTCGTTGAAGAGCATCTTCAGGTAGATGCGATAGATTGAAGGGTGCTTGCTGGCAAAATATGTTGCCGCGGCCAGCAGACTGTCCAGTGTCTGGAAAAAATCCCCACTGGAGGTGTTGCGTGTTTCCCGCATTCTGGAAGCGAATCGCTCCACTGCAAAGTCAAAAACAGCGCGGAAGCACCCTTCCTTACTGCCAAAATACTTGAACAAGGAGCCTTTGGCGATGCCGAGACGCGATGTCAGCCGGTTCATGCTCGCGCCTTGGTAGCCGGACGCGGCAAATTCCTCACCGGCTTCTTCCAGCACCCGTTGCCGCTTGTCTTCCGGCAAATTCTTGAATGTAGTGCTTGCAGTCATGGCCTCTCTCCCATATCTTGTGCGCGATGGTGACCAGGTGGTCATTCACTTAAATAATGACCACCTGGTCACCGCTTAGCCCGCACAAGACATGCTGTCAACGACAAGTTCTGCATAAGGATACGACATGGAAACGCACATAAAATCGTTGTCTTTGGGGTACTCGACCTGCCCCAATGATACGTTCATCTTCCATGCGGCAACGCATAATCTTGCAGGCGCGGGGGCTTTTGGTGAAGATGGTCCCTGCGTGGTGCTGGCTGATGTGGAAGAGTTGAACAGCCTCGCCTTGGACAAGGCGCTGGACATTTGCAAGATATCCGCTGCGGTCTGGCCAGAGGTTCAGGAGCATTACGCCTTGCTTTCATGCGGGGGCGCCATGGGGCACGGTGTGGGGCCGGTCCTTGTCGCCAAAGAGGGCACACCGGCAACAGGGCTGCGAAATATTGCCATACCAGGGGTGCACACCACCGCGGCCAGGCTGCTCCGCCTTTTTACGGAAAGCGAGCAAACCTTGCTGGCGCCTGATGGACAGCGCCCTGACATGCGATTTGACCGCATTGTCCCCGCTTTGATGCGGGATGAAGTGGATGCCGGCGTGCTCATCCACGAAGGACGTTTCACCTATGCATCACTGGGGCTGGTACTGCTACAAGACCTTGGTCAATGGTGGGAAAATTATTTTTCTTTGCCCCTGCCTCTGGGGTGCATTGTCGCCAGGCGCTCCCTGGGTGAGGAGCGCATTGCACGGATAGAAGCCGCCATTCGAGAAAGCCTGCAAACGGCCTGGGCGAATCCGGAACAAGCAATGCCCTACATTCGTGAAAATGCGAAGGAACTGAGTGAAGAGGCCATACGTCAGCACATTGAGACCTTTGTGACCAAATGGTCGCTGGACATGGGCGAAGAGGGACGAAAAGCCTTGAAAATACTGGAACAATCCTAACCCCCCAAAGCCGGCCTTTTATCCACGCGGCAAGACGGGCAATCTGCGCTCCAGGCCAATGCCGGCCGGCGAGATGTGCGTCATCCAAGGCCAGGCCTCCACCCCGGCATCAAGGGCGTCGTAAAACAACCGTGCGTACTCCGGGTCTATCAAGGATGCAGGGGCAAAACATTTCGCGTCGGATCGCTGCACCAGGAAGAAAAGCGCTGTCCGCACACCCTGACGCGCAAGGCCGGCGAGTTCCACCAGATGCTTGCGCCCCCTTTCTGTGGCAGCGTCCGGGAACAGAGCCACATCGTCTTCCACCAGAGTCACGTTCTTGCACTCTACCCACACGTCACCGGCAGGACCGGTAAGAAGCGCATCCAGGCGACTGGCGCCATAGACAGCCTCACGTTTGAATGTTGTGCAATCCGCCAGCTCGGGTAAAGCGCCTGCTTTCCAGGCTGCCTGCAGCATACGGTTAGGCGTGCTGGTGTTGACGCCCGCCCAGAAACCACGCTCCAAAAAAATGTTCTGCCAGGCCAGTTCAAGGGTGAATGGCAACTTACGTGCAGGGTTCGCAGCGGGCGAAAGCAACACTTCACTGCCTGGCCGCAAGAGCCCGAGCATGGAGCCGGTATTGTTGGTATGCGCCAACAAGCTCTGCTTACCATCAAGAGTTGTGGCATATACTGTGAATCGCTTTTCCCGGCGCAGGAATCGGGCGCACAGACAATCAGAAGGCAAGTGCAAGAGGATAGGTGTCGGCATCAAGGATTTGTGCCAAAGGTCATGGGGCTTGTCGAGCACGTGTAACATCTGCCCAACGGATAGCCCTATGGACAGCTATTCTTCGATATCATACTCCATTTCGAAAGCACTTTCTTTAGTAGTCTTTGCATAATATCCGCCAATAACTTGTACATCCGTAAATCCAATTGCCTTATAAAATTGTATAGCCTGATCATTCGATTCTCTTACGTGCAAAGATACTTTTTTCTTTCCTGCATCTCTGGCGTGCTTCATAATATCATTCATAATTATCTTGCCAAATCGTGGACAGTATACCATCCTTCCACCCATTTCTTACTTTTCTACGCAAAATATCCATCCAAACCTGAGAATTCTATACTTTCCATAAACAAATCTCCTTTCCTACAGAGTTACCACACCCGCATGTTCACTCAAAATTTTAAAAAATTATTATTTTGATTCTATTACCTATACTTTCCCAACTGATGCTCCGCAATTTTTCTAATTATCTAAAATTATTCAAAAATTTTTGTTCCCACAATACTTGTTCTTTGCAACCGCCAGACACGGTTTTGAATATTCCATAATTCAAGTATATATTAATCCTTATTCAACGTTCTCTTCCTACGCGGGTGCTGTTTACAGTTTTTCTACTACAGGGCAGGAACTGCAAAAATGCAACATACATATATTACTAATATTACTTGCTACGGATAGTATTCATGAGTAAGCTTACAAGAGAAATTTCGTATATTACTACTTATAGATACACTCCTGACTTGGTAACGGGACACAAGCGATGGACCCCATAAATCAGTCGCACCTGCTCAAACGCATAGAGTTTCTTGAAAAAGAAAACAGCGCATTACGTGCACGTTTGGAAGCGGAAAATGATTTTCCTGAAGCAACATCGCTGCACGACGAAAATCAACTCTTGCGCCACGTTCTGGACAGCATTCCCGTTGGCATAACCTGCATTGCCCCTGACCATACCGTGCAGGTGGCAAACCAGGCCATTTGTCGGCTTTTGGATCTGCCCTTGGAGCAAATCGTCGGCCGCAAATGCCACGACTTGTTCAAGAGCAACGAAGGCCTCTGCAAGAATTGCCACGCCCCAATAAATGCCGACAACTCTTCCGCTTCTTCAGTCTGTACGGCGCACTTGCTCTCTGGGAATCAAACCACAACCGTCCAGATTCGCATCATCCCTGTGCCTGAGACTCACGGCGCGGGCATGATGCAAATCATCGAGGACATCTCTGCACAAGAGCGGGTGGAGCATGAAAAAATGCTGCTGGCTGAGCTCATAGAAAATGCCGAGCACGTGGCAGTGTTCAAGGATGCCGATCTTCGCTACGTCACTGTAAACAAAGCGTATCTCCACCTAACCGGATTTACTTCTCGAACCCAGGTTATTGGCAAAACAGATGTCGAGCTTTTTTCCAGCATGTCCACCCCGGAAGAAATCCTTAAATACATGGAGAACGACCGCAGAGCATTTCGTCTTGCCCCTGGTGAAAACCTGACCGTGGAGGAAACAACGCAGGGCGAAGACGGAAGCCTGCGCACCTTTCTGACCAAAAAATTTCCTGTTTTTTCTACGGATGGCACGTGCTTGGGTGTTGCAACCCTTGCTTCCGAGATAACCGCACGCAAACGCGCCGAAGAGGCACTGCTGCAAGCAAACCGTCAGCTCCATGCCTTTTTCGAGAACATTCCAGGACATATCAATGTTGTGGACAGGGAATACAACATCATTGGCGTCAGCCGAGGTCTGCTGGACAACTTTGGCTTCAAGGACAGCGGGGGCATAATAGGAAAAAAGTGTTACAAAGTATTGCAAGGACAACCGGATGTCTGCTCCCATTGCTCCCTGCCCCAAGCGCTGGAACAGAACACGACAGTGGTCCGCTACTCCACGCCAGAAGAAGAGATACTGACGGGCAAGTCCCTTAAGATTTATTGCGCGCCCATCAAGGATGAAGATGGGGCGATTATCGGCGGCATGGAATTCGTCGCTGACATTTCTGATTTACGATCGCTGGAACAGGAACTCATCACCGCAAGAGATGCTGCAGAAAAAGCCAGCCTTGCCAAAAGCGAATTCCTGGCCAACATGAGCCATGAAGTGAGAACACCGCTCAATGGTGTTCTCGGGATGTTGCAGTTGCTTGAGGAAAGCGAACTCGACGAACAGCAGATGGATTTTGTCCAAACTGCGCTCACGTCCAGCAGAACCCTTCTTGAAGTCATTAATGACATTCTGGATATATCCAAGATTGAAGCCGGCAAGCTGGAGCTTGAAGAGTGGCCGTTTTCTCTGCAAACAACACTGAATCACCTCAGGGAGACTTTCATTTTTCAGGCCAGGGAAAAGGGAATTGACATAACGGTCAATGTCTCTCCCAACGTCCCTGAACTGGTACTGGGGGACCAGAGACGACTGCGGCAGGTATTTTTCAATCTGGTAGGCAATGCCGTTAAATTCACAGATGCAGGCCGCGTACAGATGGAAGCAGACGTCTTGTACGCTCCACATGCTGCCACAAATTCGCGACTGATTCTTTCCTGCGCTGTCCGTGATACAGGTATCGGCATCCCAAAGGAAGACATAGAGCGCCTTTTCGAACCCTTCACCCAGCGCGACGCCTCCTACTCCCGCCGATTTCAGGGCACAGGCCTCGGGCTGGCCATCGTACGCAAACTGGTGGAGTTGATGCACGGCGAAGTTTTTATGGAAAGTGAGGAAGGTGTTGGCACAACCGTACATTTTACTGTGGAGATGAAACAGACTTCGATCAAACAGTTGGTTGACGCCTGCGAGGACACCGGGGCAAGCGGCAAACGCCATCTAAAGGTTCTGCTTGCCGAGGATAACATGCTTAATCAGAGTGTTGCAGTTCACATGCTCTCCAAACTGGGGCACGAATACGTAGCCGTTGAAAACGGGCAGCAGGTTCTGGAGGCTTTGAAGCGCGAATCATTCGATGTGGTGCTCATGGACATTCAAATGCCCAGAATGAGTGGTCTGGACGCCACAAAACACATTCGCAAGGATACCTCTGGCGCATTACCCGCCAATATTCCCATCATCGCGATGACCGCCCACTCCATGAAAGGAGATCAAGACGCTTTCCTTGCTGCGGGTATGGACGGCTTTCTTCCCAAACCCATAGAGCTCCCCATCCTAGAAGCCATTTTGCGCAACCTGGCGCTTTGACCCCGAAAAACGCGAACGACGACTTCCGATAACCAGCCACACTTTTTTTTACTTTCCTTACACAGATCCACGAATATATACATATTTTGGCTGCACGGCGCAGCCCTTGCTTTTCTTTCCCTTTTCATGCCGCGTAATCGCTTTTCAGGAGCCAGGTGATGCCAGCGTCCCCCGGAGATTCGGAGCACAGTCTCTATATGTGCCCCACGGCTGCCAAACCCGGGGCCGTGATGCATCCGCCATTACAGCAAAAACCACAGGCAATGGTGGAGAGCCACGCAGTGCGCGGTTGTCCTGCGGTTGACGGAATGCGCGTGTTCGCGGCTTTTGCCGTCATATGCCTGCATACTGACCCTTTTTACGCTGAAAGACTGGAAGACCCCACGACGTGGACCGCCCCCCTTGCCTGGTGCATCAACCTTTTGGCCCTTTTTGCGGTTCCCTATTTTTTCATTGTTTCAGGGTACTTTTTTGGACAACGTCTTCTTGCCCCAGACGGGAGCTTCAAAACCAGCGCCCTGTCCAAGATAATACGGCGTATTCTACCCATGTATCTCGGATGGTGCCTGTTCTACGCCCTTATGCCGCGCCCGCGTGCATGGCATCAATTAGGGTGGTGGGGCGCCATACACAAAAATCTTCATGATCTCTTGGGTGATGCGGTTAATCACCCCTGGCACCTGCTCTTCAATGGCACCGGGTTGCAGCTCTGGTTCCTGGCATCCCTTTGCCTGGCAGCGACCATGGCCTTTGTAATCTTGCGCTGGCGGCCAAAATGGCTCTACCCCACAGCGGTGGCGATGTTTGTCTGCGGTCTGCTGGGGCAAGGGTATGGCCAACTTTTCGGCATAGACCTTTTGGCCCAATGGAACGTTAATACCAGGTTGGGCCCTTTTTTCGGGTTTCCTCTTTTCACGCTTGGCATCTGGCAATCCAGACAGCTGCCTCCAAAGTCAAGACAGTCCCTACTTCTTGCTCTTATTGCATTGGGGATATTATTTGCAGAAGGGGTGGCCCTTTCCGCCCTCTCTGATAGATACCTGGCGCATTATTATGTGGGGAGCGCCCTGACAGGGCTGGGACTGTTCCGAATCGCCCTGGCCAACCCCACACTTTTCGGCATGGGCATCCTTCCCCAAATAGGGGTGTTGACACCAGGCATTTACGTCACCCACACCTACTTACTTTCTGTATTCGAACAACTCCCGGACTTGCCCCTGGAGACGTTGCCGGGGCAGATTTTATTGCCATTGGCTCTGTTTGCCCTTTCCTTATTATGCGCTTACGCACTGGCCAACACGCCTGTTTTACGCCGCCTGGTCTGATTACGGAACCAGCAGTTCCCATTTTTTACAAATACGGTCCTCCATGTTCCTGAAATTTCCCAACTGCTTTTAAACGTCCTAGAATAGTAACTTCATATTCAAAAGAGATTGCTAACGTCTTGTTGCGAATAAGGACAAAGCACTCTGGCAAAAAGGTTTACCTCTGAAATCCATCTGGTTATGCTGTTTTCATAATTACAGAGGCGAGCATTTCCCGCCACCGGTAATAGGGTCAGCGCTATTGCTGCAATTGACTCCCTGTAGTATTTTTTGCGTGGTCATGTTTTCCCCAAACCATTCGCCATTCTCCCAGGGGCGCCATACCGGATAAAAAGGAGCCGGCCCCATGCACAAAGACCTCTTCCATTTACAGCAGGAAATGGACGATGAAGGCATTATCCTGAGTTTTCGCGGCGCCATCACTCAGGATGTCATCATCAGTCTTGGTGAAGCCCTTAAGAAACAGGTGGAGTTGAAGAGCGAGTCAATCTCTACAAACATGCGCGTATTCTCCGCTTTTGTAGAGCTGTTGCAGAATATCGACCGCTATTCCCTGGACAAGCGCGACGTGCCTCCGGACATGTCCGTAAGCTATGGAATCGTGGTCATCGGTTACAAGGACAACGACTACTACATCCATTGCGGCAACTGCATTGCACAATCCCGCCAGGCCGAGTTGGATACACTGCTGACCCGCCTCGCCGGCATGAACGCAGCAGAACTCAAGGCGCTTTTCAAGGAACAAAGGCGCAAGGACACCCCTGAAACAAGTAGCGGCGCGGGACTTGGCTTTATCGAACTGGCTCGTAATGCAAAGGACATGAGCCATTCCTTTTCCGAAATCGGCAAAGGCGTGGTCTTTTTTTCCGTGCTGGTTCTTATCTGACGCACCTATTCCCTCACGCAAAACCTTCTTTCTCATATTTGTGTAGCGCGTTGCCCCAGCAATGTGTTTGCAGCAGCACGCCTTCCTGGCTCCCCTCCCCGACCTCTGCGTAAAAATGGTAATTATTTATAATTTGACTACTAAATCATACCAACATAATAAAATATGCTGCATCATCCCATTGTCTGATTTGTTTTTCAGACGACCATTTGGGGGAAATAATGACGACGCTGTGTCAAAACACCATGAACAGGTGTTTGATCGCAGACACAAGGCTACACGGGAGCAAGGACATCCTGCAATGACGACAGGTACGAGGACATCTTCCCCAAACAACACCGCCTTCTCAAGCAAAAACAAGCGCGCCTTACGTGGTGTGCCCATGGCGCGCCTGTTCGGCATTTTCATCATCCTGGCGATGACGGCCCAGGGCGTTTTCGTTGGCCTGCTTGCAGCAAACGGCATATATTCAGCATTCGAAAACCAGATAGCCAGGCTGTTAGACGCCCGTTCCAAGGCCACAGCAACGCTTTTGGTCCGCTATGTGGACAACCACCTTTCCGTTATGGAGGACATGGCGACTAACCCCATGCTTGCCGCCATTCTGCGTAGAGATGTCAGTCCGCACAACAACACCGCGGCATTCCTGGACAGGGTGGAACTATTCGGCAAAAAGCCGCGTTTTGTGCTGTTCGACGCCGACAATTCACTGCTCTACGACACGGCCAATGCTTCCGGTTGCCTGTTGCAGCCAGAGACATTTGCACTGCTGCGACAAAGTACCAAAGCCACGGTCAAGGTAGTGTCTGGCTGCGCAGGCAATACGCTTTCCAAACCTTTTTTACGGTTTGCCGTGGCCATCCGGAGTGGCAGTGCAGCCCTTGGACCCGCTGGTTTTCTTGTTGCCGACGTTCCCATTGATTCCATCGACGTTTTAAAGGAAATCGAGGAAGCCAACTCTGGTGAAACCATTTCACTGCTTCAAGACGGCAACGTTCTTTACTCCAGCCAACAGGGAGGCGACGCGACCAGCGCTCGTATGGAGATTCCAGAACTTGGCGTGACACTTGTGCTTCGGATGAACCTTGAAGACGTGAACATGGAGCGGCAGACAGTGTTTTTGCGCACTGCGGCCATCGTGTTTGGCATGGTCGTACTGTTTGGCGTCATTGGCATTTTTGTGGGCCGGCGCTTTTTTGTAACCCCCCTTACGCACCTGCAACGCCGGGCAGCCGAACTCAGAAGCGGTGAAATGCCACCTGTCACGGCTCTGACCACCGACCGCCTGGTTGCCGAAGAAATCCTGCGTCTGGATAACGATTTACAAGATACAATGCTCTCCTTGATGACCAAACAGGCGGAACTGGAACAACGCAGCGCGCAATTGCAGGAGGCCAACCTGGCCCTGCGCGAAAGCCAGCACTTGTTGGACGCCACCGGTAAGACTGCAAAGGTTGGCGGCTGGCGACTGGATACTGACACGGAGCAATTGACCTGGACTGATGAAACCTTCCGTATTCACGGACTCAGCCCAGGGGAGAACGTTTCTGTTGCAACAGCCCTTTCTTTCTACACTGATGAAAGCCACCCCATCATTGAAAACGCCCTGAAGCGGCTGCGTGAACTCGAGGAAAGCTTTGATCTGGAGTTGGCGCTGGTCACATCCCGTGGCAGACACATCTGGGTGCGCACCATTGGCGCTGTCATGCGGCAGGATGATGCCCCCAAAAGGACCAGCCACCATGTAATCGGCGGTACGTTCCAAGACGTAACCCAGCGCAAAATCGCCGAAGACGCGCAGCGCGAAGGTGAAGAACGCTTTCGACGACTGGCGGAAAACGCCCCTGACATTATATTCCGCATGCGGCTGCCGGAGCGGCGTTACGAATATGTAAGCCCCGCAGTAAAATATATCGTGGGCCTGGCCCCAGAGGCGTTCTACACGGCTACAGACCTGCATTACGACATTATCCACCCGGACTACTTGGATTTCTTCAATGACCAATGGCGTCGCCTGCCCACAGGAGACATTGACCCTGTGTGGGAGTACAAAATTATCGATGCAAACGGACGTGAACGCTGGCTGAACCAGCGCAATGTTCTGCTCCGGGACTCTTCAGGCAAAGCCGTTGCCCTGGAAGCAGTTGTCACCGACTTGACCGAGCGACGAATGGCCGAAGAGGCCAGGCGCGAAAGCGAAGAATTCAACAAAAGGATTATCGAATCCAGCCCTGACTGCATCAAGATACTGGACAAAAACGGCAACATTGAATTTCTGAGCAAAGGTGGGGCGAAACTGTTGAAACTGGATTCCCCCGACCAGCTCATCGGCAAAAACTACCCCGAGATGTGGCAGGGCCAAGCGCGTGAAAATGTAGAGAACGCCATGCGCCTGGCACGGGAGACACAAGGAACAACCGGCTTCGAAGCACTGTTCCCTGACTTTGAAGGAACCCCCCGCTGGTGGAAAATAAGCATTACTCCTCTTCTGGACACAGCAGGCAACATGCAGCGGTACATGGTGGTTTCCCGTGACATAACCCAGCTGAAACAGGCGGAGCAGGAACAGCGCGAAGCCAAGGAAGACGCCATCGCCGCCAACCGGGCCAAGAGCGAATTCCTCACAAACATGAGCCACGAACTGCGCACCCCAATGAATGGTATTCTGGGGCTTGTCGAATTGCTGCTCGATTCCGGGGTCGATGCAGAGCAGCGCGACTCCCTGGAAACAATCCACTCCTCCGCCAGAGGGCTGACTCGCCTCATCGACGACATCCTGGACCTTGCACGCATTGAATCAGGACGCATGGACCTGCAAGCAGAGGCCTTCCGCCTGGAAACCATCTTGCAATCCATTGTGGATATTCTGGAACCCCAGGCCCGCGAAAAGGGCATTGCCATACACTGGAAAATCCAGCCGAATATGCCCGCTTCGCTTTTTTATGGCGATGTAAAACGCCTGCGGCAGGTGCTTTTGAACCTTGCAGGCAATGCAGTAAAATTCACGGAAAAAGGAACTGTGGAAATTAGCGTTGGTTGCGAAGGTGGGTGCGCGCTCCCGCCACAAAACGGAACCAAAATCACCCAGATGATGCGCTTTCACATCCGCGACACAGGCATCGGTATTTCGCCTGCCGACCAGAAACGTATTTCGAATCTTTTGTGCAGGGCGATGGCTCCATATCCAGACGCCACCCAGGAACCGGTCTCGGCCTCTCCCTGGCAAACAGGCTGGTACAGCTCATGGGGGGCGAACTTGGTGTACAAAGCGAACCCGAAAACGGGAGCGACTTCAGCTTTACAGCACAATTCCAGGTCTCGCGAGAATTATCCCAAGACACCCTCGCCCCATTGGAGCAGTCTGCTCAAGAGCGGCAACGTCAGGTGCACGTGCTCGTCGTGGACGATAACGAACTCAATCGCCTGGTGGCCAAACGCATGATAGAACGTTCCGGACACCTTGCGCAAACCGCGGCATCCGGCAGGGATGCGCTGCAACTTCTTGCAGACAGCAGTTTTGACGTGGTGTTCATCGATGTGGAGATGCCGGGCATGAACGGGCTGGAAACAACCCGACGCATCCGCGAAAAATTCGGCCTGGCAAAAGAAAATGGCCCTTTCATCACCGCCATGACCGCTCACTCCATGCCAGGAGACAAGGAACGATTCCTTTCATACGGTATGGATGACTATCTGCCAAAACCGCTTTCCATGGAGAACATCGGCAACGCCATCAGGCGATTTCAGGCAAAGAATACAGACCAACAGCCTGCCGCCCCCTCCCCTGCGCCCAGCCCCTCTGCTGCCCGTGCAGATACAGACACGCTTAACCGCAAGGAAGCGATGTTTCGTTTTGCGGATGACGAAGAACTGTATCTGGAGGCTTGCCAAGACTTTTTGGAGCGCACACCCGCCACCCTTGCCAAACTGTTCGAGAGTCATGAATCCGGGGATTTTGAAACCGCCATGCTAAGCGCCCATTCCATAAAGGGAAACAGTGCAACCATCGGCGCAGAAAAAGTCGCGACCATCGCCCACAGGCTGGAGCAGACCCTCAAAACCCGTGACGGAAACACAAAGGAATTAACGCTGCAACTCGAAGCGGAGATAGCCGCTCTCATGCCTATGCTCGAAAAACTCACCCAGTGAGGAAAACACTCAGGCCTTGCCTTTTTTCAATCATGCTGGCACCTAAAGCTCTCCAAGGGTACATGAACGACGGGGGGAAGCAAAAGGCAGCCACAGGAAATGAAGATCGACAAGGCAGTCATCGGCATTGGTCTCATCATGGCCGGCATTCTTGCGTCATATTTTTACTTCTATCAGAACTCGACCAACCAAATTCAACGCGACCCAAAATATCAGGAAGTGGCCACCAAGGTAGGCCCCCAGTTCGATAAGATTACGAAATACCTGGACCACCTTGAAAACGCCTACCCCTCGGCGGCAAACATCCCCAAACGCGAAGTCCGCAACGCAGGCACCTTCCAGGCCGGCGATTTTCGGTTCAAAGTCGCCAATATCTCGGACTACAGGGGAGAGCTGGGCTACTGCCTTGTTGCGGAGCACATCCAGAACAAAGGGCGCGCTTACCACTCCTCAGAACTCGTCAACGACCCCACCTGGCATGGCAACCGCAGCTATTACCATTACGTAACCGGGAAGGAGCCCATCGCCGACCTCGATGGTCCCTGCAACGAAACCATCATCATGCGCAGCCGCAAACGTTGACGCGGCGGCTTACAGCGCCAGCAGCACGCCTGTAAAAAGCGCAATGGAAATGACTCCGTTGAGCGTAAAAAAGGCCAGATTGATGCGGGTGAGATCCCCAGGCTTCACCAGCCTGTGCTCGTAGACAAGAATTATCCCCACAATGGCCGCCACCAGGAAATAGGGCACCCCCAGCCAGGCGGACCAGCCGGCCAGCAAAAAGAACACAACCGTATTTGCGTGGCAAAAAGCCGACAAGGCCAGCGCAGTTTTCACGCCAAAATGCACGGGCACGGAGTGCAGCCCATGCTCCCGGTCAAACTCCACGTCCTGGCAGGCATACAGGATATCGAACCCCGCCACCCAAAAGAGTACGCCCAAAAAAAGCAACGCCACAGGCATGGGTAACCCGGGCTGTACACTTATCCATCCCGCAGCGGGGGCAAGCCCCAGCACCGCCCCCAGGACAAAATGGCAAAGCCAGGTGAAGCGCTTGGTATAACTATAGAATGCGCACAGCAAAAGCGCAGGGAACGAAAGATTGAGACAGGCGCGGTTGATGCCCGCGCAGGAGGCTATGAACACGAGGGCGGTAACCGTCAAAAAGATCTTTGTTTCCAGGGTGGTTATTTCCCCAGTAACCAAAGGGCGGTTGGCAGTGCGGGGATTGAGACTGTCATAACGCAGATCCGCCAACCTGTTGAATCCCATGGCAAAGGAGCGCACAGCAACCATGGCGATGGTCAGCAGCACCATGATCCGCATATCCGGCAGGCCGCCATCGGCCATGAATGCGCCCATATAGGCAAAAGGCAGCGCAAAGACTGAGTGTTCTATCTTGACCATGCGTGCGTAAAGCACGGCGGTATGCAAAGGGCTATGCGCCTTGGGCATGTAACCTCCAAAACTGGATAATAAAATGCGGATATTGCCGCATTCGGACTGCGTTGCTGTGTATGTGTATAAGAAAAATATCCTGAGAAAAGGCTCACAGCAGTGTAAGTTGCTGTGTCGTGCGTTTGTGGTGGCTCTTCAATGTCGACCGTTGCAGCATATCCTGCGGAAGCGCCTTGACAAAACGGGAAGGCTGCAGTCTGAGTTCTCTGCCAAAAATTGAACGACGGGCGGCGTAGCTCAAATAAAGGGCGCGCTTGGCCCGTGTCATGCCCACGTAAAAAAGCCGCCGCTCCTCTTCCACATCCATGGCGACATCCATCTCGTGCACGCTGTCTGCACTTGCAACAGGAGCCTCACCTTCTTCCGTAGATTCGGTCTTGGCGTCACCAGCACTTTTACCGCTCAGAAAAGCCGCTCCCGCAAAAGGCAGGATGCCGTCTTCCAGGGCTGGTAAGAAAACGGCCTCAAACTCCAAGCCCTTGGCCGCGTGCAAAGTCATGATCCGTATGCGCTCGCTCCGTTCGGCCGCCAATTCCACCCTGCTTTGTAAATGCACCCAGTTCAAGAGCGCAGGCCATCCGCCCTGTTCTTCCCAGGCGGCAACAAGCTGGCGAAACGCCCTGCTCTCCCAAAAAAGCTTATCAAAGGGAGGAATATCCTGCACATAGGCGCCCACCGCCAGAGGGCCTTTGGCCACAATGGTGTCGGGGCACGCCAATTCCCTGGCTTCATGCCCAGGGGTGATCCCTAGAAAAGCACCCGCAGCCTGCAGGATTATCTGCACGCGTGGGTCGGCCCAAAAGGCTTCTTCCTCGGGCGCGCTGCACGGCAGGCCAAGCCGCTCCAGCGCCCGCCGCAACGGGCGTACAAGAGATCGAAAGCGCACCAGCACGGCCACGTCCCCGGGGCTCAGGCTGGCCTGCAAGTCAGGATCGTCGGACAAGCGCCCCTCCCCTGTTCCATCCATCAAAGAGTGACTGGTGCTGCCAATCAGAAAACGGATGCGCTCCGCAAGCCAGGATGCTTCGCTGCCGTCGCTCGGCGCTTCGAACAAGCGGATGGTGGCCGGCAAATCTGCATGCGCCTGCAAAGAAGGGGGCGTTTCTTCCCCGGCAAAAAGCGCTGCAGCAACATCCAATACGGGCTGCGCCGAACGGTAATTGGCAGCCAGGGTCACAATCTGCAGATGCGGCCAGGTCTGAAGCATTTCCTGCTCCACCTTGGTCAAGGCGCCACGGAAGCCATAGATGGACTGTCTCGGGTCGCCGATGGCGAAAAGGCCTTCGCCCCCCGTTTCCGGTTCAACGGCTTTGGGCACAAGGGCCTTTATAACTTCGAACTGCAGCGCGGAAAGATCCTGCACTTCGTCCACCAGCACCTGGGTAAAGGGGCAGGTGTAGATGTCTGCCTTGATCTGTTCCAGCCAGAACACCAACAGATCGGTAAAATCCGCAAGATTCCAGGATTCTTTCAGCTTTGTATAGTTATGGAAGAGCTCCTCATCAGGTTCCAGGGGCGTCATGGCCTCGCGTTTGCGCCCCAATCGCTTCCACGCAGCGCGCAGCTTCTGTTTGGGCTGCCCGATGTTGGCTTCCTGAAAGGCGCGGAAAGCGCCTTCTTCCGAAAGCAGCGTCGGCGCCTCGGCATAGGCCGCGGTCCAGTACTCGAACGCCAGGGCATGGAGCGTATCCGCCCTTGGCAGGGAAACACTGCTGCTTTTGTCCTTTTCGCCGAGGATTTTGAGCAAACGATCGTTAAGTTCCTGTGCGGCGCGGCGGGTAAATGTAACCGCCAGAATATGACGGGTGCTCTCCCCCTGCTCGATGAGCGCGGCGATGCGGTTGATAAGGGTCTGGGTTTTGCCCGTTCCTGGCCCCGCGACAACCAGCACAGGCCCGGGGCCGGCCTGAATGGCGGCCTGCTGTTCAGGGTTGGGCTTTACCACCGTAACCGGCGGGGCCTGCTTGCCCTCTTCCTTGGCGGAAGAATCCTGCAGGGGCGTCAGCAAGGAGCTCTGCTTCTTTGTCACAGTGGCAGGAGCAGGCTGCGTGCCCTGTAATGTACGCCCTTTTTTGAATTCCGCCTGTTCCTTTTTGCTAAAAACGGTGATGACACCGAAATTGCCATCATACCCGGGAGCCCGCAGCACATCTCCCCTGCGCATGCGCCCGATGCCTTCAGCCAAAGCAGAAGACACCTTGGCGATGTCTTCCAGAGGGGTTTCCAGCAAAAGCTGCATTTCTGACCCGAAACGCAGCATCAGCTTGGCGTAAAAAGCCTTTACCTTCTTGGTTGCCGGCCCTGTGCCCACTATCTCGGAAAGCACTTCATTCAGGGGAATCAAAGATACAAATCCGGGCTGTGCTTCCGGCTGTTCAGGGGCGTCCCTGTCCGCCAGTTCCAGCACCCTGTGCAATACGCCCAGGGTCAGCGGCTTGCCACAGACGGGGCAAATATTCTTGCGCGCCATTGCATCCCTGGGGTCCAGCACCACGCCGCATTTGCGGTGTCCGTCCATGTGGTACTTACCCTCTTCAGGAAAGAACTCGATGCTGCCAAGGAACTTGTGCCCCAGGGCTTCGCCGCGCAAGGCGCGAAAAATGCCTTCATAGGAGGGCGCGCCGGAAAATCGGTTGGCCTCGCGCCCCAGTTTTTCCGCCGAATGGGCGTCGGAGTTGGAAATCAGCCTGAAACGGTCCAGGGCGCTGATGGTCCAGTTCATCTCCGGATCGGAGGAAAGCCCCGTTTCCAGGGCGAATATGTGCTGGGATAGATCGCCGAAACATTCCTCTATGCTGTCAAATCCGGACTTGGAGCCGAACAGGGAAAACCAGGGTGTCCAGATGTGCGCTGGCACCAAAAAGGCCAGGGGATCGGTCTCCAGCACCATTTCCAGCAAATCACGAGAATCCAGACCAAGAATCGGGCGTCCGTCAGATTCCAGATTACCCACCTTGGCGAGCCTGTCCCTGAAATTTCTGGCAGTCTCAAGGTTTGGCATAAAAACAAGGTTGTGAATTTTGCGAACCTTGTCGCCCCTTTTGTATATGGAGCTGATCTCCGCCTGGAGCATGAAGCGCGTTTTGCCGGAGGAGGAGTAGCCGTCGAGCCAGGGAACCTCGCGGTCTGCCCGCGGTTCCTCTGCCAACATGTAGAGACCGCTCTTCTTGTCCTCCACCAGAGAGGACTCGAGTTCGTCCAGCCAACCGGGGTGGGTGAAATCTCCGGTGCCCAAAACATCCAGCCCTTTGACGCGCCCCCAAAGGGCAAGGAGTTGTACGGTCAGCCCCTTGCTGGTGGCCCGAGAATACCTGGAATGAATATGCAAGTCGGCCCTGAACTGCTCCATGGGTCTCCTCATGACTGGCTGTTGAAAAGCCCGCTTCAGACTTTCCCAGCTTGACGCGGCCAAAGCATGATTTTGCCAAGGCGCGCAAATAGTTTACGATTTCTACCTCAAAGACGTTTTCTGCGCTGGAAACCGCTTTCTAGCTTCCTCCGGCTTCACTAGCAGAAAGCAATTCCGAAGCCAATGCTTGCCACAGTGTGCTTATGCAGAGGGCGGTTCACAACCTGACGCCGCAAAGGCTTTTTCCGAGCGGTACAGGAAAAACCATGGTGTGTAGGATTTGCGTTGCGAATTTGTCAGAATTAATATATATTATTTAAATATAGATGAGTTTTCATTATTGGGGGATTGTTCTCTGACTGGTTGAGCGCACGGGGGCTAAAACCGGTCTTTGGGTCACTCTCGTACCAACATGGGCTACCTGCGTGGCAAGGCGGTTTTGTACGGTATGAACATTTCATTGCGCCCCCGTTACATCTCTACAGGGTATGTTACCCTGTTTTTTACATGCGTGCTTCTCTTCCTTCCCGCGTTTGACGTCCACGCCGCTACAACGCCTGCATCCTCTTTCTTTTCTTCCTTTCCAGTGCTCTGGAGCTTTATTGCCCTGCTGCTGCTTGTCTGCATCATTCTTGCGTTACGCGTTCGTTTTTTTAAAAAATCGCTGACAGAAACTGAAGGATGCCACCGCGCTCTCTGTGAAAAACAGGTGGATCCGTTACTCATCGTTGGCAAAAGCGGCCACATACTTTTTGCAAACGCTGCAGCCTGCCAAGCTTTTTCCAGTGATGCCGCCGCCCTTTGCAAGACTTCGTTTTCCTTCCCCATCAGGGAAGACGAAACCACAGAGGTCGCAATCACCGCGACAGACGGCACTGCACAGACATTTGAATTGCGCGCCGCCCCCGTTTCTTGGCATGGGGACACGGCCCACCTCGTGTCTATGCGTAATGTGAGCCGCCGCAAAAAAGTGGAGCAGGAACTGCGCGATTCCGAGGAGCGCTACCGGACTGTTGCCGACTACACGCACGGGTGCGAGACGTGGATAAGCCCGGATGGCAAAGTGCTCTACGCCAGCCCTGCCTGCGCGCAATTGACAGGCTATGACCTTGAGACATTCAAGAGTTCTGCCGATTTCCTGGCCGGCCTGGTCCATCGCGACGACCTGCCTCTGTGGTACGAGCACATGCACTCCAGTGAACGCTTTGGCGACACTCTCGACTTTCGCATTACCAGCGCAGAGGGGCGCGAACTCTGGCTTTCTCAGGTAAGCCGCCCAGTGTTCGATGCCGACGGCACCCCCCTGGGGCAACGCTGCAGCCTGCGCAATATCTCCGCCCGCAAAAACCTCGAACAGCAGCTCAAGCACCAGGCTCTGCACGATTCCCTCACAGGAGTGGGCAATCGCGTCATGTGCCTGGACCGTATCATGCTCGGCCTGGAGCGCGCCAAACGCCGTGAAGACTATTTCTACGCCGTGGCCTTCATCGGGCTGGACCGCTTCAAAATGGTCAACGAAAGCATGGGGCACGATTTTGGCGACAAAGTGCTCATCGAAGCTGGCAAAAGACTCACCGCCAACGTGCGCCACCTGGATACCGTCTCCAGATTCGGGGGCGATGAGTTCGTGCTTTTCCTCGAGGAACTGATGTCCCCCCGTGAGGCAACACTGATCATCAAGCGCATTCACGACGATTTGCGCGAACCATACAAAATTGACGGGGAAGAGGTGCAGGTCACTGCCAGTTTGGGGGCGGTGCTGAGCCCGGCAGACTACGCCAAGCCGGAAGACCTGATCCGCAACGCCAACATTGCAATGTACCGCGCCAAAGAGGCGGGCCGCGACCGTTTCAAGATTTTCAATACCAAGATGCTCGAGCAGGCCATTAGGCAAATGCACCTGGAAAACGACCTCCGCCGCGGTATTCTGGAAAATGAATTCTTCCTGGTCTACCAGCCCATTGTCGACATCAACAGCGGTGTTCTGCTTGGTTTCGAAGCACTTTTGCGCTGGGCCCACCCGGAAAAAGGGCTGGTCATGCCAGGCGACTTTATTCCCATGGCCGAAGACACCGGCCTCATCGTGGATCTGGGCGCCTGGTCCCTGGCGCAAGGCTGCCGCCAGCTCCACCGCTGGCGCGAGGAGCTCCCCCAGTCAGAACACCTCTTCCTGTCGGTGAACATCTCAGGCCGCCAGTTTTCACAGCCAGGGCTTGTGGACGTGGTCAAACGCTCCTTGCAGCAAAACATGATCCCGCCCAAGAACATCAAGCTGGAAATCACCGAAACCACCATCATGGACGACCCGGAAATGGCTGCGGAAAAATTGCTGCGGCTCAAGGACCTGGGCGTCACACTTTCCATAGACGACTTTGGCACCGGTTATTCTTCGCTTTCCTATCTGCAACGCTTTCCCCTGGATAATCTCAAAATAGACCTCAGCTTCGTCCGCATGATGGAGCATTCTCCCGAAAACATAGAGATCGTAAAGGCCATCATAGACCTTGCCCACACCCTGAAGCTGGAAGTGGTTGCCGAAGGCGTGGAGACCATTCTCCAGAAGCAGGCCCTCAAGTCTCTGGGATGCGAATATGCCCAGGGCTTTTTCTTCTCCAAACCGGTGAATGCGGAACGCGCCCGGCAGCTTATTGTGGAGATGGACACAGATGTAGACGACCGTGACGCCGAAGCCATGCTGACGGCATGATGCCCTAACGCCCCCTGCCCCCCCCCAAGACACCATGACACCATGACGCCATAAAAAAAGCCCGGCAAGGAAAACCGTTAGGACGTTTCCTCACCGGGCCAAAGAGGCGTTTTACAGGCGGGCTATTTTTTCACCAGCCCCAACAGACCGGCCGCGGCGGCCGCGGCTTCTTCCGTATAGGCTTCCGGAGAGAGAGCGGCGCGGCGTTTGGCATCCACCAACAGTTGTGGGCGATTCACCAGGCTCTTATCCGGCACAATCCCGTACTCGGCCGGGAAGCTGTTCTCAAAATACATTTCCTGGAACCCGATAAATTTCAGGCTGTGGGCAGTGGCGTCCAGCACCAGTTGCTCCTCACCGGTCACCAAGCCCAATTCTTTGGCGCGCAGGGCGCCGGCCAGACACTCACCCCCCTGGGTGCAGGCGATATGGCCATGGCGGTTGGCCAGCAACATGCCCTCGATAATTGCCTGCTCTGTAACCTGCACCACCTGAAAGGAACCTTCGCCGGCAATGGCTTCATACTTTTCGGCAAAATGCCTGACCCGCGGGAAGGAAACCGGGTTGCCGATCATGGCGGCTTGCGCAACGCTGGGCTCTACGGGCACGGCCTTGTACAGCCGCTGGTCCGGATCGGTAACGCTGTAGTAACGGTACACGGGGTCGGCATGCTCTGACTGCACGCCAAAAACTCTGGGCAGCGTGTCTATCACCCCAAGGGTATGCAGCTTCAGAAAACCGCCCATCACGGCCGTGATGTTGCCGGCGTTGCCAATGGGCACGAAAACGCAAACGCCCCGCAGGTCCCACCCGTACCATTGGGCGACCTCAAAGGCGTAGCTTTCCTGCCCCAGAATGCGCCAGGCGTTCTTGGAGTTGAGCAAGGCCACCCGGTAATTATCCGCAAGGTTCTCGACAACCTTCATGCAATCATCAAAAACACCAGGGATTTCCAGCACCGTGGCCCCGCTGCCAAGAGGTTGCGCCAGTTGCTGGGGGGTCACTTTGCCCTCTGGCAGCAACACAACCGAGGCGATAGGCGCGCCCACATACGCAGCATAGAGAGCGGCCGCGGCCGAAGTATCGCCGGTGGAGGCGCAAACCGTGAGCACCTGGTCCCAGCCGTGCTCGCGCACCAGGGCCTTCAAATGGCTGAAGGCGCAGGCCATGCCGCGATCCTTGAAGGAGGCGCTGGGATTCTGCCCGTCATTCTTATAGGCCAGCTTGACCCCGGTGAACTTTTGCAGCTCAGGACTCGATGCAACAATGGGGGTGTTCCCTTCGCCAAGATAGACGATGTCCTCTTCTTCCAGCACAGGGGCCATCAGTTCATAAAACCGGAACACGCCCCTGAGTGACGTGCGCTTGGCTCTGGCCCTGGCGTCGAACAACTCCCGCCATTCCTGGCCGGAAGTCTCGCGCATGGTGTCGAAATCCAGGTCCTGCAGCAGGAATACGCCACCACAAGAGGGGCAGGTGTAGTGCAGTTCGTCTGTGGAGTAGCGGCGATCGCACCCCAGACAGTAGTACTCCATACGGCCGCGTCGGGCCGGAAAAGCGTCGTAGGCGTAGGGAATGCTCATGTTCTGTCCTTTTTTGGCGCGGCGGAATGGTCTTTTGTGGCGGGAGAACAGCGGGCAGGCGCCCTCTTCCCCCAAAACCGCGCAGGCGCACCATACCGGCAAGCCCCTTGCGGGGCAAGAGGCAGCGCCCGTGATCTTTCCCTGCGCCGCGCCCCCTAAATAAAGACCCTCGTGGCGTACTGCACTCACTTTTTTCCCACGGCAACAATTTGCCCTTGACAGCTCCAACCAAATGGGGCAAAAGTTCTTTCTCGTTCGCGGGGCTGTAGCTCAGTTGGGAGAGCGCTTGAATGGCATTCAAGAGGCCGTCGGTTCAATTCCGTCCAGCTCCACCACTTATTTTTTCCAGAAAAATGGACGGTTAGGACAACATCCTGGCTGTCCCTTTTTCCGTTGTTGGTCAACCTTCTGGTGAACCAAATGTTGACCAACTTGCAATAGCGAACTGTTTAATATCCTGTAATCAATGATTAAGATTTGTTTGAGCTTGTCAACATCTTGCATCAGGTTTCCGGAGAAACTTGAGCACACGGGGTAATAACCCAAGATGTTTGATGATCATGCATGATCTGGTGTTTGACAAGTATGAAGCGGAAAAGGTCAAATCCCTGATTGCCCGTTCCCCTCAGACACCCTTCTGCAAGATATCCAACTATTCTCCTTCTCCAGATGCGACACCTGTTTTTGGGAATAGGGTTTTTGGGGACCTTCCGTCACGATCTGTTGACTCTTTTGAATATTGATGGCTCAATACCAACCATGAATTTCATCAACAGACACGTTGTTATACTCAAACCCAAGCAGGGTTATCTGGATTGGATGCTGGCGCTACCGGATGCAGAGAGGGGTCTCATCCCTGATTTGGAGGTTGCTCGTTCCGAAGACTGCATGGCATTTCTCGTCCCTGAGTTCGACACCAACGAAGATGCGCTTGAGTTTTTCTACAAACAGAGCAAGCACATCCTCGAAATCATGTGTGGGGCTTGGGACACCAGAGAGGAGCTTTGGCCAAAGAAACGGGACAGGAGATTGCTGAAACTGTGGTTCGATGTGGAAATTCACTCAGAGGTCATCGACTTGGTGGACCGTCCCATCGAGAAGGAGTTCAGTTAATCTTAGATTCCATCGAAATCTGATGAATAGAGGGCTTTTTAGGTTATATCTTTTTAAAACCCAAACTCTTATTCATTCACACTAAGTAGACAAACAAGTTTTTTAAATAAATCCAATGAATATAAAGACGAATTACGCAATTTTATTATTCTCTCCTGAACAGTCGGATAGTTCGGTAATCCTCCCATTTTTAGGAGGTCTGAAAAGTAGAAGCTATACGGCCGTTCTCAGTTTCTGCATCGGGGTGATGCCGCCAATGCCCATGTTGGGCCGTTCGTTGTTGTAGGTCCAGAGCCAACGCGTCGCGAAATCCTGAACTTCCTCTATGCTCGCAAACAGATATTGATTCAGCCAGTCGTAGCGCACCGTGCGGTTGTAGCGCTCGACGTATGCGTTTTGCTGCGGCTGGCCAGGCTGGATGTATTCGAGCCGGACTCCTTGGCTATCGGCCCAGAGCTGCAGTTTGGCGCTCACATACTCCGGCCCGTTGTCGCAGCGAATTGCGGCCGGTTTGCCCCGCCATTCAATGATCCGTTCCAGACTCCGGATCACGCGTTCGGCGGGGAGCGAGAAGTCCACCTCGATGCCCAGTCCCTCGCGATTGAAATCGTCGAGCACGTTCAGCAGCCTGAACTTGCGGCTATTTTCAAGCTGGTCATGCTTGAAATCCATGGACCAGACCGGGTTGGCTTCTTCTGGCTGCGCCAGCGGTTCCGGTTTCTCGCGCACTATGCGCTTCTTGGGCTTGATACGCATGTTCAATTCCAGTTCACAGTAAATCCGGTATACCCGTTTGTGGTTCCAGCCAAAACCCTGAACGTTACGCAGGTGCAGAAAGCATAGCCCGAAGCCCCAGTTCCGCTGGTTGTGCGTCAAACGCGTCAGCCAATCGGCTATTCGCTCGTTCTCGGCCGAGAGCTTAGGCTCGTACCGATAGCAGGTTTGGCTAATAGCAAAAGCCTCGCAGGCCTGACGAATGTTCAGCTTCTTTTCCCTTACGGCTTCTTTGGCCATCTCGCGGCGGCGAGACGGCCTCAGCAGTTTTTTGCGAGCGCCTCGGCCACGACTTCGGCTTTCATCTTCTCTTCGGCGTACATGCGCTTGAGCAGGCTGTTTTCCCGCTCCAGTTCTCTCATGCGGGCCATCAGGGAGGCGTCCATACCACCGAACTTGGCACGCCATTTATAGAATGTGGCGCTGCTCATGCCATGTTCGCGGCAAAGCTGAGCCACAGGGACACCGCTTTCGGCCTGCTTGAGGATGCTCAGGATTTGCGAGTCGGAATAGCGCGATTTCTTCATGTCGAATCTCCTCGGTCGGGTTTACGAGAAAATTCTACTTTTCAGAACCATTAATTTGTGGGGGGATTACCCTGCTACACGGCAAAGGAGACGGTGGAGTTTTCGGCTGAGATTGGCCTGGTATCGAAGTTTACGCCCGTGAGAAGCCCGGAGAGCAATGGCCTGGCGGAATCGTTCATCAAGACTTTCCGAAGGGATTACGTGAAGGTCAATGAGCGACCTGATGCAGTGAGCGTCATGGCAGTTCTCGGAGGCTGGTTTGAAGACTACAACGAGAACCACCCCAACAAGGGGCTGAAGATGATGTCACCACGGGAATATATCAGGTCCATGGAGTCAGTGGACCAAGGCACGGCAGAGCCTGAGGGTCGCTGCCGAGAATGGGCCAAAGTGCAGCTCGTCGGAGGCAGCGTCCCGGAGGCGGAACAATAACTGGGGTGTCCGGTTTAGCGGGGGCAACTCCAGCCTGAGTTCTCCCTTGTTCAAACGGACTGGGCTATTGAGATTGCAATGTCTTGGATTCGTTCACTGATTAGAAGATTAAATGAGAACTAATGAATTCACTGGACCCATCTCTTATAATCTTCAACCTTTGGTCAACCACCTGGCAAACCTTTGCCTCTAACACCTATCCAACATCCCTGATTTTCTGTTGACCTTTTCCCCAACCAAGCCCCCTTGCCTCCAATACCAACAAATATTATATCTAGGTAAACCGTGGAGGCAAGCCATGCAAAAAAACACCAGCGTCACACTCGGCGAGCATTTTGATACCTTTATTTCCAACCAGGTGAAGGAAGGCCGCTTCAACTCAGCCAGCGAAGCGATTCGAGCAGGGCTCAGGTTGCTTGAGGAGCGCGAGGCGAAGCTCAGAGCCTTGCAGTTTGCGCTTGAAGAAGGCGATAAGAGCGGTATTGCCGATTATTCTCTGGAGAAGCTGTCCGCCGAGTTGGACGGCTAGATGCGATTTCAGCTTACCAATAAGGCGTACGACGACCTCACGAGTATCGCCAGGTATACGCAGACGACTTGGGGAGTTGAGCAGCGCAAGGAATATCTGTCTCGTCTGGACCAGTCCTTCCACATGATCTCGGAAAATGTCGGCATTGGCAGAAATTGCGACCACATAAGAGAGGGCTACCACAGCCATCCTGTTGGCAAGCACCTTGTTTTCTACCGCGTTGAGAATGAGGTAGTGACTATCGTCAGAATCCTGCATCAGAGCATGGATGTGGAACGGCAACTGTAGGCAGATGTAACTCAAACCGAGACGTCAGTTTTGGTCAACCATCTGGTGAACCAAGTGCCTCTAACACCTATCCAACATCCCTGAAAAAGTATTATACTCAAAAATATAGTTCCAACAATTTCAAGGGATAAAGGCAAATTCCCTGGCATGGCATTCAAGAGGCCGTCGGTTCAATTCCGTCCAGCTCCACCAGAAATTTTCAAAGAAAAATGCCTGTTTAGCTTGATAGGCTAGCCGGTCCTTTTTCTTTTGATGGTGAACTATTTGGCGAGCCGGGTGTTGGGAGAAGTGTTTAAGATCACGAATTAAAGGCGTGTATGAACTGTGTTTGAGGGTGTATGAGGTTGCAGCCCCTTCATAGTCTTTGTGAAAGGTTCGCTTGTCCTGCTTTAATGGTGGGCGCAAAAGGCAGCCTCAACAATTTGGAAGATAGCTTCGTCGCGCTTGAAATGAGATGAAAATGATCTGTAGCCGATTTGATTTGTTATGATGCTTTTGTGGATGTCCCACACGTCTGAAGGGATATCGCCGCGATAAGCATGGGTCAACAAGCCCTCAGCTGCACGCACTCTTCGATACCAAGGAGTTCCTGTTGCAGTTAGGTCAGTGAGATTGGAAACGAATTCAACCTCGGAACCATATGATGGTGTGAAGTCAAGAGAAAGGGCTTTTGTCGCTGTCGCTATGGCTTTTTTAATGAAATCGCAAGTAGGGGCTTGATGTGGCTTTCTTTCCCTATATGCATGTTTCGCTTCTCGTATAACCTCCATCGCTTTCCAGACTTCATCACCGAAAGTTGATGTCAGTGTCTTGGGTGAGAAAATATACTGACCTTGGTCCGCGAGGTCTGTAATCATTAAATTCCTAAAGACTACAAAAAGGACATCTGAGTACCATAATCGTGAATGATTTTGCTCAGGTATAACCGAAAGCAACTCAAGCAATAATCTGGTCGCGTCGAAGTCTTTGCGATAGCTTTTTTTGGGTGAAAAGGCGGAGAATATCTTTTCAAGTCGTTTTCCCTCATCTGAAAGGATTATCCCTTCATGTTTGAGGTGCTGGATGAAAAGCATTTTTTTCTCAGCTAGTTCATAGAACTCTGCCCAAGTGTATTTAGATGTTGATACGTTGGGCAAATCGCACTCGATTGATGCCTCTGGCTCATCTGAAACAACTAGGTAATCTATGTCGCTGTTCTTCGAGCTGTCACCCCGTGCAACTGATCCAAAGAGCATGACAGACGTGCTGCTCATGACGACCTCACTATTTTCTTTACTATTACACTGGCGCAAGCCGTGAGCCACACGACTCCTGTTATGGCTTGGAATGCAACCCACAGTTTCCCTTCAGGATTTGTTGGAGTTACGGAGCCATAGCCTAATGTTGTTATTGTCATTACGGAAAAATATAAAGAATCTACACCCTTTGCAAACTGGTCAGCACTATTTGATATACCATCAATTAATGAATCAAATCGATAGTTTATATACGTTAGGATGCATATGAATGAGATTCCTGAAAAGACAACATATCTCGAACGCATTCCATAACCAGAGATAAGCATCCAAAGGAAATCAGCAATGAAAGTAACTATGAACTGAATAAGTTTGACTATCCAGTTCACAGACAATCGTTTTTGATTTTTTTTCACTTTTAAACGATATCTCTTTTGATACCTTCGATATATTTTGTAGTAAAATTCAGCATCAGATTGGAAGTTTGGGTTTTCAACTTGTTTTGCATTTTTTATAAGTTCAGAAAAAATTCCCAGAGCTATGTTAGAGTGTTTAATTTTACTTATCCCCTTGATTGAAGCGGGGTTGAGATAGCAATTGTCCAATGTTGTTTTGAAGAAGTTGCAACCAATGAATTCACAGTCATGGAATTCGCATTTATCAAACTGTGTGTCTATAAATAAACAATTAAAAAATTTGCAAGAAACAAAATATAAACCTTTCGAAGTTGTTTTACTAAAGCTGCAATTTTCAAAGTACAGCTCTTTTAAAGATGGAGTTTCGTCTTTAGAGTAATTCCAAATGTCTGGTATGTATATCCCGTCACGAAATCCTTTCCCGTTACGCAAGATACTAGAAAGCTTCTCTTGGCTTTCAATCTTATTGCACGTCCCTTGAAGTTTGAAAAAAGTATCTTGAGCCACAACTCGTCTCCCTCAATGCGCTATTCTTGACTTTAGATGTTTATCTGTATTTACAAGGTGGTAGTAAATTGTGCAAGTGTTTTACTCAGAATCGATGGGAAGACTGGCAGGAAAGGTGCCATAGATGATGGGCTAACCCGTTTGTACAACTCAAATTTCCTCAAGAATAAGGACTGTTTAGTTTGACAAGCTGCTCGGTCCTTTTTCTTTTGGTGGTGAGCCAGATGGTAAATCGGGTGTTGACCAGAGTGTTTGAGATAGCTAAATAAGGATATGCATGAACTGTGTTTGATGGTGTGTGAGGTGGAATTGTTTTTAGCGCTTCGTGCAGATAAGCCACTTCTTCGATTGAGAGCCATATCGCCCAATCTTTCTTGATAACATCCGTATATCCAGGGGTATAAAATCTTGGCGGGAGCGGATGAGTGCGATTTAACCAAGCTGATAAGAGCTTATATAAAACTACATAGTACTCACAAAAAAGAGTCCCTGGAGTAGAAGGATATTATACCTAGTTGTTGGTGAGAAGCGTTTTAGAAGAAAAATCCAACAACCTTATTCGTTTTCGATGTTTCCCGACCAAAGCTGCGATGTATGCATCACCCGCAATACATTAACGACATCCTGCCGCACCTGAGAAACCAGAAAGTACGGAATATGAGGAATGACCAGTTCTCTTGTGTCTTTCAGTAGTCCAGCCCGACCTGCGTGGGAGAATGTACTTAGCGTGCCAGTTGCCTTGTGAATTTTGGCAACCAGTATTTTCCCAACATCTGGTTCTCCCTGATCTCGGAAGTAGCTTAGTAAGTCTGTCAGGTCAGCGTAGGCGGATTCGGTCCAGTTAATCGAGTTCAACGCCAAGCCTTTTCAGTTTCTCTGCAACTTCCTCATGGGAAAAGACTCGACCGACTTCAACATCATCAAGTCCTTTCTGGACCTCGGCTGAGTACCATGTCAAATATTCCAGGTAGTGATTGACGGCGTCTTTAATCAACCCGGATCTGGTTTGTCCTAACGCACGTACCGCCTCATCCAGCCGCTCAAGAGTGGCGGTATCAAATCGTGTGCTTACCATTGAAGGCATATTGCTCCCTCCTGTATGACACAATGTATGTCGCCGGTGAAAAAATGTCCAGTGTGGGTTGGTAAGGAGAAAAACGATGGTAACGGGAGCCGCTCACCATTTGGTCAACCATCCGGTCAACCCAATGCATTAACACATCTCCAACACCACTGATTTTCTGTTGACTTAGAAATAAAGAGTCAAAGTATTTCGAGGCTTACGAACCTATCCTCGTGCATGGCATTCAAGAGGTCGTGGGTTCGATTCCCTCCAGCTCCACCAGATATTTCTAAAGAATTAGGCCTGGTTATCGTTCAAGATAACCGGGCCTTTTCTTTTGCGGTGACCCTGCCGGTGAACCGGGTGTGAACATAGGCTAGGCGTTTATAGGGGCGCGTTTTTATCCATGCTGCAATGTCATGAAAAAAAAGCCGTTATCCTTCGCCGTATCAAATGGTTAGGAATCATCTGGTTGTATGCGTGGATCACGAATGTCTAGTTGGTAAGAGCTCCCGTCATAAGTAAACGAAAATCTGAGATCGTTGGCAAGATACATAAAAGGCCATTTAGATTCACACTTCACGCTCACCCGTTGACGTCCATCTGGAGAGCATAAGAAGAGAGACTCGTTATGCTTTCTCACGAGGATCTTCTCAGGAAGTTGTTTCCAATACTTATTCATAGTGAACTTCTCAAATTTTGGAACAGAGAAGTCTTTTCTTCCTGTGTCGGCATCAATTAGCTTTAACCAACAGTTTGTGTCTTCACTGACCTGTGGCTCAATACGTGACAAAGAATCTGGCGAGCAAAGTTGCTTTCGTATTTTCCCTGGGGTGTCTTTCCATTCTTCATCTAAAGCAGCAAGCTCGCATGCTGCCACTCTGGATCGGACTCCTGCGAGAAATATATTAACTGCGGTCATGCTGGGCAGTCCAAGTTCAACGAGGGTTGCTACGATGCCAAGAATCTCCGAATAGCATTCTTCACCATTCTTGCTGAAGAGCTGGGAGCCCGCATGAATAAGCCAAGGCAGTTGAAATCCATAGATGTCTTTGCAAATATACAAAGCGTTACCAACCGTTTCGGCCAGTTCTGATGTCGGCACGCCCCCCAACCATCCTGCCCTGACATCATTAAGCACTTCTTTCTCCGGCCAATCTTTTACAACTCCAACCCCATTGCCTCGTGCCCATTCTTCGATCCACTCCAAAAGCCACAGGAAGCGATCAATTGGCAATTCTTCTGTTGATGATTCGTCTATCGCGTTTTTCCAATCCTCCAGATCGCGGTGAAGATTTTTAACGCATAGATAGGGTAATCCCGAGGACACATACGCTTGCCTTTTGTTAGGATCAGGACAATCGGAAAGAAGATAGGTGACTCTGCTTTGAAGAAAACTGATCAGGTCATCATCTGATATACCGTCCACAGCGTTCCGTGCTTGAATCGAAGCGAGCGACGCTCGGAAGACATGGTCTATTATTGTAAGGGGATTCTCAGTATCGAATTGGATGCACGGGTCTTCAACCAATGCGAGCAAAGCGTCATCCATCATCGAGAATATATAGCTATAAGTTCCCGCTTGCTCTCCCATCGCGGAAAAATCATTTTCAGCCACAAGTCCCACAAGTGTCTCAAAATCGACGCCCACCGACGCGGCGTAATTCTTCATGATCGTGACACAGTGTAGTAAACCAGAGCGGACAGGGTCTGTGTTTTTTATGTTGAAGTATCCCTCCGCTAACTCATTTGCCTTGCGGACTTGCCACGATTTTTTTGTTTCATCAATTGCATAAAGGATTTTTCCTTCCCCATCCACAAACGCTCGTCCCGCCCGCCCGCAAATATTCCAAAAATCTCGGTGAGTAATAGGTGCTTCTTCTCCAATGTATGGAGACGCTATGATAACACTGGAAATACCAATGTTGACCCCTTGGGCAAGTGTGGATGTCGCGATAATAATTTTCGGAGCTTTTGACCTCATAAGTCTTTCAGTCGCCATACGGACTTGAGAGGGTAATTTATTACTGTGACATATAACGCCCGCCTTGGCGGCATCGAAAATGATGTCATCTTCGCCTAGCTCTTCTCTGCACGACGCTGCGAATGTGTTCCATAAGTGTTCAGGCCATTGATGTTCATCTGGATTTTGGCCTAAAGCCATGAGTACACACTTAGCCATTCCTGGCACGCTTCTCGCTTGGCCACAAAAAATCATTACAGGACCAATAGATGTGAGGCGAACGGCAGTCGCGGCTATAGCTTCATTTTTGCTATTGGGGAAAGGATTTCTTCTTCTCCCCCAACCAAGTGGTCCTGATTCAATAAATCTAGGATTGAATGATTCGAATTCGCCTTTCCAGTCTATCCGAACACGGCTTCCATTCCAGCGGAGGAGACCAAATCGCTCGACCGATGGCTTCCAATTTGACTTCGCGACATTCTCCGGTGCTCCGCCTATCCAATGAGCCAACTCAGCAGGGTTCGGCAATACGGCAGACAACAAGATTAACCTGCCACCCGACGCGGCACACACCACACGTAAGTGATCAAGAAACAACTCGTTTCTAATCAGGCGTTCATCAGCTCCTATCAAGTGCCCTTCGTCGACAACAATAAGTTTGTACCCCGATAGCATTTCTGGAGATGAGCGAACTATGGCTCTCGTCTTTTCAGGAGTCGCAATGGTAATGGTCGCCTCGTCGGCGAGGAGCCTATCAACCGCGCTAAACCTAAAGCCGCCATATAAGTGGGACGCTTGAAAGCCAAGCCAGTCGAATATCTGGCATAATGACTGTTCTATCTCCAGGGCCAAAGATCGGTAGGGGGCAATATAAAGGATTTTCGCTGAGGGATCGGAAGTGAGGGTTTGAAGTATAGCCAATTCGGCAACACGTGTTTTTCCAGCGCTTGTACGCATGTTGACTACAACGCCTGGCCTTTCAGTATCTAAAGCGATTGGAATAGATTCCTTTTGGGAGGCCCACAGTTCGATAACGGGATTTGAGGCGAATGCTGAAAGCTGAATATATTTCTTTAACAAATGGGGAGCATCTGGAAAAAATGGTGGAAGACAATCCCATAATGAAGAATCCTTGAAACCTCTGATCATGAGTTTCAATAGCCTTGTGACCCACCAGAGGGCTGGGGACATACATTCAGACGCGATTTCCATTCCCGCGTCAATTGAGACAAGTGCTAATTCAATGTGGATGTTGTTTCCAGAAGCCTGAAACTCAAGAATGTGACATAGGGCTTGGGCAACGGAAATTTCGATAGCTGGTTCGCATACCAGCGAAACGCAGGATGGCGGCTCCATGTCCGCGAGGAGCACATCGTTTAATACTCCAATCAAGCTCTTTCTGCGCCTACGAAGAAATAACGATATCATTGCCGCGATTCGAGAAGTCAAATGAACAGGCTTAATGGCAACAAACGATCGTGAATACTGCCCACAGGCGTAAAACGCCATCGCAGCAACCAGCACATGATTTGAGCTGGCAATATCATCTTGAGCATGTGTGAAGTGGGTATTTAGTAATAGTGTCGCCGCCTTCTCTAAAGCGGCTGAGGATTCTAGGCTTGGCTCTGCTTCGTGCAGGCTGGCCCCAGCAGCAAGAATAGCGTAGGCGGAAGAAGTAACTTTTTCGATTAAATACGGATCGAAGTGTGGAAAATTCTCTTGTTCTTCTTTTACCTCATATAAAACAGAGCTGGCATTTGCTTGAGCGAAGAGGTGACGAAGCCTGTCTGTGTCATGAGCGCCAAGGATGCTCTTGGCTACATCAGTTGGGAGTGCCAAAGGCTTCCTCCTCAATGTGTTCGTAACAAGACTGATAGAATTCTGTGAGATTGTCTGCGGTAAAGGACAAAACAACAAGATTAGGAGCCGACGCCTCGGTGTGCTCGTCCACATGTTTTTTACATCTGCCAGTACTCATGAGTAGCCCCACATATCTTAGGTCATGATTTCCGTTGGCAATGCTTGCTGCGCAATCTTCTACGCGTTGGCCGAGTTCTGATTGTCCAGTTTCAAATAAGCGATCAGCCACAAACTGTAGTGAGGCAGGAACTCCTATTCGATGAGATGAGAAGAGTGCTTTTACCATATCTTTGACAGCCTCTTTTGATGAAGCTCCTCGATATTTTGCCTCCCCAATGAAAACTCTTACAGGCTCTTGGTTAAAGTCAAAAACAAGTACATCATCGCCCTTCATGGATTGCTCAGTGTTGGGATTGTATCGAAGGCGAAAAACTGGCAGGTCTGCCTCCGCTGTAGTTGAAACATACTCAGCTAAAAATATCTCAGCTAAATTGCCTTTCCGTGTTTTGTCGGCTCTTGGAATTGGGCATGTTTGGAGTTTTGAATGATCAAAACCCAAGCGCTCCAACTGACTTTTTATTCTAGCAATTTTACCCTCGTCAGCATGGTGGTTGATTAATGCGCCACGTAATTGGGCTACTGTTTGTTCAACACATTCTTCCGGCAGCGTGAGGGCTCTGTGTGGCACCTTAGAGTCGGTATGGCCATCATCATAAGTGGTATCAGCTCCGAATGATTCACCTTCGGGGTGTTGGCCTATAATGGATTCAGCTTCGGGAAGAGTTGGTTTTTTTCTTGGCATAACGAAAGGTCGAGCATGGTTGCTGTATGTGTAAAGAGGTATGGGATTATTTACGACACGATATTGCTTGTGGTCAATCCTCATGATGGGTTTGTCGTCTTTCAGAATAGCATAGGGCTGTTAAGGAAAAAATGATAGCCAGGTGACCCAAGAAAAGGGACGCCATTTCTGACGTCCCTGAACCTCGCAACAATCTTCTCCTTCCTACTCAATCACCGGCAGCAGCTCGATAGCTCTGTCCTCGTCACCCGGCATGACATGGCCATATCGGTCCAAGGTCATCTTCGTGCTGGCATGCCCCATGAGGCGGGATACAGCGTTCGGCGACGCCCTCTGTGACAGCATGCTGGAGCAAAAGAGGTGACGGATGTCGTAATTGATGCCGTCGTCACTGATCTTGGCGCGGCGGCAGGCGGCAGGCACCCTTTTTTCTAAAAATGTAAAGTTCCTTCTGTTTTTGGGGCGCTTGTATGGCAAATTTGTAAAAATTAATTAAAAAATTTTTTTAGCCCAACGTAACTATCAGCCGATTTTACTGCGTAAATTTAATTTGGCCTAACATGTGCTATAAAAAGCGGTCTAATGAAAAACGAATTTTGCCCGGATGTGTAGGGTAATACATTACTTATTAAGGAGACAGATTTATGAGTGGATACCAGGTGCGCCGTAGCGCCATTCAGGCAATTACCAACTACACCCCCGAAGTAGCCGCCTTGGATTTCTCCAAGACCAGCCCCACGGAGATTTTCGGCTCCAACGTATTCAGCGACAAGGTAATGAAGGCGATGCTGCCCAAGGACATCTACAAGTCCTTGATGAAGACCAAGAAAAACGGCGAAAAGCTCGACCCTTCCATAGCTGGTCCCGTGGCTGCGGCCATGAAGGAATGGGCCCTGTCCAAGGGCGCCACCCACTACACCCACGTATTTTACCCCCTGACCGGTCTGACCGCCGAGAAGCACGACGGTTTCCTGGCTCCTGACGGAGAGGGCGGCGCCATTGCCGAATTTGAAGGCAAGCTTCTGATCCAGGGCGAACCTGACGCATCAAGCTTCCCCTCGGGCGGCCTGCGCGCCACCTTCGAAGCCCGCGGTTACACCGCTTGGGACGTCACCAACCCGGCTTACATTCTTGAAAATCCCAACGGCACCTTCCTGTGCATCCCCACCGCGTTCGTTTCCTGGAAGGGACACGCTCTGGATAAGAAGACCCCGCTGCTTCGCGCCAACCAGGCTCTGAACAAGTCCGCACGCCGCCTGCTGGACATCTTCGGCACCGACGACGGCGAGATGGTTATTTCCAACGCTGGCCCCGAGCAGGAATACTTCCTGGTGGATCGCAACTTCTACTTTGCCCGCCCCGACCTGATGGTTTGCGGTCGCACCCTTTTTGGCGCCAAGCCAGCCAAGGGCCAGGAGCTGGACGACCATTACTTCGGCGCTATTCCCCGCCGCGTGCTGTCCTTCATGATGGAAGTTGAGAACGAGCTGTACAAGCTGGGCGTTCCGGTCAAGACCCGCCACAACGAAGTGGCTCCCGGCCAGTTCGAAATCGCTCCCATTTTCGAGCAGTCCAACCTGGCCACCGACCACAACCAGATGCTGATGACCACCCTGAGGTCCGTTGCCAAACGCCACGGCATGGCCTGCCTGCTGCACGAAAAGCCCTTCGCCGGCATCAACGGTTCCGGTAAGCACCTGAACTACTCCATCTCCACCGCCACCCAGGGATCTCTGTACAACCCCGGTGACACCCCGCACGAAAATATGCAGTTCCTGACCATCGTGGCTGCCACCGTCCGCGCGGTTGAGAAGTACAGCAAGCTGCTGCGCGCCGTTGTCGCCACCGCTGGCAACGACCACCGTCTGGGCGCCAACGAGGCCCCGCCGGCCATCATCTCCATCTTCCTGGGCGAACAGCTGGCCGACATCTTCGAACAGATCAAGGCAGGCGATATCAAGGGCGTGAAGTGCAAGGATTGCCTGGAAGTGGGCGTAGACACCCTGCCTCCGCTGCCCATGGACGCTGGCGACCGTAACCGTACCAGCCCCTTCGCTTTCACCGGCAACCGCTTCGAGTTCCGCGCTGTTGGCTCCAACCAGTCCATCGCCGGTGCTCAGGTAGCCCTGAACACTATCATCGCCGAGTCCCTGGACTACGTTTCCGATGAGATCGAAAAGATCACCAAGGGTGACGCCAGCAAGCTGAACGAAGCTTGCCAGACCGTCATCCAGGCCATCATCAAGGAGCACGGTCAGGTCATCTTCAACGGCGACGGCTATTCCGACGAGTGGCACGCCGAGGCGGCCAAGCGCGGCCTGCCCAACCTGAAGACCACTCCCGACGCACTGCCCGTGCTGAGCTCTCCCGAAGTTGTGTCCGTGTTCGAGAAGTACGCTGTTCTGAGCAAGGAAGAGCTGGAATCCCGCGAGGAGATCTACTTCGAGCAGTACAACCAGCACATTCTGACCGAGTCCTTGATGGCAATTGACGTGGCCAAGACCACCATCCTGCCCTCCGCCATCCGTTACCAGGGCGAGCTCGCCAAGGTCTGCGCCGATATGAAGACCGCCGGCATCGAGCCCACCACCGCTATCCTGGAAGAAGTGACTGCCACGCTGCGCAGCCTGCAGGAAGCCGTGGGCGCTCTGGAGAAGGTCATGGAGAAGGAAGACTTCGCCAGCGTGCAGGAAGAAGCGCTCTACAAGAAGGACACCACTCTGCCCGCCATGCTGGAAGTTCGCAAGTACGCCGACGCTCTGGAAAAGATCGTCGCCGACGACCTGTGGGCTCTGCCTAGCTACCAGGAAATGCTCTTCATCAAATAGAGCTTTCTTCGCACACAGAAATAAAGAAGCCCGGCTCCATCAGGAGCCGGGCTTCTGCGTATCTGATTCTGCCCTACCCAGACTTTCGGACCATGAGGCAGTGATAGCTGACCATCTAGCCCTTCTGCCCCCAACGTACTTCGCCCAGTCTTCCCATTTCCATTTGAAAGGACGGGGAATCAACCTGCCCCAGTGCCTCTGTTGCAGGTTTCTTTGCCTCTCTATTGTCCGTACCAGTTAGGAACGGATCAACGTTTCTCAGAGACATTCCAAAAAGTATCGATGAGCTTTGGGTCACCGATGGACCGGCGGTATACCTGAATTCCGCAAGATTCCGATAAGTGTCCTCGCGAACACAAAAATTTTATAGAATCAACGCATCTTGGGTGCTCGCCAAGCACGACATGCAAGAGGCCGCTGGTTCAATTCCTCCCAGCTTCACCACTAAAATTTTCGAAGAAAAATTGACCTGCCCCCATAGAACTGGACCGTAGAGATTGATTAGCTGATCGCGCCTTTTTCTTTTGGTGGTGAACGGCTTGTCAATCGACTACTTACCAAAGTGTTCGAGACAAATGATTAAAGGCTTGTGTGAACTGTGTTTTAGTGGATATAGGGTGGTGCTAGGTCTAGCTTGGAGTGGTTAAAATAGGTATGGTGTTCTTGTACTTTATCCAGTGCTATAGGCCAATAGTATATATACTAGTCTTTTGGTCGTGGCGAATGAGTCGCTAGCACGAGTAGTTTGCAAATGGAGAACGAATGGAAGATTTGGTGGAAAAAGCGAAATTTGCGGCTAACGAAATCGTACGAATTCATGATGCCATACAAGAATCCAGAGATGCGTGGAAAAAGTTGGATATTTGGGATGTCCTTTCTGATGTTCCTCATCCAAAGGGGAAAGGGAAGCTTGTGTGTGGGCGTGAAGCTCATTTCGCCCTCTGCGATATAATTAAGGGATATAGGAATTTGAAGTACAAGCATCTGATGATAGATATTGATCCACTCATCGTTCCGTTTAAAAAAGAGTTCTCACAGCATCTTCTTAGCGGAGAATTGGAAATCAATGAAAAAAACCTCTCTCGAATGCTGCATAGGGTATTTCAAAAAGCATTTGATAACATGGTTGCGAAAACGCACTTTTTCCCTTGCAGGTTGTACATCCCAAATGGCAATGAATCTATCAAAATCGGCCCTGTTGAGTTTAAACCTGCCTCGCAATTTTTGGATGAGTACAAGGAAAAAAGGGATTCTTCGGTCGAGCAAAATGTCCAGGATGTTCTTCTGAAATGGAAAAGGCTTAAAAAAAAGGGGAACTCCAGTGTCTCAAGCTCCCACGACGAAGCTTTTCAGCAAATTAATATGTTAGAAGAAGATCATTTAGAGGAGTTTGAAAAAGCTGAATGGGTTGCCGCATCAGTTGTTGCCCCTTGTTCAGACAAAATTTCACGGGAGATTGCACTGAAGAACGTTGAGACCGCCATTGCGATTATCAAGCTTGCCTTTGGGGCAGAGTTCTCTCAGGCATTTGAAGTAGGCACTCCCCCAAGCCGTGTGAAAACGCCAATGCTGACACAAACCAATGGAAAGTACAGTTACGAAATTGCCATAAAGTGGAACAGCATATACGCTCCAAAGCACTTCAACGAAGTAATCCATGATACTAAAGTTCGGTTTCTTTTCGATCAAGTTGCCTGCCTGCTCAGGGCAAGATCTAATCTCGACAAATTAGACAAGTTGTCGCTGAAACTGATTCATAGCCTTAACAAATTTGGTGAGGCTGTTCACGATATCAGCCCAGAATACAGTATCTTAAACTACGTGATCGCAACTGAGACGGTGTTATTGCCTACAAAGCGTGACACGAAAGACATTGTTAAGACGTATGCCCTTAGGGCTGCGGCTCTAGCAGCAGAAAAGGAGAAAGATTTTCATGAGTTGTATGCCCTTTTCACAAAGGGGTATTCGGCTCGTTCTGCAATAGCACACGGTAGCATAGACGTAGAAAAATTAGTCCAAGATATCCCAATACACAAACTTGGGCGAGCAAGCGCCTTTGTTATTTATCGGGTGATCGACTGGTTGCAAGACCCGTGTCTGCCATGCCAGCCAGAGACTCTGGAAGAACTTGAGGAGAAGCTCTCCTACATCCTTACACAATCTCCAGTTTGTGACTTAGTCTAAAGTGAAGTGGAGCCAACTTTTTTGGACTACTAAGCGGCGTTTTTAGACAATCAGGGGAAAAACATAGCATGTATTAAGTAATGGTCAGCGTGAGTTGGTTAAATAGGTTGCAGTAAATAACCGTTAACGATGGCCCTCATCTTTGAAATAGCAAACCACACCATCATCCAAAAACCGCTAATACCTAGCCAACCACACTGCTTATCTGTTTGCTCCAAATAAAACTGAAGCATTTCGAACGCTACACACTTTAATTCTCACACGACATGCAAGAGGCCGTCGACACGATTCCATCTTCCCAAAAATTACAAAGGGTTGCCCAATATTCAGGACAACCCCTTTTTTCGGTGGCAATGAAGAAAAAAAGACCGCCCTTACTGGGAGCGGTCTTCATCCAATATACGCTAGGGCATTTCCCCCCAAGCAAAGGATGGCGCAGGCAGGCGCTCCATGTCTTCGCGGACCTGGCGCAGTATATCCTTGCCTGCAGCGGAGCCGATCTTGGGCGCATCGAAATCAGGGGGCGTTTTCAGACGCTGTAAAAGCAGGCCGTCCGTGCCGAACCAGAGCGGCATGAGACCTCCCAAAAAGTAGCCTCTGGCGCGGAGTTCCGACGCGGCTGCCGGCGTCGCCGGGTCGGCCAGATTGAGTATGATTTGCACGGCGCCGGAATCCAGCTTTTGTTCGGCTTGGGCTGCAAGGGGGGCCAGATCGTTCCCTGCCTTCTCCACCTGCAAACGCATGAGCCCCACGTCCGGGAGTGCAATCGTGGTAAGCGCAGACGCCTCGGCCCGCTGGTCAGAAGCGCCCTCTTGCAGAGTTCGCTCCAATTGCAGGCGGTCATAGACCCCTTGGGCCAGGTTCTTGGCCGACTCAGGCAGGTACACATTATGCGGGCGGTCGTTCCGCACCAGAAAATAGAGGAGCATGCTCGTCCTTTCCGCAACCTGAGCATCACCAGAAGAAAAGGCGCCGGCCGGCATGGCGTCCACTTCCAGCCCGCATTCAATATACTTGTTTTTGCGGCAGGCGTACTGGGTGAAAACATGCGTGCAGACTGCCTCGACGTAAACAGCGTCTGCGTTGGCGGTGGAGGCCAGGATGGTTGCCGCGTACTTGCACAATTTCAGGCCCATGGTGGCGTCGCGGCAGTTTTGCATAATCATCAACTGCCCCCCTTCAAATGTCCCGGGCCACGGTGGGCAGTGGTACAGGCTGATCATGCCCAGCACATCTCCCTTTGGGGTGCGGGCCACTGCCGTGAATTGCTCCCCAGAAGTGAATTGCCGCGCCACGGCCTCGGGGTCGTAGACATAATCAAAAGCGTGATCGCCCCCGTAGACATCGTAGATACACCGTACCACCGGCAGCGCATCCTCTGGCCTGAAGGCCTCGATGGTGTACTCTTGATCCGGCTCCACAATATATTTGTCTTCAGCCAGCCGCTTCAGTGATGCGGCTCTGGATGCAGCGCTTGGAAAATCAGTTCCCATGACCTCTCCTTGGTGGAAGCGCTGGCAGGCAGTAAACAGTCGTTTGTGCAGCTGCATGCAAGTTGCTGTTGCAAAGCGCTATTTTTATGCCCACCTGATTGCCAACGTTAAGTATATATTCTCTCCCGGTTCACAACCCCGCAGGGCAGCGCCCCCCGTGTCTGATACGATGGAGGATCATGCCCTTAGCGCTCTCAAAACAAGTTTTTAAAGACCGTGCAGAACGCATCCATGACAGGCTCCCGCACCAGGCTGACACGAATCCAGTTGGGAAAACGAAAACCGGTCATCGTGCGGATAAGGAAGCCTTTTCGCAGCAGTTTTCGTTGCAACAGGGTGTCTGAAACGGGCGTTTTGATCATGACGTAGTTGCCCTCCCCCATTAAGAACGCAAAGCCCAGCGAGTCGCACACGTCGCTGATCATCTTGCGACCACTACGCACCATGGCCCGTGTGTCTTCAATAAACGAGGATTGGTCCAGCAATGCGGCCCGGGCGGCCATCTGGGCAAGCGTGTTCACGGAGTAGGCCACATGTGTGCGGCGGATAATGTCCGTAACTTCTTGTCTGGCGCAGAGATACCCCACGCGGAGGGCTGCGAGGGCGTACATTTTTGAAAAGGTTCGAAAAACCACGAGATTGGGGTAATCTTCCAACAATCGGATGCAGTCCGGATAGTCGTCCTGCTCCACGTATTCGAAATAGGCCTCGTCAGCCACCACAATGCGGTTGCTGCCTGCCGCGTCCAGAAACCGGCGCATTTTGGCCTCGTTCCAATAGGTCCCGGTGGGGTTGTTGGGATTGCATACAAAGATGATTTTAGTCCGTTCGTCCACAGCGGCCAACATGGCGTCCGGATCAAATCCCCGGTCAGTATCAAGAGGGATCAGTCTGGCCTCTACGCCGGAAAACTCCGCCACCCACTCATAGACTGCAAAGGTCTTGTCCGCAGTCACGATATTGTCGCCCTGCTCGCAAAAGGCCTTGACGACACTGGATATCAGTTCACAGGAGCCATTGCCGACCAGAAACTGTTCACGGTCCGGCCCCAGAGTAGCGCTCAGCGCGTCACGAAGGTCCTGACTATCGCCATGGGGGTAGACAGGCGCCAAACCGGCATCGACCTGCTCCAGAAAATTGCGCACGGCGGGCGACGGGCCCAGCATGTTCTCATTGTTGTTGAGCCGGTGCAGCCTGCTAAGACCGTAAAGCCGCATCAGCTCGGCGTCCGGCGGGCTGGGCTTGTAAGGGGTGAAAAGCCTTATGTGCGAGGGGACGAGATTTTCAAAATCAGGACTGGACATTGCGAAAGATCAGTATGTCGGACTGTCCGCCGTTGGGCAGCAGCAGTTCAGGTTGAAAACCACAACGTTCCAGACACCCTCCAAGGGCGGCGTGCCACCCAGTGCCGAGGTCGATCTCGAGAAAAATGTTCTTGTATCCCGCCTGCGAAAGATTCTTTACATGCCTTTCAAGATTCTCACCCAGATCGCTGCCATTGAACTCGGGATGCAGAAACACTTCGCTCAGTCGCGGTTCCAGCCGCACGCCGAAAACAGAACTTTTTCCAACCGCCTCTCCAAGCTCGCTGAATTCGCGCAGGTCACGTATAAGCTCAAGCTCCTCGTACTTGTTACGGAGAAAATCTGCATAGTAAGGGTGCGCCCAGATGGAAGCCCCGAAGTCTTCACCCAGCTGCCTTTCCCAAGCGGCGAAGTGGACAGGGGTGTCAACGTTTTCCAGGATATAAGGGACTTCCGCCAGCAACTCGAATCCATACTCGGCCAGAGGTTCCGGGGCGATGCTGCTGAACACGGTTTTGGTTCCGGAGCGCCCCAGTGCGCGTAAGAAATGCAGGACAAGTTCACTGCGCACTGATTGATCCTCGGAAAAATCGTAGGGGCCATAAAAAGTGATGCTCTGTTCAGAGCGGTTGTGCCAAAAAATAACGCCGCACAGACGTCCGCTCCCATCGCGTGCGCCAAGAGCGGAAAGCTCTCCATCCACAATCATGTCCGCCATCTTGCCCGGGCTACTGCACCAGTGGGGAACGTGATGCGGGGGGTAAAGCGACACAATGGCGCTACAGGCCTCATACAACGCGTCAGCATCTGTCATGTTCGAGAAGCTCAGACCGCCTTGCACCCGAACCTGACTCACTTCCAACATTTTGGGTTCCGGATAGGCTTTGTCCATCCACAAGACAATGCTCATGCGCCGGTTGGACAGCTTCAACTTGAATCCGTCCGTCATACGGGTTGCCAGCAACAGGGACATGGCCCCCCAATCATCCTCTACGTATTCGCTTGCAGAGGAAACAATGTTCATGGCAGAGAAATCCATGTCTGAAAGGGTGAAGGAATATTCCAGCAAAACGCTCGTCGCGGAAGGACGAATGGACATTTCCACAGCATCCGCTCCGGCTGTGGTGAGAAAAAGAAGTAATTCCTCCGCCCCATGGACAAGTCGTTGCGTCTTTGAAGAATCCAACCCGAACACCCTGCCGCCTTGTTCGGCCGCAGCCTGTACAAGCCCGACCCAGGCTTCCTTGGCGGGGAGGTTGATACGTACGCTCGATTGGGAATTAGTCATGATATTCCTTGGCGACAAAATAGGCAGCTTGCGCAAGCCAGTTCTTTACCCCTCCATAAAAAAAGCCGCCCTTCAATAATCGCGCATCAGCGTTCCAATGATCGATCACCTCCAGCCGGAAAGGCAATATGCGACTTTTCCCTCGAAATGACAATTCTCTGTTGCAACCCGAATTCTGCGTGCTCATGGGCGTGGCTTTTCTTGCATTCTGCAACATATCCCTATTTTACGGGCTTAATGCCTATCTCGAAACCCAGCACATTCCACCACTGTGGCGGGGAATTTTACTGTCACTGGAGCCATGCACAGCCCTGATAATTCGCCCGGTAGCCAGCCTGTTTCTGACATCGCGCAACAGTCTTTGGGTGGTAGGGGGCGCTCTGGTACTTTTGATAGCAGCCCTGTGCTCCTATTCCCTGGCGCACTCCATCTGGTCCCTTGCCCTTGTCCGCATTTTCCATGGATTGGGATTCGTCCTGCTTATCTCCGCCCTGGTAACTATTTTGGTCGAGATCATCCCCCCGCAACGAAGCGGCCAGGCATTCGGATTCTTTACCATCGCCTCACTGCTGCCCTATGCGGTACTGCCTCCCATCGCCGAACGGCTGGTGTCACTGGTAGGCAGCGAGCCGCATGTCTATGCGCTGTTCTCTCCTTTGTTGCTGTTGCCACTCATGGCCCTGCCCTATCTGAACAAACACAGGCGCATTCGATCCAAAGACGGCAGGGCCGTAAACCAACGCCCTCTCCTTGCTGATATCCGGACAAACCTCAAAACGCCTGGAATCGCTTCATTGCTGGTCGCCAGCGGACTGGTATTCACCGCCACCACAGTGGTGTTCTTCTTCATGAAAGACAGATTGCTGGAGCTCAACATCGCCAACGCCGGGCTGTTTTTCAGCATCTCCACCGCCGTCACCATAGGGGTGCGGGTGTTCTGCAGCGCCCTTTTGGATAAGGTAAACCGCGCGGCCATGCTCACGGTAACGCTGCTACTTATGGGGGTGGTATTCATACTCTTCAGCGAGGCAACAGCAGCACTATCAATATATACGCTGGCAGGTGTTTACGGTCTGTGCATCGGTTTCGCCATGCCGCAACTCAATGCATCCATGTTCGTTCTTTCTCCGCCACACCTTCGCGGATTCAACTCCAACCTGATGTTGTTCACCATGGATGCAGGATATGTGCTGGGCCCCTTGCTTGCCGGAGGGCTGCTGAACATTGGCGTGCCTACGAGCAACCTCTTTTTGTATATTGCAACGGGCCCGCTCCTGGCCGCGATGCTGTCATACGGCCTCATCAGGTTCATGCGCGTGCATGTTCCAAATGCTCCACACGCAAAAGAATGAGGGTTCTTGGACCGATATTCACGAATCAATTTGACTGCGTAGATCACTTTACAAACAAACGCGTTTTTATAGAGATGCCCCCCTGCAACAGACTGTATACAGGCAATTATCACCCCGCAACCATCTAAAAAAGCTAAATACTTCATTTTAACCGCCACCACAGCAGGGTGCGATTACACTTGGACTATTGCTCAGCAATCATTTGTGTTATTAACTAATTAGCGATTGATTTTCAGCCTTCTCATTGTTAAAAGGCGTTCCTAAGTTAATCGCCTATAGCTGAAATCACTACTATTCCATTATAAAAAATCATTCTTTATTAAGGCGTTAAAGGACAGCTCAAATGTCGAATGAAACACGTAATAAAATTATTGAAACTTTTGGCAAAATCAATATTAAAACAGCGTTTTCAAAAGCCTTGATGGACACTATACATGAGTCCATCGACATTGCCGGAGAGGGTAGAGAGAATTCTGGACAAAGCGATGGAGAGAGATTTTTATTTAAGTTTTCTCAAGAGCTTTCTAACAAAATGCAAAAGGATTCAACTCTTGACACAAATAGCTACACTTTTAGTTGTAATCGTATCATAACAACCAATTGTAGCAGTTCAGACAATGATAAAAAAATAAAATACCAAAGACTAGAATGTAAAGATGCCTACAAGCCTGAAAAAGAGTACATCAGAGAATACTCATGTAAAGGCGACTTTAGCACAATTGACAACGAATACTTGTACGATCTTTGTTTATCACATTCTATCTTGCTTACCAAAGATGAACAAAGTGAAACAGCATTCCCCATCCTCGTAGATTCAAAGAACAACAAAAAATTAAAAATCGGTACCATTTTCAGTTGCGAGCTAGAGTCAAATTCTAGTGAAAAGGAAGTATTTAAAGATTTTCAGAAACTTTTAACGTCCGATGCTCCATATAAAATGTATATTGGTGGATTTAAGCAAGGGACGTCGAACGGGATTAGGAATTATTTCAAAAAGAGGATAAGACAATTATCCTTTTTATTTGATGAATTTTCAAACAGCAGCAAGAATTATATCGCTTTTGTTCCTTACTATGGAAAAGATAAACATCAACATAACTGGAACAATATAACAAAACCCCATAATCAATTTTTTTTCTATTCTTTACAAGAAAATATCAAAACCAGTAAGAATATAGACATATCTCACATCATAGATACGCATACTTACCCAATAGAGCTACATTCATAATAAGGCGTTTCTTTTTCTTCGATATAAAAAATGAGCTTCCGACTGCTGTAAGTAATGGACACAGTGCCAGCGTTCCTACCTTATGAGCCCTGGGATAGAACATTGCTACTTTCCAATATTTTTTTTGATGGCAACTGTAAAAACACAGCCCTGCTCGACAAATCTAAAAAGTGATAAAACTGCTCAGAGCCTACAAAAACACAGCAAAACAAGCACAAGCAAATCTCGGGCTAGGCATGCGCCAGAAACATGTTCGTCACAGAGATGAGAACAAGCCGGGCAGATCGGCGACCATCGCTTTTAGGGCATCGCGCACATGTCTGAAATCCTCATTAATCCTCGCGCACTCTCCTGGTTTCCTCTTTGCGCTGCAGAAACGCTTAATACTCATTGCCTATTCCTAAAGGCCTGAATCCAGGGCGCATCCCACACACTATCCGTACCCCCAAAACAGTCTGCAATAACCAGTGACCCCATGCATCACCACGCATGACGGAGAACATTTTCCAGCCATGTAAATCTTTCCAATAAAGCCCCTTTCCTCCTGAAACACTAGGACATTGCTCACCCAAGATATTAACATACTTAATTAAACTATTTGCAAAAATACTCCAAACACACAGTTGTAATCACGAATTGCTATTTGTTTTTTCCACAGTCAAACTATTAACAATGTTGATTGAATATAGCCGAAAACATTTCAACTGCCCCTGGAGTTTTTGCATGGCCACCTCGCTGCCCGGTATATGCCGTATCTGCAAAGAAGGGTGCGGCCTGCTAGTTTCCCGAAATGCCGACGGACTTACCATCGCAGGAAACCCGGAACATCCAGTAAGCAAAGGTTTTATCTGTTTTCGCGGAAAGCAGTTCAGCAATGTTCAGGACTCCCCTGCCCGCCTGTCGACACCGCTCCTGAAATCCAAATCCGGCCATAAGCCCATTTCTTGGGACGACGCCCTCGACCTGATCTGTGAGAAGTGGGTTGACTCCAGGCAAGCTTACGGCCCGCAGAGCGTTTGTCTGCTCAAGGGAGAATCGCTAAAGCACCAGGAAGTCACCGCCTTTTTACGGCATCTGGCATACGGTTTCGGAACGCCCAACGCCCTTTCTGTGGGAAGCATCTGCCACAATTCCCTTGCCCTGGGCCACGGCCTGACATACGGCGGCATCCCTGCCCCAAATTGGGACCGTCTGCAAAGCATCCTTTTCTGGGGTGTGAACCCGGCCAACTCCATGGCCAAAACCTTTGAACGCATCAAAGCGGCCCGTAAACGTGGCGTGGCAATGATAGCCGTGGACCCGTCCGAAACGCGAACCACGCGGCTTTGCGACGCCCACCTTCGCATTACGCCTGGGACAGACGGCCTCCTGGCTCTGGCATTCATAAAATATTTTTCGGAAAAAGCCGGGCTTGCACCCGCCCCTGAAGAATCCGAAGGGTGGGAGGAGCTGGCCGCCTTCTTGGCGACAACCAGCCTGGCGGATCTTCTGACTCCGACAAATATTGCAACAGAGGATTTCCTCCATGCGGCCAAGCTGCTCCTTGAGCACCCCCCCGTATGGATTCAGACAGGCCTGGGTCTGGAATTGTCACCTGGTGGCGTGCAGTCAATCCGCACTATCGCCTGCCTTCAGGCACTTCTCGATCCTCAAGCCCGTCCGCCCAAGCGCTGGGGCAAGCTAAAACCCCTTCCTGGCAAGGACCGGTATCCCGAACGACTGCCCCCCATTGGCGCAGATGAATTTCCTCTGTTTTACGCATCCAAGGGTGAAGGACAGGCTATGCGCCTGCCCCAGGCCATTCTGCAAAGCGACCCGTACCCGGTGAAGACGATGTTCATAGCCGGGTCCAACCCCATGCTCACATTTCCCGACCCCGCACTATTGGGCAACGCTCTGGCGCATCTCAATTTCCTTGTTGTCTTCGACCTTTTTCCAACGCAGACCGCAAAACTCGCGGATCTCATTCTCCCGGCAGCCACCCATCTGGAACAGTTCGAGCTCCATGACTACGTTCAGACAGGGATGCCCTACCTGGGTTTGATCAACCCAGCCGACGATACTGGCAAAGGGTGGCCCATATCAAAAGTGGTCTTTGAAATGTCCCGGCGATTGGGACTTGGTCATCTTTTCCCCTGGGAGGACAACCGTCAGGCATTAATTGATCGCATGGCAGGGACCGGTATCGAATTCGACGAAATTGCGGCAACCCCTGGCAAATGCATTGCCTACGACCGCCCTGCATCCATGCCCGGGATTTGGAACACAGCTGATGGCAAAATCCATTTTCGCGCGGACAACGTAGGGGAGCAGGGGCAACCGGCCATTCCCACCCCTGAAAGCTGCCGCCCGCCTCTTGAATTGTATGCTGATTTTCCTTTCATGCTTTCTACTGGAGACAGGCTCCCCCACTATCAACACAGCCAATTCCGCATGATTGAAGCATATCGGCGTATGGCGCCAGAGCCTGTCCTGGACATCCACCCCCTGGCTGCAGCCGAACGCGGTCTCAATGATGGAGAAACAGTCGAATTGACGACGCCTTGGGGCAATATGGACATCACATTGGCGCTTTCCGACGACCTAAGGCCGGACTGTCTGCGCCTGGCCCATGGATGGGACGAGGCCAATGCCAACAGTCTGGGAGCCTTTGAAAACCTGGACCCCATTTCCGGGTTTCCTTGGCTCCGGGCTTTGCCTGCAAAAATAGGCAAAAGGCGGACATCATGACAAAGCCCACCCCAAGCCACGAACTTTCCCGGCGCGACAGCATGACTCCCGGCCAGCGCATGGCTGCCCTTGTAAAGGGCGGTAAGCCCGATCGGGTGCCATACGTACCCTTTGCCGGATCGTTTTCCGCAACCGTGGCGGGCATAGACCGCGGCCAGTACTACCGCGACCCCAAAAACGCTTTCCAGGCCGGACTGAAACTCATGGAAGTCTATCCCTGGATGAACACCCGGCCAGGATACGGCTGGGCCGAACGCGGGGCTTGGGAATTTGGCGGAGAAATAATCTGGCCTGACGGCAACCGCTACCCTGCCCCTGTTTCCTTTGACCCCGTGATCACCCGCCCTGAGGAGGTGGAGGATCTACCGGACCCGGACCCGGCCACTGCCGGGATGATGCCCCTGGTGGCCCGCTTTAACGAGTTGTCCAGAAGTAAGGGTTTTCCTGCGTCATTACCTGGAGGCACCCCTACCACCCTCACCGCCGGGATAGTGGGCCGGGACACCTTTCTAAAATGGCTGCTGCGGCACCCCGACGCGGTGCACGCTGTGCAGCGCAAGGTAACGGATTTCATTATTCGGGCGGCGATCAAAACGATCCGTACCTATGGCGCTGAAAACTGCACCCTGTTTAGCGGCGTGCCCATGGAATCGAACCAACTCATCTCTCCCCAGATGTTCGAGACTTTTTGCAAGCCGTATATCAAGGAGCTTTTCGATTTTTACGCTGATGCGGGTGTGACCAAGGTCACCGTGCACCTTTGTGGCGATCACACCCTGAACGCGGTCCATTGGAAGGACGTCACACTCCCGGATAGAACCATCTTTTCCATCGGTCATGAGATGGACATCGAGGACACAGGGGGCGTTGTGGGATCAAACCATATAGTGGCCGGCAACATGAATAACGCGATCATACAAAATGGCACGCCAGAAGAAGTGCGAGCCGAGGCGCGACGGTGTCTGGAATCAGGTAAGCGTCATCCAGGCGGCTTTGTGCTTATGCCCGCCTGTGGCTTTCCTCCGGACACGCCATTGGAAAATGTGGAAGCCATTGCCCAAGGGCTCTTGGATTGCGGCTTTTACGACTAGAGAGATTATTGATGCAGCTTAAAATCAAGGATTTATGCAAAAGTTTCCCCGGTAACGGTCAGGGGCCTGCCGCCATTCTCGATGAAATTTGTGTGGAAGTCGGCAAAGGAGAATTTCTTTCCATCGTGGGCCCCAGCGGGTGCGGCAAGTCCACACTGTTGGAGATCATTGCCGGGCTCCAACCATGCAGCAGCGGTGAAATTCTGGCGAACGATCAACCCATGGCCCGGTCCGGGTTGAGCTGCGCCATTGTTTTTCAGCAATACGGCCTTTTCCCGTGGCTTACAGTCCGGGGCAATGTGGAATACGGCCTTAAGGTGAAGGGAATAGCCAAAAAGGAACGACGCGAGATCAGTCAGACGTATCTCTCCATGGTCCGCCTCGACGGGTACGAAAGCTACTACCCACATGAACTTTCAGGAGGCATGCAACAGCGTGTGGCCTTGGCCCGCTCCCTGGCCGGACAGCCGGACATTCTGCTTCTGGACGAACCATTCGCCGCCCTGGACGCACTTACCAAGGAGCGCTGCCAGCAGGAACTCCTGTCCATCTGGCATGAGACGGGGCTCACGGTCATCTTTGTTACCCATGACGTAGCAGAGGCTGTCTTTCTCTCCGACCGCATTTTGTTTCTATCGCGCAATCCAGGCCGGATCATCGAGGATATAGAGGTCCCAATTCAAAGGCCGAGAAACGTCGAAATGCGCATGAGCGAAGAATTCAGGCGCACCGAACACCACGCCCGCAAACTTCTGGTTGCAGCGCACGAATCACAGGCCTCCCACTGAAGAATTGATCTTACGGGCAACGTTTTCAAGGAGAAGGACTAATGCCGCGATGTAAGAAAAGTAAGGCTGCCACACTGCTACGGGGCATGCTCCTGCCCGTCCTCATCCTGGCTCTATGGGCCATTGCCACTACTTTCTGGACGATACACCCCTTGTTTCTGCCGAAGCTTTCGGACGTGATCAATGACTTCATCCATTATCTCGGTACGGGTGAACTCTTGAGCCAAACCATCTCCAGCATGCGCCGCTGCCTTATAGGCTTCCTGGCAGGTTCCGCCTTGGGCATCAGCATGGGCATCCTTTTGGGATGGTATAGCAAACTTCACGACTACTTCGATTTTGTAATAAATTTTCTCCGTTCCATCCCCAAAACCGCACTGGCGCCTTTTTTTATTGTCTGGTTCGGCTTTGGCGACCTTCCCAAAGTGCTTTTGGTGGGGCTGGGCGCATTTTTCTACACACTCATCCCAACCATCGAGGGGGTAAAGAACGTCGACTCCCTTTACATCAAGTCAGCCCGTTCCATGGGCGCAACCGACGGACGCATATTGGGCACGATAATTCTGCCCGCAGCCATGCCGTCCATGTACGCAGGCTTGCGCATCGCCGCAGCAACCTCCCTGGTCATTCTGGTCTTTGTGGAAATATTGGCCGGGGATAACGGGCTTGGCTACATGCTGGAGCAGGCAAGAGCCAGCCTGAACATGACAACCATGTTCATGGACCTCATCGTGCTCGGCGTCATCGGCTACAGCATCGACAGATTCGTCCGTTTTACTGAAGCCAAACTCATGCCCTGGCGCAAGGGTAAGACCATCTCTGTCTGAAACCCAAACCACAAGGAAGACCTGATCATGAAACGCATGTTTTCAAGCCTTTTGCTCTTGACCCTGCTCTTGACCATCTGCAGCGCCCCCGTTCTATACGCAGAGGACGCGTCAGCTGAAATGCCGCACATGAAGCTGGTATACTCGCCCTACGACTTCACCCTGGACGTACTTGTGGCTATAGAAAAAGGTTTTTTCAAGCAGGCAGGTCTTGATCTTGAGCCAGTCTCCCTTGAAGGCGGCACTGCGGTGATTATCTCCACCCTGCACAGGGGCGAGGTCGACGGCTGCTTCATTTCCTCTTCCGGCGCGCTCACAGCCATCGACAAAGGCATTCCTTTGGTCATGGTTTCAGGCATCGGCAACCGCACGTTCGACTTTTACACCCTTAAGGATTCGCCTGTTAATACTTTGGCCGACTTCGAAGGCCGCAAAGTGGGCAATGCCCCCCGGCCCGGAGGTCCTTGGCTTGCGCTGATTTATGACCTGGAAACCAACGGAATCAATGCCACCTCAATGGACGTCAAGTTCGAAAGCGACCGCTTGTCCGGGCTCCTTTCCGGCCAGCTCGAAATAATCAATGGAAGCTCTTACATTCAGGCTTTCTACGGGGATTCCGTAAAGAAAGTATGGGTTTGTACAGCCAGCAAATACATTTGGAATTCCTGCGGCTGGTGGTTCAAGCCTGAGTACCTTGAAGAGAATCCTGAAGCGGTCAAGCGTTTCGTTGAAGGTATTACCCTGGCGCGCACCTGGATGAGCGAACATTATGATGAGACTGTAGCCATGCTCGCGAAAAGTCGCCACCTGGATCTCAAAAAACTTCAAATGCCTCTTCCCTTGCCGACCTTTGATATTCCGCCCGTGGTCTACAAATACGGCTTGAGAAAGACCGCTGAAATCATGCTCAAGTATGACCTTATCAAAAACCAGCCTGATATCGACGCCAGCGTTGACGGACGTTTCGCCAAAGTTATCGACACGGATTACTAGCAACTCAAGGAAAAACACTGTGAATCAGATGCATTCCCTTGAACGCCTCCTCGGCGCTTTGGCCGGGGAGGCGGTGGACCGCGTTCCGGTGGTCATCCCCGGCGGCATGATGGCCGGCACATTGTATGAGCTTTTGCACGATTCAGAGTTGGGCTATCCCGACATCCATACCGACCCACAAGCAATGGCCGCCTACGCGCGCCTGCTTCGGGAACGCTGTGGCATTGACAACTACGGTGTCCCCTTCTGCATGACCATCGAAGCCGAAGACTTTGGTGCGCCGGTGGACCTGGGCACCATGATCAAGGAACCCAGAGTCACAGCCTATGCGGTAGATAAACTGGCCGAAGTGTTACAACTGGCGCCCGAGGCGTGTCCAAGACATGAGACCACCCTGGAGGCGATCGGCTTATTGCGAGGCGAGGACGTCCCTGTCTTGGGCAATCTTACCGGACCCGTGTCTCTTCTGACCTCCCTGATAGAACCTTGCACGGCATATAAAGCCATGGCCAGAGAGCCTGAACTGGCCGCAAGCGCTTTTGAGGCCGTCACCGGCCACATCGCCGATTTCGCCCGCCAGCAAGTAGCCGCAGGGGCCGACGTCATTGTCCTGGCCGCCCCCGGTGCTTCGGGTGAAATCCTGGGGGAGGCGTGCTTCCGCAAGTTTGCTGCGCCCATGCTGCAACGGGTGGTAGCCGCTGCCAAAGATGCGGGCGCCCCTGTGATTTTACATATATGCGGCGACATAATGCCTGTGGCTGATGCCTTGGATGATATCGCCTGGGACGCCATGTCCGTTGATTCCGTGGTCAGTCTGAAACGGCTCAAAAAAAGATTCCCGGACCGCGCTCTCATGGGGAACGTGTCCACTCATCTATTAGGCGTGGCGGACCCGGACAAAGCGTTCCGTTCGTCCACTCGGGCTGTAGAAATTTCCACCATTCTGGCTCCGGCATGCGGGCTTCCCACCTCCACCCTGACCGAGAACATTAAGGCCATGGTTCAGGCAGCCAAGAACGCTTCAGCCAAGCTCGGGACAGTCTGCGGTGTGGAGGAGGAACGTGTCTGAGAACAGCGTTCCTTTGACCCTTATGCCAGGGGGACGGCGCTTCGAGGCCCAGCTCGGGGGGTCTTTGCACGACGCCCTTGTCAGGGCGGGAATAAACATCGCTTCAGCCTGTGGCGCTCGTGGAGGTTGCGGCAAATGCCGGGTCCGTATCAAGGGATCGCTGCCACCGCCGGATGAACACGAACTGCGCCACCTTTCGGCAAATGATATCAAATCCGGGCTTCGTCTGGCCTGCCGGATATTTCCCGTTGCCCCATTGGAAGTAGAAGTGGCAGGCCACACCACTGGGGCCATGAGCCTCACCGTAATCCCAGAAAAACGCACCCATGCAAACGAAAAATGCGCTGCAGCCGTGGACATTGGCACCACGGGTGTTAAGGTGCAGCTTATATCCCTGGAGGCAGAAGAGGAGCTGACCAAAGCCTCCCTGCTGAACCCGCAACGGGTTTTCGGCCACGATGTCATGAGCCGCATACACGCCGCAGAGTCCTCAAACGCGGCCGAAATCATGACAACGACCATCCGTGAAGCCATTGAGAATTGCATTATGGAGTCACTCAAGGCACTGGGTGCTCCCATAAGCTCCCTGGCCCGTATCGTGATTTCAGGCAATACGGTCATGCAGCATTTTCTACGCGGCCTCGACGTGACCGGTATGGGGAAATACCCCTACCCCTCAGTGAGTCTGGAAGCATGGCGCGGCAACGCCGGCGAGCTTGGATTCCTCCACCTGAAAGACGTTCCAAGCATGTGCCTTCCTTCCATATCCGCATATTTGGGGGGCGATCTGGTCGCGGGTCTTCTAGCCCTTGGTGCGCACCGGGGCGAAAGTGATTTTCTATTGATAGATATCGGGACCAACAGCGAAATCATTCTCGCCAGCGGTTCAACTATCGCGGCAACATCCTGCGCCGCAGGACCAGCCCTGGAAGGAATGAACATACACTGTGGCATGACTGCCTGCCCGGGGGCCATCGATAGTGTCAGCCTGAATAACGACGCGCATTTCACAACTCTCGAGGGAGCGCCCCCTTTGGGCCTGTGCGGCTCCGGCATTATAGACCTTTTGGCCGAACTGCTCAGGGTTGGCATTGTAGATGCCAACGGCCGTATGAGCCCCGGCGACAATGGCCGCCCGCAGAATCTGTCAGGTACATTATCAGAAGGGCTGCTCCAACGCCTGGACAAAGTCGGCAAGGCCACTGCCTTCCGCCTCGTAGACGCCATCTTGTTCACGCAGCAAGACGTGCGTCAGGTTCAGCTCGCCAAGGGCGCCATCCTTTCAGGGCTGAAGACCCTTCAGGACCAGACAGAAATAACGGCCAAGGATATCTCCAGGGTTTTCATCGCTGGCGAATTCGGCCTGAATCTCAAATTGGAGAATCTGCTCCGGCTTGGTTTCCTGGATAATTTTTCAGCTGCTTCGCACACCTTCATCGGCAACAGCAGCATTGCCGGCGCCAAAATGATAGCCCGGAATCCTGAGCTTTTGGCCGACGCAGAGGCAATCGCCCGCCGTGTGGCGGCTTTCCCGCTTTCCACCCACAAAAACTACCAGGACATATTCGTCCGCTGCCTGCGTTTTCCAGAACAAGATACGCACCGACAGCAGATACAGGAGGGATAGACCATGGATGAAACCTGCCAAAAAATCTTGAGCAAACTCGCCACAACGGTGGTGGAAATGGACGAAGACGGCGCCGCGGCAGCAGCCCAGGAGGCTCTGGATAGAGGTATTAAAGCCCATGTGGCCATCATCGAAGGCCTTTCCAAAGGCATGGAGGAAGTGGGAGAAAAATACGAAAGCGGCGAATACTTCATCCCGCAACTCCTCGTTTGCGCTGACGCCATGGATGCTGGTGTAGACGTACTCAACCCCCATCTTGAAAAGGATTTTACCAGCCAACGCGGGCGCGTCGTCATTGGTGTGGTTGAGGGCGACACGCATGATATCGGGAAAAATCTGGTCAAGCTCATGCTCGAGGCGGCCAACTTCGAGGTTCTCGACCTGGGGCGTGACGTACCCCTTGATCAATTCCTGGACAAGGCTAAGGAATTTGATGCCCAACTCATCTGTATGTCTACCCTGATGACAACAACCATGGACGGAATGGCCAAAGTAGTGGAGGCAGTACGCGAGCAAGGATTGGCGAATCGCTTCCGGACCATGATCGGTGGCGGTCCCGTATCCCAGTCATTTGCAGATAAAATCGGCGCCGACGGCTATGCAGGAGACGCGGTCAACGCAGTCCGCATGGCCAAACAATTGGTTGCTGAAAAGGTATAATCACAAGCCCCATGTAAAAGATGTCAGCAAGCTTCGCAAAAATCATACGAGGGAAAGCTGCTATATAAGAAAACATGGCATGTGAGAGAAGAATCCGCGTCACAGAGAGGAGAACAAGCCGGGCAGATCGGCGACCATCGCTTTTATGGCATCGCGCACACGCCTAAAATGATCCATGGCTTCTTCCTCGTTTGCCGCGTTTTTGGCAAGGGCAGGCGGATCATCGAAGCCAACATGGACAACCTTTGTCCGGGCCGGAAAAAACGGGCACTGCTCATGGGCGTTGTTGCATACGGTCACGACGTAATCAAACACGACGTCTTTCGGCAATTCATCCGTGGTTTTGGACTGCTGCATGCTGATGTCGACACCGGCTTCCGCCATGGCCTTCACTGCCATGGGGTTGAGCCCATGCTTTTCCACACCTGCCGAATAGGCGGTGAAGACATCCCCCTTGAGGTGGCGCGCCCACCCTTCCGCCATCTGGCTGCGGCACGAATTCCCCGTGCATAAGAAGAGAATATTCATTGCGATTTCCTTTTTTCTAACAGTTACATTTTGCGGAACCTTCAAAGCTTCCCATCATCGCTTGAATACGCCCCGCTTACCGAACCCTTTGTGGCTGGCCCCGCCATGCCGACTCCAGGCGCTTCCGTGCTCTTTACGAAAAGGGGCGTTTCCTTATGTCAGGACCCTTTTGAGACAACTGCGGCGTCACATTTCACATGGCAAACACCGGCAATGGTTTCCACTGCATTGGGGAAAAATTTCCGCTTGAAAAACAAGGCGACATTAACCAGAGCGATGAGCACAGGAACCTCCACCAAAGGGCCGATGACCGCGGCAAAGGCTTCTCCGGAATTGATGCCAAAAACCGCAATGGCCACCGCTATGGCAAGTTCGAAGTTGTTGGACGCCGCGGTAAAGCTCAGCGTGGTTGCCTGCTCGTATGTGGCGTCGGCCTTGTAGGACAGGTAAAAAGACACAAGAAACATGACCAGGAAATAGATGCTCAGAGGAATAGCAATACGTATGACATCGAGGGGCAGTTGGATGACCTTGTCGCCCTTGAGAGAAAACATCACCAGTATCGTGAACAGGAGGAAGACAAGCGTCAGGGGGCTGATACGGGGAATGAACGTATTCTCATACCACTCCCGCCCTTTGCTCTTGATGCCCACGAATCGCGTCAGCATGCCGGCCATGAATGGGATGCCAAGGTAGATGAACACGCTCTCGGCTATCTGCCCTATGGAAATATCCACAACCATGCCCTGCAAACCAAACCAGCCCGGTAAAACCGTGATGAACAGATAAGCGTAAACGGAAAAAAAGAGCACCTGGAAGATGGAATTGAAGGCCACAAGCCTGCGCAGTATTCGGTATCGCCCTTTGCAAGGTCATTCCAGACAATGACCATGGCGATGCAACGCGCCAACCCGATAAGGATGAGCCCCACCATGTATTCGTGTTCGCCTGAGAGGAACGTTATGGCGAGGGCGAACATGAGAATCGGACCAATGACCCAGTTCTGTACAAGCGAGAGCGCAAGCACCTTGACGTTTCGAAATACCTGCCCGAGTTGCTCGTATTTCACTTTTGCAAGGGGTGGGTACATCATCAAAATAAGGCCGATGGCAATGGGAATGTTGGTTGCGCCCACCTGAAAAGAATTGATGACATTCTTAATATCCGGGTACAGGTACCCCCCGCCGACCCCAGCGAACATGGCCAGGAATATCCAAAGCGTAAGATAACGGTCCAGGAAGGACAGCTTTTTTACGACAGATGCAGACATATTCACCCCCTTTGTGCCAGTTAATCACACTTGTCCGCGTTTTTCGTCTCGAGGTAGTGACAAAGCCGTTGATAATCATCTTTGGCCTGGGGCATATGCGGCATCCCCTTCCGCAAAACGGCCAGCACCCCGGACTGAATGAAGTCGTCGGGTGCGGCCAGGCTGTAGTAGATCCATTTCCTGCTTCGCCTGCTGAGAACCCAGCCGGATTTTTTCAAATAGGACATGTGTCTCGAGACCTTGGATTGAGGCAATTCCAGGGCTTCCATGAGATCGCAAACGCACAGCTCGCCGTGTTCAAGCAAACACAGGAGCCGCAGCCGTGTCGGATCGGAGAGTGCTTTGAGACGTTCCGCAAGAATTTCCATGGCGGCAACATATCTGCCTATGCGGATTTGTCAATAGGTATACTGCAATGTCACTGAAACGTCATGTCCGGTGGGATTATTACGCATTCAAAGGGCGCCAAGCCGTCGCGTATTTCATCACGTTTACAGGTGGTATCATGCCCTAGCGTGGGGCCCCCCTGACTGCGCTCTCTCCTGCAATTTTTTTATGTCTCGCAAAGGCGGGGCACCAAATTGGCGGCGGTATTCCCTGCTGAACTGCGACGGACTCTCGTACCCCACTTGCAGCGCTGCGCTTGCTGCGTCGTGCTGTTCCGTAAGCATGAGGCGTCGCGCTTCGAGAAGGCGCATCTTTTTTTGATACTGAAGCGGACTCATGGCCGTTATAGTTCGAAAATGCTGATGAAACGTAGACAAGCTCATGCCGACATCCCTTGCCAGGCTCTCGATTTTCAGATGCTGCGCATAGTTCTCCCTGAGCCAATCAATGGCGCGGGCGATTCGATGGGCGTGGCTCCCAGTGGAGGCGATTTGCCGCAGACGGACTCCCTGCTCGCCAACAAGAAGCCGGTACAGGATCTCCTTATGGATAAGTGGTGCGAGAATCGGGATATCTTCTGGATGGTCCAGCAGTTCAACCAGGCGCTGCAAAGCGTGCAGCAATGGGAAACTGATTTTGCTAACAGCCATGCCCCTGCTTGGGGTGTGTTTGCGAACAGCAGGCAGATCACTGTCCACCATCATTTGAGCAATAACCTGCAAGTCGATCTTCAGAATCAGTCCGAGAAGAGGCTTTTCTTTATCCGCAGCAACGACATTTGCCGTCACAGGCAACCCCACGGAAGTAATCAGGTAGTTATTTGCATTATACACATATTCCTCATCACCGAGCACAGCACGCTTGGAGCCTTGCACAACAAGACAGATGCAGGGATCGTACATCAAAATCATAGGCTCAGAGGAAGATTCATATTTTACAAACAACAGGCCTGATATTTCTGTTTCCAGGAGACTCTTATTCGCAGTCCATTGAAATATTTGACCCGCCAATATTTTCCGAACTGCATCAAAGGTGTAATCAACTGAAGTGCTTTGGATATCCATCTCACTCCTCCAGTCTTTTTATTACCTTACCAGATACAATGTGATATGAACAATATGTTCATCACCATTTTCGGAGAATCAGGCAATAATCGGAGGTTATTTGTCTATCGCATTTTCATGTATTCATAGTATTATTGCTTGAGGATGCAGAAAATAACGGCAAGTACTGAATTACAAAGTATTTGGAGGAGCCATGATCGAATTGCATGTGAATGGTACGAAAAAGCAGGTCGATGTAGATCCGGAAACACCTCTACTATGGGTGCTGCGAGACAACCTGGGCATCACAAGTGTCAAATACGCTTGCGGTATTGCCGAATGCGGTTTGTGTACGGTCCTCATCGATGGTGAAGCCCAGCGCTCCTGCGTCATCATGGTTGGAGATGCACAAAATGTTGCGATCACCACCATTGAAGGCTTACCCGAAAATCATCCTGTAAAGGTGGCCTGGATTGAGAAACAGGCGCCCCAGTGTGGCTACTGTCAGCCTGGCATTATGCTGCAAACGGTTGACTTTCTGTCAAAAGAACCAAACCCCACCGAGGCGCGAATCAATGAAGTCATGGACGACGTCATTTGCCGCTGCGGGTCACATCCGAGGATCAAGCAGGCCATTCTTGCGGCAGCCGCAATGACCGCCAAGCAGGGAGGTCAGTCATGAAGACAGAAATGACGCGAAGATCCTTTTTGAAGCAAACCAGCCTGGTCATTGCCACCACCGTTATTTCAGGCCATTTCGAGTTTTTTAACGCCTCTTACTCTGTGGCTGCAAAGGAACTCTCCTTCAAACCCCACGCGTTCCTGGAGGTAGCCGACGACGATACGGTTACTGTCTGGGTGGGGCAAACAAACCTTGGTCAGGGCACACATACCGGCATTCCCATGATAATTGCCGATGCCTTGGACGCGGCCTGGGAGAATGTGCATGTGAGAACAGCCCTTGCGGCAGAACCCTTCAAGGACCCCATGTGGCACGTCCAGGTAACAGGGGGCAGTACCAGCATTCGTCATAGATGGAGCTTGCTGCTTCAGGTCGGCGCCGCCGCACGGCAGATGCTGCTACAAGCGGCAGCAGAAAAGTGGGGGGTAGCAGCAGATTCGTGCACCACGCAAGAAGGCAAGGTTCTTCATCCGGACGGACACAGTCTGTCCTATGGGCAATTGGCGGAAGCGGCGAGTAAACAGCCTGTTCCTGAAAGCCCTGTCCTTGAATCCCCAGCGAATTACACCATAATAGGCACAAAGCGGCAGCGGTTTGATATTCCTGATAAGGTTGCGGGAAAAACCGTTTTCGGCATGGATTTCACCGTCCCGAACATGTGTACGGCCGTGGTGGCCAGACCGCCCCAGTATGGCGCAACACTCAAAACCTACGACAATGAGGCGGCTCTGGCCGTCAAAGGGGTTATCCAGGTGGTTCCTCTGGATAACAGGATAGCGGTTTGCGCAGAAACAACCTATGCGGCCATGCAGGGGCGAGACGCACTGAACTGCACGTGGTCGCAAGGTTCCCACCCTGATCTCGATGACACGAGGCTGAACGCCATATTCATGGAGCACCTCGACAAACCCGGAGCCGCAGTCAAAAGTGAGGGCGACGTCGAAGCAGCAATGGCAGATGCTGCGCAAACACTGGAACAGACATATAAACTCCCGTACATCTCCCACGCCCAGGTAGAACCCATGAACTGCACCGCCCATGTGGAAAAAGAACGTTGCAGGGTGTGGGCGCCAACGCAAGGGCAGACCGCCACCCAAAATACTGCCTTACATCTGACAGGGCTGCCACCGGAAAAGGTAGAGGTCATGACCCTTCCCGCTGGGGGCGGCTTTGGCCTGCGAGGGGAGCAGGACACTGTCGTGGATTCTGTATTGCTTTCCAAGGCGCTGAACCGCCCTGTAAAGGTCATCAACACCCGCGAGGACGAATTTGCCACTGACTACTTCCGCCCTGCAAGCCAATGCCGCATAAAGGGGGGGCTGGACAAGAACGGCCGGCTGGTCGCCTATGCGCATAGCATCGCCGCCCCTTCTGTCATGTCCAGACTCATGCCGGATTATGTGCAAAACGGAATCGACCCGGACGCGGTTTCCGGGGTCAGGGATAGCATTTACACGCTCCCCAATATGAACGTGACCTACGCCATGGTAAATCTGCCCATACGCGTGGGATTCTGGCGCTCGGTGGGATATTCGGTAAATGTGTTCACGGTTGAATCGTTCATGGATGAAATGGCCCACGCAGCGGGGAAAGACCCGGTACAGTTTCGCCTGGACCACATGGAAAAAGGGTCCAGACAATACAACATACTTTCATTCCTGGCCGAAAAATCCGGTTGGGGGGCGCCCGCCCCTGCTGGTAGAGGCAGAGGCGTCGCCGTCTCTTCCAACTTCGAATCCTTTGCCGCTCACATGGCGGAAGTCTCCGTGGGGGACGCAGGGGAGATAACCGTACACAAGGTGATCTGCGCACTCGACTGCGGCGTCGCTGTCTACCCTGATGCAATCCAGGCTCAGGCTGAAGCCGGAGTCGTTATGGGGTTGAGCACCGCATTTTACGAAAAAGTCCACTTTGCCAACGGCGGTGTTCTTACCTCCAACTACCACGAATACCCTGTTTTACGGATGTCAGAGGTACCGGAAATAGTAATTCATATCATGAACAGCACCCACAAGCCTGGGGGCGTTGGTGAGCCTGTACTGCCAACCGTCCCCCCAGCGGTGGCAAACGCCATTTTCAATGCTTCTGGGGTCAGGCTGCGAGAATTGCCCTTTCAAAAGGAATTACTGCAGGGGTGAGCGCCGCGGTGTTATTGTCCTGATGCTACTTTGACCATGTTGCGATGGATCAAACCCTGCCGATATGAATAAAAAGCGCCGGGCTCCCATACAGGCCCGGCGCCAAACACAATTTTTATAGATAACAACTGATTGCACCCCTGACTTCATGCATCACTCCCCGCAACACCCCTCGCACCGCCCCCCATTAGAGTTGACCAGAAAAGCGCTTTGTCCTATTCGACCCCCCTTACGTTTTTTATGCACTTTTCATACATGCATGCTGGAAAATAACTGCATGCAAGCATCAAGGACAGGGTCATGAGCAAGCGAGAGACATGGGGCTCCAGGACCGGATTTGTGCTGGCCGCTGTGGGTTCCGCAATAGGACTGGGGAATATTTGGCGATTCCCTTACATGGTTTATGACAACGGTGGAGGAGCATTCCTCATCCCCTACTTCACCGCAATGCTGTTGGCAGGCATCCCCTTCATGATGCTCGAATTCGGCCTTGGCCACAAATTCCGCGGCTCCGCCCCCCGGATATTCGCCTCCATTTCCAAGAAAGCTGAATGGTTGGGGTGGTGGCAGGTCATCGTCGCCTTTATAATCGCCTGTTACTATGTGGTCGTCATCGCCTGGACCATCGACTACTTCCTGTTTTCCTTCACACAGGCATGGACAAGCGCACCAAAGGATTTTTTCTTCAGCCAGTTCCTGAACATCACTGACTCTCCGATGAATCCGGGCGGCGTACAATGGCCAATTCTGGGCGCTGCCGTCTTTGCGTGGCTGGTGGCGTTTCTGGCCGTATTTACAGGCATCCGCGGCGGGATAGAGCGCGCCAACAAGGTATTCATGCCCCTTTTGTTCATCCTGGTGCTTGTCTTCATTGGCCGGGGCGTCATGCTGGACGGCGCGGCAGAAGGACTGAACTGGCTTTTTCGGCCTGATTTCTCCGCCCTTATGAATGGAAAGGTCTGGGCCGCCGCTTTTGGGCAGATTTTCTTCAGTCTTTCCGTTGGCTTCGCCATCATGCTTTCCTACTCCAGCTATCTGCCGAAAGATTCCGACGTGAACAACAACGCCTGCATGACCGTGTTCATCAACTGCGGTTTCAGCCTGCTGGCCGGCATCATGATTTTCAGCGTTCTGGGCTACATGGCTGCTGAACAGGGCGTCGCCGTCAAGGATGTCGTGTCCAGCGGCGTTGGTCTGGCGTTCATCACCCTCCCCACTGCCATAAACCTCATGCCCATGCCCGTTTTCTTCGGCGCGCTTTTCTTTCTGGCACTCATGTTCGCTGGGCTCACCTCCATGATATCCATCACCGAAGCCGTTGTGGCGGCAATCATAGACAAAATGGGGCTCAGCAGGAAAAAAGCAGCCATTGTGGTCTGTGGGGTCGGCTTTTTGTGCAGCACTGCCTTTACAACAGGGGGCGGTTTGCTCCTCCTCGATATTGTTGACCATTTCATCAACAATTTCGGAATATTGCTTGGAGGACTCATAGAAATCGTATTCGTCGCGTGGTTCTGTAACCTGGAATCCATGCGCAATTACGTCAACTCCGTCTCTGACTTCAGGATCAATACAGCCTGGAACCTTTGCCTGCGTTTTGTCACCCCCTTAATGTTAGGGGCCATCCTCATTTCCAACTTCATAGAGGATTTTGGCAAAAACTACGGCGGCTACACCACAAACGCCATTTTCCTCTTTGGCTGGGCGCTCCTCCTCGGCACGTTGCTGCTCGCATTGTGCCTGCCCCTCTGGCGTGGGCAATTTCAGGGCGTCATCGCCATTCATAGTGATTTTTGCACCAAAAGGAGCTGATACATGGAACTGACAGCCATACTGACCATGGCCTGCGGCATAGTCATCACATGGGGGGGCGCCGCCATTTGCCTGCGCATCGCCATGAAAAAAGACAACTGAATCAGCACCAGTTCACAGGGAATAAACAAGGGTAATCATAACGATTACCCTTTTTTTGTGCTCCAACATAGTGGCACCAGCTCTGCTTTCGTGCAGACCGTGCGGGTCTATTTGTAGACACACTGACGGACTGACGGAGCGCGTATGGGTAGGTTATTTTTGACTATACATTGTACATATTCCACAAATAACAAAATATTTCCTTTAGAGCTGTGAGAAGCAGTTTGTGTGAAAAGTCCAACCCAGGGTAGCTTCATTGCAGACGAGAAGCTTCTGACGAAAACGCCCCTTGAAATACCGGACGGCCTCAGTTTCACCGCGTTAAGTGTATCCCCCTCCGGCCACCTCCGTCTTCTCATGAGGGATCTGCGGCATATTACTGCCCGTCCTTAGCGTAGACCCCGAGTACGGCTGGATAGTAAACGATTGTCGACGAACGGAGAATTATTCCTCTCACCTCTGGCGGCAATTAACACTTTACAGATGAGGGATCTTTTTCTCACGCCATCAAAGCTGGAGGTTTATTTCTTCTGAAGTGCCCGCTTTCTGCCTTTATCTCAAAATACCTTACAAATGCTCCCCGCCATCATTTTACCCGAGTTTTATGCTTTGACATTTAATGCTACGATTGGATACCGTTTCTGACGGATGGTTCTCCATGTGGAGATATAAAGGGAATCCGGTGCGAATCCGGAACGGACCCGCCGCTGTAATCCGGCCTTGGCTGCAACCCAGGAAGTTACGGCGTCCCACAAAGCCACTGTTCATTTGTTCTGAGCGGGAAGGCGGGGCGCACGTCCGGAAAGTCAGAAGACCTGCCATCCTGTTTCCCTGTTTCATGGCACGGGTTATTGCCGGCAAGGGGATGGTGGCATCCGGGCTTTATCCCATACCCTTGGCCGCTCCTCCTCATTCCGGTTCACTACAACTTTTCAGAACCACTGAGGAGAGCTCATGTCTCACCCCACCCTTTCTTCTGTTTTCACCACCATTTTGCTCCATGCTGTGGACAAGCATTAATGTGGCGGTGATTTCCAATGACATCCTGGAAACAAAACAGTCATATACCTTGCCTGCATCATGCTGACGAAAATGGCGGCTGCCACGATCACCACCACGATCACGACCATGAACATGGCCAAGACCACGGGCATGACCATGAACATGGCCGATCGCGCCCAGAGCGCCCAGGCATTCTGCTGGCAGCATTTGGAGTAGCCATTCCAGACGCCCGGGCCGGATACGAAGCATTGGAGCGCGAGGTACACACACGTTTTCCCGATATCCCCGTACGCTGGGCATACACCGCTCATAAAATCCGACGCAAGCTTGCAGCCCGCGGCTTTGCAAACGATTCCGTGGCTGTCGCGCTTTCCAGGCTGCATGATGAAGGCGTGACCCATCTGGCGGTGCAGTCCCTGCATACAGTGCCCGGAGTGGAGTACCACTGGGCTCTGGACCAGGCGCACGTCTATCAACATCCGCGCAAGGGGTTCCTCCAGGTCCAGGTAGGCGCTCCACTGCTTATGGCTGAAGAGGACCTGCACAGCACAGCAAATGCGCTATCCGGGTACCTGCCGCCAGATCGCAGCACTGACGAAGCAGTCATACTTGTTGGGCACGGCACATATCATGCAGGCCATCAGCGATACCTGGACTTCGAGGCCATTGTGCGCCAGCGCGACCCTCTTGTCTTCATGGGCACGCTCATGGGCAGGCCGAACTGCGATGAGATTCTTTCGCGGATTCAGGAATCAGGCGTAAAACGTGTGTGGCTGCTGCCCTTCATGAGCGCGCCGGGGCATCATGTGCGCGTTGATATCGCCGGTGAAGGACCACGATCCTGGAAAAGCCGCATGACCGCAGCCGGTCTCGATGTACGCACCTGCATGACCGGCACAATGGAGCACCCTCCCTTCCGTTCGCTGTGGCTGCACCATCTCGAAAAAACGTTTATGGCCACGCAGCCAGTTTCCTGCAACAAAGGAGAATAATTATGCATATTTCCGAGGGCGTACTTTCCGTGCCCATTCTCCTTGCAGGAGGTGGCGTCTCGCTTGCCGGCGCATGGTTGGGACTCAAACGCCTGGACTATGACCATCTTATCACTGCAGCCACCCTGGCCTCAGCGTTTTTTGTCGGCTCTCTCATCCATGTGCCACTTGGCCCTAGCAGCGTGCATCTTCTGCTCAATGGTTTGCTCGGGTTGATTCTCGGGTGGGTGGCTTTTCCCTGCATCCTCGTTGCGCTTTTATTGCAGGCACTGCTTTTTCAGTTCGGTGGCATCACAGTGCTTGGTGTGAACACCATGAACGTGGCCGTACCGGCCATTCTGTGCCGATACTTGCTGTACAGCCAGCTCAAGGCCGGCGGCAAACGGGCCACTGTGGCGGGATTTATTGGCGGTGCTGGCGCAGTACTGGGTACGGCAATCATGGCCGCGCTTTCGCTGGCGTTCACCGATGATGGTTTCCTGGACACCGCAAAGCTTGTGGTGGTTGCCCATATCCCCGTCATGATCATAGAAGGATTCGTTACCATGTTTGCAGTGGGGTATCTGGCTAAAACACACCCCTCCCTTCTGGGGCTGGGTAATGAACTCCATAAACCGGAACATAAGGAGGCTGCATCATGCTGATGCGGGGAGTGCTTACCGCGCTTTGCATCATGTTGTTCGCGATACCAGCCAGCGCGCACAAGATAATATTGAATGCCTGGGGCGAAGGCGACACCCTCATCACTGAAACAGGCTTCAGCGATGGCAGCGCGGGAAAAGAGTCCAAAATCACCGTCACCGACGCCACAACGGGCGCAGAGGTATTGACAGGAGTTGCAGATGAAAATGGCCTCTTTGAGGCGCAAATTCCAGCCGAAGTCATCGTACAAGGTCATGATCTTCAAGTGGTCACGAATGCCGGCGCCGGACACCAGGCCAAGGCGACTGTGTCGGGCGATGAGTTCTCTCCCCCCGTAGAGTCGCCTGCTGCTGAAAAAAACCTTTCAGAGCAGGGCGCAACCGCCTCTTCCGATGCCGTTAAGGTTATGGTGAAGCAGGCCGTACGCGAAGAAATCAAACCCTTGCGCCGCGAAATTATGACCATGGCGGACAAGGGGCCGTCGTTGAGCACCATCCTCGGTGGTATCGGCTATATCTTTGGCCTTGCCGGTGTGGCGGCACTGGTAGGTGCGCGGCGCAGGCACAACGAAACCGCCCACAAATGATACAGGATACACCTATTTCAAGCGCCGGCCCCCTGCTGCGCTTTGATATTCGCTATAAGCTTCTCAGCGCCCTGGCGCTCACCTGCGCCATGGCGCCTATCCAAACAATGGCTGCTGCACTTGTTTCGCTGCTGCTTGGAGTTCTGCTCCTCATTATAGGGCGAGTCCGTATACGTGAAGCTTTACGCCGACTGGCGCCGCCCAATGGATTTTTTGCGTTCGTACTGATTGCCCTGGTGTTTACGTATCCAGGACACCGGTGGTCTCACTGGACTATGGTGAGCATTGACGGTTTTTGGCTCGGTCTGAAGATCGCCGTTAAAGGCAATGCCATGCTCTGCGTACTGTTGACACTGGTAGGCACATCCACGGTTCCCATGGTGGCGCATGGGCTGCAACAGCTTGGCCTGCCGCAGAAATTCGTATTGCTTCTCGCTTTTTCTTACAGACAGATATTCATCACAGCAGAAGAATTCGAACGCCGTTGGTTGGCCTGCACAGCGCGATGCTTTACCCCGCGCATAAACATGCATACCTACCGCACCATAGCCAGTTTGCTGGCCCAAACTTTCGTGGGCAGTCTCTACAGAGCCCGGCGCATCCAAAACGCCATGTTTGCGCGAGGTTTTGACGGTCACTTCCGAAGCCTGGAGCCGGCACCCCCACCAGGAAAAGCAGGGCCACTATTTTTCATTCTGCTTCTGGCAGTTTGCTGCGGTATCACCGTTCTCGACAGAAGGTGGTGGGCATGACAGCAATAGCGACACTGGAAGACGGAGTTGTTTACTATCCCAAGTGCGCAAAAGCGGCCCTTGGCCCTGTAAACTTTGCTCTGCACGCCGGCGAACGAGTAGGGCTGACAGGAGACAACGGCAGCGGCAAGAGCACACTGGTCATGGCCCTTACCGGGCTACGCCCCCTAACGTCAGGGCGGCTCCTCCATAACGGCAAGCCCGTGGTCACACAACGCCAGCTCACTTTATTGCGTCGCGATATCGGCATAGTGTTCCAGAACGCCGACGACCAGCTCTTTCTCCCCACAGTCGTGGAAGATGTTGCCTTTGGCCCATTGAATTTAGGATTCCCTCCCGAAAAAGCCAAAACAAGCGCCATGGAAACGTTGGAACGACTTGGCCAGGCCGACTTTGCCCACAGGCTGACGCACACATTATCCGGCGGACAAAAACGCATTGTTGCCCTTGCCACTGCCCTGGCCATGCACCCCAAAGCCCTTGTGCTGGATGAACCCACCAACGACCTGGACAGCAAGGGAGTTGTCCGCCTCGAAGGCATCCTGCGCGAGGAGAATATCGCGCTGGTGCTCGTTTCACACAATCACGCCTTTCTATCACGACTGGTCACACGCACAGTTCACCTGCAGGCTGGAAAAATCGTCACCCCCGCGCATGCTCTTACGTGAGTCAACATCTGCACATGCGCCCCCTATTTCCTGTGCAAATCACATGATGTCTGCTTGTAGAATTCAGACAAGAAGCTGCAATCCAGCTTTGGCGTTTTTTCGATGAAAAACATAAGCATGACCAGGGCAAGGGCTGAAGCCAGCATGAACAAGGGGCCGAAAAGCCAGAACACGAGCGGCACCAGGAAGTAATACGCGCGCATGCCGATGTGGAAATAGCTCCCCGCCTTGTTGAGTTGCATGGCCACAAAGGTGATGGATGTGCCGTAATTGCCGTCCGTGGTGGGCGTATTGATGATGAACCCCACATGGCTGAACAGGCGGATGGAGAATGAAAAGCTGAAAAAGGCGATGAACAGGTTGCCCAACAACACAAGCAGCTTCAGCGTCATGGTGCTCTGTGCAGTGGAGCCGAAGAGATTCAGGCTGTGCCATGTATTCCCCAACTTGTCCGCCTGTCCTGAAAGCGTCAGCACCCCAACTGCCAAAAGCACAGAGGTGGACGCCAGAAACGTGGCGGCCATGGTGGAGTTGCGCAGAGTCTGCACGGCCAGAATATCCCGCTTTTCCTCCATGACATTGACCACCCAGGCCGTCTTGGCCAGCGTTGTCGCGCCATAAAGCGAATAGATGGGGTTGGTTCGTTGTTTCCAGAGCACAAACATGTGGTAAAACGTAAACAAACCGGCGGAGAGGACAAGACAAACTATATCAAGAATATGCGGAGAAACCATGTCATACATGAAAAACGACCTCTGCAGGCGAAGTACTGCCTTAAAATGTTACGACATATCGTGATGGCGCCATGCACTTCATTAAAGATACATAGCGACTCCTACAACCGCAGCTCAAAAATACCACTGCCCCCCAATACCACCTCCGCGGACATACTTCCAGATGCCTTTGCAAAAACGTGCTCTTTTTTCCAGCTCTTACGCAAGTTCGTACTTCTTGATCTGTTTCCAGATTGTTGTACGAGAGAGCCCCAGCATTCTGGCGGCCTCGGACTGATTGCCCCCGCTGGCCGCAAGGGCCGCAGCCAGGCGTTGTTTCTTGATGGCATCCAGGTCATCACCCACATTTTCCGTAGCGCCCGTTTCAACGCTCCCCCCCAGACATGATGCGAGGGGCGTTGCCAGGGAGCCGCGACTGACGTCCTTTGGCAGATCACGGGGCTCTAGCACGTCGCCAGCGCAAGAGATAAGCGCATACTCGAAGGCGCTCTTCAATTCACGCACATTTCCAGGCCAGGAGTAGCGCATCAATAGTTCCATCGCCTCGTGGGAAATGCTGCGAATGTGCTTGCCTGTTTTGAGTTTGATACGCCTGAAAAAGGCTTCCGCAAGGAGTGGGATGTCTTCCTTGTGTTCTCGCAGGGCAGGCATGTGGATGGGCAGGACATTGATACGGTAGTAGAAGTCACGCCGAAATGTCCCCTGCTCGATGAGCTGTGGTAGGTCCCGGTTGGTGGCTGAAATAATCCTGGCCTGCACAGGCAAAGCACGGTTGTCCCCCACCCGCTCAACTATCTTTTCTTCCAACACGCGCAGAAGCTTGACCTGCGTAGTCAGGGGCATATCGCCGATCTCATCCAGGAAAATGTCCCCTTCCCCTGCCATTTCAAAACGGCCTGAGCGGTCGCAGTGCGCCCCTGTGTAGGCGCCTTTCACATGGCCAAAAAGTTCGCTCTCCAGCAGCGCCTCGTTCAGTGCGGCGCAGTTGACCTTCACATACGGTTTGCCTGCCCGTGCTCCTGCCTTGTGAATGGCGGCGGCCGCCATTTCCTTACCTGTCCCCGATTCACCATAGATGATCACAGGCGCGTCGGACTGGGCGGCCCGCGTAATCATGTCGTACACATCGATCATCCGCGGGGAGCGGCCGATAAGTCCGTAAAACGTGTCTTCGGCCAACAGCTCCCGACGATAGCTTTCAATCTGTGTTTCCTTTTCCAACAACGCGGTCACGTCCGTCAGGCTTTCCACCGCCCCAATGACAGTGCCCGTATCATCCTTGAGCACAGAAGCGTTCTTGATCACATAGACAGTGGAGCCATCCTTATGGCTGATGGCGCAGCGCTGTTTGCGTAGCTCGCCCTTTTCGAACATCACGCACCAGTGGCATCCCTTGGGGTCCAGGGCCTTTTCACAGGACGTGCAGTGAAAAATTGTGCACAGCGAGCCCAGCAGTTCATCCCGACTGAAGCCGGTCAGGCTGCTCAGTGCATCGTTGGTTGAAACAATGCGCCCTTTGAGATCAACGATCATGATCCCGTCTGGAATCGTATTGACTACAGTTTTCCAATATTCGTTCAAGCTGTTCACCACGCAGCCCCCTTGCTGTTCACTTTGTAAACATAAATCATGTTCACATAGTTAACACATGAACAGCGTTAACACAAGGAATCATCTTGATTTCCACGTGGAGACAGGCTGCCACGCGCTCCTATCATTCTTTAATAATATCATTTTTTACCACAGACGCTGCAACCCGAACGTCTTGGCATGTTTGTCGCTTTATAGGGGCAAAGAGACGACGCAACAGGAGTACATCGCATGACCCGTATCGACGCACGCAATTGCATCAGTTCGCTGGCAATGCTTGAGATCGGCATGCATCTGGAGAAAAGCGCCCCTGGCGAGATTCTGGAAATCCTCTGCGACGACGCGTCTCTGCTGGAAGACATCGAGCGTATCCATCCGGACTGTGAATGCAGCCGGATGGAGCGTCAAAGCAAAACGGGCTGGCTGTTAGCCCTGCGCAAACCACAACAAACCAAGGAGCCATGACATGTCCGAACTCGACCTCTCCACCATCACTGCCAACAACACCGCCGACGCACGTGGCAGCGCCTGCCCCGGCCCCCTGCTTGAAGCCAAAAAAGGCATTGGCAAAGTCAAGGTGGGTGAAATCCTGGAAATTTTTTCCAACGATTCCGGAACCAGGACCGACATTCCGGCGTGGGCCAAGAAAGTCGGCCACGACTATCTGGGCGTCTTGGAGGCTGATGGCTACGACAAGCATTTCATCCGCAGGAAAAAATAAGGCGAGGTATGCCATGGGCAGCCAGGCAAGCGGCAGCACACAAGGCAAGATCCTGGTTCTGGCTACGGAAAGCTGCGCCTATCCAGGAGCGGATTCCGTGGGGCAGGCCCACTCCAGCTATCCGGCCAATGTCCACATCCTCAAGGTCAAGGCGCCGGTGTTGTTTCCGGAATCCTTTTACCTGGAAAGCCTTAGAAAAGGCATCGCCGGAATCATCATCATGTCCTGCGGTGAGGAGTGCCCCTATGAAGGAGCTTACAAGGCCATGGCAAGGCGACTGGATCGCATCTACGAACTGATGAAAGAGGAAGGCATGGACATACGCCGGGTACGACTGACCGCGATTTGCACGGTCTGCAACAGGGCCTTTCTCAACGAAGTGAACCAGATGGAACAGGTGATCCAGGAACTGGACAAGCAGGAACTGAGCGAAGCAGTTCCGGCCTGAAACGCTGAACCGGGCCCCGCTCATTAGACGGGGCCCGGGCGTGGAGCAAGACATGGATCCGATACAAGAACAGACATTTGACGCCATGGTGGTCGGGGGCGGCATAGCAGGGCTGCAAGCGGCCCTGGACCTAGCCGACCAGGGCTACAAGACAGCGGTCATCGAAAAGGACGCCTCCATCGGCGGCAAGATGATCCGACTGTCCAAGGTGTTTCCCACCCTTGATTGCGCAAGCTGCATCACCACGCCAAAAATGGCTGCAGCTGCCCATCACGAGGGCATAACCCTTTTTACCTATTGTGATCTGGATGGTCTGACTCGCGAAGAAAGTGGCTTCACGGCAGCCGTCACCCAGCGCCCGCGATACGTGGACATAGACGCCTGCATCGGCTGCCGCAAATGCGAATATGAGTGCCCCGTGCTGGTGCCAGATGCGGAACAAGGCGGGTTTGCCGGCCGTAAGGCCATACGCATCCCCTTTTCCAACGCCATTCCCCAAAAGGCCGTGCTGGACGTGGAGAACTGCATGCTCTGCGGCAAATGCGCCAGTGTTTGCCCCACAGGGGCGGTACACTATAACCAGCAGCCCGAATCCCTGCGTATCAAGGCCGACGCCGTGGTGCTCTCCACAGGGTTTGAGCTCAGCCCCATAGAAGATAAGCGACAATACGGCATGGGTGACATTCCCAATGTGGTCAGCTCCATGCAGATGGAGCGCCTGCTTGCACCCCATGGCCCTTATGGGCGGGTACTGCGCCCTTCTGACGGCATGATTCCAGACTCCATCGCCTACGTGCAATGCGCAGGCTCGCGCGACGCCAGCATGGGAGTGCCCTATTGCTCGCGAGTCTGTTGTATGTACGCCATAAAACAGGCCATGCTGCTGTCTGGCTCCCTGCCACTTGCCGACATCACTATCTATTACATGGACATCCGGGCATTCGGCAAAAACTACGAACAGTTCTACCAAAACGCCAAAGCCATGGGCATTGAATTCGTCAAGGCCAAGGTGGCGCGGCTGGACCCAGGTGAAAACGGCGCCGTTGCGGTCCGCTTTGAGGACCAGGCCGGTGAAGGCGTGACAACACGGGAACATGACATGGTGGTGCTTTCCATGGGCATGCTGCCTGGCTGGCAGCCTGGTGACGCCTGCCCCACTTCCACGGCGGACGACGGGTTCTTCCTCACTCCTCGCCCCAAAACGTCGCCCTCTTTCACCGACATGGAAGGCGTCTTTGTCGCGGGCGTGGCCGCAGGCCCAAAGGACATTGTGGACACCATCACCGAAGCGGGCGCTGCCGCCATGGAAGCGGCCAAATACCTCAGCGCCCGCGCCACGGTACGGAAGGAGGCGAACCATGCCTACGCATAACGATGAGCCAAAAGTCGGCGTCTACATCTGCTATTGCGGGGGCAACATCTCCGATCATGTAGACGTGGAAGAAGTCCGCGAACGCATGGAAAAGGTGCCGGGCGTTGCTGTGGCGAAAACCAATATGTTCATGTGCTCCGACCCAGGGCAGGAACAGATCATGGAAGACCTCAAAAGCGGCGCCGTCAACCGCGTTGTCGTGGCTTCCTGCGCTCCGAGCCTGCACGAAACCACCTTCCGGGCGGCCATCGCCCGTGCAGGGGGCAATCCTTACCAGTATGAGCACGCCAACATCCGCGAACAAGTCAGTTGGGTACATCACGGCGCCCCTGCCACGGACAAGGCCACCCGCATGGTTTCTGCCGCCACGGCCAAAGCCTGCCAGCTCACGCCCCTGGAACCCATTCGCGTGGACGCTCTGCGTCGCGCCGTGGTCATCGGCGGCGGGCTTGCCGGCATGCGCACCGCCCTGGATATGGCCGATCGTGGCATAGAGGTGGTGCTGGTCGAAAAATCACCCTTTCTCGGTGGTGGCGTAGCCCGTCTCGGCCGCCTGGCGCCAACAGGAGAACAGGCCGCCGACCTGCTGACCGACCTGTCTCAAAAGGCCCTTGCGCACCCGAATATCACGGTGCATGCAGGCGCGGTGCTGACCAGCTTTGGCGGCTATGTGGGCAAGTTCCAAATCACGCTGTCACAATCAGGGATATCTGGCTTTTCGGATCAGGAGCCCGGCACACTGGTGCCTGGCAAGGGCGTTGTGGCCCCGGCCCTGATTGGCCCTGAGGGCCTTGCTCTGGAGACGGGAGTCATCGTCCTGGCCACGGGATTCAGTTCCTATGAGCCCCGCACCGGAGAATACGGCTATAACGAGCATCCCGAAGTCATCACCCTGCCCAGGCTGCTCAGCGAGCTCGCGGCCCAAGACAACCACAAGGGGCACCCGGATCAGTCCCTGACCATCGACGGCCGCACCATCCGACGTATGGCCATCATCCATTGTGTAGGGAGCCGACAGATTCCCGGTATACATAAGGAAAACGAAAAAGGGCAGCTCAATGAGCACTGCTCACGCGTATGCTGCTCCGCCTCCATCAATGCGGCCAACACCGTACGCGAGGCCTGGCCTGGCACCACCATCTACGAACTCTACCGCGACATCCGCACATACGGACGCGGGCAGGAGGAACTCTACGCCAAGGCATCTGCCAACAAGGTCGTATTCATGCGCTTTGGCGATGAGGAAATGCCCGCCGTACGCGGTGGCTCGGACAAGGACGGCTTCCCCCTGGTGGTCAGTGTCAAGGATGAACTCACATTCGGCGAGGAGCTCGATGTCCCCGTGGACCTGCTGGTCTTGGCCACAGGTATGGAGCCTGGCCCCATACCGGAATTGGTTGACCTGCTCAAGCTCCCGGTCGGCGCGGATCGCTTTCTTTTGGAAGTGCACCCCAAACTGCGGCCTGTGGAGTTGCCCGTGTCGGGCATTTTTCTGGCCGGCACCTGTCAGGCACCAATGGATGCAGGTGAGGTATGCAACGCCGCGTCAGCCGCTGCGGTCAAGGCCGCGGCGCTGCTGGGCAAGGGTTTTGTGGAGCTCGACCCCTTTGTAGCCGAGGTGGATTTGAAAAAATGCACCGGCTGCGGCGCGTGCGTGGACGCCTGCCTCAACGACGGGGCGCTCTCTCTGGTGCAAACCGACACCGATGACACAACCACTGTCAGGGCCCAGATAACCCCCGCCCTGTGCTTGGGGTGTGGCGCCTGCGTGGCCGTTTGCCCGGAAAACGCCATCGACGTCAACGGTTGGACCCTGGGGCAATACGAAGCCATGGTCGACATGATCGTTTCCGACGCGGGCATGGAGACTGGAGCATAAAGGAGAAACGCCATGGGACGCGAAACCCCAAAGGCTGGATTGGACAAGGAAACGATGAAAGCGCTGCGTGAAGAGCGGAAACAATGGGTGGATGCCGCTGCCGCCAATGCGCGTGAAACCCGAAAAGCATTGAAGGCCATACGTGGGGCGCTGGAGGGCGATGGCGCCACGGCCCCGGAGGTCGCTGCAGCCACTGGACTTGAGACTGATAAAGCCCTTTGGTTGCTGGCCAGCATGAGAAAGTTCGGCGAAGTGGCCGAGGCCGGCAAGGACGGCGACTTCTACCGCTACACCCTTGTCGGTGGACAGACACCTGAATCCGGGAGCGCCGAAGCTCCTGCCCAATAGCCGGCCCCTGGCCGTATACGTCAAAAAGGAGAAACGCCATGGCCATGCTCGATCCCGAATTCATGGGCAGGCTAGCATTGGTGGCACACGACACTGGAGCAGAGTGCTTCAATTGCGGCACCTGCGCCGCCATCTGCCCCCTCATTGAGGGGCACTTTCCCAGAAAAATGATCCGCTATGCCCAATTAGGCGCAGAGGATCTGATACTGGAGCACGCCCGGGACTTGTGGCGCTGCCTGCACTGCGGCCTGTGCACGCAGACCTGCCCCCGCGGCGCAAATCCCGGCGAAGTCATCCTTGCACTCAAGGAACACGTGGTCGCCAAGTGGAGGGAAGACTGATGTACGAACCACGAGACATCATTGAAACGCTGGCCGATAACGTCCGCAAGACCATGAGCCCCTTTGCGGTGCCCAAATCCATGGTCAATGACTGGTGGAAGGGACAGAATCTGCCCACCCAAGGCGATGCCCTGCTCTTCACCGGCCTCATGTACCAGTTCGTGCCATTCATCGAGGCGGCTACAAAACAACTCGAGCGCTTTGAGGATACGCAGTGGGCCACTTATTTACCCTACGCCCGTTACGTACCCAAGCTCATTTCCGGGCTTGGCCTGTCCATGATGACGCCCGCAGCGGGCAAAAAACGCGCCGCCGCCCATCTTCAGGACATCGTCAAGGTGCTGCAGGCAGCGGGCAAAAGCTTCTACTACAGCCACGAACTCGATGAATACAGCGGTATCCTTCTCTATGACCTTGGCGATCAGCACAACTTTGCAGCACACGCCAAACGCATTGCCGAAAAGCTGCAAAAAGCGGGGGTCCGCAAGCTGATAACAACAGACCCCCACACCACGTATGCCGTGAAGGTTCTCTACCCCCGCTATACGGGCGTTTCCTTCGAGGTAAGCACCTACTTCGAAGAACTCGCCTTTGACGGCAGCCACCAGGGAGAAAAACTCGTACTCCATGATCCATGCTTTTACGGGCGCTATCTCGAGCTTTCGGATAAACCGCGCAAGACCCTTTCCGGCCTTGGCTATGAATGCGTAGACCTCCGTGAATGCGGGACCTTCACCAGTTGCTGCGGGGGGCCGGCCGAATCCATTTCCCCCAAGCTGTCGTCGCGCATAGGAAAAAGCCGTGTGGAAACCCTGCAGGGGCCTGGGGAGCAGATCGTCTCCATGTGCCCCCTGTGCCTGAACAACCTGGAAAAATCAGGGGCAAACGTGGTCGACCTCTCCCATGTTCTGGCCCAAAGCCTTTAATTCAATAAATATTCAAACGCGAGGAAAAAGACATGTCCGACAAGCAGGAAAAAATACTCTACATCTGCACCCATGCTAATGACGACCCTGAAAAAGCTCACCTTCCCTTTGTGCTGGGAAACGCGGCCCTGGCCATGGACGTGAAGGCTACAGTGGTGCTGCAGTCCAACGGTGTGTACCTGGCCAAGAAGGGATTTGTGGATAACATGGTTGCTGGCGGTGGGTTTCCTCCCATCAAAAAACTGTTGGAAGACTTTCTGGAGCAAGGAGGCGAGATCAAGGTCTGCAAACCTTGCATCGCAGAACGCCACATCGATGAAAGCGATCTCATCGAAGGAGCTGCCACCACTGCTGGCGGCGCATTGAATATCGCCGCCATCGAGGCCGACGCCGTACTCTCGTTCTAGCTCTTCACACCCACTTTCTGCTGCACAAGGGCCGCGATAAACCGCGGTCCTTTTTCTTTTTTCCTCTCCAGGCAACGCCCCCTACAGCACTCTGCTGGAATTATGGAGCTGTATCTCCTTACCTCACGACGTATCGTGCACTACCACGTGCGTCCACACAGTTATACCAATCACAAATTCGTGTTACATAAATTCACTTACAACCTTTTATTGTTTTGTAAGAAAACGCAACAAGCCGTTTCAATACGGACACTGCATAGCATCCTGCGCCAATACAATTTTACTGCGTCTGTCCGGTCACTGAGACAGCATTATTATCATGCAAACAGTACAACAATATAATGTACAATCCCCTTATTTTCGATATTGAGGAGTATGCCGTGAAATTCTACCGCCACATGGAGGGCCTATGTTTCGTAAGGTGTTGCTTTCTGCGACTGCGGCTGTGATCGCTATCGTCACGGTCACCGTGGCCATGGCCTACGACGTTCCTGATAAAATCCTGCTGGAACGCCCTAAAAACAATAAAGTTCTCAATGACTGGGTGAAGAATGTGGACTTTCCCCACGGCTTTCACGCCATTCGCGTGCCTTGCAGAGACTGTCATCACAAGGAAACGGACAAGGATCTCGGCAATTTCGTCCCCTGCAGACAGTGCCACTCCGGCGACGACCCCAACGACCCCACAGGTTTCTACCGCGCCTGGCATTCCGAAGGACCGCCCAGCTGTCTTGGCTGCCACACGCAAATGCGCGTCACAGGCGGCAAGAATCCCATTGGCTGCACAACAGCCTGCCACAAACCTGAATAATTCGTCGTCTTTTTGCGCATTTTGTTGTTGCTCGCTTCCCTGAATTCGCTGGCCAGCCTGGCCATGCCACTGGCCCGTAGAGGCGGAAGTAAGCAGTCTTTATTAAGGAGGATACCATGTCGAACGGGAACAGATTCGAATCTCTGAAGATGCTTGTCGGTGAAACTAAGCCGAATCGCAGAGATTTTTTGAAATTTTGCGGTGTCATGGCGACCTTTCTGGGTATGGGGCCCACCTTTGCGCCCCAGGTTGCCCATGCCCTGACCACCAAAAAGCGCCCCTCCGTGGTGTATCTGCATTGCGCAGAGTGCACCGGCTGTACGGAAGGGCTCTTGCGCTCCTATCAACCCTATTTCGATGAAATTATCCTGAGCACCATTTCCCTGGATTACTGCGAGACCCTGATGGCGGCTTCCGGCCATGCAGCCCACGCAGCACTGGAAAAGGCCATCACCAACCCGGAAGGCTACATCTGCGTGATTGAAGGCGGTATCCCCACATATCACGGGGGCGAGTATGGCAAAGTAGGCGGCGAAACCATGTTTCAGCTCTGCGCCCGTGTTGCCGCCAAAGCCACTGCCACCATCGCCATAGGCTCCTGCGCCTGTTTTGGAGGCGTGCAAGCTGCCAAGCCAAACCTCTCAGGGGCAAAAGGCGTGAACGATGCCCTGCAAGCCGTCGGCGTCAACGCAATCAACATCTCCGGGTGTCCCCCAAATCCCATGAACTTCGTGGGCACGGTGGTGCACCTGCTGACCAAGGGCATGCCCAAGCTGGACAAGTGGAACCGGCCAAAACTCTTTTTTGGCGATACGGTGCACGCCCATTGCCCCCGACAGGAGCACTTCAATAAAGGCGAATTCGCGCAAGGATTTGACAGTCCGGAAGCCAAAAAAGGCTGGTGCCTCTACCAGATGGGGTGCAAGGGGCCATACACCTACAACAACTGCCCCACAGCCTTGTTCAACCAGGTCAGCTGGCCTGTTCAGGCAGGAGCGCCCTGCATCGGTTGTAGCGAACCCAATTTCTGGGACGAGTACTCTCCCTTTTTCAAGCCCATTGAAGATGGGAACATATAACCCGCGCCATCTGGAAGGAGGATATTCCGCATGAGCCAAACGACTGCCACCAGCACCGGCAAGCGGTTGATTGTTGATCCGGTGACGCGTCTTGAAGGCCACTTGAAGGTCGAAGTCGAACTGCAAAAAGACAAAATCGTCAAGTCCTGGTCCAGCGCCCAGCTGTTCAGAGGACTGGAAACCATACTCAAGGGGCGCGATCCCCAGGACGCTCCCTTGTTCACCCAGAGAGCCTGCGGTGTATGTACAAATACCCATGCCCTCACAAGCATCCGGGCCATTGAAGACGCCATAGGCGTTCAGGTGCCGCCCCTGGCAAAGTTGATGCGCTATCTCATCCTGGCGCCTCTACTCATCCAGGACCACCTGGTGCACTTTTATCACCTGCACGGATTGGACTGGATAGACATGGCTTCCGCCACCCAGGCCGACCCGGTCAAGGCAGGCAAACTTGTAGGCAGCACCAGCAAACGTGGCGATGATCCCTCGCATTTGTTCATCATTCAGAAAAAATTAAAGGATTTCGTAGCGTCGGGGCAGTTGGGCTTTCTGGAAAACGCCTACTTTCTTGGGGGCAACCCGGCCTATCATTTCACTCCGGAAGAAAACCTTATCCTCTCGGCGCACTACTTTGAGGGGTTGCGCATCCAACTGGAATTGGGCCGCGCCATGGCCATCTTCGGCGGCAAAAACCCGCACTCGCAGACAATGGTTGTGGGGGGCATGACCTGCTACGAGACTCTGAAACAGGAAGTCATGGACCACTACAAATCGATATGGAGCAAAACCATGGAGTTTTGCGAAAACGCCATGATGCCGGACATTCTGATGCTGGCCAAGCGTTACCCCGAGGCCATGAACTACGGCAGAACATCCAACTTCTATGCCTTTGCTGACTTCCACGATCCCGTTACGGGTAAAGCCCCCTACTTCACATCCGGGGTGCTCTGGGGCAACGACTTCAACAAGCTGGAAGAGATGGACATGGACGCCATTGCCGAGGACGTGACCCACAGCTGGTACGAAGGGAGCGAAGCGCTCAAGCCATATGACGGCGTCACCGCCCCTAAATATACCAGCTACGATGACAAGGAAAAATACTCCTGGTCAAAATCCCCGCGCTACAAAGGGGAGCCCATGGAAACCGGCCCCCTGGCCCGGCGCGCCATTGCTTATGCAAAAAAGGAGGAAGAAACAAGAACCATCATGGACGCGTTCTTCGAAGCCTCTGGCATGAAGCCGGAGAACCTCTTTTCCACCCTTGGCCGTACGGTGTGCCGCGTATTGGAAACCACCATGCTCACCCGCCGCCTGAAAGGGTGGATAGACGACACTGAAAAGCGCATTCAGGCCGGGGAGGATACGATCTACCAGAGTTGGGAAATGCCGGACACCGCCCAGGGCGTGGGCACATGCTGCGTCACCCGCGGCGGTCTTTCCCACTGGATTCGCATAAAGGGCGGCAAGATCGACAACTTCCAGTTGGTGGTGCCCTCCACATGGAACTTTGGCCCCCGCTGCGCCAACGACAAAATCGGCCCTGCGGAAGAGTCCCTTGTCGGCTGCCCCTGCCCTGATCCGGAGCGCCCTGTAGAGATTCTGCGGACTATCCACTCCTTTGACCCGTGCCTGGCCTGCGCCGTGCACATCATTGACCAGCGCGACAAAAGCGTACGCAAGTTCAAGGTACTGTAAGCATCCATCAATGACCGAAAGGCCGGGAGCCATACTCCCGGCCTTCCCTTTATTCAACTAACGTTCACCCCCCAACTATTGCATAGCACCCATTGGTTCTTGCCAGGCACACCAAAAACAGTTTAGCAGCTTGACCTTTTTGTTTAGTTGCTATACCAATCTTTCATGCGAACTACTCAAGAAGTCCAGCAAGCCTTTTCATCCCTTGGGTCCATCCTGGAGAAATTTCTCAGGGTAAGTAAAATTCCTATTGAATTTATGCCAGGCGAAACGTTGTACCCATCAGAAATCCACGCAATCAGTTGGGTGACAAAGCATGCTCCAGTCAGTGTCTCTGAAGTCGGCAAGGCTTTTAGTACGACAAAAGGGGCATCCTCCCAAATCGTAACGAAACTGGTGGAAAGGGGTTTTCTGCAAAAAGAACCCGATCCTGAAAAGCTCTCCCGCATACTTGTCACCGTCACGGACAAAGGGCGCAATGCCCATGAGAAACACATGGAATTTCATATGGAGCACGACAAGGAGTTCATTCACTACCTGGCGTCCATGACGCCGGAACAGGCAGCCATGTTCGAGCAACTATGCGAAAAAATGCACCTGTGGATGGATTCTTATCTGGAATGACGCACAACCTGGTCGCAAGGAGCAACTATGCAGTCACCAAAAAGCGATTTCTCATTTGTAGAAGCAATGATGATGCAGAACCTGGCATTCAGAGCCATCCTGGAAAGCATGCGCCTGCATCTGTTCGACGATCTGGACAACGGCCCTGTACACGCTGCTAACATTGCAGAAAAGCATGGCTTCCAAGAAAACCCGACAAAAGCACTGCTCGATCTGCTTGCAGGGCAAGGTATACTCCTGCAGGGCCCTGCGGGGTATGCCAACAGCCTTGTCGCCAGCGAACATCTGGTCTCCACCTCTCCTTTTTACCAGGGTAAGGCGCTGGAGCTTCATACTCGCTTCAACGAATTCATTCAGAGCGACTTTCTCGCCCTGCTCAAAGGCGAGGCAGACATGCGCAAGAGCGTGGACGACGGCTGGGGCATGGAGGACAATATGACCGGCACACTGCAACACGCACGCATGGGCGCCCTGCAGGATACCGTCACCATGGTCACCACACTGTCTGGCCTGAACGAATCAGGCATGCTGTGCGACATTGGCGGCAACCACGGTGAGTTCTCAATGTCAGTCCTCGAGCTGTACCCAGATATGACAGGGGAAATACTTGATATGCCCCATGTGGCGGAAGCCGCCAACAAACGCATTGCGCAGCGGGGCTACAGCGAGAGGCTGCAGGCTGTTACCCATGACTTACGTGAGAAGCCTTTGCCGGTTGATCGCTACGATTTGATTCTCGCTTCTCATGTGCTTTACGGCTTTGTAAATGAACTTGATAACTTTGCGCGCCAGCTCCACAGCGCATTGCGCCCCGGCGGTTGGTTCGTATCGCATCACCTGAACCCGGCGGGAGATTTGGACCCGCGCTATATTGCCACCGTTCAGTTCATCACCAACGTATCGGGTTATTCGACTCATTTTCTGGAAAAAAGCAAACTGGAGTCTGTACTTGCCGCTGCCGGCTTTACGGACATCCAATGGAGCCCCGCGGGTAAACTCCGTGGGGGCTTGCTCCTGGCAGGCAGGAAAGCATAAGGTAATGAACAACATGCGGGGCCTGCAAAGGCCCCCTTTCCCCATTGCAACCAGCCGCCTTTTCATTCGGTTGCCGCGCCACTGCCGGTGTTCCTCGCCGTAAGTTACTTTCCAGTCACAACTCTTTTTACAATCTGTTGCGCTGCAAGGTTGCGGCAACGCCGGCGAACGCGGTACACTCTTTTTGGTTGCACAACCGGCATAAGCCTTTCTCCTTCTTGCATCAGAGGATTACAAACAACAAGGCGGCACCCAATCAAGTGAATGCTCTTACCCTTTCACGCATGTATTATGAGACATACTGCGCCCCGATGCTTCGGGAACAATTCCCGGAACTTGCCCGACGGGTTGCTGCCGGTCTGGTGGGCGAGGGCTCGGAATGTCTGGGGTTTGACGATACGATCTCACAGGATCACGATTGGGGCGCGGCCGTCTGCCTCTGGTTGGAAAAACAGGATTACCAGGAGCATGGGACCACGCTCCAGCACGCCTTGGCAGAGCTGCCCCAGTCCATACAGGGGTATCCGGTGCGCCAGGAAAGCGCCATGGCGGCCGGGCGTTCCGGCGTTCTTGAAATCGAACAGTTCTATTACAGGCATATTGGCTATCCACAAGGGCCGAAAACACTTGCCGACTGGCTGCGCATCCAGGAAACAAGACTGAATACCACGACCAACGGCGCGGTTTTCGCAGACCCTGCGGGGCAGTTCACTGCCATTAGAAGGCGTTTGCTCGCTTTTTATCCTGAAGACGTGCGCAAGAAAAAACTGGCGGCGCGTTGTGCAACCATTGCCCAGGCCGGCCAGTACAATCTGCCGCGGTGCGTAAAGCGCAGGGAATATGTTGCGGCAGCCATGGCGGAAAGCCAGTTTATGGATGGGGTTTGTTCCGCTGTTTTTTTACTGAACAAGCAATACATGCCCTTTTACAAGTGGGCGCACAAAGCCTTGCGCGCTCTCCCGCTGCTCGGCGCGCCTGTTGCGACACAATTATCGGACCTGGTCGCCCTTGCCGGGGGCAACAGTTCGTCTTATGAAAAGAAGATCGAACTGATCGAAGAAATCAGCGTAATGCTGATTGAGGTGCTGACGCATCAGGAACTTAGCGACAGCCAGAGTTCCTTTCTGCTCGACCATGCGTTTGCGATCCAAAACAGCATAAGCGACAGTGACATAAAAGCAGTAAACGTATTCTTGGGGTAACGCCCAACCGGAGGCATCCAATGCAGGATTCACTCATATCTGCAATTATCGAACTCGAATGGAGCATGTTTTCTCAGGTGGAAAACACGGGAGGCCCCGCCTCTTGCCAGTCTGACCCTGGAACATTTGCCATCATGCGCCGCAGCCAGTTGCACGCATGGTCAAAGGAAGTGCAGGAAAGCTACCTGCAGGACCTGAAGACGGCAAACAGCCAGGGCCGCAACCTTATGACCGAAAAATACGCCAGAATGATGGCCTCCACCTATCCGGAAGAGTACAGCCGTATTGCCGGGATGCTGCCGCCGGTGGATACCGAGACCCAGCGTCTCATAGAGGATATTGTCGCCATCAACGTTGTCTGGAAGGAACAGCTGGCGAGCAAATATCCCACGCTGAACGGCAAAGGCAGGCCCATCCGCTCCAGTCAGGACTCCCCCTACACGACTTCCATCGAGACCTATCTCAGGGGCGAGCTCACCACCTACTCCCCTGCCACAATCCGCCTTCTTCACGAGCATACAACATCCCAACAGGAAAAAGGCGTCAACGGGGCCGAAGTGCACCTCCTGAACATGGTGCAGGAGTATGGCTACACGTCTCTGGCCGAGGCCGAAGCCGAAGCCTGATGCCCCTGCGTGTCCCCCCTTATAACATTACCCGTTACACAGCGGAATTATGGAAGGCACAAGAAATGACAGACAACTTGGAAATGTTTCTTCAGGAAGTGCAGCAGGATGTGGACGAAGAAGTGCGCAAGTACTACGGAGAGGCATTTTATCAACGCTGGCGCACGCCCCCGAACTTCGGCGAACTGGAAAATGCAGCCATGGGCGAACAGACTGGCACCTGCGGCGACACCATACGCATATATCTCCTTTTCACTGAAGGCCGGGTGCACCAGGCCACATTCTGGACCAATGGCTGTGCCTCCAGCACGGTTTCCGCCTCCATGGCGGCGGAAATGGCGTCCGGCAAAACAGAAGATGAACTGATGGAATTGAGTGGAGAAGCTGTACTGCAGGCCATTGGAACCATGCCAGAAGACGATGCTCACTGCGCTTTTCTCGCTGCCAATGCAGTACACGCAGCACTGGAGGACCACCGCAGCAACAAATAAAGCAAAACATATTTCTTATCTTCATCAGGATAAAATGCTGCAAGAGACATTTTCATACTCTTGCAGCATTATTTTATTAAGAGAGATGAATTTTTCCCTTTGAAGAAATCATAAAACACGATCCACTCTATTGACAATTCATTCAGACATGGAGCAATAAGTTCCGGCAATCACGGTGTTCCGCTGCATTTTCATACAACCTTACCTTGGAGTGTGTACATGCGTTTGCCTACTTTTTTACTGTTCTTATTCCTTTTATTTATCCTTACCATTCCCCAGATCGCTTTATCTTTTGACGCCTACACGTTGCGAAATGTGCAAAGCGGATTATGTCTCGACGTCAAGGGCTATGATGGGAAGTCACGTGACAATGTAATGCTCTACGCCTGCGATGGATATGAAGACCAACTGTGGACCGAGCAGCCCACCAGCAATCAGTTTTACAAACTCATCAATGCCAAGAACAGACTCTGTCTGGATGTAAAAGGTTACGACGCCAGACCTGGGGACAACGTCATGCTGTACGCCTGCGACGGCTACCCCGACCAGGAGTGGTATAACATAGAAGGACCCAATGGCTCCTGGGCCATGGTGAACCGCAAGAGCGGCCTCTGCCTGGACATAGCAGGGTACGACGGCAAAAGCCGCGCCAATGCCTATCTCGCGCCTTGTGACGGGAATATGGATCAATACTGGATGGGGTACTGATTTCTCAGCAATATGGTGGGTGGGGGAGCGCGTTACGTTGCGCTATCCCGCCCCGCCTGAAATAAGCAGAAACAAGGCAAAGCCGACAAGAAAACTGACTGCCGACCACCTTGTGTCGTCGGAAGCCTCGTGGGCCTCGCCTATCATATCTTCCACAGCGGCAAGAGTATAAATGCCCCCCACAAAAACCAGGCAGCTCAATTGCAGCGTTTCCGACTGCCCCCGCAATAAAAAATACGCCAGAATCGCAGCGCCCACCACTGGCAGGGCAAACGATGCCGCCAGCAGCAGACGTTTTCTTTTGCGCAGTCCTTTCTCACGAAAATTGGCGATGACGGCAAAACCTTCGGGCACATCGGCCAGCACCTGCCCCAGCGCCAGAACCAGGGCCAATGCACTGGAGACGGTGGCGCTTGCACCTATAAGCAATCCATCGCCAAGCAGATCGGCAGCCACTGCAATATATACCATCCAGGCCCCACTGCCCGTATTGGAAGCACGCTTTGCAGTCCAATGCGCAACACCGGTTTCAATGAGCAGGTAGGCGCACCCCCCTGCCATAAAAGCCAACGCCAGCAACCATGCAGGCGCTCCCTGCAGAGCTGCCGGCATCACTTCCACGGCGATAACGGCCAATATCACCCCTGCAGCGGCGTGAAGCGCCCGATTCAGCATGGTTGGCGAAGGCTGCAGCACTTCGGCCAACACCCCGCCTGCAAAATTACCCATGGCAGGAAGCATGGCCAAGGCTACCACCGTCATCAAACTGGTTTCCATGATCTAGCCGCCTTGCAGCAGATTTTACTGGCAAAAAAACCGCTTTCTTATCTTTTTTACACCCTTATCATGTAGCAAATAAATCCAGGAAAGCAATGCTCCTTTATTTCCAGGGGGCACAGAGGCTAAACTTCTTGTCATCACACTAACAGACAATCTTTATCGCCCCAATTATATCCTTTCATTCCAAGGTGTCACGGATATAATTCTCGCCGTGTCATACAATTTTCCCAGCATCTTCCGGTAGCATTTTATAGCCTCTGGTGATATTGCCTCCGGCATGTATTCGGTATTCCGCTCCATCTTCCTCCGCCTGTTTGCAGTGCTCGTCATCGTGTTCGCTTTTGTGGCCGCGCTGCAATACTTATATCTTACGCAACGCATTGATTTTTTTGCAGCCCCCCTTAAGGAGTACAACCCTGCAGCAGTGATCAACTCACCGCCTTCTTCCGGAGTCTTGCTTGTTCTGGGCGATGAAGCATCCATTGGGGCGGATTCCTGGACAGAGCAGTTGCGCAGAGAGCGTTCCGACCTCACTGTGGTCAATTCCGCAGTGGCGTACACCGGAATTATCGAAGCCATGGCCATGACCCCGAACCGTCTTGGAGAATTTGAGCCCGACGCACTCGTGTACCAGGTCAGCGCAGGAAACGACCTCATGGACCTGCGTAAAGACCCCGGCATGAGCGGCGTTGACTGGCAGCAAAGCATCTTATTCGTCCTGGAAAACCACCTGGCCGTGACCACATGGATAAAACGACAATATTATCACTGGCGGGAGCAACCCGTTCCGGCGCCATTGTATACGTCCCCTTCCCGATTACTTGCACAGTGCCCCCGCTGTATTGCGGAGCAGATTACCACCAGCGGTTATTACAGCGGCGTCTATGAACAATACATCTCCGCCATGCAGGGCTTGATGAATGTAGCCAAGGACAGGCGATGCGTTGTGGTTGTGCTGCCGGATAAGTCGCAGGTCAGTGAAAAGTGGTTTGCCGCCTATGCAGACATGGGACAAGAAATGGGGCGGGATATGGCCGATCGCTCCGTATTCATGGCTGAAAGCTACCCTTTTGTGCAGGGCATTTCCAAAGCGTTGCTCGGCAGAGAAGGCCTCACCGTGGTGAATATGCTTCCTCTGCTGCGGCAGGCGGAACAGATTGCCCCTTGCTATAAAGAGGACTCTCCGCAACTGAACGAGCACGGTCAGGCCGTTGTTATGCGCGCGGTGCAAAAGGCCATTCTGAACGCGCAATAGGCGCATCCATCCTCTTATTCCCCAGGCATCCTGGAAAAACGCGCTGCCTCCCTGCTATTCCTTTTTCTTTCTGAATCCGAAAACACGCCCTCTGACAAGAGAATCAGTGCCGAATTTCTCACGGATGGCGTCCAGGGTATCATCCAGCGGATCGCTCTCTCGGGTCGCTGGTTCGTCAAGAAGCGATAACTGACGCACACCCTGCTTGAAGTTGGAAACACTCAAACCGATGAGCCGCACTTTTTTAGGCAGTGTTTCCGCTGCCAGCAACGCCGTAGCGGTTTCAAAGATAACCTGCGTGGCATTGGTTGGCGCTTTGATTGTTTTACTGCGCGTGATAGACTTGAAATCACTAAATTTTATTTTCAGGGTGATCGTGCGCCCCTTGTATTTGTCCCGCCGGAGCCTGCGCCCTACGCGCTCTGCCTGATGCAACAACCAGCGCTGCAGCTCTTCACGATCATCCGTATCCTCAGAAAACGTATTTTCCGCGCCTTCCGATTTCGCCTCGCTTGAGGGGTGCACCTCCCGGGGGTCAATGCCGCAGCAGCGGCGGTACAGCTCTCCCCCCCATTTGCCAAAGCGCTTTTCCCAAAAATCCTGGGAGAACCGCAGCGCATCGCCGGCAGTTTTCACGCCAAGCGGCTCGAGCCGGGATAGCATGCTCCCCCCAACACCAGGAATCTTGGAGATTGGCAGATCACGCAAAAACGCTTCCATCTGATCGGGGTACAGGATGAACAAGCCGTCTGGCTTGTTATAATCAGACGCAATTTTCGCCAGAAATTTTACAGGGGCAATACCCACAGAGCAGGTGAGCCCCGTGGCCTGGCGCACCGCGTTCTTGAGCGTTGCGCCCAGTTCCTCAGGAGGTCCGAAAAGACGTTCCAGCCCGGTGACGTCGAGGTAGGCTTCATCCACAGAGGCCTGTTGCACCAAGGGAGAAAAATTCTGCAGGACATCCATGACCTGATGCGAAACTTCGGCGTACCGCCCCCCCCTGCCGCGCAAGAACACACCATGGGGGCACAAGCGTCTGGCCTGTGCCGTGGGCATGGCAGAGTGCACACCAAACTTGCGTGCCTCATAGCTGCAGGCAGAAACCACGCCTCTGGTCTCCCCGCCCACTATAACTGGCTTGCCCGCAAGCTCCGGCGCGTCCAGCACCTCCACGGAAGCAAAAAACGCATCCATGTCCACATGCAATATGTAGCGTTGCACCTCATTCACGTTGCTTACTCGTGTGCAGGGGGGAGCGCTCCCTGCCCGCCATCCGGAGCAGGATCACCCCCGGAGGGGGCTTCCTCCACGCTGAAACGCCTGATGTGCTGCAATGGGTAAAAATCGATTTCCAAATCTTTTTTCAGCAACAAAAGGTCGCCATCCTGATTCACGTCCCAGGCGCGGCAGAAAAAACGCTGCACCCCGCCTCCCAGCCAATGAATGGTGACATGGTAGGCGCCCGGCTTGACGCCGTTATCTTCATGCTCCAGCGCAAGCGTTCGCCCCAGTTGCTCCTGGAGCATATCTTCCCACTTGCGGCGCACATGCTCCCGGTTTGTGGGCGTGTCATGCTCCGGACAAAGCCCCAGCTTGTCACTGTCATGGGCCGGCACTATGCCGCATATCCACCCTGCCAGCACTTCCTTGCCGCAGACATCGCATCTTACCATGTCTTCTCCACCCGCCAGGCATGTTAACGTCTCTTGAACCTTATACAATGTAAGTATTGAAAAGACCATGTTCCTGCCAGCGCCATGATCGACAGCGCTTTTACTGCTTATTGTATTTGCTCTTTATTTTGCTATCATCTTTCTACGCCACCGATACTTGAAGCTTCCTGATTTGGGGGACGGTTCTTTACTGTGGAACTGTCGGGAGGATACATGTTTTATACCAGTGAGGTGTGTTCAGCCTCATTCCGTACAAAGATCAAAATTGCTGCGCTGACGTTCATACTGGTGGCTCTGTGTGTATTCCTGACTCAGTTGTTAGGACCTGGACACGTCTCTCCCGTATGGGCGCCCAGTGGTTTTGTATTGGCCCTTCTTTTGTTCTATGGCAACGCTATAATACCCCACCTTGCTGTAGGGCTTTTCCTTGGCATGTTTTTCATGGGGCTCCCCTTTGGCGCCGCCCTGACAAACATGATCGCAAATATCCTGGAGGGACTGATTGCTGTCAGCATTCTCCGGCGCTACGCAGATATAAGGCATTCACAACTGCACAAGGCTGTGGCTTATGCAGCCATTGCCTGCGGCATCGCATCCCCTTTCAGCGCGGTATTGGGCTCCAGCAGCGCGCTTCTGCATGGTTATATTGCGAACTCCTGGATTGGCTTCTTTGCCACCTGGTGGCTGGGAGACAGTCTGGGAATCCTTGTCATGGGCCCATTTACTCTTGCCGTTTTGCACTATTTGAAAGACCCCGACGCCAAAGTCAAAGAACGCCGCACCCTGCAAGAGTCCAAAAGGGAAGCAATCCTTCTGGCTTCAGGCCTGGTGCTGACCATGGCCTTCCTCTTCAGCAACATTCTTCCGGCAAATCTGAGCAGAACCCTTGGCTTTCTCTTACTCCCCTATGCAGTTTGGGGGGCAATGCGCTTTGGCCCCCTCGTCTCTACGGGAATCACGTTGCTCATCGCCACCGTTCTCACCGGTGCGACCATTTTCCAGGTGGGCTTCTTCACCCTGGATACCACTATGACAAGCCTTGTTGCCCTCAGCCTGTTTCTGGGAGTCATGGCGCTGAGCACCCTGCTCATTGCAGGGGCGGTTGCGGACCGCAATGCCCTTGAAGCACGTCTTCGTAAAAGCGAAAATCAGCTTAATCTCCTTGTCGACAATTTCCCAAACGGACGCGTTGCAATCTTTGACCACAAGAAACGCTTCACCCTTTTTGGTGGGCTTCGCCTGGGGGAACTAAAAACAACAGCGCAACACGTCATGGGCAGAACAATCTCAGAAATTTTCCCCCTCCAAAAAAACGGGGTCCAGGAAAAAATCGTAGACAGAACCCTTGCCGGGGAAAGTTGTATAGAAAACATGGCCATGGGCGCGCAAACATACGAAGTAAGGTCGCAACCGGTTTATAATTCTCGCGGCGATGTCCAGGCCGCCCTTGTCATAAGCCAGGACATTACCCACCGTCTGGAGTTGGAAAAAAGCCTCAAAAGCAACCATGAATTTCTGCAAACCATTTTGGACACTCTTCCAGAGCCTGTTTATTTCAAAGACAAGGATTTACGCTACCAGATGGTGAACAAGGCCTTCAGTGACAGCCTGAACCGGCCCCCCGAAGAAGTGATCGGTAAAACGTCGTGGGATATAGCAAAAAAGGAACTGGCTGAAGAGTATCACGCCAAAGATATCGAATTGCTAGCCTCCACAGAAGGGAAACAGTTCTATTGTACAATGGGCATGGATATTCAAGGCAGATTCAGCAACATTTGTTTCAGCAAGGCGGTGGTCGATGCAGAAAGGTTTGGAGGACGCTGCATAGTTGGCGCAATCCACGATGTCACGGAGCTCGAAAAGGCCAAGGAAGACCTTGCAGCCAGTGAACGTAAATACCGCACCCTGTTCTCTGACCATGGCAGCGCCTTGCTGCTTGCAGACGCAGAAAGCGGCGTCATATTAGATGCCAACAAACAGGCCGGCACGTTGTGGGAAGTGCCATATGAGTCGCTGATCGGCAAGCATCAGGGAGACCTGCACCCCCAAGAACATCGCGAGCATTACAAAGAAGTGTTCCGCAGGTACCTTGCCGGTGACAACAGCCTTATGAAGGAATTGAAAATAGTCACTGCCACGGGAAAGCTCATTCCAGTGGAAATCCGCACCGCCATGCTGGAGCATGAAGGCAAGCAGGCCGTACTTGGCATGTTCCTGGACATCAGCGAGCGCCAGAAACTGGAGCAACTGCGCCAGGACATTGAAATCATGAACCGCCACGACCTCAAGGCGCCGCTCAATGGCATCATTGGCCTGCCCACGGTCCTGCTCGACGACGACAACATCACGGACAAGCAACGCGAAATTCTGCAAATCATAAACGATGCCGGCCTGCGCATGCTGCACCTGATCAACCTTTCCCTGGTGCTCTTCAGCATAGAAAACGGGCGCTACGTGTGCGAATCCGAGAGCTTTGACCTGCTCCTGACGCTGCACGCCATCCTGAATGAACTCAAGCCGGCCATGCGCGAATACGGCGTGTCCGCCACTATCGTACGCCAGGATGCGCCCCCTGAAGGTATACAGGATGCGCCTTTCACACTCCTAGGCGAACGCATGCTCTGCTACAGTCTGTTCTCCAACTTGGTTGCCAACGCCATGGAAGCCAGTCCTAAACAAGGAACCATTGAAATTGTTCTGAGCCACCATGATGGCGAAGCAGCCATCACCCTGCGCAACAAAGGGGTGGTTCCAGAAGCGATCAGAACGCGCTTCTTTGAAAAATACGTTACCTCCGGCAAGCGAAACGGAACAGGCATGGGCACCTACTCGGCACGCCTGCTTGCGGAGGCGCAAGGGGGCAGCATTTCCATGCAGACCTCGGATGCGACAAACGAAACCGCGGTCACCGTAAAACTCCCCTGCTGAGCCCCCCTTTCCTTTGCAAAAGGACAGTGTTTCCATAACGGGCGGCATTCGGCAATAATACGGTAGTAATTCAGGAAGGTAGCGAATAACGTACGGCAACGCGGCTGGCGTACCGTAGGCGACTGGCGTTTTTTTGGCGGCTGGCGGCTACTCCGCTTCCACCAGACCGGTCAACTTGCCAAAGCTGTCGTCCAGAGGACTGCAGGAAGTAATGTTTTGCTGCAAATACTTACGGATAGGGCCTATCATGGCCAGGGCTTTGTCTATCTCGGGATTGGACCCCCGGGAATAGGCGCCGATGTTGACCATGTCTTCCACGCGATTGTAGGTGGCCAGGTGGCGAATGACCTGACGGCCAGCCTTGATGGCGTCTTCCGGCGCCACATCGCCCCGCAAACGACTGATGCTTTTGAGCACGTTGATACTTGGGTAGTGCCCCTGGTCGGCCAGTTCGCGCGTCAGTACAATATGCCCGTCCAAAATGGAGCGCACAGCGTCAGCAACGGGTTCGTTGAAGTCATCACCATCCACCAACACGGTGTATATGCCGGTGATGGTGCCCTTGTTGTTGCGCCCTGCCCGTTCCAGTAATTTGGGCAACTGGGCGAAAACAGAAGGCGTATAACCGCGGGAGGTAGGAGGCTCACCCACCGCCAGCCCCACTTCACGGGCCGCCATGGCGAAACGCGTCACAGAGTCCATCATCAGCAGTACGTCCTTGCCCTTGTCGCGAAAATGCTCGGCTACCGCGGTGGCTGCATAGGCGGCGCGCATGCGCACAAGCGGGCTCTGGTCAGAAGTGGCCACGATCAGCACGGAACGCGCCAGCCCCTCCGGGCCCAGGTCTTTTTCGATAAATTCCAACACCTCGCGGCCGCGCTCCCCCACCAGACCGATGACGTTGACGTCCGCCTTGGTGTACCGCGCCATCATGCCCATGAGCGTACTCTTGCCCACGCCAGAACCGGCCATGATGCCTACGCGCTGCCCTTTGCCCAGCGTCAGCAGACCATTGATCGCGCGGACACCCACATCCAGCGGCTCACTGATGCGGGGGCGCGAGAGAGGCGAAGGCGGATCACTGTAAAGATGCGAGTACGACGTATTGCGCAGGGCGCCCTTTTCATCCACAGGATTACCAAAAGCGTCCAACGTGCGTCCGAGCAAACAATCTCCCGCAGGAAAAAGGGGGGGCTGGCTGTCATTTTGTATCAAACTGCCGGGACGTATGCCGCGCATGTCGCCGTATGGCATGAACAGGCAGCTTCCCTCACGAAAGCCCACCACTTCCGCCGCAATGCCCTCGTTTGTGGCTGCGCTTTCAGGCAATAGCCGGCAGACAGCGCCCAAAGGAGCCTTGATGCCTTGCCCCTCCGCCACCATGCCAACGACCTTGTTGACTTTGCCGAAGGTTTTGCAGGGATCCAGGCTTTCCAGCATGCTGCAACAGGTATGCGGGTCAAAGGTCATGCGCCGTCTCCGGGGGTTTCGCAATTGCCTTCGCAGCTGTCTTCAGGCTCCAGGCTCAAAGAATCGAGAATAGGCTTAACAATGGCCAGGCGCCCTTCCAGGGTGTTGTCGACCATGCCATGGTCGCTTTCCACCAGCAGCCCGCCTGGCTGCATTTTGGGGTCGTCCTTTACGCGCCAGGCTGAAAGTTTTGGATGCCGCTGGCTCGATGCGGCCAGAAGCTGTTCGATTGTCTCGCGATCGTCCGGATGCACCGTGATATTCAAGCCGGAAAGTTCGTCCAGGGATTCAACGGCCTGGTCCAGAAATCCCGACAGGACCTCGCGGCGGTTCTGGTCCAGTTCAAGATTGCAAATGCGCTCTACTGCAAGGCGGACCAGGGCGACAAGATCCTGACGGTGGGTTTTCCAGATACTCTCACGGCCGCTGTTGATGGCTTCCAACGCACCGGCCAGGGACTCAGACATCTCTATGTGGGCCTGTTCGAGCTGCTGTTGCGCTTCCGCCAGTCCCTGCTCAAGTCCTTCCTGGTAGGCGCCTTCACGTATCCGTTTGGCCTCCACCGTAGCATTGCTGACGATCTCCTTGGCCTTGGCGGCAGCCTTTTCCTGAACCCGCTGCATGACTTCCTGCTCGACTTCCTTGCTCCAGCGCTTGGCCGAGCCGATGCCGGCAATATCCTCCACCGCCACCAGAGAGTCGCGGCTCATGCCAGCGCCCAGAAAGACACGCCCCGTGATGCGCGTTTGTTTCTCTCCTGCCTCTGCGGCAGCGGGTGCGGCGTTTTTCGCAACATTAGACGAAGACATCACTGGAACCTCTGCTGATCACGATGCGGTTTTCCACTTCCAGCCTGCGAACGGTCTTGACCACATTCTGCTGTGCGGCTTCCACATCGGAAAGCCTGACTGGTCCCATGATCTCCAGGTCTTCCTTGATCATGGTGGCCGCGCGCTCGGAGAGGTTTTTGAAGAACTTCTCCTGCAGGTCCTCGGAAGCGCCCTTCAGACTCAAGGTCAGATCCTCGTTGGAGATTTCCTTGAGCAGCTCGCGGATGGAGCGGTCGTCCAGGCTTCTGATATCGTCGAACACGAACATGAGGTTGCGGATTTCTTCGGCCATCTGCGCAGATTCCTCTTCGATCTCGGAAAGGACCTCTTCCTCGGTGGAGCGATCCACCGCGTTGAGAATCTCGGCAACAGCCTGTACGCCGCCAACCTTTTTGCCTTCTTTTCCGCCCATGGCTATCAACTGGCTTTGCAGCACCTTGTCCACTTCCAAAAGCATTTCTTCGGGGACTGCTTCCAATTTGGCCAGGCGCATCAACACTTCGGGACGCACACCAGCAGGCAGGTTGGAAAGCAGTTCCGCAGCCTGTTCCGACTGCAAATGCCCCAGAATAAGGGCCAGGGTCTGCGGGTGCTCGTTGCGCAGAATCTGCGCCAGAATCCTGGGGCTGACATTTTCCAGCTCCCGGAAAGGCACAGGTCCATGGTCCAAATCCAGTGCATCCATAATATACTTTGCAGTATCAGAATCCAGGTTCTTGGTCAGCAGTCGCTTGACCACATCCTCGCCGCCGGTGATCATTTCCTGCCCGGTTATCAGGGCACGGTGATAATCACGGATAACCTCTTCCACCTGCTCTTTGGGTACGGTTTCCATATCCACCATAGCCTTGGAGACCTGTGCTATCTCAGCCCTGTCCATGCGTTTAAACATTTCGGACGTGAACTTGTCGCCCATGGCGAGCAGGAGAATGGCCGTCTTTTGCGGACCGGTGAGTTGATCAGCCAACTTTAGCCCCCTCTGGCTCTTTCAGCCAGTGCTTGAGGATCGCCACTGCCTGGTCGAGGTTCTGTTCACTCAACTGAGCAGCGTGCGCCTTTATGTCTTCGATCTTGCGCAAAGCGTCGAGGGCGTCTGCTTCTTCATCATCCCCTTCCATAAGGGCCAGGCGCTCCTGACCTTCAGGCAGGCCTTCCAATCCCTCGACCATCTCGCCCTCCACTCTGGGGCGGATGAGGGCCAGGATAACCGGCCTGACCACGAGGAGCAAGAAAAGGAAGATGAGCAGCGCACTCAAAAGTGGCTTACCAAACCGCAAGGCATAGTCCATGATCATTTCAGCCAGGCTGGGCTTGATCTCTTCCTCAGGACCGCCAAAGGCGATGTTGGTCACTTCTACGGTGTCACCCCGTGCGGACTCATACCCCACGGCGTTTTCCACCAATGCCTGGATGCGGGCGATTTCTTCTTCACTGCGGGGCACGAAGATGGCTTCGCCCTCTTCGTTGGTTTCGTAGGTGCCGTCCACTATGACGGCAACTGTCATCCGGTCGATGACGCCGCTGTTGGCCACGATCTGCTGCTCCACCTTGTTGATTTCAAAGTTGGTGGTGCGTGTTTCACGTGTGCTTTGCTGTTGGCTGATGGCGCCGGCTATGCCGTCACCGCGGAAGTTGGCCTCGGGAATGCCCGATTCGGTGTTGGCGCGGCCCTGGGTGGTTTCTTCACTGCGTTGCTCGGAGCGAACAACGGCGCTGTCCGGGTCGTATTCTTCCTTAACGATGGTTTTCTGACTGAAATCCATGTCGGCGTTGACCTTGGCGATGACCCTGCCGGGGCCGATGACAGGAAAGAGCATTTCCTCGATGCGGCGTTCGAGGTTGGATTGCAGCGTCATCTTGTATTCAAGCTGATCCGTGGTCATGCCCTGAAGCGTATCGTCACTGGGGCTGTAAAGAATCTTGCCCGATGTATCGGCAACGGTAATGCGGTTGCGCTGCATGCCGTCTACTGACATTGCCACCAGGTTGACGATGGCTTCGACTTCGCCCTTTTCCACCTTTTGCCCTTTGACGAGCTTAAGGACCACGGAAGCGGACGGGTCGCGCTGTTCTTCGATGAACAAGCTACGAGAAGGTATGACCAGGTGTACGCGGGCGCGCTCCACCTCTGGAAATTCTGCAATGGTTCTTGCCAGTTCACCTTGCAGGGCGCGCTGGTAATTGATTTTTTGTACGAAGTCTGTTTGTCCGACCTTGACTTCATCGAAAATTTCAAAGCCGACGCCCTGCCCTACCATGGAGCCTTGGCCGGCGACCATGAGGCGCAGGTCGTAGACTCTTTCTTCCGGCACCAGGATGGTGGCGCCATTGTTTGCCAGTTCATAGGAGATCTTTTCCGATTTCAGGGTCTCCACGATCTTGGCGGCGTCTTCTGGAAAAAGGTTGCTGTAGAGAACGGCCATGTTGGGACGGTTGATCCAGAACAACATCAGGAAAAAGGCGACGATGACTGCAACAGACAGTCCGCCTATGAACACGCGTTGGGTGACGTTGGTTTTGTCCCAGAATCCTTTGAGTCTGCCCAAATACTCTTTCATGCCCGCCATGATTGTTCTCCTTGCTGCGGCGTAATCTCAGTACAATCTGTTGTCTTGTCAGGAACGCCTAGAACTGGATGTGCATCAGTTCCTTGTACGCTTCCATTACCTTGCCGCGCACAGCGTTTGTCATGCTCATGGTGATGCTGGCTTTCTGCAGCGTGATCATCAACTCGTGAACGTTTTCGTTCTCGCCGGAAACAAATGATTCAATGGCCTGGGACTTTTGCGTCTGCATGTCGTTGACGCCCTTGATGGTGTCGGCCATGGCATCTGCAAAGCTGTCCTTCCCTTCATCGACCTTCAAGGTCTTCATGTGGTTGCTTTGCTGCTTGGTACCATCCGCGCCTGTGGCTATAGCGTTGGCATAGGCCTTCATCGCGATATTCGGGATAGCCATTGTCGTTTCTCCTCAGGCTTAGCGGCCTATTTCCAGGGCCTTGTTGAACATGCCCTTGAGGTTTTCCACTGTGGTCGCGTTGGCTTCGTAGGAACGCATGGTGGTGAGCATGTTTGTCATTTCCTCCACCACGTTGATGTCGGGATAGAAGACATAGCCTTCGGGATCGGCGTCAGGGTGCCCCGGCTCGTACACGCGCTTCAAAGGCCGCTTGTCAGTGGCGATGTCCAGAACGCGAACGCCGTTGAGTTCCCTGTCCAGAGCGGAGTTCATTGCCTTGCTGAAAGGGGATTCCACAGGCGTGGCGGCCATGGTCACGCTTTTACGCCGGTAAGGTCCGCCTTCCGCCGTCCGCGTGGTCTTCACGTTGGCCATGTTCATGGAAATGACGTTCATCTGGGTGCGCTCTGCAGAGAGCGCGGACGATGCGATATCAAAAGCTGTCATGAAATCCATTATGATTTGCCCTCCCTGATGACGGTCTTCATCCCTTCGAAATTCTTTTTGATGATGGTGGTCAAAGCGTTGTACATGAGTGTATTCTTGGAGAGTTTCGCCATCTCCTTATCCATGTCCACAGAATCGTCGCCTGGCACTTCATGGGGCTGGAAAGCCTTTTGAAAGTCCGCGCCAAAGGTCTCTGGATTGAACACGGACGGCATGTGGTCGGACTTTGTGCGGGCCATCTTTCCTTTGGCGTCATTGTTCAATGCCGACTGGAGCTGGCCTTCCCACTCGATTTCGAGGGGTTTGTAGTTGGGCGTGTCAATGTTCGCCAGGTTGCTCATGACGACATTTTGACGCTTCATCCGCAGGTCCAGGACCTTGCCTGTAAGCTCTATGTGATTGGAAAACATGCCTTTCATGCTGATTTCCTCCTGAGTCATTATCCGGTCGTCTGCTATGGAACCGGGAATTCGCGCTTCACTTTGCAACTAGCGTTCCACACCAGCAAAATACTGTTTTGTTTGATATTTTACGCAAAATTGTTTTTTTCATGAGCCAGAATCCCGCCTTTTCGCCCGCTGCCTGAAACCGCTGCGTGAATGTTAAGATGTGCTGTGCCCCCGGCAGCAATTTCCCTCCTCCTCGCAACCGACGCACGAATGTGCCTCTCGCGTAGTTTTGGAGCACCCCCTTGAAACCACGACACAAATTGAAAGTAGAAAGGTGCAATATTAAAGGACGTCAAACCCTAAAGGGTTTTGCTTGTCCGCCGATGAGAGCATTGCCGGCCGCCAGCGAGTCGACACATTCTGCCGGCACATGCACGCTGCAATCGCAGCCAGGGAGGGGAGCGCCGCCACAGCACACGCGCTCCTGTGAAAAAATCGAGGAACCACCTCTTCTGAAGCCGCTTACGTGGAAATGTTGCTACGAAAGGGTTTCAGGGGGTGCTACACCATGTTCTTCGGCATGAAAGGTGCAATGTCGTCACAGCATACATGCTGGTCGGCAAAGCCTGCCGCAAATTTATGGCACGGCGCTTGCTATAGATTTAATACCGGCAAAATATCGCCGGGAACAGACGCAACTGAACTCGGAAAGATTGTTCAGGAAGAACAGCGTAAGAATGGGGAAACCATCTTCCGAAATGGAGGGGAACCATGAGTGACCATCTGGACTACGAAATCAACAAAGAACTGGGCGAGTGCTACCTGTTCATGGGTGACATGGACAAAGCTGAAGAGTACTATCAGAAGGCGGCAAGCTCGAATGGCATCCACCCTGACCCCTATTTGGGGCTGGCGACCATCGCTGTACAGCGGGGCGACCTGGAACAGGCCCTTGGGCTTTATCGCCGCGCCGCCGGCATCGAACCCAACGACAAGGCTTTGGCCGGCATGGCGCTGGTTGAGCTGGAAAAGGGTGAACACGAAAGCGCTCTTGAGCACTTCAACAAGGCCCTGGAGCTGAACCCCGACAATACCGTGGCCGTCTTTGGCCTGGTGCAGACCGGGTTCGCCATGGACAGACTGGAAGCAGTGACGGAGCCGCTCCTGGCCATTCTGGAAGCAGCGCCGCAGAAGTCCGACGTGCGCTTCAGTCTGGCGGGCTGCCTTTTAAAGGCAGGGCGCACTGACGAAGCCATGGCGCAGCTGGAGCTGGTACTGGAGTATGATCCTGAAAATGCCCATGCTCTGGAGCTCTACACCCAGCTCGCCGCATAGTCAGACAGGCAAATTTCATCATATCTCCCCTCCCCATTAGATTCTCCGGCCTTCTTTAGCTGGCGCGAGAGGGCCGGAGAATCATTCTACCAGAGGGAGGCTGCAACCGGCACGGATACGTGGCCCGGTGCGGTTGTCGTGCTCTGTTGCAAGAAAAGTGTTTTGCCTGTCTGCTATTCGCCCTTGTTTGCCGTGCTCTCAATCACAGCGGCAAGCTCCTGCAAGTCGCAGGGTTTGACCAGGTACGCGTCCATTCCGGCATCCAGTCCCTTTTCCCTGTCGGCTTCCATGGCAAAGGCTGTCAGACCTATGACAGGGAGCGCGGGCGAGACGCCCTCCACTGTTCCTGAGCGGATGGCGCGGGTTGCGTCCAGGCCGTTCATCTCCGGCATCTGCACGTCCATGATCACCAGGTCGAATTGTCGCGAAGCAAGCATCTCCAGGGCCAGACGTCCGTTTTCCGCGGTGGTCATACTGTACCCCATGTTGGCCAGTGCACGCTCCATAAACGCCCTGTTTATGGGATCATCCTCTACTAAAAGCACATTCAGATCCGAACTGCTTTTCCGCAATTCCATCTTTGCGGGAGGGGGTGCTTCGCACACTTCCAATGTCTCGTGACACAACCGAAACGGCAGCCAAAAATAAAACGTGCTGCCGGTGCCGGGCTTACTTTCCACCCAAATGTGCCCCCCCAATCTGGTGATGATTTCCCGGGCGATGGAAAGGCCCACGCCAGCCCCTGCATGACTTTTGGTCAAAACTTCTTCGCCCAGAAGGAATCGCTCGAAAATTTTCTCCTGCCTGGAATCTTCAATGCCTATGCCCGTATCTGACACAGAAAAGAGAAATGCGGTTGCGTCCTCCCCGTAGCGTGCAACCGCAGCTTCCCGGGAAGGACCATCCATGGTGCTCACTGTCAGGGTCACGGTGCCGCGCCTGGTAAATTTGAAGGCATTGTCCAGAAGGTTTTGGAGCACCTGACCTATGCGGTTCACGTCACCAAACAGGCAATCTTCCACATCCTCGTCGACGGTGCACACAAAATCAATGTCCCGCTTTTTTGCCAGATCTTCCGCCCCATTCAGAACCGGTTCCAGACATTTTCGCAGGGAAAAACGTGTCTCGTGAAGATGAAATATGCCCTGCTCCAGACTGGCCAGCTCCAGCAAGTCATTGAGCGTGTGCAGCAATTCGGTGGACGATTGACGCATGATGTCCACGTATTCACGCTGGCTGTCTTCGAGCTCCGATTCCAGGAGGAGCTGCGCAACACCAAGAACACCATTAAGCGGCGTTCTGAGCTCATGGCTCATGTTCGCCAGAAACTGCGTTCTGGCTTCTGTTGCACACAGGGCCTGATTACGTGCTTCACCCAGGGCGCTTTCTGTCAGCTCGCGTTGCGACGCCTCCCGCTGCAAGGTCTTTACCGCTTCCTCCAGCTCGGCAGTGCGCAACTCAACTAGGTATTCTAGCTGGTTGCGGGCGTGCTCCAGCGCCAAGCTGGCCTGGTAGCGCCTGGTTATATCCATATACGTCCGCACAAAACCGCCATTGGCCAGGGGGCAATGGGCAACTTCCAGCATGGTATCACCCGGGCCGGCGATCTCGAAGCAGAAGGACTCCCCGCTCATGGCGCGCTTTCTTGCTTTGGCCATCCACTCTTCATCATAGTCATGATAAGCTGACCACCAAAGCAGCACATCATCAAAGGTCCGCTGCTGTGCAAAATAATCACCCGGCAGCGCCATCAATTCCAGAATCCTGTGGTTGTGCAACACAACGCGCCCCGCAGCATCCATCATCAACAGCCCCTGGGCCATGGATTCAAGGGTGTCTTCGAGAACCCGGCTTTTGGATGTGGTTTCCTGCAGGGCTTGATAGCGCACGGTGATATCACGCATGTGGAGCAAACAGCCGTTTACTGCGTTCGCTGCATCACTCGAGGGCATGAGGGAAATGTCGTAACAAATATCCCCACTTCCACGCGCCTCAAGCTCCACCTGAAAATCCACGCGCTCTCCTTGCAGACATTGCTTGAGCCGGTCCACAAAGAATTCGTCCCAGATCGCGACAGGCATCATTTCCTTCAGGGGCTGTCCGACAACTTCCTCCCTGGGAAACGCAAACGCCGCGGAAAAAGCGTTGTTCACAGCAAGCAAGGTTCCATCGCTGTCCAGCAATGCGATCAGATCACCTGTCGCATCCAGCATGGCGCGACTCCACGCCAAGCCAAGAATATCCTGGTCACTGGAAGCCCTAGACATAGGCGTTGCTCCCTTTGAGCTGATTTCTTCGTAAAGTTACCCGAAGGATATTATTTATCTATTTAGTAGAGCGCTGATTTTATTTTTTTACCCATGTTCATGCCACTTGTAAACGGAGTGTTTGCTTTGCATACATTTATTTACTTTGCCAATAAATAAATACAGTAAATATTATTTATGCCAATGCACCAATACTGCCAGTCGCCATTGTCTTGCGAGAAATCAGGAGTTGTGGCAGATGCACGAAAACGCGAGGAGGAACCCCAATGCTTTTTTTGCCGATCTCCCGTGCGCTTTTGAGCGTTACGGACAAAACCGGGCTCGCTGATTTTGCCCGGGCTTTACAGGAAAAAGGTGTCGAGCTCGTTTCCACCGGCGGCACCAAACGCGTACTCAGCGAAGCTGGTCTCGATGTGACGGGCGTTAGTCAGGTTACCGGTTTCCCTGAAATTCTTGATGGCCGGGTAAAGACGCTGCACCCCCGCATCCATGCGGGCATTCTTGCAGACAAGGACAAGCCCGAGCACCTCAGCGTGCTGGAGGAATTAGGCATCCAGGCTTTCGACCTTATCTGCGTAAACCTGTACGATTTTGCCAAGGCAAAGGACCTGGGCCTGGAAGCCAAGGCAGCCGTGGAGCAAATCGATATTGGCGGCCCCACCCTGTTGCGCGCTGCTGCCAAGAACTACCACAGTATCGTGGTTGCGCCGACTCCGGATGACTACAACCTGATACTTGAGGATATGCAGGCCAACAACGGGGGCGTCAGCCTCGAGCTCCGCAGGCAACTCGCCGCAAAAACCTTTGCTTCCGTTTCCAGATACGACAACATGATTGCAGACTACCTGGAACACCCTGCACAGTAACAAACGAAATGATTTTACTGCAATGCCTCACAGGATACCGCTTGCTCGCTCATGCGGCCGTATTCTGGAAAGGCGACAGCATTCAAGGAGCCTGACATAGCCAGCAAGGCATTCGGCAATCTGCAAGGCCTCAAGCCCGGGCAACTCAAGGCGGTGAACCGCCTCTACCAGCGGCGCTACCCTGCCACGGGGGGCTATACCCTCGAGCAGGCGCGGGAGCTGGCAGGCATTTCCCTGGGCATCGGACGGCAACTCGGTCTGCTCATCGACCGCAAAGGCCGTCCCGCAATGGTAATCGTAGGAAAGCCCGATTCCATATATATTCCTGAAATCGAACGCTCCCGCCAGGGTGCAGGGCGTTTGCGCGGGCTCAGACTGCTGCATACCCATTTGCGGCCTACCCCGTTATCCCAGGAAGACCTCATGGACATGCTCTTCCTGCGCCTTGATTCCATTGCTGCGCTCACCGTTTCGGAAGAGGGGGACCCCCGGCATTTGCACTTTGCGCATCTGCTGCCGAGCAAACAGGGAGACGACCCCTACCGCGTATTTCCTCCCATGCCGTGGGACCACCCGGATATCGATCTGGAGGCTGTGACCGAAGCGCTGGAAGAAGAGCTGGCCAGGACCGAAAGCGGACGCACGACTGACGAACCAGGACAAGCGCCCCATCTTAAGGGTCATGCAATGGACAGGGCGCTGCTCGTCAGTGTCAGCCAGGCGCCCAAGGTGGAACAGGAGCGTTCCCTTGCGGAACTGACCGAACTCGCCAAGACAGCCGGGCTTGTGGTGGCAGGAAGCATGCTGCAACGCGTGCCTAAACTGAATCCCAAATTCATATTGGGTAAAGGCAAACTCACAGAGCTCGAAGTGCTTGCCCTGCAAGAGGGAGCTTCCATCCTCATCTTCGACTGTGAACTCTCCCCTGCCCAGATGCGTAACCTTGCCGAGGTCACGGAGCGCAAAGTCCTTGACCGCACCCAGCTCATTCTGGACATTTTTGCCGGCAGAGCGACCACCCGCGCCGGAAAACTGCAGGTGGAGCTAGCCCAGTTGGAATACACGCTGCCGCGCCTTGTGGGTAAAAACACCGCGCTCAGCCGGCTGGCAGGCGGTATTGGGGGCAGAGGCCCTGGTGAAACAAAGCTCGAGCTTGACCGGCGCAAAATTCGTACACGCATGACGCGCATTAAACAGGATTTGGAAAAACTGCGCAAACAACGCGCTGCGGCCCGTGCCCGACGAGCCAAGGCAGGGGCGCCGGTCGCCGCCCTGGTGGGCTACACCAACGCAGGCAAATCCACGCTTTTGAACACCCTGACCAATGCAGAAGTGCTGGCTGAAAACAAGCTTTTCGCCACCCTGGACCCCACCACCAGACGCCTGCGCTTTCCTGAAGATCGCGAGCTTATCATCACAGACACGGTTGGCTTTATCCGCCACTTGCCAGCAGAACTAATTGAAGCCTTCCGCGCCACCCTGGAAGAACTGGAAGCCGCCAGCCTGCTCCTCCATGTTGCCGATGCATCGCACCCTGAGTTGGAACAACAACTTACGGCAGTGGACTCCATTCTTGAAGATATGGAGCTCGCTGAAATTCCGAAGCTTCTTGTGCTCAACAAGATTGACGCCCTCGCAGATGACGAGCGGGAAGGTCTTTCCCTCCGCTTTCCTGACGCCATACTTGTTTCAGCATTGCACCGCAAAGGTTTGGAGGATTTATCAACTGCGATCATCTCCCGTATCGACTGGAAACGAGGGCTCATCGACGCTTAAGCACACATATCAATGATAGATATAGTCCAGCAAATACCTTGATTTCTTACTGATTATCATTGACGTGACATATTTTGCCCAATTAAGCTTCAAACATGTCCTCGATTCTGCTAATTGATGATGAGGAAAGTTTACGCTGGAGCTATGCGCTGATCCTCGAAACTGCTGGCCACCAAGTTGCCACTGCCGAAGACTACGACAGCGCGCTGGAACTGCTCTCAAGCAACAGTTACGACCTCATCATTTCTGATCTGCTTCTCCCTGGACATTCAGGACTTGAAATCGTTGAATGGCTAACCAACCAACACATTGACGTCCCCGTTGTCATTGTCACCGGCCAGCCGGAACAGGAAACCGTCTGCCGCGGTTTCGAGCTTGGCGTGTTTGAGTATCTGACAAAGCCTGTTCGTAAAAATGACCTGCTTTCTATTGTAAACCAGGTAAACACATTCACAAGATTGTAGAACGTCGGAAAAATGCTGCAAACGTTACGGCGCAAAGCAGAGCAGCTACAGACGAAGAACTCGAGATGGTTCGCGAGTTTTTTCGACGAGAAATCCTGGACAGGCTGCCTCCGGGAATGCGCGCCTGTTTCACCAAGGAATACCTGGACAAGCTTTTTGGCGATGCGCCCCTTTCCGTAGCATACGCAGAGGGCGATCAGTTGCTATACATCAACAAACGCCTGACCGAAATTTCCGGTTACGAGCTGGAAGATCTCAACCCCGGCGACAAGCGTTCTGCTATGTTGTATCCTGATCCCAAAATACGAGAACTGATTCTCGAATCCCGCCAAAAACACTATATAGAAGCTGAATTTGGAACCCTCGGGCCAATATGCCGCAAAATTCCCATCCAAATGAAGGATGGAAGCATTAAGCCCGTCAACCTCTGTGCCCTTTTTATTCCCAAAGGACGTGTCTTTTTTTCGTTATTGTTAGCGAATGAAAGCTCGCCCACCGGCACCTCATCTTCTCGTCAAACAAATTCCAAATAAATACAAAACACTACCGTTGAAAATTATTTTTCATATTCCAGAAAAACAGGGGAACCTCGCCCCTTGATACTGCTGCGTTTCAGTTGTTTCTCCCCACCAAAAACTGTAGACTCAACACAGAAGCACCATCTATGCTGGCCTGAAGCACAGAAGTTCATGGTCATGCATGCTTGTATTAAAATTGCTTTCTTTTTTTGATGCACAGCCTGAACATGTTGTCCCATATTGTTTGAACACTACTACTGGTAAGAACAATTATTGTTCATACAGTTATCTTGAAAACCTTCTCTTTATGTATACTTTTTGGGCTCTCTAATGAAAAAATGTTTACGTTGTGATGCACTTTTTGAAAAACCAGACTGGATATGCCCAAATTGCTCCTACGAAACTCATTTTAAAGATGGATTTCCTATCCATGCCGAAGAAATTTTAAATGGAGCAGAATCATTTGTAACAAATATACATGATTCACTTGACAAAGTGGAGGACAACTTCTTTTGGTTCAAAGCACGTAAGAAGCTCATCAGAAACTTGTTCAAAAAATACTGTAGTTCTGCTAGCAGCTACCTGGAGATAGGGTGTGGGAACGGGACCCTTCTCAAGGAAATACAGCAACATTTTAAGGAAATGAGACTATACGGCTCAGAAATCTATCTCGACGCACTGCACAATTCTCAAAAACGTGCGCCTGACTCACATTTCATGCAAATGGATATAAAGAATATCCCTTTCGTGAATGAGTTTGACGCTATTGGATGCTTCGATGTTCTTGAGCATATCAATGATGACATGCTTGCACTCAAAAACATCAATCAGGCCCTGACATCCAATGGAAATTTCATTATTACAGTTCCACAGCACATGTCTCTATGGTCTGATCAAGATACACTTGCCTGCCATTGCAGAAGATACTCAGCGAATGAATTGTATTCGAAACTTATGACTGCTGGTTTCGATGTTGCATTCATGAGTTCTTTTGTCAGCACGCTAATGCCGCCAATATATCTATCCCGACGTTTTAGCCGCAGCAAATCAGCTACCGAAGAGTTCGAAATCAGCCCTATACTGAACAAAATTTTCTACACAATATGTTCTTTGGAGAATTACTTCATCTTGAGAAATCTCAAAATCCCTTTTGGCGTCTCATTAATTGCCATAGCATCGAAAAGGCAAGAAAGTTCGTAGATATTTCATATCCATTTACAATATTCATTTTTTTTGACTCAAACGCATATTTGCAACACTGTGAGCCCGCATTGCCCGGAGATATCCAGCCGTTTCTATGAAAGTACGCTTCCTATTCTGCATACAGGGAAGCCAGATCCTGCGCCCGCTTTTTTGGGTCAAATTGCTCAAGCACCATTGCACGCCCTGCTTCGCCCCATTTTTTCGCGCGCTCATGGTCTGCAAACAACGCCCCAAGGGCATCCGCCAGTGCCGCGGCGTCTCCCGGCGGCACCAGCAATCCGGTGACGCCATTTTTGACCACCTCACCGATACCCGAGACATCCGTACCCACCACCGGCAAGCCGTGGGCCATGGCTTCCAGTATCACGTTGGGGATACCGTCACGGTCTCCCGTTTTGCTGACCACACTGGACATGACAAAGCAGTCCGCCCGCAGCAGCAAATCAGGAACTTCGTCATGGGGCAAAAATCCCGGCATTTCAACGCAATCTTCCAGCCCCAACTCACGGCGCAGCGAATCCAGTTCACGTTTCAATGGTCCGGAGCCGGCCAGCACCAGCCACGCCTCCACCCCTTTTTCCCGCAGCAATTTCATAGCTTGCAGCAGTACATCAAACCCTTTTTTAGGCACAAATCGCCCCACAGCGACCAACACAAAAGGACTATGGAACCCCAATGCAGCCTTTCCTTTCGGGGTAAGGGCGAGGGCGGCATGGATCAATCGCACTTTTTCGGGGGGCACGCCCGCATGCTCGATAAGATAGGGAACATTTCGCGCGACATCAGTACGGATGGCGTGGCAATCACGCCCTTTTTCCTTAAGCGCGCCATCAGGAGGAAAAATATCGCCAGCACGGCCTGTGAACGTGAAACGGATACCTGTCAGCCTGGAAGCCGCCCAGGCCGCAGTTGCCGGTCCATTGGCCCAATCAGCATGAATATGGGTGATACCTTTTTCCATAAACGCCCGGGCAAAAGAGAAGGAGCACAAGATACTCCAAATGGATTCCCCTGTTGTTTCCAATGAGCGCCAGCGCCGCAACATGAGCGAAAGCACCTGCAAGCTTTTCCCTGGCGCGCGCCGCATCCACCACAAAAAATCCCGCGCCATACGCGGTATACCTGCAATGCCCAAACGCGTGACGGGCCCGTCGAAACCGGCCATTGCAGTGTCCAGGTCCTTGCGCAAAGCGGCGTACAAGGTAAATACTTCCACCTGCAGCCCTGTTTCACGGCCCAGGGCCATCAATTCGCACACTTCACGGAAAACAAAAGTTTCCGAAGCCTTAGGAAACCAGACAAGGATGTAGGCAACCTTGATCCCTTGGTGAGGGTGTTTTTCGGGCATCTTTTCCATGCGTTCGTTTTTGGATATGATTGTTAGTATGGCTGTTGTGGCACAAAGCGAACTAGCATCGGGATACAGTCAAGACAACCCCTGCGGGCGGTGCGCCCCCGCTTTGGAGAATATGTATGGAACGTTTACGTGTAAAAGCGGCTCTTGAGGCCGCAGAGCAAAAAGAAGGAGTTTTGGTAAAAGGATGGCTGCGCACCAGGCGTGACGCCAAAGGCTTCTCTTTTCTGGAAATCAATGATGGTTCATGTCTGGCAAATCTCCAGGGGATCATTTCTGAGGAGACCAGAGGGTATGAACTGCTCAAGGATCTGAGTACGGGCTCCGCCGTGGAACTGCGCGGCAATCTCGTGCCTTCTCCAGGCAAGGGGCAATTATGGGAATTGCAAGTGGAATGGCTGCGCTGCATCGGCCATGCCGACCCCGAACAGTATCCGCTGCAGAAAAAACGCCACTCTGATGAGTTCTTGCGTACCATCGCGCACTTGCGCCCCCGTACGAATAAGTATGGTGCAATGTTCCGCATCCGTTCGGAAGCAGCTCTGACCATCCATAATTTTTTCCGTGACCGCGGCTTCTTTCATATCCACACCCCTATTCTGAGCGGGTCGGACTGCGAAGGTGCAGGGGAAATGTTTCGCGTGACAACCCACGAGTTGCTTCCAGAAGGCGCAGGCAAGACGGTTGAACAACTTCGCGAAAGCGACTTTTTCGGCAAGGAGGCGATGCTCACGGTCTCCGGCCAGCTGGAAGCAGAAGCCATGGCCCAGGCACTCGGGCGCGTTTACACTTTTGGCCCCACGTTCAGGGCGGAGAACTCAAACACTCCCCGCCATGCCGCCGAGTTCTGGATGATCGAGCCTGAAATGGCGTTCGAGGAACTCAACGACGACATGGATCTCGCAGAACAATGCGTGAAACACTGCATCAAAGGCGTATTGAAGACCTGTGAAAAGGATGTGGAACTGTTCGCCCGTTTCGTTGACAAGAATCTCATGGAGCGCCTGACCACCATTGTAGAGCGCCCCTTTGTCGGTATCCCCTATCGCGAGGCAGTCCGCATTCTGCAGGGGTCCGGCAAGAAGTTCGAATACCCCGTTTCATTTGGCAGTGATCTGCAAACCGAGCATGAGCGCTTTCTTACGGAAGAATACGCCAAGGGCCCGGTGACCGTGTTCGACTACCCCAAAAGCATCAAGGCATTCTACATGCGGTGCAACGATGATGACGAGACAGTCGCCGCCATGGATGTGCTGGTGCCCGGTATCGGCGAACTGATCGGGGGCAGCCAGCGCGAGGAACGCCTGGACGTCCTGCTCTCTCGCATGGCGGAACAAGGCCTCAAGGAAGATGATTACTGGTGGTATTTAGACTTACGACGTTTTGGCACCACCCCGCATTCTGGATTCGGCATGGGCTTTGAACGATTTCTCATGCTCGTCACCGGCGTCACCAACATCCGGGATGTGATTCCTTTTCCGCGCACGCCTCGAAGCCTGGAATTCTGATGTCTTACCTGACGCATGGAGAACTATAACAAAGTTGGCGTTCTCCATGCGTTTTCTGTAGCCCCTTTTCCGCCCGCCGAATTTGTAGAAAATAATACATGTACACAAATGTACATACATAAAATACCCGTCACAGGAGCGTAACGCGGACGTCTTCATGATGCCTTTGCACAACTGTATCCATGGCATGGACTCACGAATTACAGAAGCAAACCCAGGAGTCGTGCCATGCGTAACATCGTGCTGTTTTCCCTGCTGCTCATAGCCAGCATTTGCGGCGCCACCTTTTTGCAGGGTACGTCTATTACCCGCGCTGCCTATGGGTTGCCCACACCGCCTCCTACCACCCCTGCCCATGCGGCCACGGCCGCCGAATTTCTTATTCCACCAGATGCAAGCAATGTTCTTGGTGCAACATTTGGTGATCTTCTATCTGCAAATCAGTAACAGCGACCACACCCCTCTTTTTTACTACGCAGCAGACACCTCTCTTTTCTGCCATTTCCTACCAAGCTACAAGCAATAATTCATTTTTCCCATATTCAACCTACATTCACTATACGTAATACAATCCAATCACTGTAATAATATTTTTTTCGTCTTTTTATGCATTCAATCAAAGAAGCTGCACATATTATTTCTATACCATAATTATCTATCAATTTATAAATATTGACACCACTTCATTTTACGTTCACTAATAGTTGAATACATAAATTCATAACGGGAGATATTTTCCATGGACTGTGAATTGTTGTCTAAATGTGGTTTTTTCAATAATTTTTGTAAAAGCAGCGCAACGGCAAATGGCTTTGTCTCTCTGTATTGCAAGGATGCAAAGAAATCAGAGTCTTGTGAAAGAAAAAAATACAGAAAGGCAAATGGCACACCTCCGCCAGACAACATGGCTCCCACCGGAAAAATGCTGTAAAATAACATTCCTCACGCATACATAAAAAAGGCATGCACAAGGGAGCAATTCTTCTTTGTGCATGCCTTTTTTCTACCTGTTGCAAAATATTCAGGCATTACATAATATTTATTCAATAGAAATATCTTATCCACACTTCTCATTAAGGAGCGTGCCCATGAGCAAAAAGGAACTTGTCAACAGGATGCACGAAACCGCCCCTTTGGAGAGCCACGCAGCTACAGAACGCGCCTATGACGCCATCATCGAAAGCCTCAGTGAAACACTGGCGTCTGCGGAACCGGTAACTATCCGCGAATTTGGGTCGTTCACCGTTGCTTTTCGCAAAGCGCGTACCGGGCGCAATCCCCAGACAGGAGAGTCATTGGAAATCCCTGCGCACAACGTGGTGCGCTTTTCACCTGGCAAAAACCTGCAACAGGCCGCGGCTGCAAGGGGCAAACACAGCATAGAAGAGTGGCTGGATTTTCGTAATTTTTCACGCACCATTGCGCAGCAGCTCGATGAGCTTAAGGAACATCTGCAGAGTTTCAGATTTTCCAGCGCCAATCCTGATGAGGAATATAACGATGGGCAAGGCGCAGACACCATGGAGCGGCTCAAGAGCAGCTATGAAGACGCCAAGCTGAAGCTGCGCGAGCTGACGGGGAGCAGTGGCGAAGCATGGCACGAGTTGCGCCAGGGCATGGAAAAAGCAATGGAACATCTGAGCGAAGCCTACCAGAGGGCCAAAGGTAAATTTTAGCACACAACAACGTCGCCTGCTTGCGAATAAAAGCATGACAGCAAAGGGGCAGGCTGCCTGAGCGCATCAGGCGGCAATGCCCCTTATTCCTTAGCGCCGAACCACTCCTCCCGCAGTTCGTCTATGTGCCCTTGTTCTTTTAGTGACAGCAGCACCCGGTTCAGTTTTTCGCGCAGATGGCTCCCCTGCACGGTGGCCATTGCGTAATCCTGGGGCGCAAAGGTCTTCCCCACCACTTCCACACGCCCCAAACCATGATTTTTTTGCAAAATATAAAAGGCTGGGGCGGTCCGATACCAACGCATCAAGCTACCCGGCAAGCAGCCAGTCATAAGCGGCGTCCCTGGTATCAAAGGCCATGCTCACAGCATTGATCTTGCTGACGTACTCCAGACTCGTACTGCCTTCCATCACGCCAACCCGCCTGTCGATGAGATCGCGCGGACCCGTTATATTGGTGCGCAGTTCATACAGGGTGATGTTGGAGGAAAGCTCTGCAATGAAAAATGCGAACAGGGGCAGCGTTGTCACGATAAGACAAATCGCCAGAATCCGGCCAGGCCAAGTGGCAGGCGCCCTGTCTCCATACCCCACGGTGCTTGCCGTGACCACGGTCCAGTACATGCCCTCGAGCACGCCTGGCACGTATTTTCTATTGAATGAGCGCTTCCCGGAATCAGCCTTGCGCTCCGCCAGCCAGATGAGATGACCTGCCAGAAGAATCACGGCGAACAAAAATCCGGCGACCTGCAGTTTGCTCACACTGCAACAGGAGGCAAGAAACCGGCCAAGTGAAAAGCTGCGGTCCGTCCGCACCAGAATGCCCAGCCCCGTACGATAATACGGGTAGGTGAAATCCACCAGCCGCTCCCGTTCTTCGTTCACGGCAATACCGCCTAAAGCAACATCCACCCTGTCCATTATTACGTCATCCAATTCGCCTGCCAGATTCTTGCTGCGGATGAAATGGTACTTCACACCCAGCTTGTCAGCCACCATGTCCCAAAGATCAATGGAAAAACCCCTGACCCTCCCGCTTGATTCATCAATGAACACAAAGGGTTCATTTTCCGAAATCCCCACAAGCAATTCCTGGGCGTTCAGTTGCGATACTGGTGCAAATACCCCTGCTACAAGCATGCAGAACAATGCAATACATGCTGTACGTGACATGGCTTTCCTCCCCCTGTTGCGTGTTGCAAACAAATAGCCCAGTAAAGTGACACTTGAATGACACGCATCTCCCCCTTGCGCTGTTCTCGTCTACTCCGTAATGTTGTATGACTATGAATAGTATAAACGGCGTCTTTTGGACCTGGGTATGGCCTATCCTCGTACTGCTTCTTTCCGTTGCAGCTGCGATGTTATTGCATGGGGCGTTCATGCGTCTTCTGAAAAGAATTGTCCGGCGCAGTGAACAAAAACTGGACGACTATTTCTTTTCCAAACTGCACGCCCCCGTTCGTTTGATGTTGATTCTGCTGTTCGTGGGCCTAGCAAGCAATACCGCCCGTCTGCCGAAAGCTGCCGACGACTGGCTGGCGCATTTGCTGCTCCTTATCTGGATAGGTGCCGTGGCTTGGCTGCTCATCAATGTCAGTCTGTTCATGGAGCGTGCGCTCACTGCCCGCATACATGAGGGCGATAACCTGCGCATGCGCAAAATGCTTACGCAGTTCACTGTGTTGCAGCGCATTCTTGCTGTTGTGGTCGCGCTTTTCGCTCTGGGCGCCATGCTGATGAGCTTTGAACAGGTGCGCAACCTGGGCATGAGCTTGCTGGCATCTGCAGGTGTCGCCGGTATCATTGTGGGATTTTCCGCGCAAAAAACCATCGCCTCAGTGCTTGCCGGCATACAAATCGCCTTCACCCAGCCCATCCGGCTGGATGATGTCGTCATCGTAGAAAACGAATGGGGGCGCGTTGAGGAAATAACCTTCACCTACGTCGTCATCCGCATCTGGGACCAACGCAGACTCGTTGTGCCCATTGCCTATTTCCTTGAAAAGCCCTTTCAGAACTGGACACGCGTGAGCTCCGACCTGCTGGGGACAGTATATCTTTACGTGGACTATGCTACGCCAGTGCAGGAATTGCGGACAGTATTGCAGCACATTTGCGAGGAAGATGCTGGCGTCATGTGGGACAAGCGGGTTTGCAGCCTGCAAGTCACCGACACCACCAAGGAAGTGATGGAGCTACGCTGTCTTGTGAGCGCAGCCAACAGTTCCATGGCATGGGATCTGCGCTGCCTGGTACGAGAGAAGCTAGTAACCTGGCTGGCCGAACATCACCCCAATTGCCTGCCCCGTGCACGTGTGGAATTGGAAAAGGCCCCTGATTTCTGATTCTGGTGTACGTTCCTGCTTTTTTCGCCCCTCCGCCGTTGAGGGGGCCGCTACGCTGCAACGCGCCGGCAGAAGCAATAATCACAATCAAAATCACAGTCCTCCATCGTGTTGTTTTGAATATGAGTTTTATTTCGGATAGACAGCCTCTGGACGCCATTTTGCTGATTTTAAATATCTTAGCCATTGTAACCAGATAAAGCATCTACCTACGCATCCTCGACGCATGGACATAAAGCATGTAAGTGGAGCCCTGACCATCGCTTACCACATTTTTTATGTAGAGCTTTTCAATCAACGGCAAACGGAAAAGGCGAGCATCGCTCCACAACAAGCATCACTCACCACATTGCGTACGGCATTTTTCATCAAGAGATCACGTTCATGCATGAAGACACCTCCGCTTCACCTGACGCAGCGATCATCGTTTCCAAGGATAGAATGCTGGATATGGCGCGTACCGCCCTGGACAAGGTCAACGTACGTACAGACGTACGAGAAGCTGTGGCTCAGGGTCTGGTCTGGACAAGCCTCCGCGGCATCGACTCACACGGGGTGCGGCTCTTGCCCCATTATGTCGCCAGCGTAAAAAGCGGGCGTATAAACCCTGCGCCGGACATGCGCTTTGAGCAACGCGCCCCTAGCGTGGGAACATTGGATGCCGACGACACCTTTGGGCATGCAGCCGGCATAACCGCCATGCGCCATGCAATCTCCCTTGCGCGGGAAAGCGGCTTGGGCGCGGTAGCCGTTGCAAACTCAAGCCATTGCGGCGCCATGTCCTGGTTCGGCTTCGAGGCGGCTAAACACGACATGATCGGCCTGTGCTTTACCCACGCAACCCCGCGAGTCATATCCCCAGGCGCCAAACGCGCCTTTTTCGGCAACAACCCCGTCTGCATGGTGGCGCCTGCAGCTGGACAAGCACCCTTTTGCTTCGATGCCGCCACGACGGGCATCACCTTCAACAGGGTCAAAGCCTTTGCCGCCGCAGGTCTGCCTGTGCCCCCCGGCATGGTGGCCGACGCCCAGGGCAACGAAACGCTGGACCCGAACAAGGCGCAATTGCTCATCCCTATTGGGGGGTACAAAGGGTTTGGCCTGTCCATGGTGGTGGATATCCTGTGCGCATTGCTTTCAGGCATGCCGTTTGGGCCACACGTCAGCAACATGTATGGCGAGGACATCAGCCCAAAACGCAAATTGGGGCATTTTTTCTGCGCCATGAACATTGCAAGCTTTGTGGACCCGCAGGTTTTCAGTGAACAGCTCAGCCAAATGATGCAGGAATTGCGTAGCGAGCCGGCCATCGACCCAGATACGCCAGTCATGGCGCCGGGTGATCCCGAAAACGCAGCATGGGAGCAACGCAGTGAACTGGGCATCCCCCTGCCGCGGCACACGCACGACGCCATCGTTGCACTACTCTGATTTTACTTACAAATGATCGTTCCCCCCAAAGGCTTGATGCTGTCAAGGCTGTTGGGTATGATACCTTTTTTTTATGAAGTAAACGGCATCCGCCTGCAGCAAGGGGCGCATGCCTCTACACCACACGCGACCACCTTTTTCATCTGCGGCGCAGGAGGACGACACAATGAAGAACGAAAAAATTCTGGCAATTATTCCTGCTCGCGGGGGCTCCAAAGGCATACCCCGCAAGAATCTTATAGATATCGGCGGCAAGCCACTGGTTGCGCACACCATCGGACACGCCCTGGCTGCCCAGGACATCGGCCGCGTGGTGGTCAGCAGTGATGACGATGAAATCCTTTCCGTAGCCGCCTCCCATGGCGCCGAAACCAGCAGACGGCCCGACTCCCTTTCCCATGACAGCACCCTGCAGGAAGTGGATAGGCTGCTCGTCTGGACTGTGGAGGAGCTTGAAAAGGCGGGCAGCAGCTTCGACATCGTACTGCTGCTGTATCCCACAGCGCCTTTGCGGGATGTGGCGTCAATCGACACAGCTGTCAAAATGGTGCTGGAGCAAGGGTATGACTCGGTGCTCTCGGTGTACCACGATACCCGCTATCTCTGGGCAACGGAGGGCGACACCATCGCGCCGACAAATTACGACCCGTGCAACAGAATGCCCCGCCAGATGGAAAACTGGAACCAGTGGGCCGAGAACAAAGCCATCTACGTCATGAAGCGTGATCTGTTGGTGAATTCCGGCTGTCGTCTTGGGGGGCGCATCGGCTATGTGCCCATGGAATCCTGGCGCTCCATAGATGTAGACGAACACAGCGACCTGCTGATGGCCAGAGCCCTGTACTCGACGATGATCGCCCCTGAAAGGACATAGCGCCGCATGACATTGACCGACAGCGAGAATTTGCAACTGGCGACCACCTGGGCCGACAAGCCCGGCGGCACGCTGCGTACGGCATTGAAACGCACCCCGCTTGCCCCGCCAAAGGGCAGCGACATTCTCGTCCGCATGTTGGGCGTGGGACTTCATGGCAGCTTCTGGCTAGCCACACACCCCGAGTTGCTGCACCCCCGCTGGAAAGAATTCATGCAGAACGGGGGGTTTGTTTTTGGCAACGGCGGTGTCGGCCGTGTTGTCGCCCTGGGACCAGACGTTGCCCCAGATGCTGTTGCGGCAGGGGACTACATTGCTGTGTTCGGTCATGTGCCCTGTGATGAGCCGGGTTGTCTGAGCTGCCGCCAGGCGCACCGCTACGTGGAGTGCGAATACAACAAGGCCACGATCATCGGCCATGGCAAAGGGGGCGTGGACGGCACACTTGCCCAGTACGTCCACCTGCCCAGGGAAACCTGGGGGCTTTGTTACAAGGCTTCGGATAGCCCCACAAAGCAGGACCTGCTCCCATTTTTATACGCATTTCTTGCTGCAGACGTTCGCAATTCCCTGACCCGCCACCCCGAGGGACTCCAACGGAACAGGGCGCTGCTTATCGGCGCCGGGCTCTCCGGCAGTCTGGCTGCGTCCATGCTGCTGCAGGAAAACCCGAACTGCAAAATCGTGGCGGTCGATGTTTCCAGGCAGCGTGCGGAAGCTGTTTCGGCCATGGACCCCGAACGTATCCGCGCCGTCGTGGCGCCAGATGTGGAAACCCTCAGCACACAATGCAAGGAATGGTTTGACGGACACGGCCCCGACCTGGTGATGGATTGCGCCTCCGAGGACGCCACATCTCTGTGGGCCACACCGCAGATTGTCCGCCCCGGCACCTTGTGCATACTTTTCGGGTTCGGCCTCAAACGGTTGGTGCTGGAGCACTCCCTGCTGCAGCTTTCCGGGCTGAACATCCAGATGTGCAAGGGCGTAGGCGACAGGGAAAACAGGAAACTGGCGCTGGAACTGCTCAAGGGCCCCACCGGGCAAACAGTTATGCGCGCCATAGAAGCAGCGCAACGGGTTCCTTCTTTGGAAGCTCTTGAAAGCCTTGTGTACGAATACCATCACCCCCCGAAACCACTGCATCAGTCCCCGGTCGCCTGGCTGGACATGTTTGATCAGACTGCCCCCTCCGGAGCGTCGGAATGAAGACCACGGTAGCCCTGCTTCTCTACAAACGCCCCGAACATTCGGTGCGTGTCATTGAAAGTCTGGTGCAAAATGGCGTGCGCCACTGCGTTGCGTTCATGGATGGCTGCGATACGCCTGAAGTGGCCCAGAAGCAGGAGTTGATGGTCGAATACATCGAGAACCACAAGAGCATCGACATAGACCTCATCCGCAGCAATGAACGCAGGGGGCTTGCCAAATCCGTGGTCAACGCCATGAACACCACACTGGAAGAATTTGATGGGGTGGTGTTTCTGGAGGACGATTGCGTCATGCGCCCCACAGCCATGCGCTACTTCCAGGACGGTTTGCTCAACCTGCGGGACAGAAAGGATATCCGCTCCATCTGCGGCTACCTGTATCCGGTGCCTTTCCTTACCTGGAACGGCAACTCCGAGCTCCTGCTTTTACAGCGTTTCAACACCTGGGGCTGGGCCACCTGGCGCGATCGCTGGCAAGAATACGACGAGAACCTGCGCACCCTGGTGAACCGGCTGGACACCAAGGGAATCAATATCAACGAGCTGGCGGGGGACATCGCCACCCTTTGCGCACGCGACTGCTACCTGGACGGGCAAATGGACATCTGGAGCCTGAACTGGAGCGTGCTGCACTACCTTACCCAGACCTACGCCGTATACCCCCGTGAAAGTCTGATAGTGAACATCGGTTTTGACGGCAGCGGCCAGAACTGCGTCGTCACACGAGACTTCGAGCCCCTGGGCACCCCCTTCAGCCTGGTGAACCGCTCCTGGGAACATCTGCGTTATGAGCCGTCCAATGAATGCAAGGTAAAGCAGTTCATGGATGAAAACGGCCTGAAAATCTTTCCTTCCTCATGAGGAGCGTCCAATGAACTCCCACTTACAGAGCGAAATCGGGAACGCCAGAATTCTCGTCCTGTTCAACTCCTCTTGGGGCGAAGTGGACTGGATTCTGCCGGTATTGCATGCCCTGAAAGAACAAGGCGCCACCATCTATGCGCATTTTCTGGATGAATGGCTGCTGCAGCAGGGAGAGGACTTTCAGGACCTGGCCCTGGAGCTTGAAAACGTCTGCCTTGCCCTCTGCAGTCACGAGCGGTTGCTGCGTGACGCCGCCGAAAAAGCCGGAAAGCCTTTGTTGCGCAACGACCGCGAGCTGCTCTTCGAACTCATGGACGGACAGTGCGACTTCATCCTGCACGACTACAGCGGCATCGACATGTCTTCGTATTACAATATTTTTCCCGACGCCGACGTTGTCGTCTTTCCCCATGGCACCTTCCAGTACTCCGAAGTGCAGGACCAGCTTGTGGACTTGGCAAGCAGTGTTCTGGCCTACAACACCATCAATAGAGACGCCGCCCTCATAGTTGGGGCGGAGCAAGAAATCCCTTACTTCCGCAAGGTGACAAAGCTGGAACAGATTACGGCTGTGGGCTACCCAAAATTCGACCCCGCCTGGGTAAAGCGCAAGTGTGAACAACGGGCGCCATCGGATGGCAAGCCCATCGCCCTTCTGCTGCCTATCCCTGCGCGCAAGATAAACAGCAACTATTACATCTGGCTGTTGCAGACCACGGTAAAGGTGCTGCAAAGCCATGGCGTGGAGGTGCACATCCGCCGCCACCCCAGGCAAGAGCGCGGCGAAGTCATGCGTGTGCTCGCCGCCCTTCCCGAAGAAGGCGTCTCCATTGTCCACGACAGCGTGCTGCATGCTGCATGCGGCGCCGCATTCGCCATTGCCTTTCCATCCAGCGCCGTCATGGACTGCATAGCCGTAAATATCCCTGTTATTGAATTTTTTGATTACACAGACCAGAACTGGCTCACCTTTTCCAAAAAACAGGACAAGCTGACAAGCATCTACCGGTCTGGAGGCCTTGTGGCGCCTGCTGAAAACGAGCAGGAACTGGACGAACTGGTGCGCAAACTGCTTCATGATTCCGGCTACAGAAAAACGCTACAAGCAGAGCAGCAGAAGGCCTTTGGTCAGGTTCGCGGTCCTGTTTCCCCTATCCAGAACGTCATTGAGGTCATGGCGGCCCTCAAAAAATAACGCGCCCCATTTTTTCTCCTGCTGCAGCCAGAAACCTATCCGTGCTGCAGGTAACAGCCACAGGGCGACGCGGTGGCAACCGCCGCGCCCTATCCCTGAAGAATACCCTTATGACAGGCGTTTCCTGTTGTGGTAGAGTGCCTTTTCCCCCTGTTCCGGCGTGCTGCCGGTATTCACACACTGCGGGGGGCAAAGGAGCACACCCATGACACATGCAGACATACAAGACAGGGCCGCCGGCGCGCTGCTGGGCGCATGGATAGGCGACGCCCTGGGCCTGGGGCCCCACTGGTACTACGACCTGGACGAAATGCACCGCGATTACGGCACGTGGATCAGCGGCTATACCGATCCAAAACCAGGGCGGTATCACGAGGGCATGCATGCCGGCCAACTCTCCCAGGCAGGATTCATTCTCGAACTGACAGTCCGCTCCCTGCTTGATCGTGGCGAATACGATCAGGCCGACTTTTGCCAACGCATGGACCAGGAGCTGTTCCCCCTGCTGAATGGAGAACCAGCCAACGGCCCAGGCGGCTACACCAGCCAGTCCATCCGCGAAGCCTGGCGTCGACGGGTCCAACAAGGGCTGGCCTGGGGGGAAACCGGAGGGCACGCGGATACCACAGAGGCCATAGAACGCACCCTGGCCATTGCTATACGCTATGCGCTTCAGCCAAAACGTCTGGCCACCGCCATCAGTGAAAACACGGTGCTTACCCAGGCAGATGATGTTGTCGTGTCCATGACCGTGGCTTATGGCGCGGTATTGGCCATGCTGGTGCAAGGGCGCACCCTGGGAACCGATCTCTCCATGCAACTGATGGCGCTTGTGAAAAGCGGAGAACTTCCCTTCCATGCCGTGACCCGCGAAGGCATGCAGGCCCCTCGCCCAGGCGATCCTGACCCTCCACGGGTAGGGCGCTTTGCATCACCTGACGCCCTGCTCTCCCCAAGCTTCATGGCCCGGGCCGCAGCAGACCCGGAAATCCGCATAGAACCCGCCTGGAAAGTGTCCCTGGTCTATGGAATGCCCTGCGCCATCTACCACATGTTGCCCGCCGCATACTACCTGGCTGCCCGCTTTCACGACGACTTCGAGTCGGCCGTGCTCCATTCGCTCAACGGGGGCGGTCAAAATCAGGCACGCACCATACTGACAGGAGCACTCGCCGGTGCGCAAACAGGACTTTCACGCATCCCGGCACGCTTCATAGAAGGTTTGGAAAAAGGTCCGGAACTTGTGGAAATGGCCAAAAATCTGGCGCGTCAGGCAACCAGCTAAGCCTGACAGCACACAATGGACACCTCCCATGAGCACTGACAAACAAAAGCATTGCAAATCCCTGTATATCTCCCATGGTGCTGGCCCCTTGCCGGTGCTGGGAGACGCCAGACATGTGGAAATGGTCGAAAACCTGAAACACCTGGCCGCTCTTATCCAGAAACCCAAAGCCATCATACTTGTCAGCGCCCATTGGGAAGCTGTGCAGCCCACCATCACAAGCGGCGATTCGCCCCCTTTGTTTTTTGATTACTATGGATTTCCTCAGGAGGCGTATACCCTCGAATATCCGGCGAAAGGCAGTTCCAAGCTGGAGGCGCAGCTTGTCGACGCACTGGATAAGGGTGGTTTTCTCTGCGATCAGGACACCACAAGAGGCTTTGACCACGGCATGTTCATTCCCTTGCTGCTCATGTATCCGGAAGCGGATGTGCCGTGTGTGCAGCTATCCTTGCTCCAGGGGCTGGACCCTGCGGCCCATATGCATCTTGGGGAGACGTTGGCAAAATTCCATGAACAAGATGTGCTGGTGATCGGCTCCGGCTTTTCATTTCACAACATGCGTGCCTTTTTTAGCCCGGATACGCCCCAAACCAGAGAACAGAATGCGACTTTTGACTCCTGGTTGCAGGAAACCTGCTCCAGCAAAGAAATGGACGAAACCGTGCGGCAGGAGCGGCTGAAAAATTGGGAAACTGCCCCCCATGCACGCTATTGTCACCCCAGGGAAGAACACCTGTTGCCCTTGCACGTGTGTTACGGCGTGGCGGGGGGACCTGCCACAAAAGTTTTTGATCTGGAGATCTTCGGCAAAAAGGCGAGCGCTTTTTTATGGTGATGGCCATCAGGCAGATAGCGCACAAAAGGAGGGAAAAGAGAAACCACTGATGCGCCCTCCTGAGGTGCCCTATTGAGGCGATAGACTCTTGCTTTCCTCGATGTGTGAAAGCAGACTTTTCATTTCACCAAAATTTACTGGTTTGGCCAGATAATCGTCCATGCCAGCGCTCAAAAAGCGCTCCCTGTCACCAGCCATGGCATGGGCCGTCAGCGCGACAATCGGTATTCCTGCCTTGTCCCTGCCCGCAGTGCCGTTTCTTATAGCGCGCGTTGCCTCGATGCCGCTCATCACCGGCATTTGAATGTCCATAAGCACCAGGTCCAGCTTCTCACTGGTCATGGTGTGCAGCGCTTCTTCCCCATTCATGGCCAAAAATACTTCATGCCCCAGCTTCTTGAGCATTACTTTCATGGAAAACAGACTTGCCTCGTCATCTTCCACCACAAGAATGTGCAGTTTATTGTCCGCGTAGGATTCAATGTCCTTTTTACCGGTTTCTTTTGCACGTGATGCCAAGACTTTTAGGGGCAACGAAATGTAAAATGTCGTCCCTTCATCAGGACTGCTCTCAATAGCCATGTTGCCTTCCATCATCTTGATCAATCTGTTCACGATGGAAAGTCCAAGTCCTGCACCCTGATATTTCCGGGCCAGGGAACCATCTGCCTGCACAAAGGGCTGGAAGATATTGTCCAGCTTGTCTGCTGGTATGCCTATGCCTGTATCCTGAACTGTGATCAGCGTACGCTGCATGCCCTCCCGCACTGGCCCCAAGGGGCTCACATCAACCCGGATTTCACCTTTTTCCGTGAATTTCACGGCATTGCCTACCAAGTTTATCAGAACCTGCCGCACGCGTGTTTCATCACAAACAACCTCGCTGGGCATTTCAGGCGAAATGTTTATTTCCAATGCAATTTTTTTTCGCTGCACATCCACGGTGAAAATATCCTTAACGGATTTGGAGAGAGCGTGCAGGTTGCATGGCGCTGCTTGCAATTCAAGCATGCCGGCCTCGATACGGGAAAGATCCAGTATATCCGTCAGCAATTCTGTCAGCCGCCGGGAAGAGCCGATGGCAACCTGAATGTATTCTTCCTGTTCTGCAGAAGGTTCTGTGGATTCAAGGAGTTGCAGCATGCCCAAAACGCCATTGAGGGGCGTGCGGATTTCGTGGCTCATGTTTGCCAGAAATTCAGATTTTGCGCGATTGGCGCGCTCGGCCTGTTCCTTGGCCTCACGCAAGCCCGACTCTGCCTGCAAGCGTGGGGTTATGTCATTGAGCACCAGATGAATGTAGGCAATTTCATCCAGGATGATGCTCCCGGCAAAGGCTTCCACGTCCCGCACCTGGCCTTCTGCGACATATTGCTTCAAGACTGCGTAGCTTGCATCCCTTTCCGGACGGAAGATTTCGATCCCCTGAGGTGAATCGGCTTGCGAAGCATCGAGGGCGTTCCAGTATATCGGGCGTTTTTTCAATTCCTTAAACCCGTAGAACTCCCTGGCGCTCGGGTTGGCGTCGTGAATCCTGCCGCTTTCACGCTCGATGAGAACCTGCATGGAAGGGTTGTTCGTAAACATGGCGGCGTAAATAGCTTCGCGAAGTTTGATCCGCAAAAAATCCCGCTGTAGTTTTGCCCGATTCGTAAACTGCTTGGCGGCGTACAGCAGCACCGAGGTTATCACGATCAAGGAAACGCCGAACTGCAACATCATACGCGCGACCGAATCCCTCCACCCCGCAAGCAGACTATCCGTGCTTGCAGCTGCCCCCACATAAAAAGGAAAACGGTTGAGCTGTGTGGTGGCGAAGATGCCCTTGTCGATGCGCACCAACTTTGAGCCGCCCTGCAAATAAAAGGATTTGTCCAACGAGGAAAAATAGGTTTCTTCGTCCAGGACATTGGGGAAGTAGGAGCTGCCCCCCCCCATGCTGCTCCACGACGTCAACACATCGAGATTGTTGTTGTACAGCAGTATGATGTTGGCGCTCTGCGTCCGCAGGTCTTGGTACTGGCTGAAAAGGGAAAAGCTGGAAAGTTCCGCCACAAGAAGCCCAAGAAATTCACCGTTATCACTTTCTATGCGACGACTCAGATAGATCGACGGCTGATCGTCGGTAAAAGCCGCGGAAAAGACCATGAATCCCTGCATGGAATTTTGCTGTTCCAAGAAGAATGCCTGCTTTTCAGGCGTGGGGATGCCCCCGCGAATACTGCCTTGCTTGAAAAGGATCGTGCCGTCAGCTGCAAACAGCTGGATGGAGGTGGAGTCCGGGAATTGGGGGAGTTTTCGTCGAATGGCTGTGGTCAGGCTGCCTATTCTTTTTGAAGCAACGCTTTGCTTGAAGGCGTCCATTTCAGTAATCGCCATCATGCCCAAATCGATGATCCGTAGTCGATTGCCGATTTGCGTCGCCAACTGCTGCGATTCATTGCTTATCCGTTGTTCGGCAAGGGCCAGGGATGCCTGTCTCTGCTGGGCCAGAAAGTAATAAATAAGTACCAACCCGCCAACAACGACCACGGCGTAGATCGCGAACCAGAATATGAGGAATTTTCGCTCTTGGAGTATGGTCATACTGTATGCACCCTTCTGGAATCCAGCGCCCCCGAAGCCTTCCTCTTGCTTTTCACACTGCAATCACGCGTATCTAAAAAACAGCCTATTTCCCAAGTACGTGCATGGCCCGGGCATACAGGGCTGCATCAACGCCAAGCAGGGAAATCATCTCATCCTGCATTTCCATCAGCCGCGACCGCCAAGCTCGTATTTCGTCCTTATCTGGCGTTACGATTGTCATTCCATTTGCTACCAGATCCTGACGAGCGTCTTGCTGCGCCTTGAGCGCCATTTCACGCTCCCAGGCTGCGCTTCCATTCCAGATGTCCACTATGAGACTGCGCACATCCTGGGGTAGATGCCGCCAGACCCTGCTGGCGATCATTGGCACATACATGGGGAAATATTCCCCATCTTCCAGGCAGTAGGACAATCCATTGTTCCATAGCGCTGCGCTGCGTACGGTTTCATGGGTGGTGAGCACGCCATCCACTTCCCTGTTATCCAGCCAGAGGGGAAAGTCGGGCCAGGCAATGGAAACCACCCTGGCGCCGGCATATTCCAAACGCATTTCATTGGCTCTGCCCCCAGCCACCCGCATTTTCAAGCCATCGATATCCCAAAAACTTTCAAGCTTTCTATCCAGTGTATAAAGATGGGCGTGCCCCAAATCAAGCCAATGGCCCGGCACTGCAACACCAAGGAAATCTTCTACCCGTTTGTTCAACTCTTCCCCAACATCGCTGGCGAGTACTGCGTGGGTATCCTCTGCCGACCGACCGTAAAAGTATGGCAACAGGAACATCCCCACGTCAGGAACAAAGCGGGCGACATGCCATGTGCCTGGTACAGCCATTTCCACTTTACCCTCAGAAAGGGCGCTGAACACGTCTTTATCGCGGAACATGCTGGCATTGTCGCGAAATTCGACCCTGAGCACTCCCTTTGTCTTCTCGGCAAGTTCCTCTGCAAAACGGCGTACCGCCCGAGCCTGGATATGGTTGGAATCGTTTTCTACAGAGATGCGGAACAGAATGTGTGCAGCACGCGCGCGGTCTGCTGGAGCAACAAGCAGCCCGCACCCCAATATAAAGAGTAACAACCACGCTGAAAAACGGGGAATCATGAAAACTCCTTAGCATAACCGCCACAACATGACCATGGCAGGTGGGGAATGGAGAATATCTTTCCGGAAAACAAGGTGAGACTTTCCAAAGGCATGGCGCGACCTCAAACTGAGCACCCTAATTCAATTGAAAAAATCACCATATAAATCAAAACCTTGTATACAAACGAAAAAATGAATACTTTTTTAATATTTAATTCAAAAAAAGGCGCAGCGACATTATTATTCATTTCAGCCTACAGCTTCTATCTGCCAAAATCAGCCAGAACACACAATACGAAGACCTAAAGTAAACTCCCGGCGCTTACAGGCCAGACGCCTCAATTCCAATCATAATATTTCCCGCATCTTTTCGGGTATGCCCTTGTGTTTGTCATTTTGCCTTACAAAGGCATTCCGGTGAAAAGCACCTTTATACCAGTTGTGATCATCCACCCTGTTGCTGCGTGTGGCAGGAAACAGATTGACGCGATTGGAACATGGTCGCCACAAAAAACACGTAAAAAAAATGCAATACAGGCAAACTTCAAAGGTGGGGGCACGTTAATTTTAAAAACAACCAAACAGCATAAAAACTATTCTAAGGATTTTATATGCCCAGAATCTTATCTCTTCTCCTTTCCGTTGTACTTCTTTGCACATTGAGCGCATGTCTGTACTCGTTTAGCACCGATTATCGCTTTCCCCTTGAGCAGTGCGCAGAGGTAGCTGACCTGGACAATGCCATACTCTATGGAATCAACAAGAAGGGAAAGCGGATCGACATGTTCTCCATCGAGAAAAGTTCCGATTCAAAAGAATACACTTACAAAAACATACGGGATAAAGCTGCCGGAACCGTGCGGTTTATCGAACTTGAGGATGCAGTGTACCTTGTCCAGCTTTTGGAGAAAAAGAAATCCAAGGAAAAACTAATCACCACAATCATCAAGATCGACGGTGATAAACTGTTTTTCTACCCAGGCAAGGGGTATAAGGACGTGCGCAGCAAGATAGTGGCGGCAGGATTTCCCGAGGAGCGCATCCGCCACAAGAATCCCAAAAGGGACGAGCAGGCAATGTTGGTTGACCTTGCTTCAGAAGAAGATTTGGAGCAGTTCGTGGACGCCTTGAAATCTATCGCAGCAGATATTCCCTTTTCAGAAGAAATCGAGGGCGAAAAAGTTTACATGACCATTGAGCAGCAATAACGCGCATCATGACCACCGCCCCAGGCATCATCCGGCCTTCTAAACAAAAAAAACGGAGAGCCCTTCCACAGGACTCCCCGCTTTTTTAACAATACGATCTCTATCTATTCTTAGGCAGGCTTCACGATCTCAAACACAGTCTTTTTGAGAGCGTCTTTGCCCGAAGCGCTGTAGGTGTTGTAGAGTTCCATAATGGAAGCCTGAGAAAACACGTAGTTGCGCAGGGAGTTGAATTTCTGTCCCTTCAGATCGCTCTCACTCATGCCGTAGGAGGACATTGCGATCTCGCCCAGGGCAGGAATGGTCCACTTGGCGGCGGGCACGGTGAGAATCCAGTCGTGGTCGCCCAGGTGGCAAACAAAACCTTCCATGCGGCGGGGCAGCGGCAGGGTCTTGCCATCTTCAGCCAGCAGGCCGGCAGCCACGGGGTCCTTGCCCAAAAGACCGCTGGCGGCCTTGATCCAGTTCACCGGGCCCTGTTCATCGGAAGCAAACCCGGGATGATTGTGCGCGCAGGCCTGGGCCACACACACCGAAGCCGGCAGGCCCCGGTGGATGGATTCAGCCACGCCGAGGGGGTGGTGCTGCCCGGTGCCGGCCAAGGGCACTTCGGTACGGGACTCGCCGTCTTTGCCCCACTGAAATACCCAGGGCTTATGCAAGTCGTGCAGAGCCTGAGAGGCGATGACCACGTCACGATCCAGGTCAAAGCCGTAGGTCTTCTGGTAGGTGTCATACAGCGCCAGAGAAAGCATCATGTTGGCGGCGGTATGGGTCACTACGCCGCCGGGATATGCATGGTGGCTTTGATAGCCGCTGCCCGGCGCGGACAAAAACGCCTGGGGAGCCTTGTCGGCACTGCCCGCAGGCAGGAAATCCTCGATGCTGGCTTTTTCCACAAACCCCATGGAGGCCATGCGCTCGTAAGCTTCCTTGCGGTTGCCGGCATCCGCCAAGTCAGAGAGCATTGTTGGGGCGGGATTCTCCAGAATACCCTTGACGCCTTTCTTGATGGCGGGGTCTTGAATGGAAACCACAACAGACATCAGATAGGCATAGCTGTCCTTGACCAGCTTGGACTGGCCGGCCATGTCTTCGGCCTTCATGTCCATGCAATCGGCCAGGGTCACCTGTTTTACGTCTGCAAGGCTGAACTTGGGCATGGCCACCACGGCGGCGGTCGCCACAGCACCCATCATCAAAAAATTTCTTCTGCTAACACCTTCAGGGTTCATTTCCCGTTCCTCCATAATTTCAAGGAAATTCAAAAGAATGTCTCAACTCCAATGACCCCATACTCACCCATGGACATGTTACCTACGTGGCACTGCAATGACTAAAAGGTGAAGAATCTGTTGCATTACGTCTTCAAAATAACCCTTAAATTACAGCCATTTCAAACATACAGCCTATGCAATAATCACCAGAATGGAGGAACGTTTCCGGTGCTTTGCATTTTTTACATGTCTTTTTAGACATATAACAATGAATAATGTCTGTTGCCCCTCTGCATAGCGAGAATGAATTGTTAAAATGTGCGCCCTTTTGCTATCAAAAATGAATATACCCTATAAAAGGAGATACTCATGAAGCTGAAAAGTATTGTTTTTCTTGGCGCCCTGTTTGTCGTCCTTGTGGCTGCTTCCGCTGCTTTCGCTGGAGATTTCAATTACATCGAGGCAGAACAGGTCAAGACAATGATCGAGAAGGGGCACCCCATGCACCTGGTGGACATCCAGGTAGAAGAAGAGTTCAACGACCATCACATCAAGGGCGCCATCAAAACTACGGCCTACCCTGTAAAGTCGGACGAAGACAAAGCCAAGCTGGAGGACGTGACCGCAAAAGCCAAGCAGGACAAGAATCCTGTGGTCATAATTTGCCCTCGCGGGAAGGGCGGCGCCGAGCGTACCTATAACTACATGAAGGATAACGGCATCGCTGAAGAGCGTCTGCTTATTCTGGAAGATGGCCAGGCCGGTTGGCCCTACCCTGAGTTGCTTGAAAAATAGCCGCACATCATTGGCATAAAAAACGCCCCTTTCCTGAAAAACAGGTAAGGGGCGTTTTATTTTCCCTTCTGCCGGCAGCGCCTTTTATAGCGCCACCACCTGTTTGCCAACCATGGCGCCGCTACGCTGGCGCAAATGCGCATTCCTGATATTGTCTGCGCTCAATCCCTGAATGGTTTCCGCCCTGGTGGCGCGGATGCTTCCTGCGTCAATAAGCCGGGCCACGTTTTCCAGGATAGCTCCCTGACGCGCCATATCCTCTGTCTGGAACAAGGAGCGCGCGAACATGAATTCCCAGCAAATCCTGACGCTTTTTTGCTTGAATACCCGTATGTCCAAGGGACCGGAGGGGTCATCAATAAGACAGATGCGTCCCTGCGGCTTGACGACTTCCGCCATGGCGCTCCAGTGCTCTTCCATATGGGTGGTGCAAAAGACAGCATTCACATTGGGCATGCCGGCAGCTGCCATATTGGCGGGCAAGTCATCGCGCCCCACCACGATGGAAGCCCCGTTTTCGCGGCACCAGGCCGCAGACTCCGGCCTTCCCGCCGTGGCGACCACCGTAATGCCAGCCCAGGAAGCCAGCTGCGTAATCATGGACCCCACGCCTCCGGCCCCACCAATGACAAGCAGACTGCTCCCTGTATTGGCGCCCTCTTTTGGAGTGAACTCCAGTCTGTCAAACAAACCTTCCCAGGCAGTCACACTGGTCAGGGGCAGGCTTGCAGCATCGACCGGGGAAAGGCTGTCAGGCGCCGGGCCTACCAGACGCTCGTCCACAAGTTGATAGGCTGCATTGCTGCCGTCGCGGGTCATGTCGCCAGCATAAAAGACCTGCTGCCCCACGGTGAAGCGGCTGACATCTTTCCCCACACCAACCACTTCCCCGCAGGCATCCCATCCAAGAATACGCCGCTGCCCCTGTTCGAGGCGGTCGAAGATCTTGGTATCCACGGGGTTGATAGCCAGGGCCTTGACCTTGACCAGAATATCCTTGCCTTCCGCCACCGGGACAGGGCGTTCTTCTTCGATGAAAGCTTCCGCCCCTTCAGGAGAGGCGCCTCCGATTGCAACAATGACCTTCATATGTATTCTCCTTGAATGCGTGTAAAAGTACTAGAATAGATCGAACGTGGGATTGCTGCAATGTGTGAGACATAATTTCCTGACTGATCTTGAAAAAATCTAACTACCAGCCTCACAACTGAAACAAAAATCATGTAATGTTTGACAATCAGGTATTATACCCAACGTGCGAAATGAACATCTTTCGCGTAAAGGGGGCTGTTCGTCAGATTCAGGCCATTAACTCGAAAGACGCTTGCCCCAATACGGAGAGCAAGCTATTATTACCTTGTCATAAAAAGTTATATTCGAGGTTGCATATACGTTACTATCCGCCTGTATTTCAAACGCAGACTGCGCTTCTATTGCTGGCGGACATATTTTTATGGCAGAGAAAAATAAAAGAGGGGGGATCGTTGCGAGCTTTCACGGCCTTTGCTTTGATCGTGCTTCTGCATACATTTTCTTTGGAAAATGCTTCTGCCCAGGAATTGGCGCCGCTTCCGGATGCGGATGGCATCCGGAAGGTGATTGCGGTTGGCCCTTCATGGAAAAGTTTCACCAATGAAGATGGTACGGGACTCTATCATGAGATATTGAATAAGGTCTTCGCGCTCTACCACATCACCGTGCAGCGTCAGTATGTCCCTTCAGAACGGGGGCTGCAGCTCATCGCCAATGGCGAGGCCGACTTCCAAACATGCTATGACAGCATTCCTCTGCCGTATGTGCTGGCCAAAGTGCCCATGTACGAAAACGCCTACTATGTCTTTTTCAACAAGCAGCGCATAGGCGCATGGCAAGGAAACGACTCATTGCGGGGGCGCAAAATTGTCTGCCGCATTGGATACTATTCGGAAAACAATTTTAAAGTTCCGGTGCTGCTGCATAAAGTTAAAACAGGAACAGCGGCCCTTGCCATGGTTCTTCTCGGACGCATGGATTTTTACGTCGACGACCTGAAACTCATCCAGGAATCCATAGCCAAATCAGAAATAAAATTCGATCACGATGCCTACGCCACGGAAAAAATCGGCTCTCGCGCCTATTTCCCTGTTTTTGCAGAGACGAAGCGGTCTGCAAAAGTCATGGAACTTTACGAAGCCGGTATGCGTCGGTTGCATGAAACAAATGAACTTGAAGCGATTTATCGCAAATGGGGGCACCCATACCCCCAGTTTGATAAATATTGAGCTGCCGCGCTCCTTGTGTACTGCACATGAAAACGTATCACATCCCCTTTCGCGAAAGCATAGCCGGACGCCTTGTAATCGTCCTGACTGCTGTCTATGTGCTGATCACCATTGTGCTCACTACCCTGCAAGTGGGGGCTGAGTTCCGCATAGTCAAAAACGCCGTGCTCGAAGAACTGCACAACATGGGAAACGCCGTCAGCTCCGGACTGGCGGCTGCCTTATACAGTGTAGACGAGGAACAGGTTGCTGCCATTCTCTCCGGCCTTGAAGCCAGTAATTCCATCATGATCGTACGTGTGCAGCGTCAATTTCAACCGGACATAACCATCGGACATCTGCACTCTTCTCAAGACGCTGCGACCGCCCCCTCTTCCATGAACGATACGGACTTCCAAGTTACCATCCCCCTCAAATACGCCCAATTGGATGGCGATACGGTGAAGGTAGGGGTGCTCACTTTGCAATCAAGCGCGCAAATAGTGTTCGGAAAAGTGCGCTCAGGCCTGTTCGCCATATTGATGACGTCGGCCATCAAGCTGCTCTGCGTCTGCCTGGTCATCTTTCTTCTCGGCAAGCGGCTTGTTTCACGCCCTTTGGAAGAAATGACCCAGGCCGTCACCAAAGTCTCCATGGAGACTCCAGAATGCTGACAAACCCTCGCCAATCGGCGAGGGTTTTCTTATACTATCTTCATGCTAAAGCCGCCCAAAAATCAGCAGGTGAAAATGGAGTTTGTTTCGATCAACGAACTTGTCCCCATGAATCATCTGCTTCGCAAAATTGCCAAGGTTATTGATTTCTCCTTTATTCATGAGCTCACCAAGGATTTGTATTGCGAGGGCAATGGCCGTCCGGCCATTGAACCGGTGGTGCTCTTCAAAATGCTATTCATCGGCTATCTGTTTGGCATCCGCAGCGAGCGTCAGCTTGTCAAGGAAATCCAGGTCAATGTTGCCTATCGCTGGTTCCTTGGCCTGGGATTGCAGGACAAAGTGCCCGATGCCAGCACCATCAGCCAAAACCGGCGGCGCAGATTTAACGACACCAGCGTTGCCCAGGACATTTTTGACGGTATAGTGTTCCAGGCCATGAAAAAGAGGCTTGTCGGCGGACACACGCTTTACACCGATTCCACCCACCTGAAAGCCAACGCCAACAAGCATAAATTTACGGAAAAGCTCGTTGCCCAAAGCACGAAGTCATACTTGGGCGAACTTGAAGACGCCGTGGAGGAAGACAGGCGCAGGCATGGAAAGAAACCGCTGAAGCAGGACAACCGCGAAGCGGGGTCCAAGCGGATCAAGCAGAGCACAACCGATCCGGACAGCGGGTACATGGTACGCGAGGGCAAGCCTAAGGGCTTCTTTTACTTGGATCATCGCACTGTGGACAGCCGACACAACATTATCACCGACAGTTACGTAACTCCGGCCTCGGTGCATGACAGCATGCCCTATCTCGATCGGCTGGACCGACAAATCAACCGCTTCGGCTTTGCTGTGAAGCACGTCGGCCTCGATGCAGGATATTTCACCTCACACATTTGCAAGACGCTGGAAGAAAAGCATATTTATGGTGTCATTGGCTATCGTCGTCCCACTCGTCGCAAAGGGATGCTCCCCAAACGCGCCTTTGAATACCTGCCGGACAAGGACTGCTATCTTTGCCCCGAAGGCCAGGAGCTTCACTACTCCACCACCAACCGCGAAGGATATCGTCTCTATGACTCGTTACCAAAGATTTGCCGCCGCTGTCCGTTACTGAAAGAGTGCACAACAAACCGGAATTGCAAGAAAACAGTGACACGCCATGTGTGGCGGGAATACGTGGATACGGTGGATGCGCACCGGCTCACGGAATTCGGAAAAAGAATCTATGCTCGCCGGAAAGAGACCGTAGAGCGCAGCTTTGCCGACGCCAAACAACTGCACGGGCAACGCTATGCTCGGTTCTGCGGCCTGGCTAAGGTCCAGGTTCAAAGCCTGCTTTCCGCCACATGTCAAAACATGAAGAAAATGGCCTTGCTGCTGGCCCCTTTGGAGCTGTCATACAAATATTTGCAGCCCAAATGCCTGTACTTTCTACCTCAGTCTCTCTGTCTCGTTCGATTGGGGCCGATCGAGCCAACATCCCAGCTGGCAGCGGCCTGAAAAGAAATCGGTTCATAAAAACAAACCCCACTTTGCAAAAAGCGGGGTTTGTCAATGAGCTGAAGTCTCCATGGAGACTCCTTTGCTCCAACGCGTGAACTTGCACGCCAAGGGATTGCGAGAGCTTGGCACGCTGCAGGATGCCTTCAACGCCATGCTTGCGCGTATAAATGAACACCGTATCGCCAGGGAAGAAGCCGAAGAAAAATATCAGAGTATTTACCAAAATGCAGTGGAAGGCATATTTCAGTCCACTCCCAAAGGCCAATTTGTCGATGCGAACCCCGCCTTGGCAAGGATTCTTGGATACGACAGCCCAGAAGACCTGATAAGCTCCATAAACGACTTGCAGCATCAGGTGTATGTGCATGCGGAAGACCGTATTCGTTTCATGGAGCGACTGCGCAAGGGGGAAAACGTAACCGATTTTGAGGCCCAGACCTATCGCAAGGATGGCAGCGTGGTGTGGACAGCCTTGAACGCCAGGCCAATCTTCAATGCAGCGGGTGAACTTGTTCTTATCGAGGGAATGTCTGCGGATGTGACCGAACGCAAAAAGGCCGAAAGCGCCATGAAACTGGCCGTGGAAGCCGCGGAAGAAGCAAGCCGCATGAAATCCAACTTCATTTCCATGGTCACCCATGAGTTGCGAACGCCCCTGACCTCCGTGATGGGTTTCGCCAAAATGATCACCAAAAAACTAGCGGCCGATATTCTCCCCAAATTGCCAGAAGATGATCCAGCCTGCCAAAAGGCTGCACGTCAGGTAGTGGATAATCTTTCCGTCATTGTCCACGAGAGTAAACGGCTTTCGAATCTTATCAGCGAGGTTTTAGATCTTTCTCGTATGGAATCTGGCAACATGAAACTGCACATTACAAAGGTGGATCTTTCCCAGGCGCTGGACAGAGCCTTTTCTTCCGTAGGCTTTCTGCTGGAAGAAAAGGGACTTACTTGTACCAAGAATGTTGCGCCCGATATGCCGCTCGTAGAAGCTGATGAAGACCGCATCGTGCAGGTATGCATCAATCTGTTGGCCAATGCTGTCAAATTCACCCACGAAGGGGGCATTACCTGCCGACTGGAGCATACTGCAACCGAGGTGCGCGTTAACGTACAAGACACCGGGGCAGGTATTTCTGCAGAAGATCAGAAGGAAATCTTCAACAAATTCAAGCAACTTGGAGATACGCTAACTGACCGCCCCCAAGGCACAGGCCTGGGGCTGGCAATCTCAAAAGAAATAGTCGAGCAACATGGAGGGAGGATTTACGTGGAGTCTGCCCCTGGTCAGGGGAGCACCTTTGTTTTTACTCTCCCTTTGCGGCAGAAAAAAGTCTGAGTTCTCGTTTGACAATATCCCCCTGCTCCCCCTAGGAAGCAGACTGGATGGCGCAGCCACTGGCGACACGCATTTCATGACGTCAGATGACCCCGACCGCTGTCCGTGTAATTGCCGGATATGCATCCACCGGTTGCACCAGAGAGCCACTGCCAGCCATACAAGATATAACGTCCACGAAAGGGCATGCCATGTACAAAGAACACCACCAGCGTTTTCTCGAATTTCTTCGCACCCGGCAGCTTAAGTTCACGGCCCAACGCGGTGTCATACTGGACGCAGTGGTCAAGGCGGAAAAACACCTGACCGCGGAAGAATTGTTCGACCTGATCAAGAAATCAGACCCCGGTGTGGGGCTGGCCACGGTTTACAGGAACCTGAAGCTGCTCGAAGAGGCCGGCATCGTTTCCTCCGAAACCTATGAAGGCACCGCGACACGCTATGAAGTATGCGATGGCGCATGCAACCATGACCATCTGATCTGCCAAAGTTGCGGGGTGATGGTGGATATTTACGATAAGGATATCATGCCTTTGCACAAGCGTCTGGCAAAAGAAAATGATTTTGAACTGCTAGGACACCGCCTCTATCTGTACGGGTTGTGTCCGGCTTGCAAACGCAAAAAGAGCGAAGGAGATCTGGAATAGCCCTGTTGCATTTGCTCCGTGTCGCGAATGGCAACCGGCCCTCTCGTTTAGTAAGCGTCTTTTCCCGTCTTTCTACCCATCACCTGCATCCCTTTTATACGGCAGAGTCTTCACCCCGGGCACACATGCGCACGATTTCAATGGAAATTGCTACACCTATAAATTTTTATTGATAATGGTTCTCGATTTCATTAGGATGCGCGGAAACAGCCCGGGGGGCACCCTCTCCACTTCATGCAGGACCACCCCTTAAAAAGTGACGGTCCAAAAGAGGAGCGGACTGTTTTTTCAAAAATTGAGCACTGCTTGCCGGTAATCAATTCTGGAGCAGTGCTCCTTATCGTTACAAAGGGAACAACCGCGACCAGCGTGCAACGCGTGGCCCAAAGGTTCCATAAAGGAGACATTGATGTTTGAAGACAGTGCAGCTTGCAGCCCCGGCAACAAAGCATGTTACCCTCGCCTGGTCACCACGGTTCTGCATGAACTGGCCGAATCCCTTGGTGCTGCAGTAGATGCCAAGGACCCACACACATGGCAGCATTCAGCTGAAGTTGCCGTTGTCGCCCATGCCCTGGCCCTGGAAATGGGAGTGCCCTATCACAGAGCAAGCATCATCCACGTGGCGGCGCACCTCCATGATGTGGGAAAAATCGGCGTTCCTGATTCCATTCTGCGCAAAGCTGGCCCGCTTTCTGACACGGAATGGGAGATGCTGCGGATGCACCCCGCCATTGGCGCGGGCATCATCCGCCCTGTAAAGGCGTTGCGTGATTGCGGTATTCTGGAAATGGTGCTGCACCACCATGAACGCTATGACGGATGCGGCTATCCTGATGGTCTTTCCCGAGAGGACATCCCCCTGGGCGCCAGAATCATTGCCGTATCCGACAGTTTTTCAGCCATGCTGCAGAGCCGGCCGTACCGCGCGGCGCTGGACCTGACAACGGCGTTCAAGGAAATCCGAGACAATGCCGGCACCCAGTTCGACCCGGCTGTCGTCCGCGCTTTTTGCGCTATCCACGACAAGCTCTACGAGTTGTTGCAGGCCGTCCGCGGCCAGGATGCGCATGCCCCCGCCCGACATGAAGAAATTATTCAGGCCTAGCTACCTGCAAAAATAGACGCAAAAGGACAAATCATGTTTCAGACGGCTTCCGCTCGAACCGCGAGCAGCAATCGCCTTGCGTATGTCCTTGACTGGCTTTCCGCATCCAGCGTTGGCATAAAAATCAACGTGCTATTGCTGATTCTGGGGCTGCTCCCCCCTTTGGCAACCCTATTGTATCTGCAACACATTCCCATGGAGCGCTTTCAAAGCATCCTGGCCTTGTACATAGCTGGTTTTGTACTGGTTTTTTATCCCCTGGCCAAGGCGCTGCAGGAACTGCTTGTGCTGCGCCAAACCCGGCAGATCAACAATTACGTTGACGAGGTCAAATCAGGCCGCCGTGCGCCTCATTTTACATTGCCCGATGAAAAAGGCGATGAGCACGATTTTTTGCGTCTGCAGCGCAACATATTCTGGATGGTTCAGGGACTGAAGACCCGGGAAACCAGGCTCAACGACACACTGAAGCAACTCGAAACCGCCCAACGCAGAGTCATTGAATCCATTGAATACGCCAGCCTGATCCAGCGTTCTTTTCTGCCTTCTGCAGAAAAACTCAGGCAAATCCTGGGCGATCATTTCCTGGTCTGGCTCCCCAGGGATGGTGTTGGGGGCGATGCCTACTGGGTGAAGCGAACTGACTCACAAACGTTTCTGGCAGTGTTCGATTGCACCGGTCACGGTGTACCAGGCGCTTTTTTGACCCTTATCGTCAACTCTCTGTTTGAACAGAATTTTTCTGATGACTGCGCCGGAGACCCCGCAAAGTTGCTTTCTAAAATGAACAAAGGGTTGAAAAACGCCCTTTCCCAACATGGCGAGCGAAAGCTCTCGGATGATGGACTTGAGGGCGGTCTCTGCTGCATTGACCATGCTTCCAAATCTCTGACCTTTGCCGGCGCACGAAGCCAACTGCTGCTTGCTGGAGAAAAAGGTATCCAGGCTGTCAAGGGAGACTCCAGCGGTGTTGGCTTTATCAGGGTCCCCACTGACCAAAAATACGCTAACCACCACATATCATTACAAGGCATCCACACGGGCTACCTTTTTACGGATGGCATCACCGACCAGATAGGGGGGCACAAAAAATTGCCCTTTGGACGGCGCCGGCTAAAGGACTGGCTGGGCGCGCATGCCTCCTGCTCCATGGAAGAGCAGCGGCAGGCGCTTATTGAAACCTACGAAGAATACAAGGGGCGCAACGCGCAACGCGATGACGTCACCGTGTTGGGATTCAGCATCAAGGAGCTTTCTCGATGAAGCATCTGTATTCGTTTTATGAGGAATTGAAGCGCGAGGGCGTCATCTTCTGCTTCAGTGGCCCCACATCCCAAAGTGTTGTGGAGGGTATCGGTAAGGTTTTGAAACGCAAAATGGAACTCGAAGACGCAGGCATGACCACCATCCAGCGAGTATTCTCCATATTTGTCGAGCAAATGCAAAATATCGTCAATTATTCCATAGAGCGTACTCCGCCAGAAACTGAAAATGGCGATGAGCTACGGCATGGCATGATCATAGTTGGGCGCGATGAGCGCGGTTTTTATATCATCTGTGGCAACAAGGTGCATACTGAGCAGAGTGAGAAGATGCTTGCACGTATCGAGCATTTGCAAACTCTCAGCAAGCAGGAGCTCAAGGAGTATTACAAAAGCATGCGTCGCATGGACCCGGACAGCGATAGTAAAGGCGCTGGGCTCGGTTTTATAGAAATGTTTCGTCGCGCAAGTGAACCCTTGGAATGCCACGCCACGCCCATAGATGCAGAAACGGTTTTCTTTTCCGTAAAAGCAATAGGATAGTCATAATGGAACCTCTCGTCATTGATCAGACGGATTCAACCCTGGGTGTGCACTTCGCCCCCCCCTCGGGCACGTTGGTAATGCGCGGCGAATCGTACCCTGAAAATGCGTTGAAGTTTTTTGCGCCGATCTTCGAATGGCTGCAACTCTATTTCAGCAGCCTTGAGGCCGGATCGAGCGTCACTGTGGACCTTGATATTATCTACTTCAATTCATCCAGCTCCAAAGTACTGATGGACCTTTTTGATACCTTTGACGCAGCTGCCGCAGACGGCATCACTGTCGCCATTTTCTGGCGCTACCACGAAGAAAACGAAATAGCTCAGGAATGCGGCGAAGAATTTGGCGAAGACCTCGACCACGCTTCTTTTTCCATGATCGCATACACCGACAGCGAACATCAGGATTCCTGATGTACAAATACAAGGGATCCCGCTAGATGCAACCATATTCCTGCAAGGATGTATTGTGAAAGAAACAGCTTCACTCTTTCGCGAGGAAGAGCGCATCATCACGCATGGCGAAGCGGTGCTGGCACAGGAAAACACCACTGTGGACAGGGCCGATTACGCCCAATTATTGAAGCAGTACAAGCGACTGCACAGGCAGAGCGTGCTCCTGGTGAAAATGGGGGACCGCATGCAGGGGCAGCTTAACCGGCTTAACGAACAGCTTGCCCAAAGTGAGGAAAAATACCGCAGTATCTTTGAAACAAGCATCCAGGGCATTTATCGGTCCACCCCAGAAGGACGTTTTTTGGACCTCAACCCGGCAATGGCCAGAATCTTTGGTTATGCATCCGCCGCCACAATGCTGGAAGAAGTCCAGGACATAGGGCAGCACCTCTATATCTCCCCCTGCCAGCGGCAGGCCCTGCTGTCGGAACTGCAGCACAGCAGGATGGTGGCGGATTACCAGCTCCAGTTGCGCAGGCGCGACGGGGAAACAATCTGGGTGGAAATCAGTGCACGCGGCATTTTTGACGCACAAGGCCATCTGCTGGAGATGGAGGGCCTGGTCGCTGATGTCAGCGAAAAACGGCGCATGCTTGAAGAGCTGGAAATTCTGGCCCGTTGTGATGGACTTACTGGTCTGTGCAACCGGCGCCATTTCTTTGAGATAGGGCAACGGGAAATAGACCGATCAATCCGTGAGAACACCCCCCTCTCCCTTGTCTATTTCGATGCCGACCATTTCAAAAACATCAATGACACCCATGGACACGAAGCCGGCGATAAGGTGCTGCAACAAATCGCCCTGCACGGCTCGCGCTTTCTGCGCAAAATCGATCTCTACTGTCGTATGGGGGGCGAAGAATTCGCCATTCTCCTTCCAGGAACGCCTCTGGAAGGAGCTCTCCACGTAGCGGAAAAGTTTCGTGCTGCATTTGAAGAACACAGCATTCCTGTCGCCAATGCCACAATCCGCTTCACAGCCAGTTTTGGAGTTGCCCAGCGCCCCCCTTGTTGTACAGGGATAGAGCAATTCGTTTCCATTGCAGACAAGGCTCTTTACGAAGCAAAACATTCCGGCCGCAACTGCGTGCTGCCTTGTGTCACTGATTCAAAAGCTACCCATCTAATATTTTCTGTAGAAGCAGATACATAGAGATGAAAGATCGCTTCTGGCTTTCGGATGCAATATTTATAGAATAGCCTTTTCGTTGACTTGCAGGCCAAGTCGCCATACCAGACCCCATGCGCTTATCAACTCTTCTCACATGCGGCTTGGTCCTTTTGTATTGTTTTTTCCCTACGGTTTGCATGGGGCACCCCCATGGTTTTGTCGAGGCGGAAGTCGCCCTGGTGTTTGACGAACAGGGCTTTTCCGGCGTTTCGGAGCGCTGGACCATAGATGAATGGACAACCTTGACCATTTTCGAAGTCATAAACGAAAATGGCGATGGCGCTCTGGATGCAGAGGAAATCAAGGCGATAGAGCGCGAAAGCTTTGATAGTATTGGCGACTACAGCTATTTTACAAGCATTCTTATTGACGGCGCACCGTTCGAGATAAAATGGGCCACTGACTTCAAAGTCACATTGGAAGGCGCGAAGCTCATTTATTCGTTTTTCGTCCCCTGCCATGTAAAGGCCATCAAGACCCCCAAAAATATCAAGGTGGCCGTTTTTGACCCTACCTTCTACATCTATGTGGCATACGCCTCGGAAGCCGGCAGCGGCATAGACCCCACCAAGGACCCTCTTTTCAGAAACCCGGCAGCCGCAGCCAACCCCGGCGACTTCCAACGCTTTGCAGCAGCCACAGGCCTTGAATCCTATTCCGGCGACATCAAAGTTACCGGTCCCACCAACAAATTTACTATCAAAGCGTCTTTGGTAGAGGAGCCGGCACTCGCCTACCTGCAAGGACAAATCATCCCGCAAGCATTTAACATCACATTCAGCCTCCCATGAAACGCCTTCAAGCAGGAATATTGATTCTCTCTCTTTTACTTGCCTGCTGCTGCCTGCTCCCTGCGTCTGTACTTGCGTCTCGCAACCCTTTTCTTCCTACAGACAGGCAGCACGATCAAGGCACGACAACAGACATCTCTCCCGCAGCGCCGGGGATGATGCCAAACGCCCTGCTGCAGACCATCGTCGGCTGGCAAATACGGTTGCGCACCTCTATGACAGCCTTGGCCAAGGACATCCAAACCACCCCGATGGGGCGCTCCTTCTGGTTGTTCATGCTGGCGGCAATGGCATACGGAGCCGCACATGCCTTGGGGCCTGGCCATGGCAAGGCCTTTGCCGTTGCCTTCTTTCTGGAACGCCCCAGTTCTCCTGCACTTGGCCTGCTCTTCGGCAACCTGAGCATGCTCTGCCATGTCCTCGCAGCGGCAATCCTTGTTTTTGCAGGAAAATACCTTGTGGAGAAAACCGCTTCCGGCCTTGTCAACGACACAGGCTTCTTATTGGAAGGAATAAGTTATGCGCTCCTCGGGGTCATTGGACTGGTGATGGTAGCGAAAAGAATCTTCTCGCGCTTCTCCTCCAACGAAAAAAACAGCCGCACAACGTCAGGCAGTGGTCGCAAAGACCTGCTGTTCACTGCCCTTGCTGCGGGAATGGTGCCCTGCCCCGGTGCATCTTTGGTCTTGCTGTTCTGTATTTCGTTAGGAATCCCGGCAACCGGCCTGGCCGCCCTTGGCAGCATTTCTCTAGGGATGGGCACCACCATATCGGCTGTATCGCTCCTCACCATCTACTCACGCTCGCTGATTTCACGCGCCCCCAAAAGCCAGAGCAAGGCCGCGCATGTCTTGCAATCGGTTCTTCCTTATGTCGGCGGAAGCTGCATGGCCGGCCTGGGCATCCTGCTCTTTACCGGGTGGTGGTTCTCACGCTGAAGCCCGTGCTTTTTTTCTAAAAACGCCTCCCTCCGATTCCTAAAATCACCATCTGGTCAAACACTAAAAAAGAATACGTCGTTATTTCAGTGTGATAAAATAATATTTTCACAAATCCCAGGAGAGTGCCTTGACAATTATCGCTGAGGATGAAACAAGAACCTGGAACTGAGAACGGTTCTCAAACTCATTTTCATGGACAGCCGCGGCAAGGGCGCCGCATTCGAGGAGGATGGTATGCGCTGGAGAAATCGCAAAGGGCACAACAGCTCAAATCTACCCAAAGCAGCTTCCCTTTCCGGTGACAATTGTGGCCAACTGACTAGGCTGCGCCCTGGCAGCAAGGCCGAAGTCTGCAGTGTGACCACAGGATGCAAAGCCAGATACAGACTGGCCTCCCTCGGCCTTATCCCCGGTTCCGTTTTGCAAGTGGTTGCAAACGCCGGTATAGGCCCCCTGCTTCTGTCTGTAGGTGAAAGCCGACTGATGGTAGAGCGCGGCGTTGCCGAAAAAGTTCAGGTTCAGGTTATATAAATTTATTGAGGCGCTTGTACTATTACGGGCGCCTTTTTATCAGCCTTCTACTGATAATGAAAATCAATACTAAAATCTAAAGCGCTCAACCCTGACTGGATCGATCATGCCCACACAACTTCTCGTCGCCCTTGCGGGACAGCCTAACGCCGGTAAATCCACCATTTTCAACATGCTCACCGGCGCCCGCCAACACGTTGCCAACTATCCGGGCGTCACTGTCGAAAAAAAGGTCGGCTTCTATTCCCAAAACGGCGCCACCATTGAACTCGTTGACCTCCCAGGCACCTACAGCCTCACTTCCTACTCCCTGGAAGAGCGTGTTGCGCGAGATTTTCTGCTCCGCGACAACCCTGCAGTGGTTATCAACGTGGCAGATGCTTCCAACATCAAACGCCATCTTTTTCTCACTTTTCAGCTCATCGAAATGGGCGTTCCCGTTGTTGTTTCGCTGAACATGATGGACGTCGCAGAAGCAAGAAAACAGGTTATCGACCCTGAATTACTTGCAAAAAAACTCGGTGTGCCCGTCATACCCACCATAGGGCGCAAAGGCACGGGAAAAAACCTGCTGCGTGAAGCCATTGCCCAATACATGGAAGAAACCCAGCAAAACGCCACCCTGCGCATCGACTACGGTGAACTGGAAACGTATCTTGGTGAGTTGGAAACAAAACTTATTGAATTTGACCGCGGCAATGCCCCGGCGCGCTGGTTGGCCGTCAAGCTCCTTGAGGGCGATGAAGGCATAAAAGAACTGCTGCAAGCCACCGGAGAAGATGTTTCCAAACTGCTGCACACGGCAGAAGTGCTCCGCGCCAAATTTCAGGATGCCACCGGACAGTCCACAGATGCCTATATCGAACAACGCCGCTATGCAGCCGCAGCCGCCATCGCAACGGAATGCGTGAAAGCGCCCAACGAGGGGCAGGCGACGAAATCAGACAAGGCGGACAGCATCATCTGCCACCGGGTCTGGGGGTACGCAATCCTCTTCGCAGTGATGTACCTGATGTACTACCTGTCCATCGAATGGGGGTACTCTCTCACCAACTACACATGGCCCGTCCTTGCTGGCTTTCGCGAACTTGTTGCCGGCATATTGCCGGCTGAAGGATTCATCAGCGACCCCATGCTCCGCTCCCTGGTTTTGTGGGTTGTGGACAGCGTGAACGCCCTTCTGAACTACATCCCCATATTCCTCATACTTTTTGCCTACATCGCGTTCATGGAAGATCTGGGCTACATGCCGCGCATGGCGTTCTTGCTGGACGCCTTCTTCCGCCGCTACGGCCTGCATGGCCAGTCCACACTCCCCCTCGTATTGGGTGGCGTCTATGTGGGCGGATGCGCGGTTCCCGGCGTTATGGCGTGCAGGGCGGTTCCGGACGAACGCGCCAGGCTGACCACCATCCTTGTGGTGCCCATGATGAACTGCCTGGCAAAAGTTCCGCTGTATGTACTGCTCATCGGCGTCTATTTCGCTGCCTACAAAGGGCAGGCAATGTTCTTCATCGCCACTATCACCGTGCTCATGGCGCTGACCACGGCCAAAATTCTCAATGTCACGGTGCTCAAAGAAAAGGAATCCGCCCCTTTCATTATGGAGATGCCCCCCTACCACATGCCAACTGTGGGGAACATCATCCGCCGCGCTCTGGAGCGCGTATGGCTGTACATGAAAAAGATCATCACCGTGGTCGCTGCCGTGGCGGTCGTGCTTTTCGTGCTCATGCAGTTTCCGGGCGTCCCTGCTGAAAAGATGACCGCCATGGAAGAAAGCGCGCAACAGGCGCAGGCTAAATTCGCTCAGACTGCAGCCAAGGCCGGCGTTGGGGAGGCTTTTGACAGCCCTGAAGAAATCGACGCGTTCTTCTCTTTTGCCAACCGCTACAAAAACGCTCGCATGGGCGTTTCCGACAAGACAAAAGCGCAGCAACTCGAAGAGGATTTCATTGCTGAAAACCCTATCTATTTCAGTGTAATCAAACCCGACAGAAAGGTTGCAAGTCAGAAGCAACTTAACCGCGCCTACAAAAAGCTCCGCAGGGTCCGCCTCACACTGCGCAAGGAAGCCAAGGACGCCGTCATCAACGCCAGCTTCCTCGGCAGCATTGGCCATTGGATGGAGCCGGTAACGCAGTATGCGGGGTTTACCTGGAAGGTCAATGTGGCCCTGCTCTCTGCCCTTGCCGCCAAAGAAAACACCGTCGCCACCCTTGGCGCCTTGTATCAGCCCGATGACGCGGACGCGCAAATGGCCGAGGCTGAAGAAGCGGACGATGCAGCCGATTCTGATGCAGAAGAAAAGAATGTGGATACCCCCGTCACCAGCAACGAAGGCGCGGGGGGGGCACTCGGGTCGCGCATGGCCCAGCAGGAGGAAGGCTTCACTCCCTTGCATGCGCTGGCCTTGATGCTGTTCATGGCCCTGTACCCACCGTGCATGGCCACAACAATGGTTGTTAAAGTTCAATCCGGCTCGTGGAAGCTGATGTTCTTCTCCCTTGCCTACATGATGTGCCTGGGGGCAAGTGTCGCCATTCTTATCTACTCAGGCGGCTCTGCAATGGGACTCAGCGGAACGCAAGCCATGGCCCTGTTTTATGGACTGGCAGTGGTGGCCACCGTTGCCACTGGTTTAATAAAACCCAAATCAACAGACACATAGGAGGTCTTATTCATGCGTTTCATCCTTGCGACAGCACTTTTGGCAGGCCTGCTGGCTCTGAGCAGCCTTGCATTCGCGCACACCCCGCTCTTTTCCTGCTACGACAACGGCGATGGCACCGTCACTTGTGAAGGCGGCTTCTCCGATGGTTCCTCCGCTGCAGGCGTTAAAGTGCACATCCTGGACAGTTCCGACAATGTTGCCCAGGAAACCAGCCTGGACGAATTCAGCGAAGTCACCTTCGACAAACCCGAAGGCAGCTACGCTGTGCAATTCGATGCTGGTGAAGGGCATAAAATCAAGGTTCCAGGCAGTGATATCGTAGAGTAATTTTTTTTGACACCTTAATGAGAATGAATCTCGTAATCAGAATCGCGGAAACCCCCATGTCCGCAAACAAAGACAGGAGTTCCAAATGATCAGACTTATCCTCGCCGCTGCGCTTGTCCTGACCATGAGTGTACCCGCTTTTGCCCACTTCCAGATGATCTATACGCCGGAAGCGGCAAAGGAAAAAGGGGGTAATGTTGATTTGAAGCTGGTCTTCACCCACCCCTTTGAAGCAGGCCATACCATGGATATGGGCGCCCCTGTGGATTTCTTCATGCTCCACAAAGGCAAAAAAACCGATCTCAAGGACGCCCTGAAGGAGATCACCTGGTCCAGCCTGACCAACTCCGGCGCTGCCTATGAAGCCCAGGTAAAGGCCCGCAGCATGGGGGACTATGTTTTCTGCCTGGTTCCCGAACCATACCTTGAAACTGAAGAAGATATCTATATTCAACAGCTGACCAAGGTGGTCATCAACAATGCCGGACTGCCCACTGACTGGGACGCCCCCACCGGCATGGCCACCGAGATTTTGCCTTTGGACAAGCCCTATGCGCTTTGGACCGGCAACGTCTTCCGCGGCATTGTCATGGCTGACGGCAAGCCCGTGCCCTTTGCAGAAATCGAAGTGGAATACATGAACCACCCCCCTGTTCCTGGGAAAAACGAATTCCAGAAAGAAGCGCTGGCCGAAGCGCCCCAGGATTCCTTTGTGACCATGGGCATCAAGGCCGATGCAAATGGCGAATTTGCTTACGGTATTCCTAAAGGCGGCTGGTGGGGCTTTGCGGCCCTGGGTTCTGGCGCTGCAAAGGAATACAAGGGCAAAGAACTGTCCCAGGACGCCGTAATCTGGGTCAAAGCTGTTGATATGAAATAGCTGTCCGGGGAAACGATGTGGGCAGTCGCATTGGGTGGCTGCCCGCATCAACCGGACCAATCGAAACATAAAGAAGCAAGCGCCATGAGAGACAACGTGATCGAAGTAAGACATCTGGCCCATAAATACGGCGCCAGAATGATCTACAAGGATCTCAATTTTTCTGTTCCGGCCGGCAAGACCTTTGGTCTGCTCGGCAAGAACGGCGTGGGCAAGACCACGTTGATCAAAATTCTCATGGGCTTTCTGCGCCCCTTTTCCGGTCGCTGCACTGTCTTCGGCGAGGAGTCACACACTATTTCTCCGGCCACCAGGGCCCGCATCGGCCTGCTCTTTGAAGGGCACCTGGCCTATGAGTTCATGAGTATCGAGCAAATCGAAAAATTTTACGCCCCCATGTATTCCAGGTGGGACAGGGACGCCTATTTCGACCTTGTGGACAAACTGGCGCTCCCCCGTAGCCACAAAATCAAGAACATGTCCTGCGGGCAGCGTTCTCAGGTCGTGCTTGGCCTCATCATGGCGCAGCAGCCGGACCTGCTCATACTCGACGACTACTCCATGGGACTTGACGCCGGGTACCGCCGGCTTTTTCTGGACTATCTCAACGAGTACCTGAAAGACAGCAACAGAACCGTTTTCCTCACCTCCCATGTCATTCAAGACATGGGGCGCTTTGTCGACGAAGTCATATTTCTCGAGCGCGGCGGCCGTCTGCTCCGCATTTCCCTGGAAGATTTTGTACAGAGCTTCCGTTGCTACCGTCTGGAGCGTAACGGTTCAAGCGCTGTTCCCAAACCGGATGCCATCGTCAAAAACGTGGAAAGCCACTCCGGACATTGGGACATCTTCAGCTTTCACGACGCAGAAGCCGTATCAGACGTCATTTACAAGCAGGGACTCGATCCTTCCGGATTGACGCAAAAAAGCATGACGCTCGAAGACGCCTTCATCGGCTACACCGGGAGATACTGAGATGCTCGCTTCCATATTTTATAAGGAGTATCTCAAAATCAGGCGCGCCTGGTTGATTATCGCCAGTTGCAACCTGCTTTTACTGGCAAAAATCTTCATTGATACCCGCCAGCTATTTCTCCAGGATCACGCCGAAATCGTCTGGTACCGCGTCATGCATCTGGGGCAGATGAATTATGAAATGTTCCAGTACGCCCCTTTGCTGACCGGATTGTCGCTTTCCTGCTTCCAGTTTCTGCCGGAAATGACCGGGGAACGGCTGCGACTCTCCCTGCATCTGCCATTTTCTCCACACAGGCTGATCCTGGCCCATGTTATCACGGGTCTGGCTGCAGTTGCCCTTATTATCGGCATTGACCTGGTTGCCTTGACTGCAATTGAAAGCACCTATTTTCCGGTGGAGTCGGTCCACACCGCTCTGTTCACCGTTCTGCCCTGGTGCGCCGCGGGTTTGTCCGCGTATCTCGGGGGCACTCTTGGCCTGCTGGAACCAAACATAAAACGCAGACTCTTCAATCTGGCCATAGCCGCAGGCGTGACCGGACTTTTTCTGCACCACGCTGCGCCTGCCGCCTATGCCAAGGCGCTTCCCCTGCTGTTGGCTTTCATGCTGTTGCTTGCACCCGCTGTATTGCTGCCCGGCTACCATTTCAGGCTGCGGAGGGTTTCCTGATGCGAAAACTCGCCAATATCGCCCTTGTCTTGCTGACGCTTTTGGTCTGCGCAACCTATTTGCCTGACCTTTATGATGCTGTTTTTCATGATGATGTTGAAAAGACACATCTGTTCTACAGCCCTGTGCTCAAGCGCTTCATCTACACAGAGAAGATCACCGGGGAACTGCCACCGGAAGCACTGGCCCTTGCAGAGGATCACCATGCCGCCATCGCATACCGCGACCAGGACGGCGCCTGGTATTCACGTAAAGAATTCGAAAAGCTGCTCCCCTTCATCTATTACAAAAACATGGATGTCTGGGGGTTGCTCCCCCTGCACATAAATGGCCAGGTGCTGGATAAAGATACCATCCGCAAAAACCGGCAGGTATTGGAGCTCAAAGCCAGTACGGTTAAGAAACAGCAGACAGAAGTGCCTCTCTGGCCGCTCATTGAATCCGACCCTGGGCAGAAGTTGTTGGTATTTCCTGAAGACCGCTTCCGTATGACAAAAGACGCCATGGAGTTCGTCAATGCTGACTATAACCGCGTGGACAAAGAGCTGACCGCACGCTTCACCCAGGCGTTGCAGGACAAGGGCTTTGTTTTCCCCGCCCGTTCCGTCCACGGAAAATTCACAGTGCTCAAGTCCTTTGACGAAGGAGTGTTCATTGTTGATGCGGCGTCCCATGTGTTCCACGTCAAACGCCACAGAGGCGCCCCTGTTGTTGTGAAAACACCTATTCCAGCGGAACTGCACACTCGTTACATGAAGATTTCCGAAAACAAGCGCAAAGAATACTACGGCCTACTGCTTTCAGGGAATAATGGCATCTATCTTATTTCATACGATAATTATAATTTGATTCAAATTCCAGTGGAGCACTACGATCCCGACACCATGGACTTCAAGCTGCTCATAAACCCGCTCTACCGTACAGCCGTGTATTCTGACGACACAACGATCCGCGCCCTGGCCATGGACACAGCCTACACACCCTTGTCCCGGTACGAGCATCACATGTCACGGGCTGAGATATCCGCGGCGGATGTATTGCACAATGCCTTGTTCCCTTTTGCAATGCACCTTGTTCAGAAGGATGGCGGGTACCTTGACACGACGTTTGAATCCGGAGGCAAACTCGCCCTTTTCGGCATGGCGGGCAGCCTGATCCTCCTTTTGCTGTATCGCGGTTTTGTGGACAGACGGGCCCCTAAAACTGTGGAGCTGTTGCTTGTGGCGCTCACTGGAATTTATGGCCTCATCTCCTTGAATGTGATCGAATTTGATTCGTAAAACATTGGTAATTGATAATGAAGTTCAATCTCATGTATACCAGCCAAAGCGTTTCAAGCGCCTACGGCAGGACAAATAAACAAAAACGCCTTGTTGCGTTCAACCATTGTTTTCCAGTCCCCCTCACACAGACCGCCAGCGGTGCGCCTGCGCTTCCTGCCCTATCCTGCCAATCCTCCCGAAAGCGGCAGGCGCACCGCGGCGGCCCTTTTCTTCCCTGGTCACGCGTCCCGGCAATACGCGCTGCAACACAGCAAAGAAAAGAACAAACCTGTCAGGGCTGGAACCATACACGGCTGCAAAAAGCCGAAAGGGAGGCACCCCATGTGCACTGCTAAAGAACTCACCATACTGAACCGCCTCGGCATGCACCTTTCCACCAGTGGAGACCATGAGGGCGCGTTGATGATTCTCGGCATGGCGCTGCGCCTTTCCATCAGCAAGCGTTTCCGCATGTTGGAAGCAAAAATCCGCAACAACATGGCCCTTGTCATGCTCATGGCGAACAAACAAAAGCTGGCCACACGCCAGTTCTCTAAAGCCATGTCCCTGGTTGCCGCCAGAGTGGGCACGGATAACCGCTTTTACAGGGTGCTGCAAAGCAACCAGGCCCGCGCGCTGCAACAGGAAATCAACCAGATGGTCCTGGCCGCCTGAGCCAAAGGAGTCCCTATGCGACGCAAGATATGGGAAGATATGGATATACAATGCTCGATCATAGGCACCTGCCTGGGCATCGGCGAATTGCGCAAGATAGCGCGCCAAACAAAATTGCAACTGGAGCCCAAGTCCAACGAGTTTGAAATCCACGCGACCTTCGTGCGGCTTTGCAGCCAGAACGGCCCTGTGGCCAAGGCAGTGAACAAGGCGCTTGATCGCAAATATGCAACGCCCATCAAACGCTTTTCCAAGGCTTCCACTGATGCGGAACTCAAGGCCCTGTGGGAGGAAAGCAGAAACAAGGGTGATATTCCTGGCCCTTATTGGGCGCTTATGACCCACCCAGACGCATCCGCCGATCTGCGTAGAGAGATTTTCGGGGATGTACACATGCTCTCCCACATTGTGGGCAGCAGCAACCGTGTCGATATCCGCCGCCTGACAGAGCTTGAGAGCGAACTCTCGCGTATGCACGAGCGCCATGCAAAGACCAGAAGCGTCTACCGCAAGCGTCTCAAGGACGTCACCGATTACAACAGGACCATGACCAAACAGCTCGCATCCATGGCCAAGGAAACGGAAACGCTGCGCTACAAGGCCCGTGAGCATTGCAACGAGCTCGTCTATCGCGAAAACCAAAGCTTGCAGCGCTCCCTTGCCGCGCAATCCGCCCTCCTTGCGGACGAGCAGGCCCGTAACGACGCGCTGCAACGCAAATTCGAGGCGTTTACATCGCGTATGGAGCACTTGGAAGAAGAACTGCGCGAAAAGCAGGCAGAAGTCGATTTTCTGGAAGAAGAACTCGAGCGCCAGATGGAGAAGATGCATTCGCTTCGAGCGCCCTGCAACGCAGGCACCTGTACTGCAGGCACCCCTGGTGGATGTCTGGGAGGGTGCGAAGATGCAGGCACACCGGACTGCCCCGGGCCAGATCTCTGCGGCAAACGCATCCTTTACGTCGGGGGGCGCGCCAACCTCGTTCAACACTACCGCAACGTCGTGGAGCAACGCGGCGGGGAATTCATCCACCATGATGGTGGCGTAGAGCAGGCGCGCCAGGCGCTCCCCAAGCTGCTCAATGCCGTTGATGCGGTGCTTTGCCCTGTCGACTGCGTAAGCCACGACGCCTGTCAGTGTGTGAAGGAAGTGTGCAAGCACACCATGAAGCCGTGCAAACTGCTGCGCAGCTCCGGACTTTCGAGCCTGGTGCGCAGTCTGGGAGAGCTCATAGCCACCCCGCAAACCGAAAGGAGGTCGTAATGGTTTCGCAAACGAGCATCTGCAGCATTTCCAGACCAAAAGATTTCTTGGGAAAATTCTTTGCCGCCTGTGTGGAGAAGAAGGCCGACGCCAAACCTGAAAACGCGTCACCCTTTTTGCCGCTTCCACCCAAACAGCACACATCGCGTGATGGGCAAAACGGCTGAATCGACTCCACGCCGTATCCACAAAAAAGATGTGAAACGTAAACCGGATATTAGAACGTGACAGCAAAGAGATTCACCATCAAACACGATATACCTGGCCGGCTGCGCCTGCACCTCCCCGAAGCAGGCGCAGCCGCCCCTTCTGATGCCGGGCTTGAGGCCCTGCAAAACAGCCGCGGAATACGCTTCATCCGCACCAACCCGAAATGCGCATCCCTGATCGTGCGCTACGATCCGGAGACCATTACCCGGGATCATGTGCTCCTGCGGGTGTGCGAGCTGTTTGCCTCTGGCCGGGCCATGCTGGACAAACGCGCTGCGGACAACAAAACGTCCTGCGTTGCGCAAAGTCCCTGTGCATGCAGTGGCGACCACCACGAATCCACAGGCACAGCCATGCGCCGCTTTGCAATTGTTTCTGCGCTGGCAGGTGGCGTTTTCATCCGCACCACACTGCTGGGCGCCGCTGTGGCGCAAACCATAGCCAGCCCACTGGGCATAGCAGTGATGGCCTGCAGTCTGCCCATTGCGCGCAAGGGCATATCCAGCCTTGTGCGCGGCAAGCCTACCATTGACAGTTTCCTCGCCGGTGGTGTCATCGCATCAGTATTTGGAGGGCAGGCCATCACTGCCCTTGAAATTCTGTGGATCAATTCCGGCGCAGACCTGCTCAGCGCCTGGATTGCAGAGCGCTCACGCAAGCATATCTCTGAAATTCTGGAAATAACCTCCCACCACACGTTTGTTCTGGTCGATGGTGTGGAAGTCGAGCGCGAAGTCGCCTCCCTGCGCCCTGGCGACGTGGTGGTGCTCCACTCGGGTGAAAAAGTCGCAGTGGACGGCACCATTGTCCATGGCGAAGCGCTTTTGGACGAAGCACCCATTACAGGGCGCCCCGATTCCGTACACAAACGAGAAGGGGATGTGGTCTTTGCCGGCACCTTTGTACGTGAAGGGATCATCAGGGTCACTACGGAGCGCGCAGGAGACGCCACCTATCTCGCCAGAATCATGCACAAGGTGCAGGATTCCCTGGAAACACGCGCCTCCATCGAAGGCGTGGCGGACAGGTTGGCCTCACGCCTGGTCAAACTGGGTTTTTTCGCCACTGCCGGCACCTTTCTGCTCACAGGCAGCCTGTGGCGCGCATACACCGTGCTGCTGGTCATGGCCTGCCCCTGCGCCACTGTCCTTGCCGCGTCCACAGCCGTCAGCGCGGCCATCAGCGCGGCTGCCCGCAACCACATCCTTATAAAAGGCGGCCGCTATCTGGAAGAAGCAGGAGCCTGCAAGGTTATATTCTTCGACAAAACCGGCACGCTGACCACAACAGAACCGCAGCTTGCACGCACCGCCATCGCAAATGGTTCAGATACGGCGAGTCTGCTGCAACTTGCTGCTTCGGCAGAGACCCATAACCACCACCCCCTAGCCCAGGCGATAATGGCCGCGGCAAAAGACCGCGGTATTACGCCCATCCCCCATGAGGAGTGCGACTATCACATGGGCATGGGTATGCGCGCCGTCATCAAAGAAGACGAAATCCTCGTAGGCAACGCGAAACTCGCCAGGCAGTACGATGCTCCCATCACTAACGCAGAAGGTCTCGCAAACGAAGCCAAGGCATTTCAGAATCAGGGGCTCACGGTTCTCTATGTGTTTCGCAACAGAACCCTTGAAGGCATTTTGGGGTTTGAGCCGCAACTCAGGCCTGAAGCCACCGCAGTGCTGGAACAACTGCGCAAGCTGGGCGTCAAACGCATTGCCATGATTACGGGCGATGAGGACGCCTCGGCCCGACAACTGGCCTGGCGTCTGGGGCTCGACGCTTGCCACGCCTCAGCCATGCCGGAGGAAAAGTCCGACATAATAATCGAGACTTCGCAAACGCATGGTCCAGTGCTCATGGTGGGTGACGGTATCAACGACGCCCTGGCCCTGACCAAGGCCGACGTGGGTGTGGCCTTTGGAACCAGCGGTTCCGAGGTGGCCATCGAAGCGGCTGATATCGCCCTCGTCAAGGATGATCTGCAGGGGCTGGTCGCTGTCTACGCACTGAGCCGGAAAACCCTGCGGGTTGCCCATGAAAACTTCTGGATAGCCACCGGCTCGAACATTGTGGGCGTTCTTCTCGGCGCCATGGGCCTGCTTTCGCCGGTCACGGCCGGCGTCGTCCACATCGCCCATTCCCTGGGTGTTTTGGCCAATTCCTCACGTCTTCTGCATCTTCCCCAGACAACCTCTAAAGAATCAACCGGAACCGGAGCCTCCAATGGATTTCAAAACGCTATCGAAACTACGGAAATATCTTGCGATCAAACACCATGTGCCCGGCAGGATCAGAATCAAGTTTGACAAGGCCATCATTTCGAATCCCGATGCCAAAAAGCTTGTGGACGAACACGACTCCCTGCCTCCGGGCGTTCACAGTATGCGGCTCAACGCCCTGGCTCGCTCAGTGGTCATAGAATATTCGCCGCAAAGCATTCCCCCCTCCCTGTTGGAGGAACTGATGCATGCAAAGGACGACGCAAGGGCAGCCGAACTGCTGCATGAACTGGATACGCTTTTGCAAAACATAAGCTCGAAGGAGGTACATTGATGCACCAGGAACAACAGCCTGCCGGAAATCAGGCTATGCCGCAGACGGGCTCATCTCCCACTGGAATGTCCGGAAACGGGACGGCCGCAATGTATTCTGGCGTCCAACCCGGCGCGGAATCGGAATGTTCCTCGCACAGCGAGACCACTCCCCCCCAGCAGGACACCGGGGGCGGCATGTCCCAGACTGGAAACGCGCCCTCCGCTGGGGCTGGCGGCCCGTCCGACCAGGCTCAGGGGCACGCCCACCTTACGGAACACATCACCGGTATTCCGTCCCAGGTGGGCATGAACGCCGCCGGGTATGTCCAGCAACCAGCGCCGGGCATGCCGCCGCAACAGCCGGGACCAGACATGGGGCAGCCACACTATTCTTCTCAAATGCCGGGTGCAGCGCCCTATCAGGGAGCACCGCTTTCCAACCAGGCTCCCAATATGGGCGATATGCCCGGGTACGGCAGCCAGCAGCCGGCAGGCGCTCAATACGCCGGACAACAACAGATGCCTGGCGCCCCGCAACAAGGGTACCCCACGCAGGGCGGCTATCCGCAACAGGGAGGGTATCCGGGAGCCCCTCAGTTTCCGCCGCAATTCGCCCCGCAAGGGCAGGCGCAGCAGTATCCGTCGCAGTATGGACCAGCTGTTTACGGACCAACCGGCTATGGCCCTCAAACCGCTCCTACGTATGGAGCGCAACAGTTCCCGGGCATGGGTTCCCAACAGCCGGGGCAATTCCCGGGCATGGAAGGACTTGGGCAGGAAAACCGTTACGGTGAGTTGTACGGCCTGATCAACGAGGCCGCCAATGGAAATGCCGATGTATCCAAATTCATGCGGTTTTTCCAAAGCACCAGCTCTGATTTCTGGAAAGGCGCTCTCATCGGCACAGGGCTGACCCTGCTGCTGACAAACGACACCGTGAAAGAAACATTGGCCAAAGGATTTGCCGGCGTAATGGGCATGTTCAGCCAGAGCGCCGAGGACATGGAAGCTGAAGAAGACCGCAAAGCCGAAGAACATGCAGCCAGGGAGGCAGCAAAATGAGCAAGGTTTATGTGAACGCCCCGCGAGCAACCGTGGCCATGGGAGCCGCTGGTGCGCTTGTCGGTGGCGCAGTGGCAGCCGCCAAGAACTACGACAAGGTCAAAAAGAATGAAATCACGCGCGAAGCAGCCGTTAAGGACGTGATCAAGGAATCCGGCACGACCGGCATCGCCACGGCGACTGCCACTGCCCTGGTCAGCGCCATGGGGTTCACCGGCATCGTTTCTCTGGCCGGCATGGTGTTGGCCACGGCCGGCACAAAGCATCTGGCGGACAAAATGCTGGAAAAGCGCTGCTCCAAGCCAGCCCTTGCTGGCGGTGAGCCCGCCCCTGCGACGCCTGTGGAAGAAAAACCCAAAACGAAAACCAAGAACACGGGTAAAAAATAACCGCGCCCCTTTATGGTGGCGTTCACCTCTCAAGGAGTGAAGACGAACATGAGCTACGACGAACAGTACCCCAACCAGTATCCGAACCAGTATGCAAATGTACCGCAGAACAACTGGGCATATCAGAACCAGATGGATCCGGCCTACCAGCAATACTACCAGAACCTGCAGGCGCAGCAGGCGCCCTCAACCATGCAGACCTGGTTCCAGTTCAAAAATCCCAGCTATGTAAAGGGTTTTGTCATCGGCGCTGGGGTTGCCCTTGTTTTGGCAAATCCCACTGTGCAGCGTGCGCTTGTATCCGGCGCCGTCAAACTGTGGTCCGGTGTACAGGGCGGTGTTGAAGAGATCAAAGAGCACGTCAAAGATATCTCGGCGGAGATCAGCAGCAAGGAATAGCAGCTTACTGGCACTACTCTTCTCCGGGGGGCTTGCGTTCACCCCCCCGGAGCCAGAATTTCAATATTTTGCCCAGTTACTACACAGTTGCTACCCAGCTGCATTCCGAAGTGCCGTGCGTGCCGAGCAAACACGCTGCGTGCTTCACCTGGGCAAATGAGCAAGATGGAACCGGCCCGCGCCCGAAATGCGCACTCCTCGCATAACAATGGCCCGGGCGCGGGCCGTTCCCATACAAGGCAGACCGGAGCCAACAGAATATGAGTGAACAAGAGAGCGTGACAACAACACAAAACGGAGTTGCCGTGGCCAATGCAAAAACGCCACAGCGGTATTCCGAAAGAGAACTCGCAAAGAACGGGCTCATCATTACCATGGGCGTTCTGGTCGCCACGGGCTTCATAAAATCCCGTGGCTCCCGTCGCCTGCACCTCATTGCAGGAGGGGCGCTCATTGGTCTGAGCGCCTGGCATCACATGCTCTATTCCCCTCAGAAAAAGAACAAGAGCAATGGGGTAAAGGACCCGGAAAAGGCATGACAAGAGGCCCACGCAAAGGTCAGTTGCGCTTCAGACTGGTGCACGAGATTCCGGGCAGAATCCGGCTCAAATGCAACTGTCTGAAGGATCCTGGCCTGGATACACATTATGTGGCTGCCTTGGTTGCATCACAGCCAGGGGTAAAAACCGTGCGCATCAATCGCCCTGCCGCCAGTATCGTCATTGAACATGACGCTGCTCCAGGTCAAAAGGAAGCCTTGCGCACGCTGCTGAATAAGCTGCCATCAGAGGCATATACGGCGGATGCGCTCATGTCTGCGCCCCCTGATAAGGCAGAGGTTGTGGTGCGGAGCGCAGTGGCGGCCCTGACCCCTTTCATGCCTTTGCCGCTTAAGGCGACCATCAGCTGGGTTCTGGCGATACCGACCATCATCAATGCGGCAGCAACCCTGGCCAGTGATGGACTCAAGGTCGAGGTGCTCGACGGCAGCGTGAAGGTATTCTCTCTATTACGGGGGGATTACTTCACTTCCAACACCATCGGCGCAATGCTGGTATTGGCCGAATATGTGGAACACGCCACCCAGCAAAAAACGCACGACCTGCTGGAAAGTCTGCTGCGTCCACAGGTGGAAACCCTGCGTGTACGCCGCAACGGTCTGGACACGCACATCCCCTTTGAAGAAGCCGTCATCGGCGACAAGGTGCTGTGCGGCGCCGGTGAAATGGTGGCTGTAGACGGCGTGGTTATTGAAGGGGAGGCTTCTCTCAATACCAGCTCCATAACAGGTGAATCCTTGCCCCTTCACGTGCGCCCCGGCGATACCGTGCTTTCCGGCGCCATGGTGGAAGAGGGAAGCCTGGTGATCGAAGCCGACAGCGTGGGTAACGATACGAGCATGGCGCGCATAACAGGCTACATGCAGAAATCCCTGCGCAACAAATCCGTCCAGCAGGAGCGGTCCGAGCAATTGGCCGACAGGCTGGTACCCCTGACATTCGGCCTGGGGCTGGGCATCTTCGCCCTTACTGGCAGCCTGGCCAGAGCCGCCTCCATCCTGACGGTCGACTACTCCTGCGCGGTCAAGCTCTCCACCCCTGTCACGGTGAGGGCGTCAATGTACGTGGCCGGCAAGGAAGGCGTGCTGCTCAAAGGCGCACAAGCTCTGGAATCATTAGCAAATGTAGACACAATCGTCTTTGACAAAACCGGAACCTTGACACAGGGCGCCTTGGAAGTCATCGAAGTGTTGCCTTTGACCACCGAACAATTGGACGCCGAGACACTGCTTTCACTCGCAGCGGGGGCCGAGCAGCATTATTCCCACCCGGTTGCAGACGCCGTCGTGACTGCCGCCCGGAATGCCCGGATGGAGCTTCCTGCCATGAGTCGGGTCGACTTTGTCGTCGCGCATGGTGTTTCAGCTTTTCTGGAAAACGAACGCGTTATTGTTGGCAGCCGCCATTTTGTGGAAGAAGATGAAGGTATTGACTGTTCCATGGCGGATGAAGTGGCAGCCAAAAGGGATAGCCAGGGCAAAAGCCTGCTCTATGTCGCCAGGGAGCAGACCCTCCTTGGCGTCATAGTCATCAGCGACAATCTGCGCCCGGAGGCTGTGGATACCCTCAAAAAGTTGAAGGCCCTTGGCATCAGCAGGCTGGTGATGATCACCGGCGATCAGCAAGGCGCAGCCAACGCGCTCTGGGCGCAATTGCCCGAACTGGACCAGATACACGCGTCATGCAAACCCGAAGACAAGGCCGGAATATTGGAAGAACTGGCCGCCGAAGGCAGAAAGGTCGCTTTTATAGGTGACGGCGTCAATGACGCGCCTGCCCTGATAGCTGCGGAGGTGGGCATCAGCATGCCTTCAGGTGCGGATCTGGCTCGCGACATCTCTCAGGTGCTGCTCCTTAAGGACGACTTGAGCGGTCTGGTTACGGCACGGGCTCTGGCGCTTCGCTCCCGCGCCATTCTCAAGCAAAGCCTCTGGACCTCTGTAGGGGTCAATACCGCCCTGTTGGCCCTTGCCGGAACCGGCGCAATTCCGGCGGTTGCATCCGCTGCCGTGCACAACGGCAGCACCATCGGCCTTCTTGCGTACGCTGCGCTCCGTGGCAGCGCGTCACCCACTTCAATCGAAACGTAAAGGACCGCGCATGTTTCTTCCACTTTCCCAAGCACCATTCGATACGCCTTTAGCCTACGAGCATGCCGCGGACAAAGGACTTGCCCAACGTCTTGAACGTCTGGGTATTGCCAAAGGCGACATTGTCTTCCGGCTCAACGAAGTATCCTACGCCTCCCCCGTTCGGATAAAAACACCGACAGGCGAGGCCATTCTCGGCGTGGGTATGGCTTCCAAGGTCATCATTCACCATGATGACGGACACAAAACCCCTATTTCCGAAATGCAGCCCAATGAAGAAGGCCATGTAGAAGGTCTTGTGTGCGGCTCCTCCCTGGAGCAGGGGCTGAAGACACTAGGCATCCGGGAAAACGACCGCATAACAATGATCCGCCGCCTGCCACCAATGGACTACATTACACTTCACAATGGCATGCGCATAAGCCTGACTGAAGGCGTTGCCTCCAAATTATGGGGGACTTCACAGGGGCGCGAAATGCAGTTTGCTTCTGCCGGAAAAGGGGCTCCCTTCACCATCACTTCCCTACTCGGAGGCGCGTATTCAGTATCCATGCTGCGCCGTCTCGGGCTTACGCCGGGGGTTGTTCTGGAGCTTGAAAACGTGCGCCCCGCCTCTGATTCCGGACGCGCCTGCAAAGGACACAACGTGCTGCAGACCAAACCTGGCCTGCGCCTGCATTTACGGCCGGACCAGGAAGCAGGCATTCTTGTAACCCCTGTTAAAAATTGAACGTATAAAAATGCTGGACATTTTCCTTAAAAAGGGTGAGGAGGTCTCATGTTCGAAACGATAATGATTATTGCTATCATTCTCATTGCCGTCCTTTACTTGCTCCGCAAATTTCTCGGCCGCAACAAAGGGTGCGGCTGCGGGTGCGGTTCCGGTTCCTGCCCGACCGCAAAAACAGGCAAGATCCATGACCTGGGCAATGACAACGAAAAGTAGCCGTGGATCCGGTGGCGTATAAGAGAGGAGCCCCAAAAAAGCGACATTAAAAGGTGCACGCCTTCCAAACGCTGCCTTCCGGATGATGGCGGACAAAGGATGGCTGCCCTCCCTATACGGCGCTTTTGCGCCACGGGGGAATTGTCAGCTGAGGCGGCATTACCCCCTTTCTCATAACTAAAAATAGCTTTGAAAAATTTGCTTTGAAATACGTTCAGCGTTTTTTGCTGCAACCAGCACCATTTTTCGAGGGTAACGTCTCGTATGCACGCAAAAGGAGAAAAGGAAATGAAACGTCTTATCACGCTCATTCTTGCAGCCAGCTTTGTGCTGGGCGCCGCATTGAATGCAGCTGCAGTCGAGATCACCGCACAAGGCAGTTTTGACTTCGCTTGGGGTTGGATGGATCAGAGCATTTACAACAACACTAAAGCATGGCGCCAGGGCAATGGCAGTGAAGACCAGTTTTTCGCCCGCCAGCGCGAACGTATCCAAGTGAATTTTGTTGCTTCAGAAAACGTACAGGGCACCTTGTACTTTGAAATCGGTGAAGACGAATGGGGCGTTCCCGGCCAGGCCCAAATAGGCATGGACAACGTCTCTGTTGAAGTCCGCCGCGCTTACATCGAATTCAACGTTCCCAACACCGAACTTGTCTTTCGTGTTGGTATGCAGGGCATGGACCTGCCCAACGCCGTTGTGGGCAACCCGATCCTGGGTTCAGGCGGCACGGACATGGCCGGTATCGTGGCAGTTTACCCCATCAACGACATGATCACCGTTGGCGCCTTGTGGGCGCGCCCATACAACGGTTCCGGACGCAGTGACGCCTGGGGAACGACCAATTCCGCATACGGCAATGGTTCTCTCAATGACGAAATCGATATGTTCGGCGTGTATGTTCCCTTCACCGTTGAAGGTATTATGACTGTAACGCCTTACGTTGCCTACATGATTGCCGGAACCGATGGTTTGTACGCCATGAACAATGCTCTGTGGAGCACCAACGCAAACATCGGCAACAACTGGAACTTCCCCACCTCCGCTCTTGCTGGCGGCGCTGACGCTCGTTACAACAACGACTACCAGAACTTCTGGTGGGTTGGCGGCGCCATGGAATTCAACATGCTGGATCCTCTGACCTTTGGTCTGGACGTTGCCTGGGGAACCTCTGTTGATCCCAGCGAAGCATACTTGACCCGCTCCGGCTGGTACGTTGCAGGTCGCGTAGACTACCAGACGCCGTACGTCACTCCCGGCCTTGTTGCCTGGTGGACCTCCGGTGACGACGACAACATCTGGAACGGTTCCGAACGCATGCCAAGTGTGGACGGTTCCTTTCAAACCACAAGTGAAGCATTTGACGGTAACGAACTTCTTGGAACCGGCGGCCTGCTCTCGCAAACGGCTGAAGGCACCTGGGGTTTGGCCCTCAAGCTGCAGGACATTTCCTTTATTGAAGACCTTACGCACCAGTTCACCGTCGCCGTATACTGGGGCACAAACGATCCCGATTCCATGCGTGACTACCGTGTCGCGGGTGGCGTCTGGAATCCCGCATTTATCAACAACAGCAACATCTTCCTGACCACCGCCGACTGGGCCTGGGAAATCAACTTCGACCACACCTATCAGATTTATGAAAACCTGGCCGCTGTTGTCGAGATGAGCATGGTTGATGTACATCGCGAGAAATACGCCTGGGAAACCCAGGCCGATCGCACCACCAATGCCGGCCCCCGTCTGTGGGATACCAGCACCGCCTGGAAGCTGGCCACAGGTCTGGAATACCGATTCTAACCCCTGCAAACTGACGCAACCCTCGAGCCGGGGCCTTCGGGCCCCGGTTTTTTTATTTCTGCCCGTATCTAAAATAATTCTCATCCAGTTATTTACGAAGTATGATTCCTGGATGTAACAGCATCTTCATATAATTATCCTAATGAAATCTCGAAGATTTCTGTTCCAGACCATTCTTCTTAGTATCCTATGCACATCAAAAATAATTGAGGAAGTATTATGCAACGGCTCTTGGTATTCGCTCTCACTGCAAGCCTTGTTTTGAGCATTGTCGGTCATGCCGCCGCCGTCGAGGTCACCACATCCGGCAGCTTCGACTTCACCTGGGGGTGGAGGGATCAGAACATTCACAACAACACAAATGACTGGCGCCAGGGCAATGGCAGCGAAGACAAGTTCTTTGCCCGCCAACGCGAACGCATACAGGTAAACTTTATTGCGTCCGAAAACGTGCAAGGCACCTTGTATTTCGAAATCGGTGAAGACGAATGGGGCGTTCCCGGCCAGGCCCAGATCGGCATGGATAACATCTCTGTCGAAGTCCGCCGCGCATACATCGAACTCAATATCCCCAATACCGACCTTTTCTTGCGTGTGGGCATGCAGGGGCTGGACATGCCCAACGCCGTTGTAGGCAGTCCCATTTTAGGTTCGGGCGGTACCGATATGGCGGGCATCGTGGCCCTGTACCCGCTTGATGATATGTTCAGTCTAGGTGCATTTTGGGCGCGCCCCTGGAATGGTAGTGGTCGTCGTGACGCCTGGGGCTCAAGTGCTTCAGCCTATGGCAATGGTTCGCTGAACGATGAGGTCGACATGTTCGGGTTTTATATCCCCGTCAATGTTGAAGGCGTTATGACGGTAACGCCATACGTGTCCTACATGCTCGCCGGCACCGACGCTCTTTACCAGATGAACAACCCGCTGCTGCTTACCAACGCCAACCCCGCCAACAACGCGAATTACCAGACCTCTGCTACGGCCGGAGGCTTCGATGCCCGCTACAATAATGATTACCAGAATTTCTGGTGGCTTGGCGGTGCTTTTGAACTCACCCTGCTGGATCCATTGACCTTTGCCCTCGATGTTGCCTGGGGCACCTCCATTGATCCCAGCGAAGCCTATCTGAACCGCTCCGGCTGGTATGTCGCCGGTAGTGTGGAGTATCAGACCCCGTATGTCACTCCCGGGCTGCTAGCTTGGTGGACTTCCGGGGATGACGGCAACATCTGGAACGGTTCCGAACGTATTCCCAGCATTGACGGAAGCTTCAAAGGGACCAGTGAAGGATTTGACGGGTACGTTCTGCTCGGCACCGGAGACCTTCTTTCCCAAAGTGCGGAAGGTACCTGGGGGCTTGCGTTCAAGCTGCAGAATATTTCCTTGATCAAGGATCTGACCCACCAGCTTACCGTTGCCGTTTACTGGGGCACCAACGACCCGGAATCCATGCGTGACTACCGCGTAAACGGCGGCGCCTGGAACCCGGCATTCGTCAACAACAGCAACACCATATTGACGACAGCCGACTGGGCCTGGGAAGTAAACTTTGACCACTCTTACCGCATCTATGAAAACCTGGCCCTGGTCGCTGAAATGAGCATGGTGGATGTGCATCGTGAAAAGTACGCTTGGGAGACTCAGGCGGACCGCACCACGAACTTTGGCCCCCGTTTGTGGGACACCAGCACCGCATGGAAACTGGCCACGGGCCTGCAATACCGGTTTTAGCAGACAGCAACCCGGCGCAACCACGGACCGGGGCCTTCGGGCTCCGGTTTTTATTTGCCAGCTGCAAAACAGAAATTTGAAAAGCTGCCGTGAAAGCTATAAGAAGACCTTTTTTCAGAACAGCGAGTAGGAGCGAGAAAATGACCCCGGCCATAGACGCGGCCAAAAAAGCCGGCATTACCTTTACCATCCATGAATACGAACATGATCCCGCCGCAGAATCCTTTGGCATGGAGGCGGCCGAAAAGCTTGGCGTTGCGCCTGAGCGCGTGTTCAAGACCCTTGTCGCAACTACCGGAGGCAAAGACCTGTTCGTTGCCATTGTCCCGGTGGTCTGCCAGTTGGATTTAAAGCTGCTGGCCAAAGCCATTGGCGCGAAAAAGGCCGCCATGGCCGACCCGAAAGTGGTGGAACGTGTGACGGGATACGTTGTCGGCGGTGTAAGTCCTCTGGGGCAGAAAAAACCGCTGCCGACCGTGATAGACGCCGAAGCCGAGGCGCTCGCCACCATGCATGTCAGTGCAGGGCGCAGAGGTCTGGAAATTGAACTGGCCCCTGCCGATCTGGCGAAACTGACCAATGCGTCCTTTGCTGCAGTAGCTCGATAGGCAGCCTCTATAGTACAAGCTCAATGCCGCATATCGTGCAGGCAACGCTTTGCAGTGGCCCCTTTGCCGGGAGCCCAGGCTTCTGCATCCACTTGCAGACCAAGAACCTCGCTGGAAATGCCAGCAGGCTCCAACACATCGCGTTGCAGCCTCTCCTCTACGTCCGCAACAGTCTCCACCGCCCTGCATAGGGCCGCTGGCAAAACGAAAAGCAAAACGCGCAATCTGTCCTTACCGTCCTGTCTTTCCAGCATCACCTCAAAATCCATGATCAGGGGGTGATCGAGCAGAACCTCATCCAGGGTGGCCAGGTGCAACGCGTGCCCATTTTTCAGCAGCGCCCGATTCCGGATGCGCCCCTTAACCTTATCCAGCCGGCGCAGTTCGCTGCCACAGGCGCACACCTCGGATAACAAGCGCCCTTCGTCCCCTGTACGGTAACGGATCAAGGGCAATGCTTCCCGGCTCAAAGTAGTGAAAACTATCTCTCCCCAGGCGCCATCTGGCAAGGGCGCCCCGGTTTCAGGATCCACTATTTCCACCAGCAGATCAGCCTCGCGCAGATGGCAGCCAGCTGTGGCCTGGCACTCCACAGCGCCCCCAAGTCCTGTTTCCACGGTGCCGTAGTGTGCATAGGTTTTACAATTCCAGATGCGCGCAAGCTCCCGGCGCAAAGAATCCGGCACATAATCCGAACAGAGCAGCACGCTTTTGGGGCGGTAATCCACTGCCGCCTGTTCGCACATCCTGGCCATGCCAAGAATCTGCAGCGGGAAGCCGATCAGACAGGTGGCGTCTTGCCCCTTGGCGGCTTCCACGGCCACAAGGGGGTCGTGCACCAGTCCATAACATATGCTTTTCACGTCGCTTTTTTCCAATCCCCGGGCCAACAGATCACCAGTGCTGTCCGGCGTTGCGCCAGGAAGCAGAATCATGACGCAGTCACCGCCTGCAACCATGGTGCGCATACCGTGCTCAAAAAACTCCATGGTGCCGTCCAGGTCCCGCTGGGTAAAAAACAAGCGCTTGGGCTCACCAGTGGTGCCGGAACTGTACATGGTCACTATGCGCGCTACCGCATCCTGCGGCACGCAGCACATGCGCTCTCCGTGCTGGCGAATGTCTTGGGAAGTGGTAAACGGCAGCTTCACCAGATCCGTCAGGCTGCTGATTGCAGCGGGCTCCACATCTTCAAGCCGCTCTCGCCAGAACGGGCTGGAAGCCTTGGCGTAGCGCAGCGTATTGTGCAGGGCGAGCAACTGGTAAGATTCCAGTGCATTGCGGGCAAAGGTGTCCCTGCATCCGATCTGCGTCGCCACCCAGGCATCAATCGAAGTTTTTGGTATCATGTACTGCTCCTGTGCAAGGGGGTGCCATCCGCAGCCGTCATATTGTATGCACAAAAAGGTACAAGTCGCCCGTCCGGGCTGACAACATGAATGCAGCACCCTTGCAGCCGCTCCAGGTTCACTGTCCAAACATCCTGAAAGGCCATGGCGGAAATGCTGAACTTCCACATTTTAGCTTGGTCCAAAAAAGTGTTCAGATCAAGTGGTTGTTCCATATCTGGCGGCAAACAGTCACACGCGCCCTTACCCGCCCATTGTCGGGCGGTGTAGGTAATGCTTTGCTCCGCCCCTTCCTTGGCGGGAATGGGGGGCGCTTTGGATGAGCAACAACTTCTTTCAGCCTTGATAGGCGCCAGGTTGCCCCCTGCTGTCCGCATAAAATTTCCGTGAAAGGAACACAGCGCATGTTCACACCCGGGAGGGGCGAATTGATCCGCCTGCACCATGCCCCCGGTCTGTTCCTCCAGAGCTCGCATAAGCTCTGGCAGCGTGATGCGGGCAGCGTCATCCGGCGCTTGCTTGTAACGCCCAAAGTAGCTGACCGGCTGAAAATGCACCCCCCTGACATGGGCGCCGGCTTCTAGTGCGAATGAGACAATGTTTCCCAGCGCATGGTCATTCACACCAGGAACCACCGTGGGCACAAGCACAACGCCAAGACCAGCCTCGCCGCAAAGCTCCACCGCGCGCTTCTTTTCGCTCCACAAAGAACAGCCGCGCAACGCCTTGTATGGGCCATCGTCCACCCCATCGAACTGGAGAAACACAGAGGACAACCCCGCCTGCTGCAGACGCTTTGCGTAACCGGCTTCACGGGCCAGCCGCACGCCATTGGTATTCAATTGGATGAAGCCAAAGCCCTTTTTTTTGCCAAGAGCGATGATGTCGGGCAAGTCGTCCCGCACGGTCGGTTCACCGCCGGAAAGCTGGATATTACACGCGCCGGACGCTTGCAGCACCCGATCATACCAAAAGGCGATGGTCTCCATATCGGGGTCGTTGCCGGTGCCGGCATCGGCAAAGCAGATTGGACACCGCAGATTGCAGCGCTGCGTAATTTCGAGCAATGCAGTGCATGTTTGCTGACCGTGATCGGCACACAGCCCGCAATCATAGGGACACCCCAGATTTTTCCGGCCAAAGGCGACCTCCCTTTTGGAAGGCGCCTTGGGGCGCAGCCAATCGCCAAAATGGGGGGTCCCCCTCCAAATGACGGCCTCAAAGCCCCCATGTTCGGGGCAGTATTTGGCCAGGTACACATCCTGCCCCTTCTTGCGCAGTTGCCCGTTGATCTTACGCAGGCACACCGGGCAGATGCTTTCCACCCCATGGCCGGAACCGTGTCCGGAATGGCCGGCCACCATCCCGAAATCGGAACTTCCTGGCACGTCAGACACAATCACATTCCCGTGGCTGACTGGGGTCAATACCGTTATCTACAAGAATTTGCAGGCATTGCTGATAGGCGGTGACAACCAGATTGCCGCAGCGCTCCTTGTCGGGCGCGCCACAATTGCCTTCTCCCAAAATATCGGCGCAGCGGCACCCGCCGTAGGATGCGCACGCCTCGTTGCGGAACCAGTCGGTAAACGTCGCCAGCATCAGGGGCAGCCGCTCGTGCTCCTCATCCCCATCCGTGCCTTTGGCTCCGTGCATGGCAATGACGCAGACACCCCCCGTAAGTACGCCGCAATCCCCGGAGCAATCACCCTGCCCGTTACACAGTCCTGCCATGGCGCGCACCAGGGGAAGGTTCTGCTCTCCCTGTTGCTCCAGAGCCAGAGCCATGATGATTTGACTGCAGCAAAGTCCGGATGCCGCAAAATGTGCAAGACGCAAGGATATTTCGTCCATGTGTCACCTCTTTTTCGCGACCAGCAGGCAATACCCCAGCCTGAACCTGGCGCCGTTTCGCGCCGCCTGGCACGCAAGCTCTCCAGGCAGCAGGGCCGACCAAAAGGCCGCAAGGGAGCCGTGGGCAAACACCAGCTCGGCCGCCAACTGTTTGAGGCTGCCGCTGTGGTCTTCGAAGTTCTCCACTATGAATCCATTGGCGGCAAACAGTTTTTCCAAATCTTCCTTAGTGCGGGCGCCATCAACGCAACAACGCAGCGCGGGTTCCTCTGTTGGAACTTCTCGCGGCGCCCGAGCATAAATATCGCTCAGCAACATGCGCCCTGTCGGGCGCAACACGGAGTGGATTTGCTGCAGCACGCGTTCTGGGGTGGGAAAAAGCGTCATGGCGCATTCGCAAAGGACTGCATCCAGGCTCGCAGGTTTACAAGGCAGGGCCGTAGCTCCCCCCTGAACAAGGGCGTCTGCTCCATTGCTTTTCGCGCGTCTGAGCAATACGGCTGAAACATCCAGACCGCAGGCCTCAATGCCTTTTTGCCTTCGCAAATAATCAATGCTCGCCCCCGTGCCGCAAGCGATATCCAAAACACGCATTCCGGGCGCAAGCCCGCCTAGGGCGGCAAGTCTGGCGGTAAGTTCGAGCCCACCGGGCCGGAGCAGCCCCCCCGTATGTTCAAGAAGCGGGCTGTTCGCATAATCCGGCGTTCCCAGGGGGGGGCTGCCGGGCTCTGCCTGGAGCATGGCTACTTGTCCTCCAGCAATTGCTCCACTTCGTACATTTTGCCCCTGGCCAGCTCCTCCGGAACCAGAACCAGGCCGCATTTTTCGCAGCAGAGCAGCTCCACACTGAACTGCGAGCCCAGATAGCGGATATCCACAGTCTTGGGCTGCAAATCTTCACCGCAGGCGCACTTCCATGATGTTGGCGCAACAAAGGACAGCTTGCTCATCGACCGTCTCCTTCGTCCTTTTCTCCCGGCTTCACGGGCAGCACCATGCGGTGGCTGTAAGCATTGTACACGATAAACCCCGCATCGGTGGGCGCATACTCCACCCAGAACGTCACCCGGACAGGACGATGGTACGCCAGAAAATGTCCGGTATCCGGATCAGTCAGCTTTTTACCGCTGGTTTCGGCGTGGTGGATGACGCGCTGCACGTCCTCCCGCAGGATGCGACGCTCATCCAGCAGCGCCTGCACCGCCGCAGAAATATCCAGAGAAATCGATTCGTGCGCTTCCAAGGCTCTGGGCTCCTCTTTCCAATATTGCTGTACCAGTTTCCGACGCAGTGCTTCACGTTTGTCATGGCGGTCAGAAAAACCAGGAGCAGCCCTTCCCGCCGGGTCAGCTTCTTCTAGCGGAAAAAGCAGGTCCAGTAGGTGCAGAGTCCGCTTGCCGCCCTGCGCCAAAGCGTCGCGACACATGGCGCAGTAAGCCAAAAAATCACCTTCGGCCTGTTGGCCGCGTCTGGTGGCCACATCTCGCCCCAAAGAAGGGTTGACGGTGGAAAGCAGTCCTCCATACCCACAGCACTCGGTCACTTCCCTGCCCGTCTTCAACTCTTCCACCTTTTGTGAAAGCGTTGCAAGCATCCTGCGCACCGCATTCTGTGTTTCTGGCAATTCCCGGCTGGTGCAGGGGTCATGCAGGGGCAAGGCGTCCTGCAAGGCTGCTGCGCCCTCCGGCAGGGGCTTGCCATCCATATACTCCCAGAGCGTAACAGCCTGAAATTCCGGCGCCGCGTTGCCAAACGTGGTGCAGCAGGTAGAGCACGCCGTCACCAGTTGCGGCTGCCCCAATTCTTCCCAGCTAGAACGCAAGGCGTCCAAAATCTGCTGGAAAAGGTCTTCGCGGCCGGCCCAGTCCGCAGGCGCGCCGCAACAGCCCAGAAAGAGGCCGATGCCTCCGTCTGCATCCGTACAGTGTTCACGCATCCAGGCCCAGACACGCTCCACATGCTCGGGGCGGCTTCCCGCAAGATGGCAGCCAGGGAAGAAAAGGGCCTTGGTTTTCGTGGCGCCGTCTTCCGGAAGCGCCGGACGCGCAAGATAAAAGCGGTTGCTCATGTTGAAGCGCAAATCTTCAAGGGCGAAGTCATGGGCCGAAGGAGGCATATTGCCGATGCGAACCTTGCTCTGCCGGACGCCACGGCACAATGCAGCCATGGGAAAATCATTGGGGCACAGAACAGTGCACTGCCCGCACAGCATGCAGGAATTGATCAGCTTGTTGGCCTTGTGCAGCCCTTTGACAATGGCTTCATTATTATAAATTTCACGGGCGTATTTTTTGGGGTACCCCTTGTAGTGCTGCAGATAGAGACAATTCTTCACACACTCCATGCACTCGCACTGCAGACAGCGCCCCGCTTCTGTTGTGGCTTCTTCCTCACTGTAACCGGCCGCATTGGCCATGGCCACAGCGGGCTGGCTTTGCACATCCTCCAGGCTTGTATAAAGCCTGGTCTCGCGGGGCCCTTCCTTGTCTCGCTGCGCCGTCATGGAAACGTTTTGCCGGAAACGGTCGATACTGTTGGCGGCTTTGCGCCCTTGCGCCGCCTCGAAAATCGGGGAAAGCTCACCCTTGGCGGCGCTGCCGCCCCCAGCAAAAATCCCCTTGCTTCCTGTTTCCAGAGTTTCCGGGATTATGTCGCCCTCTAAAAGCGCTTGCGCTTCAGGCGCATCCATATCCAGATAGCAGGCGACAAATTCTTCCTTGATAGCAGCCAAGCGGGCTGCATCCAGGTTTTGCCCTGTTTCAAAGACAACACCCTGTCTTTGCAGCAAGTCTATTTCAGCCTGCAGGGCCGCCGGCGGAAGGGTGTCCGCATCCAACTGCAGCAGACTGCCCCCTATGGCGTCCGCAGTGGTCAGCACGGTAATGGGGTACCCTTTGCGGGTCAGGTCGTACGCCACCGTAAGCGCTGAAAACCCGCTGCCAATGGTGGCGACGTGAAAATCCTTTTTGGGCAGAGGCAGGGGCCTGGATTGTTGCGATACCTGCTGGACGCAGGCTCGCTCTATGGCGCCGATGCGGATGGCGCCCCCTGCTTCTCTACGTTTGCAGGCCGCCTCGCACGGATGATCGCAGATCAGCCCGAGCACGGCGGGCAAGGGCATGGTCCGCTCAAGGACCTTGCGCGCAGCCTTCCAGTCACCCTTTGCGCACTGGGCAAGAAAGCCCCGTGCGTCTACATGCAGCGGACAGGCTGCAGTACACCAGGGCGCTTCTTCCTGGATGCAGGTATGTTCAAGTTCTCGAAGTTCTTTTTGATCCATTCCAGCCCCCGGAATCGTGAAGCGTTTTTCTAACTGCAAAGGGGCGGTTCCGGCATGAAATCCCGAAACCGCCCCCTCTTATATGCCGTAGCAGAGCTACTTCATTGCAGCTTTAACTTTTTCTGGCAGCGCGGGCAACTTGGTCACACGGGCACCACAGGCATTGTAGATGGCGTTGATGATGGACGCATGAGGCGCGGTCAGCGGCAATTCGCCGACACCGCCAGCGCCGAACGGGCCTTCGGGACGCGGGCTTTCCACATAGATGAGCTCGATTTCGTCCGGAATGTCCTTGATGTAAGGAATACCGGCGCCCTTCATGGTGGAGTGCTTCTTGATGTCCTCGTAGTCCTCGGTGAGGGCCAGACCAACACCCTGGGCCAGACCGCCGTAAAGCTGGCCGTCCACGACGAGCTTGTTGACGACCTTGCCGATGTCGGCGACCAGGGTCAGTTTTTCTACCTGGGTCTTGCCGGTGGCGACCTCAACAGCAACCTCGGACATGAACACGCCGTACATGTATACCGAGAAGGGGCTGCCCTGACCGTTGGCGTCACAGTCGTGCGCAGGCGCGGTCCACTTGCCCGTGACCTTGGTGGGGATGTTCTCGGCCACCATCTCGTCATAGGTGCGGAAAGAACCGTCTTCCTTGCGCATGGCCTTCACCAGCAACTCACCAGCAGTCTTCACGGCCTGACCGGTGACAACCTGCGAGCGGCTACCGCCAGCAGGACCGCTGTTGGGGGTCTTGGTCATGTCGTTGAGCACCAGCTTGATGTTCTCAGGGGGCACGTTCATGGGCTTCAGAGCTTCGTGCAAGGTGGCCAGGGTGCCCATGTCGGCGCCTTGGCCGTGGTCTTCCCAAGAGTTGTAGCAGGTGATGGTGCCGTCGGGATTCAGCTCGACATAGGCTTCGGAGGTATCCGGGCCGTCCAGGCCGCAGCCGTATACGCCAATGGCGAGACCAACGCCGCGCTTGACTTCAGCGGTGGAGTTGGCAGCAGCTTTTTTCTTGGCTTCTTCGTACTTGGGCTTCAGCTTGTCCATCATTTCGGGCAGGCTGTAGACTTCAGGTTCCTGACCGGTAGGCGTGGTTGCGCCCTTGCGGTAGACGTTCTTGTAGCGCAGATCAAACGGATCCATGCCCAGCTTTTCAGCCAGTTCGTCCATCAGAACTTCAGAAGGGAACTCGATTTCAGGAGCGCCGTACCCGCGGAAAGCGGAACCCCAGGCGTGGTTGGTACAAACAGTGCGGCCGGTGCCGCGCATGTTCGCGATGTCGTAACCAGCGCCGATGAACTGGGCGCCGCGCAGGGTCAGCAGATCGCCGAACTCGGAGTAAGGACCGTGGTCCACGCTCCAGTCAACTTCCAGACCGTGCAGCTTGCCTTCCTTGTCGGCGGCAATCTTCACGCTGGTGAAGAACGGCGAACGCTTACCGGTGTAGGTCTGCTGCTGGAACCAGTCATACCCCAGGAACACGGGGCGGCCGGTGGCCAAGCAGGCAGCGCCAACCAGGGCTTCCATGGTGGGGCTGAACTTGTAGCCAAAGGTGCCGCCTGCGGGGTTCTGCACCAGGAACAGCTTTTCAGCTTCCACGCCCAGACCAGGAGCGATCATGGCGGCATGCAGGTGGATACCGATGGATTTGGAATGCACGATCAGATTGCCGTCATCATCCAGGTAGGCAAAACCTACGTCAGGCTCGATGGGCATATGCGGCTGGCGGCTGACGTAGAAATCGTCTTCCGCAATAACCATGTCCGCCTTCTCGAAAATAGGGGCGGTCTCGTCACCCTTGGCCAAACGCTGCTCAAAATACACGTTGGGCGTACCGGGGTGGATTTCCATGGCGTCTTCAGCCATGGCTTCAGGCGCGCTCATGTAAGAAGGCAGCTCTTCCAGGTCCACTTTCACCTTTTCGGCAGCGGCCTTGGCCTGCTTTTCAGTCTCTGCGCACACAATGGCAATGGCGTCACCAAATTGGAAAACCTTTTCGTCACACAGGATGGGGCGATCCCAACCGTCACCCTTGTTGGTGGGGAAGGTAATCAGGCCGCTGATGCGGTTCTTGCCCTTGATGTCCTTGTGGGTGACGACCTTGACGACACCAGGCATGCTCTCGGCTTCGCTGGCGTCGATGCCCTTGATATTGGCGTGGTTGACCGTGGCCTGCACCAGGGCGCAATACAGGGTTTCCTTGGGCATTTTGAGACCGATGTCCGCGCCGTAGTCCAGGGTGCCGGTGACCTTGGCAACAGCAGAGGGGCGCGGGTACTTGGTGCCGAAGATGCGGCCGTCAGCCGGCATCTTGAATTCCAGATCCTCAACCTTCATTTCACCGTTGATGACCTTGGCAGCATCCATGGTGGCGTCGACCAGGGGCTTGTAACCTGTGCAACGGCAAACGTTGTTGTGCTTCTGGAACCAATCGCGGACGTCTTCGCGAGTGGGTTTCGGATTCTCGGTCAAAAGAGCCTTGGCCGAGACAATAAAGCCAGGGGTGCAGAAACCGCACTGGGCGCCACCGTGGGCAATCCAGGCCAACTGCACAGGATCCAGGCCATTGGGGCCGCCGATGCCTTCAATGGTCATGATCTGGGCGCCATAAGGCACGCGCTTCATCTTGGTGATGCAGGAGCGCACCAGCTTGCCGTCCATAATGACGTTACAGGCGCCGCACTGGCCCTGACCGCAACCGATCTTGGTGCCTGTAAGCAGCAACTGCTCGCGCAGCACCTCGGACAGCATCACGTCATCGCTGGCCACAACGGTTTTTGGCGCGCCGTTGACGAAAATCGTCTTGCCTTTCATTCTGTCCTCCTTAAAAGATTCCTCAGTGTTTCTCACGTCAGGTTCTATGTAACTTCCACCACGCGCCAGCCATGGCCGCGCAGCGTTAAGCCTCAAACGCCCTTGCCAAAAGGGCAGATAGGAAAGTGGCAAACATCGCAGCCATTACAAAAACCGCCATGCCCCATGGCGACAATGTCTTTTCTGGTGACGGTTTCGCCTGCCAGTACACGAGGCAGTACCAGCTCGAAAATACTGGCTTTGTGGTACATGACGCACCCTGGCAAGCCCATGATGGGCACACCGTTCAGGTTCGCCAGCATGAACATGGCGCCCGGGAAAGTCGGTGAACCGTAGGTGATGACCTCCGCCCCCGTCGCCATAATGCTCGAAGGCGTCTGATCGTCCGGGTCCACACTCATGCCCCCCGTGCACAGCACCATTTCCGCACCGCGTTCGATACAATCGAAAATTGCCGCCACGGTGGTTTCCTTGTCGTCGGAGACGAAAGCCTGGTGCATGACAGTGCTGCCGTAGCTCGCCAGCTTGCGGCGGATGACCGGACCAAAGGCGTCCTTGATCCTGCCGTGGTAGATTTCACTGCCAGTGGTAACCAGCCCCACCTGCATGGGCTTGAATTCCTTGACCTGGACAACAGGCCCTGCCGCTGCGCAAATGGCTTCCACCCGTTGGATACGGTCTTCCTCGATGAGCAGTGGCACGATGCGCGCCCCCGCCACGGGCCGACCTTCAGGAATCCGCTGATGCGTGTGCGCTGTTGCGACAACAACATTTTCTTCACTGTTGATCTGAAAAAGCGCCTCCACATTGACGCACAAAAGCCCTCTGCGCGCGGCCAGCAAATTCATGCGGCCTTCGCAAATTTCGCTAAATGCTATGCCCGGACCGGCAACCGCCCTGGCAATGCGTTCTGCAGCTTCATTTTCGTGAATCTGCCCATCCAAAAGCGGCAATACGTACAAATGCTCCTTGCCAAGCTCGAGCAGTACGGGAACATCTTCTTCCCGCACCACATGCCCTTTGCTGAAAGCGCGACCTTTGGTTTTTCCGGGAACAATTCGCGTGATATCGTGACACAAAACTGTGCCGACAGACTCTTCTACTGGAATAACTTTTACCATTAAACACTCCACACCAATCTATGTTAAACTTAACATAATATCTTCTGTTGTTCTTTTATGCTCCCCTATTCGTGACAAGTCAAGAATACGCGCTACTGTTGCATTACTGCCCCAAAATTTACAGTCAATTTCACCATACGAAACATAAAACAGCACGACAAATACATCCACACGTGCTTGTAGTGCTAACAGCACAGCCACTTTTACAGTATAAAACGCCATATTCATACTTATTCAGTATAAATTCAAGGTACGTTTCATACTGCAACAGGCACTACAATCTATTTTTTGAACTGATTTTTTCGACAGAAGAAATGTGGCGGGAGCGCGGCTTCGTCCCATTTGCAATACCAATGCAACGTGGTCGCAGCATTCAGAATAAATAATAAGGAGTGTAAGTGATTACCATGTATTACAAAATCGTAATTTTTTATTGCTAAAATTTTACAATAAAGTTACAGTTGTTAATTTTTCTCTACAGATTATCGCTCTTTGAATCCAGATAATTTCCACAACGCTCTGTCTTTTCACAATTTATTTATAGAGGGCACAAACATTGCCTAAAAAGCGAATCTGTTTAGCCGGGTGCACGCCCACAGCCAATGCCCACGAAGCGCACAGTGCAATGGGTCAAGACCGCACGGCGCAACTTTGAGGACAGATTAAATTCGGCAAGGTTTACTGTTAGTTACACAATACATAATCAGTTACAGGAGCTCTCTCGATGAAACGCAGAAATTTTCTGAAGAAGGCTGGTGTCGGCGCAACCGCAGCAGTGGCAACCGGCATCGTCAACGCGCCTTTCGTACACGCTTCCAAAAAAACGCCCATCAAGTGGCGTTTGCAGACCTACGCTGGCCCTGCCCTTGCCGAGCATGTCATCAAGCCGCAAATTGAAGCGTTTAACAAAATTGCCGCCGGCGATATGGTCATTGAACTCTACAATGCCGACCAGTTGGTACCTACTCCTGAACTGTTCCGCGCCGTACAGCGCGGCACCATCGACGCCGTGCAGAGCGATGACGATTCCATCGCAGCACCCGTGGATGTTTCCATTTTCGCTGCCTACTTTCCCTTTGCCACCCGCTATTCCCTGGACATCCCCACCCTGTTCCACAAGTACGGACTGAAGGAAATCTGGGAAGAAGCCTATAGTGAAGTGGAAGGCGTGACCTGGCTTGGCGCTGGCGCCTGGGATCCCTGCAACTTCGCCACCAAGGAGCCCATCCGCTCCCTGGAAGACCTGAAAGGCAAGCGCGTTTTCTCCTTCCCCACTGGCGGCAAGTTCATGTCCCGCTTTGGCGTAGTGCCCGTAACCCTGCCCTGGGAAGACGTGGAAGTCGCCCTGCAAACGGGCGAACTGGACGGCATTGCCTGGTCCGGCATCACCGAAGACTACACCGTGGGTTGGGCCGACGTTACCAAGTACTACCTTACCAACAACATCAGCGGTGGCTGGATCGGTTCCTACTTTGCCAACTCCGACCGCTGGGAAGAAGTTCCCGAGCACCTCAAAGCCCTGTTCCAGGTCACCATGGACAGCTCCAACTACTACCGCCTGTACTGGTACTGGTGGGGTGAGGCCTACTACCGCGTTACCGGCGGCAAGCTGGAACTGACCTCTATTCCTGAAAGCGAGTGGGACAAGGTTGAAGAAGAAGCCCACAAGTACTGGGACGAGGTTGCCGAAACCAGCCCCCGTTGCGCCAAGGTCGTAAAAATACTGAAAGAGTACAACGAAATGATGAAGAAGGCAGGCAAGCCCTACCGTTATTCTTCCTAGAAACCGCACCGCATGGCTGTGCCATGCGCATGTCGTTTGATGCTTCATGCCATTCCCGGTGCTGTGACCGGCCGGGAATGGCCTCCAACGGCAAGCCAGTCGCTCCCTTGTCCCAGCGGAAATGACGGCATCCTGGCCTCTTTTTCGACAAGCAAGGGAGCGGTTATTTTTTTATCGACGCCTCACGGCCATCATGCCGTCAGGACAACTCTGCCCACGAGGTGGATTTTGCCAAAAGCACTAATAACATACGTAAAATACGTAGAAGCTGTGAACCGGCTTGTCGGCAAGTTCGCCATGTATCTCGTCTTTGTGATGATGCTCATCCTGCTGTACGCATCGTTGTCGAGAACCATCTTGAACTCGCCCGTCATCTGGGCCGTGGAAATGGCTCAGTTCACCATGGCCGCGTTCTATATCCTTGGCGGCGGCTACTCCGTCATCCTTCGGGGGCACGTACGCATGGACGTGCTCTATAGTAGATGGAGCCCCAGAACCCGCGCCATCATGGACGTGATAACCGCCTTCTTCCTGCTCTTTTACCTGGCTGTATTGCTGTACGGCGGCATCTCCAGCACCGCGTACTCCCTGCAATACAATCAGACCAACTACTCGGCCTGGGCGCCGCCCATGTCGCCAATCAAAATCATCATGGTCATCGGCATTTTGCTGATGCTGCTGCAGTGCACCGCCCGTCTGATTAAAGACATCGCCACTGCCAGGGGCCTCGACACGAAAAAAATCTTTGGGGATTACCTGCCATGAGCCATGAAATGATCGCCTTGTTAATGTTTTCAAGCTTGCTGCTCCTGTTGCTTTCAGGGCAGCGGGTCTTCGCCATTGTCGGCTTTGTCGGCGCTGCCGCGTCCATGTTTCTCTGGGGCGAAGGTGGCGTGGAGATGCCGTTCAACGCCAGCATCCAGTTGTTGAACTGGTTCCCCTTGCTGACGCTGCCCTTGTTCATCTTCATGGGGTACATCCTCTCCGACTCCGGCATAGCCAACGACCTCTACAAGATGTTCCATGTATGGATGGGGCCACTGAATGGCGGGCTTGCGCTGGGCACCGTCGTGCTGATGGTGGCCATTTCCGCCATGAACGGCCTGAGCGTTGCCGGCATGGCCATCGGCACAAGCATAGCCCTGCCTGAGATGCTCAAGCGCGGGTATGACAAACGTATGGTCACGGGCGTCATCCAGGCGGGCAGTTCCCTGGGCATCATGGTGCCCCCCAGCATCGTACTCGTGCTCTACGGCATGATCGCCAGGCAGCCCGTGAGCCAGCTCTGGCTGGCCGGTGTGTTTCCCGGCCTGCTGTTGGCGGTGCTCTTCGCCGGGTACATTGTCATCCGCTGCCATTTCCAGAAAGATCTCGGGCCTTCTCTTCCTGCCGAAGAACGCGCAGAGATAACCATGGAAGAAAAGATCCGACTTTTGCGCGCCGGCATATTGCCCCTGGTCATCATCTTCACCGTTACTGGTCTGTTCATGATGGGCGTCACCAGCCTGGTGGAAAGTTCTGCCGTGGGCGCTGCTGCGGCAACCCTGGCCGCCCTGGTGAAAGGGCGTCTCTCGCGCAAGGTGTTGGACGACTCCCTGCACAAGACCCTTTCAGTCAGCTGCATGTTCATGTGGATCATTCTGGCGGCGCTTTGCTACGGCGCTGTTTTCGATGGCCTGGGCGCCGTGCACGCAATCGAGAAGCTGTTCATCGAAGACTGGGGGCTCAGCCCCTGGGGTGTTTTGATAATGATGCAGGTGTCCTACATCGTCATGGGCATGTTCCTGGACGATACGGCAATGCTGGTCATCGTAGCGCCCCTGTACATCCCGCTGATCATCCACCTGGGCTTCAACCCGGTGTGGTACGGCGTGCTGTACACTGTTACCTGTCAGATCGCCTATATGACGCCGCCCTTTGGATACAACCTGTTTCTGATGAAGGCCATGGCGCCAAAGGAGATAACGCTCGTAGACATCTACGCGTCAATCATCCCCTTTGTAATACTCATGACCATAGGGTTGATCTTAATAATGATGTTTCCTGAGATTGCGATGTTTCTGCCGAACGCATATTATGGAAACTGATCTCAGCTTCTGAAAACTACTGTGCAAACGAGTGTCCGGAGCGGTCTGCTCCGCTCCGGGCGCTCACTTATGAACTCGCAAACGCCCTTTGATTTCCATTACAGGTCCAGATCGAGCGAACAGCATGGCATCGCGCAATACCCCTCTTCGTGAACTACTTGCAAAGGCCACTCCCTTGCGCTCCGGCGATGTTTTGGCCGGAATCGCAGCGGAAAGCGAGGAAGAGCGTATTCAGGCCCAGATGGAACTGGCCGAAACGCCCCTCACAAGATTTCTGAACGAAACTGTCATCCCTTATGAGGAAGACGAGGTCACGCGGTTGATCATCGACGAGCATGACCAGGAAGCCTTTGCCCCGATCAAGCATTTCAGCGTGGGTGAATTCCGGGACTGGCTGTTGACCGATGACGCCTCCACAGAGGCGCTTACAGCGCTTACCCCCGGCATAACTCCGGAAATGGCTGCCGCGGTCTCCAAGCTCATGCGCCTGCAGGACCTGGTGCTTGTCGCTTCCAAATGTTCCGTGGTTACGCGGTTCCGCAACACCATCGGCCTGCCGGGCCATTTTTCCGTACGCCTGCAGCCCAACCACCCTATAGATGATATGAAGGGCATTGCCGCCTCCACTCTGGACGGTCTGTGCTACGGGTGCGGCGACGCGGTAATCGGCATCAACCCTGCCACCGACAACCTAGACAATATCTCGCGCCTCCTCTGAATGCTGGACTCCATCATCCAGCGTTACGAAATACCGACGCAGTCTTGCGTGCTGACGCATGTGACCACTGCCATGGAAGCCATAGAGAGCGGCGTGCCTGTGGATCTCTGCTTCCAGTCCATCGCTGGCACGCAAAAAGCCAATTCGAGCTTTGGCATCCACCTGGCCATGCTTCAAGAGGCCTACGAGGCCACTCTTTCGCAAAAACGTGGGACTGTTGGCGAAAATGTCATGTATTTCGAGACCGGTCAGGGCAGTGCGCTTTCGGCCAACGCCCACCACGGCGTGGATCAGCAAACCCTGGAAGTCCGCGCCTATGCAGTAGCCAGAAAGTACAAGCCCCTGCTCGTCAACACGGTGGTCGGCTTCATCGGGCCGGAATACCTGTTCAATGGCAAGCAAATTACGCGGGCGGGACTGGAAGACCATTGCTGCGGCAAGCTTCTCGGGCTGCCTATGGGCGTGGACATCTGCTACACCAACCACGCCGAAGCGGATCAGGATGACATGGACGCACTGCTCACATTGCTTGGCGCGGCGGGGTGCACCTACATCATGGGCGTGCCGGGCGCAGACGACATCATGCTCAACTACCAGTCCACCTCTTTTCACGACGCGGCGTATCTGCGCAAGCTGCTCGGGCTCACACCTGCGCCAGAGTTTGCCGCCTGGCTGGAGAACCTGGGAATTCTGGACAAAAAAGGTGAGTTGTTGCCCATAGGCGCCGGCAGCAAATTGCTGGCATTGCCGGATACTCTTTAATCTGCGGTCAAAGGATTTTTGCCATGGACAAAAAACCCTTCACCCCTGACGCCTGGTACGAACTCAAGGCGTTTACCGACGCCAGAATCTCTCTAGGGCGTTGCGGCTCCAGCCTGCCACTGCACGAAAGCCTTTCCTTCAAGCTCGCTCACGCCAAAGCCCGCGACGCTGTCTGGAGTCCTTTTAATGCTGACACGGTGCAAAAGGAGTTGGAAGTTGCCGGCTATTCCACCTTGCGACTGGCAAGCAGCGTGGCGGATCGCATGGAATATCTCACCCGTCCCGACAAGGGGCGCATCCTCAGCGACGCCTCCCGTGATCTTCTTGCAAAGCAGCCAACTGGCTACGACGTGTGCATGGTCATCAGCGACGGCCTGTCTTCACGTGCCATCCATGAAAACGCGGTGCCTTTTGCTCAGGAGTTTCTCAAGCTGCTCACGCCCACGGGCTTACGTCCTGCCCCTTTGAGCATAGTGGAAAACGGTCGCGTGGCCATAGCGGATGAAATAACCAAAACACTGGACGCCAAGCTTTCCATCATTCTGATAGGCGAACGCCCCGGCCTGAGTTCACCCAACTCCATGGGCATCTACATGACATACGCCCCTCGACCGGGAACCACGGACGAATCCCGCAACTGCATCTCCAACGTCCGTCACGGTGGGTACAGCACCACAGAGGCAGCGCTCAAACTGGCCTACCTGGTGGAGAACGCGTTTCTTATCAAGACCTCCGGCGTGCAACTCAAGGACAAGATGCCCGCCAACTACCTGCCTTTCAGCCAACTCGGCATACTCACCGAAAAATAGCTGTCATCCCCCTTTTCTGGTTTTTCTGGATTCTTTCGTGCCCCCCGGAAACGGCAATTTATTGTTTCCGGGGGGCACGTTAGCGCTCTCCCTTTGTGCAAAACAATTCAACTGTTTTGCAGGGTGAATTGACGCAAATGCGCAACTATGCCATTTTTGACATAGATAGAAGAAAAGCTCTTTGATTCCAGAGGGTAACTCAAGCCACGAAGTCAACAGGCGGCCTTTTCTCTTGGCATCTGCGCTCTACCATCCTTGGATGGCAGCCAACAGAAAATCCTTTGCTGGGCATCCCATTTTTTTGGGGAGGTAGGATTTCGCGAGCAGCGTTCTGCAAACCTGTTGAATTGTCATGCAAATGAATTGGCCGCGCCTGTAAAAATCTTGAAATGCTATTTTTAACATGTTAAAATAATTGAATTTTTCTTGACCGAAGGTTTCCGTCTTGGCATAAATGGTTTCAAGATAATCGAGAATGGCAGGATCAGGATTCTCGATGTAACCGGTACACTGCGACTGCTGTGAAGCGCGCTCGCAGCGGAAGCACCAGCCAATGGAGGATGCAGGATTATGGATTGTAACCGCAGAGATTTTCTCAAGCTCACAGGTGCAGGAGTCGTTGGCCTGAGCCTGACGCAGCTTGGCCTCGATCTCTCCCCGGTGAACGCTTACGCGGCCGGGTTGAAGATCGAGGGGGCCAAGGAAGTCCTCACGGTCTGCCCTTTCTGCTCTGTCAGCTGCCACATCGTCGCATACGTGAAGGATGGCAAGCTGGTGGGCACCGAGGGTGACCCGGACTACCCCATCAACCAGGGCTCTTTGTGTGCAAAGGGAGCAGCCATGCTCTCCATGACACGCAACGAGCATCGCCTGGAGAAACCCCTGTACAGGGCTCCCAACTCCGACAAGTGGGAAGAGAAGTCCTGGGAGTGGTCGCTGCAGGAAATCGCCAAACGCGTCAAAAAAACCCGTGATGAAAACCTTCTGATCAAAAACGAGAAGGGCAACACCGTTAACCGTCTGGATGGGATGTTCCTGTTGGGCACTTCCCACGCCGATAATGAGGAGTGCGCCCTCGCGCACCAGGCTATGCGTAGCCTTGGTGTAGTGCACATGGACCACCAGGCCCGTATCTGACACAGCGCTACTGTTGCGGCTCTGGGAGAGTCGTTCGGACGCGGTGCGATGACGAATCACTGGGTCGACATTAAAAATGCCGACGCCATCCTTATAATGGGCAGCAATGCTGCCGAACACCACCCCATTTCCTTCAAGTGGGTTCTCGAGGCCAAGTACAACAAGGGCGCCGTGGTTATGCACGTGGACCCGAAGTTCTCGCGTACTTCTGCGCGCTCTGACTTCCATGTCCCCCTGCGTTCCGGCACGGACATCGCCTTCCTTGGCGGCATGATCAACTACATTCTGGAACAAGAGAAGTTCTTCGACTTCTACGTCAAGGAATACACCAACGCTTCCTTTATCGTGGGGCCGGACTTTGACTTCGTTGATGGCGTGTTCAGCGGGTACAATCCCAAGACGCGCTCTTATGACAAGTCCAAATGGGCTTATGCGCTGGACGAAAACGGCGTGCCCAAACGCGACAAGTCCCTAAAAGACCCACGCTGCGTCTTCCAGCTGATGAAGAAGCACTACTCCCGCTACAACCTGGATACCGTTTCCACCGTCACAGGTGTCTCCAAAGAGAACCTGCTGCGCGTGTACGAAGCCTACAGCAAGACAGGCAACGGTTCCAAGGCCGGTACCGTGATGTATGCCCTGGGCTGGACCCAGCATACCGTGGGTGTGCAGAACATCCGCTCCGCCGCCATCATCCAGTTCCTGCTGGGTAACATCGGCATTGCCGGTGGCGGCATCAACGCATTGCGTGGTGAGCCCAACGTGCAGGGGTCCACGGACCACACCCTGCTCTACCACATCGTGCCTGGCTACATGGCCATGCCGCACGACGGGTGGCAGACCCTCGAGGACTACAACAAGGCCAACACCCCGGTGACCAAAGACCCGCAAAGCGCCAACTGGTGGCAGAACAAGCCCAAGTACTTTGTGAGTCTGCTCAAGGCCTGGTACGGCGATGCAGCCAAGCCTGAAAACGGCTTTGGTTACGACTGGCTGCCAAAGATCGAAAAAGGCGAGGACTACTCCTACATGCCGCTTTTCGATCGCATGTACCACGGCAAGATCAAGGGCGGTTTCATCATCGGCCTGAACCCGATGCAGAGCGTGCCCAACTCGAACAAGATCCGCAAAGCCCTGGACAACCTGGACTGGCTGGTCACTTCCGAGTTGCACCACTCCGAAACCACGGACAACTGGCATCGCCCTGGTGTTGACCCGAAGAACGTGAAGACTGAAGTCTTCCTGCTGCCTTCCGCCCACCGTGTGGAAAAGGAAGGAACCGTCACCAACTCCGGCCGCTGGCTGCTCTGGCACTACAAGGCCGTGGAACCCGCTGGCGAAGCCAAGACCTTTGGTGAAATGTTCGTGTCCATCATGAACATCCTCAAAGGCATGTACAAAAAGGACGGTGGCATACTGCCCGAGGCAGTGGTCAATCTGAACTGGCCTGAAAAGTACGTTGCCGAGGATATCACCAAGCTGATCAACGGCTACTTTACCAAGGACGTCACCATCAAGGACAAGACCTACAAGAAGGGCACCCTTGTTCCCTCCTTCACGGCCTTGCAGGATGACGGTTCCACCATGAGCCTGAACTGGCTCTACGCAGGCAGCTACACGGAAGACGGCGGCAACAAATCCAAGTACCGTGATCCTTCGCAGACCGAGATGCAAAAGAAAATCGGTCTGTTTCCGAACTGGAGCTGGTGCTGGCCTGTCAACCGCCGCATTCTGTACAACCGCGCCTCGGTGGACCTGGACGGCAAGCCTTTGAACAAGGAAATGCCCGTCATCGAATGGACCGGCGAGAAGTGGGTGGGCGACGTGCCCGACGGCGGCTGGCCGCCACTCTCCACCGGCAAGGGCAAATACCCCTTCATCATGACCGTGCATGGCATGGGCCAGGCATTCGGTCCTGGAAGGCAAGACGGCCCCTTCCCCGAACACTACGAACCGGTGGAGACCCCTGTGGACTCCAACCCGTTCTCCAAGCAGCTTAGCAGCCCGGTTTACAAGTCCGTCAACAGCGATATGGACAAGCTGGCCAAGCCGGCCGATCCGAACTTCCCCATCGTGTTGACGACCTACAACGTGACCGAGCACTGGTGCGGTGGCGGTGAAACCCGCAACGTGCCCAACCTGCTCGAGGCCGAACCGCAGTTGTACGTGGAAATGAGCCCCGAGCTGGCCAAGGAAAAAGGCATCAAGAACGGCGACGGTGTCATTGTGGAAAGCATACGCGGCAAGGTCGAGGCCATCGCCATGGTCACGGTCCGTATACGCCCCCTGCAGGTGCACGGCCGCACTGTGCACGAAATCGGCATGCCCTTCTGCTTCGGGTGGACTACCCCGGGTAGTGGAGACTCCACCAACAGGCTTACGCCTTCGGTGGGTGACCCCAACACCACCATTCCGGAGTTCAAGGCCTGCTGTGTGAACATCCGCAAGGCGGACAAGCTGACCGAGCTTGCAACCTGACATGTCCCAAAGGGCGGCGTAAGCCCCCTGCGGACATAGCAAGGAGTATGCTATGCCTAAGGCGTTCTTGATAGACACATCCCGCTGCACGGCTTGCCGCGGCTGCCAGCTTGCATGCAAAGAATGGCATGAGCTGGAGCCGAACAAGACCCTGCAGTATGGCTGGGGAAATCATCAGAATCCGCAAGATCTGAACCCCAACAACTATAAACTGGTCCGGTTCAAGGATCTCATGGATGACGAGGGCGTGGTGCGCTGGAACTTCTTCCCGGATCAGTGCCGCCACTGCGTTGTACCCCCATGCAAAGACACGGCTGACCTGGTTGTCGAAGGCGCCATCATCCATGACGAGGCCACGGGCGCAGTACTCTTCACCGAAAAGTCCAAGGAACTCTCTCCCGACGACTTCCAAATGGTGAAGGATTCGTGCCCTTACGACATTCCTCGTCGCGACGAAGCCACCGGCCTTATGTCGAAATGCACCATGTGCATCGACCGTGTACAGGCCGGCATGCTTCCGGCATGCGTCAAGGTTTGCCCCACCGGCACCATGAACTTCGGTGAACGTGAAGACATGCTCGCCCTGGCTGAAAAACGCCTGGAAATCGCGAAAAAGACCTTCCCCAAGGCCATGCTCGCCGATGCCCAGGACGTGAGCGTCATCTTCCTGCTCACTGACGAGCCGGCCAACTACCACGAATACAGCGTGGCGCAAGCCACCCCCTCCGGAATAGGGCGCAAGCAGTTCCTTGCTGGACTGGCCAAGCCATTCCGTAGAGTACTGACGAACGGTTAAATGTTGTCTCTGTCCATCGATTAGAGGGTGCGGGGAGTGTCGGACACCCGTCCGATGCTCCCCGCGAACATAAAATACAAGGAGTCCAAGGAACATGCCGCAACTGCAGACCGACGCGACAAACCAGCAAAAAAACCACACTGTCAGCGCCACCCTTGACCGCTACTGCCTGCAGCGCCCTTCTCATGAAGGTATTCTTCGCGTGTTCCAACCCATTCTGGAAAAACGGGCCGAACTCGAAGAGCGCTTTGCCAAGGAACCTCTGGACACCAGCAGCCTTGATACTTCCCGCCTGGATCCAGGCAACAATGGCGTGCCCATTCTTTCTTCGGTCTCCCTTGATTTCCTGGATTCATGGTTGCAGGACGCAGCAAAAGAAATTTTGCAGGTGCTTGAAGAGGCCCTACCCGAAAACGAAAGCCTGAAAAAATGCGCCGACGCCATCCGCGAGGAGCGTTTTTCTCTGACAGCGTCCTGTGAACTGTTGCTGAGCAGGGATAATGCCTCCCTGGAGAAAATTTCCAACGAAGCAGACGTGGAGTTTGCGACCCTGCATTTCGTGCTGCAGCAAATAGCAGGGGCGCCCCTTGCCGCCTTGGCCCAACGCGTGGGCGAAATCAAAGTGGAATATGCATGGAAACAGGGTTTCTGCCCTGTTTGCGGGTCCTTCCCTTCAATCGCGTATCTGGCCAGGCAGGAACCCACCGACCTCGATTCCCTGGTTGGTGGTGGGGGGCAGAAGTACCTCCACTGCTCACAGTGCGGCAACGAGTGGCGGTATCGTCGCGACGCCTGCCCCGCCTGTGAAAACGCCGACCCCGGAACGCGCGAAATGTTGCACGCTCATAAGGCGCGCCAGGAGCGCGTAGAGCTCTGCACCAAGTGCCACTCTTATTTCCCATGCATTGATCTGCGTGAATACGCGGACGATCCGGACATGCTGGCTGCCCCCCTGGGGTTGATGCATTTGGACATCATTGCTGCGGAAAAAGGGTATGCGCCCCTTGCTCCTGCGCCCTGGAACACCTTCCCCAAAGAGGAGGGGGATTCATGAGCCGGACAAGCAAGCGCCTGATTCTGCGTCAGTACACGGATGTAGCAGAGTACGTGGAAGATACCCTGGCCGAGGAGCAATGCCTGAGTATTTGCATCAACGGTCAGGAAGTCGGGCGCACCATGTGCACCCCAGGGCACGACGAGCAGCTTGTCCTGGGGTACCTGCACAGTGAGGGGCTTATCAAGAGTGCGGCGTCGGTTGCCGCTCTCACATTCAGCTCCTTTTCAAAAGGAGGTCTGCAGGCGGAAGTGACGCTTGCGGAGAACGCTGTATCCCTAAAAAACGCCACGTTACGACCTGGCGAGGTGCCTTTCCTGACCACGACGGAGATTTTCGGCTTCATGAAGGCCATGGAGTCCGCCCAGGATGTGTTTCGCCGCACTGGCGCCACCCACTGTTCCGCAATATACACAGCCGGCGGGCGGCAGCTTGCCATGGCCGAAGACATCGGCCGGCATAACGCCTTGGACAAGGTCATTGGCATTGCCCTGCAGCAGAACACCCTGGACCAGGCCATAGCCATAACCATGTCCTCACGCCTGTCCTGCGACCTGGTCAATAAGGCCGCAGCGGCTGGCGTCAGCTATCTTTGCGGCATTTCTGTGGCCACAGGTCTGGCCGTAGAGACTGCCGAACAACACGGCATCACCCTCATCGGACGCGTCCGACAGGGGCGTATGAACGTCTACACCTGCAAGGAACGCGTAACCCGCCCTACCAAGGAACAACAAGAGGCCATCCCCCAGAGCAGCGCCTCCTGAGCCCTACCAGCCATTGTGCAAAAGCGTTGCAGAGTCCCTTGCGACGCGTTTGCCCGTCTCACCCTTTCCTACTAGACAGTGACATGTCGATCAGGTCCTGAATACTCAAGGACCATAGCCTAACAAGCTGTTTACCGCATGGAGGAAAGGATAATGGACAAGCACCACCCCACTATACGTATGAAACTCTGGCTTGAAGAAAGCGAAGAGGTCTTTTTCGGCACTGGCAGGGTGCTGCTTTTGGATCTCATTGAACAGCACGGCTCCCTGAAAGAAGCGGCCAAAGCACTCGGCATGTCCTACAGGGCGGCATGGGGCAAACTGAAAGCCACAGAAAACGCCATGGGTGTCAAGCTTGTGGAAACCAATGGCTCCAAGCGCAAGGGGTACCGCCTTACTGAACAAGGGCGCATGGTCCGTGACATGTTCAGCAAATGGTTCGAGGCTGTGGAACGTGATGCTCTTGAACATGCGCAAAATATTTTTCCGTGGGGCGTCGACAGCTTTAAGAACTTTGAAAACAACGAGAACGAAATACAGAATCTCGACAGCATTCCTCCACGCCTTGTCTGTGTAAAATAGAAAATTCCTCAATATTACGCCCCCGGTTTTGAACATCGGGGGCGTTTTTTCCTATTTTCCCCTTGTCGTATCACCTTTTTCTATTAGCCATATAAAAATGCTGTATTTTTTAAAATAATTTTATTATGTCTTTTTTGACATGATCGAAACATGCCGTATGGACGTAATCACCTTTAATCAAATAGCATCCACTGAGAAATCAGCGCGCAAATACCTTTTGGGTTTTTGCTGGAAAAACCACCAGCGCTTCTGCCCCCGCTGCAGGGAGCGAAAGCTCTACCGGGTAGCTGACAAACTCAGGCGGTGCGCCCGTTGCCATTACACCTTCCACGATTTCAGCCAACGATTCATCAAAGGGTGCGCTTTCACATTCCAGCAATGGCTCTGGTTCATGAAATTATATGAGCTTGATGTGCCCAGTGATGAAATCGCCAAGCAAATGACCGTGTCCTACGCCACCGTGCTCAAGGCCAGAGATTTGCTACGGCGTGCGGTGCTTGCTCAGGCCTTGGACGCAAACAGATACTACGAATACGGCATCTGGCCCGGGCCAGGGCGCAAAAAGACCAGCCCGGACGCTCACGATCCCCCCGTATTCGGCGTCATGGACCTGGGCGGCTATATCATTTGTGACCTTTTGCCTGACCTGACCATTGAAAGCCTTTTGCACTTCAAGCTGAATTTCTGCCTGGAGACAGCAAGCCTTGGCCAAGTCGTCTACACAGCGCCCTACCAACAATATTCCATGCTCGTCAGTTGCAGTCCCGATCTTTGGCCCACACAATTCATACAGCACAATGCCCCGCGCCTGCCTGCTGACGGCAGTGAGTTCTGGGCCTTTGCGAAGAAAAGACTATCCAGGGTCCGGGGCATCCAACCGACAAGCTTCCCCCTCTATCTGAAGGAGTGGGAAATGCGCTATAACAATCGCAACGACAGTCTTATCCCCATCCTTGCCGGCGCATTGTGCGGTTTTGTGCCACAAGGCCTCTAGCCACCTCCACATACCCCGGCAGATATGGGGGAGTTCCCTGTTTTACAGTATCAATCCACAGGATTCTCTCTATACGCAAGTGTTTGAACACCTTTAAAACGCAGACTATGCATAAGACGCATCAAAAAAACATACCTTTATGCTGTTCTAAGTCCGTGATACGCTCTACGCATAGTGACCTAAGGGGGATAAGAGTATGGCTACCAAGTTTTTACCAGAAGACCGCATGGACAAGGATACCATCCTCAACCTTTCCAAGCGTCTGCGGGCTGAATTCCTCACTCCATGGATGGACGCCATCCCCATCAGCATCATTGTCGTCAACCAATTCCGGCAGATCATTTTTTGCAATGAAGCTTTCAAGAAACTGTCAGAGCGAATTGTTCCTGAAGAGATCATGGGGTTGCGCCCTGGAGAGGCCCTGAACTGCGTCCATGCCTGTATTGAAGATGGAGGATGCGGTTGTTCGGAATTTTGCGAGGAATGCGGCGCAGCACTTGCCATTGTCAGCAGCCTGCGTGGCAACGCGGACTGTCAGGAATGCCACATGCTCCGCAGGCACCCAAACGGTGAAAGCCCTCTTGATCTGCAAGTTTTTACCAACCCCGTTGTATTTGACGGCTACACCTTTACCCTGTTCACAGCGCTGGACATCAGCCATGAAAAGCGCCTCAAATATCTGGAGCGCACCTTTTTCCACAGACTTATCAATGAAGCCGGTGGCATAGCCACGCTGGGCAACATGATTACCAAAGGCAATTCAGATGCCGACATGGCTGAGATGCTGGAAGCCAGCGCAATGGAAATGCTGCGCGACGTTGTCTACCATCGCGATGTGACAGCGGCCGAAACTGGGCGGCTTTCAGTCAAGCCAAGTATTGTTCATCTTGGTGAATTCCTTCGCTCTGTAGTCGATGAAATGTTCCGAAACAATCCATCGGTCAGAGACAATATCGATGTTGCTGCAACTGGCGTTGAAATACTGACCGATCCGAGACTATTGCGGCATACGCTTCGCAATCTGCTGATAAACGCCCTTGAAGCTCGTGAGGTTGCCCGCCAGAAGGCTGGCAGAGCCGATCCGGTGCATCTTGCTTGCACCAAAGAGCCCGAAGGGGTGGCGATAACCGTCACCAATGACGGCACAATCCCCAAACGCATCAGGCTCCAGCTTTTTAAACGCTATGTTTCGAGCAAGGGGAACGACAGGGGGCTTGGCACCTATGTCATCAAGCTGTTTACCGAAAATTACCTTCAGGGCAGTGTCTCCTTTGTTAGCAAGGACGAAAAAACACAATTCACCCTGCTTCTGCCTGAAGCGTTACAAGAATAGACCGCCATACCCGCTATGTTGCCGATTCGTTGCGGTGACGGCACGAACATCCCTTAGGGCTTCCCCCCCCCCGAAAAGTGGGTAACCATTGTTTTTTGCATCAAAAAACGTAATCCCCCCAATAGATTTTTTCCGCAGTACTTGGAGAGGCCACCTGGCATGGCGTCTTCCGCGTTACCCCTGTCCGAATCGCATTAAAGATGCAATTCGTGTAGTCATATAGATATATACACCTTTTCCCTGAAAGAGCCCGGTGCAAAGGTAATTATACAATATATTGCACTTTGCTATTATCAGAACGTAAAAAATAATCCTATTGCCTCAAAAGATATATTCAATTACCATTAAATAAACACTTTATTTTGAATAAACATACAAAGTAACCATCATCTTAAAGGCTGCAAAAATGCATGGGTAGTATGCCCGCCATCATTCTTGTGCAAAATGCATCGCTGCTGCTTGCCGTAGCACTGCTTGCAGACACGTTTATCGAAAAGTGGTGTAGTGCGACTTCACTCCCTGGTCGGTTTGTAGCGGGGGTATTCCTTGGTGCAGCAGGGGTTTGCCTTCTCTCCCTCTCCTGGGCCATGCGCCCGGGGCTGATCTTTGACGCCAATTCGATACTCCTGTCCATAGCCGGGCTCCTCACGGGGGTAGTTCCCACCCTGGTGGGCGCTGCCATAACCATTTTATACCGTCTGTATCTGGGGAGCATGAGCGCCTGGACCGTTGTCGCAATTCTGGTGATGGCGTCTGCAATCGGCATACTCTGGCGCACCATCCGCCACAACGAACTGACCGCCACCAGCTGGAAAGAACTGCTCCTTTTCGGATTCGCCGTTCATGCAACATCGCTTTTGCTGATGTTTACGTTGCCCCTGGGCCTGGGTTTCGACGTGTTCAAGGAGTATGCGCTCCCCTTACTGCTCATTTACCCCGGCGCCACCATGCTTTTGGGCCTGTTCATGATCCGCCGCATACGCCGCACCAAGCTCGACCAGGACATGCGTGAAAGTGAAGAACGTTTTCGGGCTTTATACGGGGCGGTTGTCGATCCTGTCCTTGTTGCGGATGCAGACACAGGCATCATTGTTGATTGCAACGAGGCTGCGGAAACATTTTTTGGTCGTGCAAGAGATGCAATCCTTGGCCACCACCAGCGAGAGATGCACCCTACACAATTGCTCGAAAAAAATGGCAAGACGAAAAGTTTTAAAAGAGCCAGCACCAGCTTACGGCGCGCACATGACGTCAAAGTCGAACGAATCGATGGTGAAACACGACTCGCCCACGTCCAGTCATGCGTTTTTCCCCTAGGGGGCAGACGCCTGGTGCTCGGCCTGTTCCATGATATTACGGAAAACAAACGTACGGAAGAAGACCTGCGAAAAAGCCAGGAACGCTACCAACTGCTCACCGATAACATGCGTGACACTATCTGGGCCTTGGATGCATCACTAAACTTCAATTATCTTTCGCCCTCGATTGAGCTCCTCTTGGGATATACGCCGGAAGAAATTGCCGCAATCCCCCAGTCGGAGTTCATCACCCAGGCGCAGTACGATAAATTCATTGCCCATCTAGAGATGCTGCGTCAGAGCCCTGACCCTGGCAGCGTCATGTCAGAAGTACAGTTCCGTCACAAAAGCGGCAAAAATATATGGGCAGAGTACATTGCCACCTCCGTGGCTGACGAAAATGGTAATTTTGCAGGCATAGTCGGTGTGAGCAGAGACATTTCCGAACGCAAGGAATTTGAAGAAGAACTCAAAAAGAAAGAATCTAAATATCGCGAGATTTTCGAGCGCGCTCCAGTGGGAATTTTCCAAACAGACTCTTCAGGCAAGGTCCACCATATCAACCCGGAAATGGCCAAGATACTAGGAGTGGACTCACCAGAAGAAGCCATACGCCACTACATTGACATGCCCTCAACCCTCTATGTTGACGCTGAACGCCGTAAAGAGTGTTTGCGCCTGTTGCAAAAGGATGGCTATGTGGAGAATTTTGAATACGAGGCCAGACATGTAAGCGGCAAGCACATTTGGCTTTCCATGAATGCCCGTACCCGTAACAGCCAGGGACTGGAGCCGTTTCTCATTGACGGTTTCACAACAGACATTACGGCACGCAAAATAGCGCAACAGGAACTGGAACAAGAGACAAACCGCCGTAAAATGCTGATGGACAACAGCAGTGACGGCATTTTGATAATTAGCCAGGAACACAGGATCATTGAATCAAACAAGCAATTTGCCAAAATGCTTGGCTATACCTCACCAGAAGAGATTTTAGGCATGCACACGTGGGATTATGTTGCCGATATGACCAAAGAAGACATTACGAATTTCTTTCCAGACCTCAGCAAAACGCGCATCTATGTTGAAGGTCAACATCGGCGCAAAGACGGTACTCTGTTTGACGTAGAAGTCAGTCTGAGCGGTATCGCCATTCAAGAGGAGAACGTTGTTCTCGCCATTGTCCGTGACATTACCAAGCGCAAGCAAATGCAAGCAGATTTGATGCTTGCAAAAGAAAATGCTGAAGCCGCCAGCTCTGCAAAAACAGAATTCCTTGCTAACATGAGCCATGAAATCCGCACCCCTATCAATGGCATACTAGGCATGCTACAACTATTGCGCACTTCAAAAATATCCAAACAACAAGACGAATATGTCATGGCAGCGGCAAATTCAGCCAGACGACTTACACGCCTTCTTACCGATATTCTGGACTTGTCGCGCATCGAAGCCAATCGGATAACTATAGAAATGGAACCATTTGATGTCAGAGAAGCCGTAGAGAACGTATTTGCATTGTTTCACACGGCGGCCGGCCAGGCGAATTTACAACTCGTATTCAAGGATGATCCAGGCTTGCCGCAAAGGGTAATGGGAGACCAGGTCAGATTGCAGCAGGTGCTGAACAATCTGGTGGGCAATGCGATCAAGTTCACAAAATCGGGGCAAATAACCGTGGCTGCGCAAGCCCTGTCTGTGAATGAACACGATGCTTGCCGCATTCTCTTTTCTGTTACAGACACAGGAATCGGCATACCTGAAGAAATGCAGAAAAAACTTTTTGAGCCTTTTGTCCAAGCCGCTGTCGGCTACACACGTGACGTTCAGGGCGCCGGCCTCGGTCTTTCCATTTCAAAACGCCTGGTGGAACTGATGGGGGGCACACTCTCCCTTGAAAGTACCGTAGGAGAAGGCACTTCCATCCATTTTTGTCTTCCTTTTCGTGTGCTGCAGCCAGCCCCTTTGCCGACCATCTCTTCTCCCCCCCTTACGGGACGTCATGGAGTTCTGAAAATTCTCTTTGCCGAGGATGACGAACTCAACCGCGTCTCCACCATGGGCTTATTGCAAAAATACGGGTACAACGTCCACGCAGTGAAAGACGGTCAACAAAGCATCGACGCATTGCGTACCGACGATTACGACGTCGTGCTTATGGATGTTCAAATGCCCGTTATGGATGGCATTGAGGCCACAAAATGCATAAGAGCGGGAGAAGCAGGAGACAATGTGGCCAACATTCCCATTATTGCTGTAACTGCCTACGCCATGATGGGGGACGAGGAGAAATTTCTTGCTGCCGGCATGACCGGCTACATAGCTAAGCCAATTGAAATTGAAAAACTCATTGATACGATAGAGAAATTATGCTCCAAATAGGAATTTCTTCTGTGCATGATGCTCATTAACCCGAGCAGAACAAAATCTTTGCTTCATATTTTCCTGATTTTGAATTAGGAAAACTCAAATACAAATTTGTTCATCTGCAAAGGTTTTTTTCCACCACTATGCAACTTCCCTCCTCCACACGCTCCCAATCTCCTGAAACTCCCCAAAAAAACCCACAAATGGTTGATGGAGAGGTTTTTTCCGCAGTTTTCGAACAGCTCCCCACTGCGTGCGTGCTCCATGACGGTCAGGGGAACATTCTTCACGTCAACAATGCTTTTTCGCGCGGCCTTAATTCTTTCAGTACGCACAAAGCCGCCACAACCGCTTTGGACGATCTGGACCAACCGCTGCGAGACACTATTATTGCAAGCCTTGTGCGCAATGACACCACAATTTCACTCTCTTCCCCGGATGGACAAATAAAACATTTTTCCATGGCGCACAGCATGGTGGCGCCGCAGCTATTTGCAACGACATTCACCCAGATAGAAAAAGCCTCTACAGCGTCGCGCACCATTGGCGCACTTTATGGGATAGCAAACGCAATCAGCTCTACCCGTGATATTTCCGAGCTATACGCTGAGATACACATAGTTCTTCATAAACACGTCGACGCAACGAACTTTTTTATCGGCGTACTTGATGAAGAAAATGACAGGATCGTGTTCCCCTATTTTTCTGATGAAAGAGATGAATACTATGATATTCACAATGTGAGTTCTGCTGATGTAGATAGTCTTACACTACGTGTCATCCGCACCGGACGCCCGCTCTTTCTGCGAAACACTGATCTTGAAGAGCAAAAGCACAAAGGTGAAATAACCGTGGTAGGCACAGACCCTGCCGTCTGGCTTGGTGTACCGCTCATGCTGGGGGGCAATACCATTGGCGCCATGGCCCTGCAGCACTACGAAAACCCTTGGCACTATGACGAGGAAGACGTTGCCTTCATGATGGCGGTTTCAGAACAGGTAGCCGTGGCCATTGAACGTAAGCGTGCAGAGGAACAGCTTTCACGCCTGAACGAAATGCTCGAATCCATGGTTGCCGAACGCACGGCAGAACTTGAGAACAAGGCGCAAGAACTGGAAGACGCCAATGAAAGGCTGCAGGAACTGGACAGGATAAAATCAGCGCTGCTTTCATCCGTTTCCCACGAACTGCGCACCCCTCTGACTTCTATCATGGGCTTTGCCAAGCTCATCAGAAAAGACTTTCTGCAAATCCCCCCTCCCCCCCTTTCCCCGTTGTCAGAGAAAATGCAAAAGAAGCGGACGCGCATCCTGTCCAATCTAGAGATTGTCTCGCAAGAAAGCAGACGGTTGACCCGTTTGATAACCGAGTTTCTTGACCTGGCAAAAATCGAATCAGGCCACATGGTATGGTACGATCAGCACGTTGATCCTGAAAAGGCAGTGATCGAGGCTGCTGGAGCAGTACAGGGATTGTTTGAGCATACCGATGCTGTAAAACTTCGCATTGAAATGACCTCCAAGCTGCCGCAAGTGCTTATAGACCCCGACAAATTGCGCCAAGTGTTCCTCAACCTGCTTCATAATGCAGCGAAATTCACCAAGGAAGGTGAAGTCGTTCTCTCCGCCTCCGCCAGCAACAATCACCTGAAGTTCTGTGTCAAGGACACGGGTGTGGGCATTCCCCCCGCCATGTTGGGGCGCGTGTTCGATAAATTTTTCAAGGTCGATGAAAACGCCGCGGCTTCAATCCCGGGCACGGGGCTCGGACTCGCCATATGCAAACAGATTGTGGAACACTATGGCGGGAGCATTCACGTCATGTCCGGCCCTGACTCTGGAAGCGAATTCCATTTCACCCTCCCCATCACACCTGACAACACACCGTAATCACCTCATCAGTTTTCTACTACAACATTCTGGAATACTTACTGTCATTGCCAAAAAGGAGTTGATCATGATCGCACGAGAATGGTGCGCGCAGTGCCCCTTGGAGCATAAAAACGGATTTCTCAAATACCTGCAAAAGACGGGCGTACAGGACACTGCAGCAATCCAAGGATGCCATGGTGCGCAAATCCTCATACGCGAAGAACATGAAACCGCCAGATTCAAACTGATAACCTACTGGGATTCCATAGAGGACATTGAAAAATACGCGGGGAATGCAATAGAGGTGGCGCGACTATATCCTGAAGACAAAATATACCAACTCGTACCGGACACGCATGTTCTTCACTACGAAGTGGCCCTCGCCACCTTTCTCTCTGGCGATTACTAAAAAAAGACCGGCTGCCTGCTTCTTGCAGCAAACAACCGGTCATGGAATCGCATACATTCACCCGCGCCAATCATTTTATCGATCGACTCGGGTGCAAATACGGCCTTCGCGCCCTCGGTGGCGGAACCAGGCGAACTAGTACAGCAGATAGCGCTGGATGGCCTTATGCACTTTCACACCCTGCGCCTTGTCACCCGCGTCTGCAACCTTGACCATGACCAACGTCTGGCCAGGGGCGATTTCATTCATGTCTACGACCACAGGCTGCTCTCCCAAGGTACCAACGATTTCAGCGCCTTCAGCATCAATGTCCTTCTCTTCAATAACAGCAAATTCACTATACAGACCATGTACACTGGAATCGAAAACAGCAGTCTTGGAAGCGCTGTATTCGTAGGTAACCCACCCGTTGGTATAGGCGTAGTCCATGCCGCCAGACTTCTTATGGGCGCAGCCGGCAAACTGTGCAACAAGCAGTAAACAACAAACAACGGTTAAGCTTCGGGTCAGGGCCATGTGGTCTTACCTCCTCGTCTTGGGTCGATTAATCGGTGAACCTACGTCTCCCGTTGCCAGCTTCACCGCAGGGCTATTGGTTAAAACCAAGCCGCGCGGTTCTATCGCCCCCCAAATATTATGGCCTGCATCACATGGCTTATTACAATGCAAAAACTCCGACTTGCGCACTTCAGAAATCTATCAGCAAGTCATATGGAGTTCAGAACTCCCTCTTCAAAAGAAAACAATCTTCTGAAACTGTTTTTCATATACGTAGCGTCTTCACCAACAGCAAACCAACACCATGAGCTATTCTGATCTTCCTATTTTATATGACTAAACCAATACCATTCCCGCTCTAACTTGGTCAAGAATTTATGAAATATAAGTATTTTGGCGCTGCTCCAGGAAATGAGAATGCACCGCACGCTGAAATGTAATAAACATCCAAAAAAAATATCATTGGATGGACACATTGGCAGGATTATGTTTTTTTAGTTCAATCTGGATAATTTGCTGGTTGTATCTTGAGTAGTACGTCGGGGGGAGTTGTTTGATGAGTGTCGTTTTTACGAAAAAGACTCTTAGCTTGCGATACGCGTTCTACTTATGAAATCTATCCTTTCACAGTTTTTTTCCCTACGTCTTCAAAATCTTGCAGCAGCAAGTCTTGCCGCATTCTTATTTTTTACCCTGTGCCCGCATGTCACAAACAGCGCAGAAATCCCCTTGACGGTTTCTGAACAGAAATACCTGGACGAGCACCCCGTACTGCATCTTGGAGTGGGTATCGCCTTCCCCCCCTTTCAATACGTGGAGGAGGAAAACGGGGAAAAAGTGTTCAAGGGCATGGTTTCAGACTACCTCAAAAGGATGGAGGAGCTTCTTGGCATCCGCCTGGTTCCCGTTTTGGGAATTTCTTTCAAAGAAGCGCTCGAAATGGGAAAGAAGGGGCAACTAGAACTGTTTCCCTGCATCGCAAACACCCCTGAACGCAATGAATACCTTCTCTTCACGCGCCCCTATCTTTCATATCCGCTGGTCATCATCACCAGGGACAATGCCCCCTTTGTGGGGGGAATAGAAGACCTGCACAACAAGCGCGTCGCCGTCATCAAGACTCTGGCGAACTACAGCAAACTGGCCAATGAGTACCCTGACCTGGATATCGATTTCATCTTCAAGTCAAACGCCCAGTCGCGGCTTGAAGCAGTCTCTCTGGGCGAGGCAGACGCCTGCATAGCCAACCTGGCGGTAGCAAGCGCCATTATTCGCAAAAGAGGCTTCTCCAATCTGCGTGTTGCTGCCCCAACCCCATGGGGTAACAACAAACTGGCCATGGCCGTACTGAAAAATCAGCCCGAATTGCTTGCAATCCTGACAAAAACACTGGGCGCCATATCAGAGCAGGAACGCATGGCAATCCAACAACGCTGGATAAATCTCGAATATGAGACGCTCACCAACCCCCGCATGGTCAGGCGTCTCATATTGCAATTCACCATTGGGGGGCTGATTATCCTGGGCATCATGCTCTGGTGGAACCGCCGCCTGCAACGTGAAATAAACGAACGCAAACGAGCGGAAAACCAGCTACGTGAAAGCCAGAGCTTCCTGGGCAACGTCCTCACCAGTATTCAAGATGGCATTTGCGTGCTTTCACCGGACCTGACCATCATCCATGCCAACAAGACCCTGGAGGACTGGTTCAAGGAGAGCATGCCCCTTATTGGCAAGAAATGTCACTTCTGCATACATGATCACGAAAAGCCCTGCGAGAGCTGCCCTGCTCTGCGATGCCTGCATTCCAAACAGACTGAAATAGAAACCAAGCATGGGCCGGCCAATAGCAGTATTGAATGGCTGGAGGTCTATTGCTACCCGGTTATTGATGAGAGCACCGGAGAGGCAGTACAGATCATTGGATTCATACGTGATGTAACGTCACGAAAAAAGGCTGAATTCGCATTGCAGCAGGCACATAAAGAGCTGGAACAAAGAGTGGAGGAACGGACCAGGGAACTGGAAGAAGCCAACCAGAGCCTCATGGAAATGGACGAACTCAAGTCCGCCTTTCTGTCCACAGTGTCCCATGACATCAGGACGCCCCTGACCTCGGTGCTTGGCTTTGCCAAGCTGGCAGCCAAGGATTACGAAACGCTTCTGGCTGAAGACGTCTTCCCCTCGGCACCCCACAATAAACGCATTGAACGCATCCGCGGCAACCTGCAGACCATTATTTCCGAAGGCGGCAGGCTCACACGTCTGATCAACGACTACCTGGACCTTTCCAAAATCGAAAGCGGTCGTGTGGACTGGAATGACAGCTCCATAGACCTTAAGGACCTGGTCGCCCATACCATAAGCATCATGTCATTCGTCATTGCGGAAAACGACAGACTTGACGTCCAGACCTCCGTCCAGGAAGGACTGCCCCCCATCTGGGCCGACTTTGACCGTATGCTTCAGGTGCTGGTCAACTTGGTGGATAACGCTGCCAAGCACACACCGGAAGGAATCATCTCCGTAACCATGGAGAAAACCTCCACAGGTGGCCTGCGCATTGAAGTCGCAGACCAGGGGCGAGGAATTCCCCCCGCTGAGCTGGCGAAGATTTTCGATCGTTTCTATCAGGTAACCCGTGATGATACACTTTCCGACAGGGCTAAAGGCACCGGCCTGGGCCTGGCCATTTGCAAGTTGATTGTGGCGAACTACGACGGCGTCATTACAGCTCATTCGCAACTGGGGAAGGGGAGCACGTTTACTATTGAATTTCCTCCTACAATTTTCTGCTAGAAAATCTATTTTCTCTATACGAACAGTAAAACCTTTCCTCATCTCTTACCGCGCTTTTTTCCGCCTTCCCCTGTTGCTTGCGGGCAAGAACATGCCCAACTTTTCAATATAGTATATCATTTCAAATCCTGTAGGCGTTCATCCTACAGACATATTCTTTTTTTTTGACACCAACCTTCCCTGCGTTGCCGACAGCGCTTTTCTTGGTTGCCCTGTAGAAGACTAAACTGAAGAGACTTGCCCACCTGCAGCAAAAAACAAGTGGAACATGGGCAAGAAGGTTATGGAGGCAACCATGAATACAGGTTCAGAAAAAATCCAAAGCCAGGACAACGGCAACGTTTCCAAAACCCTGGCGGCAGGGAGCATAGCTCCCCATACACCCTGGAAAAAGCCAGACTACCTTGTCATGGCCTACTCCACCCAAGGTGAGCTTACCTACGTTAACGAGACGTACTGCGACTATTTTCAAATGGAAAAAAAAGCTCTCTTGGGAAAAAACTTCATCCATCTCGTGCCAAGAGAAGACGTTATGCACGTGAGCCAATCCGTCAGCAAACTCTCACCTGCAAATCCTGCTTGCAGCATAGCGCACGACGTGCAGCACGATGGCGACGGCCTTCGCAGACAACTGTGGGTACATCACGCATTTTTCACCCCAGAGGGCGACACTGCGGCCTACCTGGCAGTGGGCATTGACGTCACGGCCCGATCGCATGACCCCGAATATATAGACACGATGGTTAGAGATTTAAGCCATGTTCTGAAGACCATGCGGAAAGAGCTCCACAACCAAACAATGTGAACGAAAAAATGGTCATTTTTCATTCAATAGAGATACTTTGCACAGCCGTGGATCAGTAGCGGCAGAGCTAACATTGCTATTTGCAATACGGAGGAAACTATCATGCAGAACCTGACAATCGAAAAGAGCAGTAATTTCGAAAATGTCGTTCCATTTCATTTCTCTCCTTCTGCACCTGAAAACGATGCAAGTGCCGAAAAAGGGATATTCAGAACGATCTTTGAAGAAGCCCCCCATGCCATGCTCCTGGCAAATGAAGGCGGCCAGATCATCGACGCCAACCCGGCAGCCAATAAAATGTTCACCATCAGATCACTCATTGGCAGCAGCCTCTCCTCGATTTTTGCAGAAGGGGAGTCACTCTGCAGAGCTTTTTCCTCCATCAGCGATGAACAACTGACATCCCGTATCTCCATCCCCACCAGCAAGGGAACGGTTACGGGTGAAGTACACGTCAGCAAGCTGGAGAATTTCGGTTGGGGCACCCCGCAAAATGGCATCTACCACCTGCTTTTCGATCCCAAGCCCTTGCCCCGTAAACAGGAGCCGGAAAAGCAGCCCGATACTCAGGTGCATATGCGTGACGCCCTTTACGGCGAAGCCGCACCCGCCTCTGCAGCCATTGACGTCGCCGTGGAACCACACGACATCGCCCACGATAAACCCAGGACGCAACCCAAAAAACCCGCGTCTGCAATCCATGCGAGCAAGCCCAGTGAATACCGCCCCGGCATGGCCGATCCCCTGTTTCAGGTTTTGACGCCGCGGGAAATCGAAGTATGCCGCCTAGTACGCGATGGCTCCTCCACAAAGGAAATCGCCAGCAACCTGCACCTGACCTTTGAAACAGTGCAGACCCACCGCAAGAACATCCGCCGTAAACTGGGGCTCAACGGAAGCAAGGCTTCCTTGCAAATGTTCATACGTACCAGAGGGCGCCTGGCTCCAGCTCAATGGGCCTGACCCTTCGCCTTCTGATGTTATATAGCCTGAGCACAGCTTCCACCACGCTGTGCTCAGGCATTTTTTTGCACTCCGAGTCTACCTTTGCGCTGCAGGACAAGCGCCCTTGAGCCAACTGTCATCCAGGCAACAAGCACAGCGGCAGCCTTGTTTGCATATTTCGGCAGGAGAGGTAAAAAACTGCACGTTGGCGGATGCGACGGACTCCCATTTTCTAACAACAAAGGGATTCAATGGCTCGCTGGATAATCATCACGGGGTGCATTCTTGTGGCAATCGGTCTTGTATTGCACTTTGCCCCCTGGCTGCTGCACTGGTTCGGCAAACTCCCCGGCGACATCCGCTATGAATCCGGGCGCACCAAGGTTTTCATTCCCATCACATCCATGCTCGTAGTCAGCATAGTGCTGACCATTCTGATAAACATCTTCCGGCGCTGAAGCCCTTCCTGACTACTCCGGCGATACAACTCCGAAAAAAGGATGCGGCCCACTGAAGGGGCGCTCAGGATCAGGCAACAGCCCGAAATGGGTGACCAACTCAGGCCTGGCAGCTTTTGGGTCAGGGCAGAAATGCAGCGCCACCCCCCCCGGTTCCATCACAAATTGGGAGGGCGCATCCGCCGTCAAATCCAGTGCAAGTTGCATGGCGGTGGAGGGCGCTCCGGCTGCCAAAGTGCCGCCAAACTGACGCAGCAAAGGGCGGTGCACATGCCCGGTGAGCAACCGCACAACATGCTGGTGGCGGGACAGCACCTCTTCCAGTGCCTCGCGCCCTACAAAGGTCTCGGCGTCCATGTTGCCTATCCCCACGGCAAATGGCGGGTGATGCATGAAAACCACGGTAGGCATGCCCTGTCCGTCATGCAATATCTGGTCGAGCCATTCCAGAACCTCCGGAGGCAGCCCCCCTCCGTGTTTGCCAGGGATGGCAGAATCCACCCCCACCAACATAAATGGGGGGAGCATGAACTGGCAACACAATCGCCCTGCCACCATGTCTGTGCAGGCGGTCTGCTGGCCAAATGCCTGCTGCAGCCGCTCTTTGTGGTCGTGATTCCCTGGCACCACCAAAAGGGGCGCGGCAACGTTGCGCAAAATATCCCGGGCAGTCGCGTAAGCTTCTTTGCTGCCATCGTCGGTGACGTCGCCCGTCACAAGCATCAGGTCCGGCGCAGGCGTTAACTTTTCAAGATATGCTACTGTTCTCCTGGCTGCTGTCGTTGTATCGACAACGTCATAAGCCAGGGCGTCGCCACCTGTGATGTGTAGATCGCTTATTTGGGCTAGCAGCATCAAAGCACCATCACCGAGGCTGGATCAAGAGCAACATTTACGGGGGCGCCCGTCACATAACGCTGCTTTCCAGGCGCATCCAGCTTCACCACCTGCCCGTCGCCAAGACGAACGAGCAGTCTCACTTTATCCCCCAGAAAAAGCGAGGATTCTATGGCGCCCTGAAGTGTCCCCTTTTCGTCGATGCGCGCGTCCTCCGGCCGAAAGAACACATCCATCGCCGCGTTGCTCGCGTTTTCATGCAAGGGACTGCTCAAACAATCCATGGGAATACGGCCTGAGGCCCCGACCCGCAGTCCTTCGCCATTTGTGGTGGCTTGCAGCTTGTTGAAAACGCCTATGAAGTCGGCGACAAAATGGTCAGCCGGGTTGAAATAGATGTCCCGTGGCGTGCCGATCTGTATGATGCGCCCCTTGTCCATGACGGCGATCCTGTCACCCAGGGCCATTGCTTCGGCCTGATCGTGTGTCACATAGACTGCTGTAACACCGAGGGATTTCAGCAACATATCAATCTCGGCGCGCAGCACTTCGCGAAGTTTGGCATCCAGAGCGGTCAACGGTTCATCCAGCAGCAACACCTTGGGGCGCACCACCAGCGCCCTTGCCAGGGCAACCCGCTGTCGCTGTCCGCCAGAGAGCTGGTCCACATGCCGCGATGCAAGATCGGCTATACGCATCATTTCAAGCATTTCCATGGCGCCTGCATGCCGTTGCCGTCGGGACTCACCGCGTACTTTCAGCCCGTAGGCCACGTTGTCCAGCACGCTCATATTTGGAAACAGAGCGTAGTTCTGGAACACCATGCCCACGTTGCGCCGCTCGATGGGCGTCCTGGTCACGTCCTCACCATCAAAAAGAACCATGCCCCCTTTGTCCGGGCTTTCCAGCCCCGCAATGATTCTGAGGGTCGTGGTTTTGCCGCAGCCTGAAGGTCCCAGGAAGACAAGGGTTTCGCCCTGCGCTATGGACAGCTCCAAAGGCTCGAGGGCCTTGGTGCCGTCGGCAAAGGTCTTGGCGCAGTGCGTAAGCTGCACTGACGCGCCCGTGAATCCGGCTGTCGAGGCGGTAATGCCACCAGGCTCCATGGATGCCATCTCCTTGGCTGCCGACGCGGCGGTCTTCCGCGTCCGGGTTTCGTGCAATCTGGCCAGCCATTGCATGGCCACCAGCACGGGAATGATGATCAGAAAAAAAGCCACCGTGTAGGCCGAGCCGATTTCCAACCGCATGGAGGCATAGCTATCGGCCAATCCCACAGGAAGCGTTTTGGTCAAGGGCGTATGCAACATCCAGGTAAGGTTGAATTCTCCCACTGACAGAGTAAATACCATCAGCGAGCCGGCCAGGATGCCTGGCACGGCAGAAGGCACGATGACTTCCAGGAAGCGTCGCCAGAATCCTGCCCCCAGGCTGGCCGCCCCTTCTTCCAAAATCTTCAGGTCCAGCATGCCCAGCACGGCGCTGACCGAGCGGACCATGAACGGCAGGCAAAAGACAACATGACCGGTGAGGATGAACAAATTTGACTGCCGAAAGCTGGTAAAGCCGCCAAAAACAAGCAGGATACCCATGGCGATTGCCAACCCCGGCACAGCAAGGGGCAGGACCAGCAGTTCCTGAAGCAGGCGACTCCAGCGGCTGTTACTGCGCGTAAGCACATAGGCGGCCGGTACGCCCGCTGCCAGACACACCAGCAGACACATGAAGGCAATACCCATGGACCGAAAAATGGTGTCGGCGTAAAGCTCCCACATCTCTACCAGCCACCGCAGGGTCAGGCCGCTGGATATGCCCTTGAAATAATTTTCCGTAACACCAGCCAGCACTGACTGGATCACGGGAACGATAAGGAACAGGCAACACAGCAGGGTCAGCCCAAGTTGCACGTAGAACAAAATCCTGTTTCTGGTCATCCTGCCGCCGCTCCTATGCTTCGTTCACCTGTGGCCCACCTGGCAAGCAGCAGCGTCAGCCAGGTAATGCCCGCCAGAATAATGGACAGAGCCGCGGCCATGGCGATATTCGCAGACAGGGTGAACTCCGTGTAGATGGTGATGGGCAGCACATCTATACCAGCGGCCAAAGTGAAGGCTGTGCCAAAGGCGCCCATGGAGGTGGCGAAACAGATGGCCCCGGAAGCCACAAAGGCTGGGGTCAGCGCCGGCACCAGCACATCCTTCAACACCAGCCAGGGCGATGCCCCCAAGGACCTCGCCGCTTCCTCCAGCGAGGGGTCGATCTTTTCTGCTGCAGCCTTGATGGTAGCCACCACCCTGGGAATGGAAAAATATAAATAGCCCAGAAACAGCCCCCCAAGGGAATAGGCCAGCACCACCTTGCTTCCCGTGACCGCTTTGGTCACTTCGCCCACCAGGCCTTGCCTGCCCACCAGCAGGATAATCATGAACCCCACCACAACACCTGGAAACGCCAGGGGAAAGGTGAGCATGGACATGAGTATCCTTTGCCCGGGAAAACTGTTGCGCGCGAAAAATACGCCCACAACGCCGGAAAGAGCCAGGGAAACAACAGTGACCGCAAGGGACAGAACCACCGTATACCCCAGGCTTTTCAGATACCTGCTCGCCGTGAGCGCTTCCAGGTAAAGCGCGCCCGTCTGCTGGGCAGAAGAAACCACCAGCAATTTGGCAAGCGGTAAGAGGAAAAAAGCCCCAAAAATTGCCACCATCGGCGCCAATAGCAGGAGCAGATGCTGCCTACGCATGGATGCATTCACCTTTTACTTTATCCCGCAATCCGGCATGCGGCGACATGCCGCATGCCGGAAAGACAGAACTGTTTACCGTACTTCCTTCTGATAACGCTCGCTGAAGGTATTCTGACTGGTTGCCATCTTACTGTAATCAATGGGCTTGGCGCGTTCATACTCGGAAGCGGGCAGAAACTTGGCGGCTACTTCCGGGCTCAGGGCGCTTGAGCGCACCGGCTTCAGGTAGGCATTGGCCCAAACAGCCTGGCCTTTGTCGCTCAGTACGAAATCCAGCACTTTCTTGCCCTGTTCAGTATGCGGCGCGTTTTTCACCAGGCTCATCACATAGGGAACGATGATGGAGCCTTCCTCGGGAATCACGAACTCAACATTGGCCTTATCTTTGTATTTGGCGCGATAAGCGTTGAAATCATAGTCGAAAAGAATGGGAATTTCACCAGAAAGCACCCGTGCGTAGGACGTCTGCTTGGGAACGATGGGGTTGTTGGCCTTCAGCTTCTTGAAAAATTCAATGGCAGGCGTGAAATCATCCAGGCTGCCGCCCAGAGACTCGTTCACCGCCACGGCGCCCGCATAACCAACAAAGGCGCTGGTGGGGTCCAGATAGCCGATCATGCCTTCATACATGGGGTCCAGCAAATCCTCGTAGGACTTGGGCACTGGCTTGCCTTCCAAGGCGTCCTTGTTCACGAAAAAGCCGATGGTGCCAAAATGGATGGTGAACCAGTAACCATCCGGGTCCTTGAGACCGTCGGGGATTTCATCCCAATGCGCAGGCTTGTACGGCGCGATAACGCCCTCTTCCTTGGCCTTGATACCGAAGGAAACACCGTAATATGCGACATCCGCCACAGGATTGGCCTTCTCCGCAATGAGCTGGGAAAGGGTCTGCCCCGAGTTCTTGTTATCGTGGGGCAGCGAAATGCCGATTTCCTTTTCAATGGTCTTGAGCTGCGTCTTCCAGTCCGCCCACTCCGGGGGGCAGTTGTAACAAATGGCCTGATCCATGGCCCAGCACACAGAGCCGAGCATGAGCACCAGGGCCAGAGCCCCAACAGCTGATGTAAACGCTTTCATGTCCATTCTCCTTCCAAGATTTTCTATTGATAATGGTCCGCGCAGCTACGCACCCAACGCGGCTACGGTTCCTCGAACAACCAATTCCAAGGGAAGCAATTTGTGCGCAGGTTCCTTCTCAGGATTCTGCAGCAGATCAAAAAGCAATTCGGCGCCCAAACGCCCCATTTCATAAACGGGCTGGCGAATGGTGGTGAGGCCGGGGCTGACAAACCCGGCAAGAGAAACATCATCAAAGCCCATGACGGAAACATCACGGGGAACGTCCAAGCCCATTTCCCGCAGCTCTGCAATGGCAGCCACGGCGAGCAGGTCGTTTGAGCAGAAAAGTGCGGTGGGGCGCTCGTTCACAGAAAAAAGTCCTGCCAGCGCCGTGTTGCATTCCCCCATGTCAAAACCGATTTCCTTGACCAGGGTGCGTTTGAAACACCCTTTGTCCATCAGGAAATTTTTGAAGCCGTCATACCTGTCCCGGCTGCGGTCAGACATGGCGAACGAGCCCGCAAGCATGGCAATATGCCGGTGCCCCTGCTCCCATAAATAACGGGCGGCCATTTCACCGCCCATCACATTATCAACCCCCACGGAACTCAGCGGCCCCTGTCTGATGGTGCTGTAAAGCAGCACACAGGGAAATCTGTCCTGCAGCAACTCTTGCACGCCGCGCCCTTCGGGTTGTCCAGATTTGCTTGCCAATCCGGAAGACGTGAGAATCAAGCCGTCGATCTGGTGCTGGCGCATGTTGCGGATGAGGGGAAATTCCTTGTCCCGGTCATAGTCCGTATTGGCAAGGAATATCTGATAATCGCGTTCCGCCACGGCATCCTGAATGCCGCGTGTGGATTCGGCAAAGACCGGGTTGGTAATGCTTGGCAGAACAACACCCAGCGTTCTGCTGGTGCGGGTCGCAAAGCTCCTGGCCAGGGAATTGTAGCGGTAGTGCAGGTTTTCCATGGCCTGCTCCACCCGCTCCCTGGTTTCTTCGCTCACCAGTTCTGGAGTGTTTACACAGCGTGAAACCGTAGCGAGGGAAACCCCTGCAACTCTTGCGACATCCTTGAAAGTAGGTGAAGACCCCATGACGGCCCCGCAATGTAAACGTTTACACCTGTCGTGCTCCAGTCAATGGTGCATCCCTACCTCCATAAGGGAGGGGCTGTGGTGACGTCGCTGTGAACGTTCTATGACAGTATGAAGAAAGGCAGGATCAGGGGGGTGGGTATCCGGAAAACAAAAAACCGGCGACGGGGTGACCCCCGACGCCGGTGAAAAAGCTAAAAAAACAGACCTCTAGCGTTCGCTGGCAGCCAGACGCAGTCCCAAAAATATAAAAAATGCGCCCAGACTTCTGTCCAGCCAGGTGCAAAAACGCTTGTTGTTGCGCAGCCGCTCCGTCACCGCATGCCCCATGAGAATCATGGGCGGCTCTATAAAGGCGGCCACAACGATAATCAGCACCCCGTGCAGCATGAGTTGCAGCGGCACCGGCCCGGCTTCAGGCGCTACGAACTGGGGCAAAAACGCCAGAAAAAAGATGGCTACCTTGGGATTCAGGAGGTCGATGAAAGCGCCCTGCATGAATGTGCGCCGCAAAGAAAGAGGGGCCGCGCCACTTGTATCAACGCTGAAGCCACCCTTGGAGCGCAAAGCCTGCACGCCCAGCCAAAGGAGATAGGCCGCGCCTGCATATTTAACGATGCCAAAAGCCAGCGACGAAGCCACTATCAACGCAGACAGGCCCAGAGCGGCAAAAAGCACATGCCCCAGCGCCCCAGTCCAGATGCCGAGCATGGCGGCAAAGCCAGAAGCGCGCCCGCCACGTACTGTGTGCGCCAGAATATAGGCCAGGTCCGGCCCAGGGGCGAGATTGAGCAGGAACGCCGCGGCAAAAAAGGTCAACCAGTGTTGCAGGTCATAAGCAAAAATCATGGGATCTCCAGAAGGTGGTCATTCGCGTTATTGCCCGCCAAAGCTATTCCCTCTTCTATCCAAAAGCAACACTGCGCGCCCTCACTCACTCAATTCCTCCAGCCGCGCCTCCACTGCGCTCCAGCGCTCAAAAGCCTGTTCCAACGCAGCTTCCAACGCTTCAAGCTGCTGTTTGGCAGTCGTGACCTCATCCTTGCCCCCTGTATACAACTCTGGTGAGGCAAGCTTGAGTTGCGCTGCTTCCACTTGTTTTTCCAGCTTCTCGATACGCAGGGGCAGTTCTTCGAGCTCCCGCTCCAACTCCTGCTTTTCACGCTGCTCCTTGAAGCTCAATTTTCTGGGTTTGTCCTGGGGGACGATCTTTGGCTTTGTCTCCTGCTTTTGAGCGGGCTTTTTTTCCGCCGTGGCAGGTTGCGGCCGTTGCCGCAGCCAGTCTTCATATCCGCCCACGTATTCAGCTACCCGCCCTTCTCCCTCCAGAGCAATGGTGCTGGTGACGACGTTATCCAGAAAAGCACGGTCGTGGCTGACCAGAACCACAGTACCCTGGTATTCGGCCAATTGCTCTTCCAATAGCTCCAGCGTTTCCGCGTCCAGGTCGTTTGTGGGTTCGTCCATTACCAGAAAATTGGAGGGGCGCGTGAACAGGCGCGCCAGCAGCAACCTGTTGCGCTCGCCGCCGGAAAGCACGCTCACGGGACTGTTGGCGCGCTCCGGAGGAAAAAGAAAATCCTTCAGATACCCTATTATGTGGCGGGCCTTGCCCTGGATTACCACTTGGTCGTTGCCGTCGGCAATTGTATCGCGCACACGTGTCTCAGGGTTCAACTGTTCGCGATGCTGGTCAAAATAGATGGTCTCCAGATTGGTGCCCAGGCGCACGGTTCCACTTGTTGGGGTGAGTTCACCAAGAAGCAGGCGGATAAGCGTTGTCTTGCCCGCGCCATTGGGTCCAATGAGCCCAACACGGTCGCCACGGGAGATTCTGAGGTCAAAAGGTTTGAACAGAACGGTGTCGCCCCATCCAAAAGAAACGTTTTCCGCCTGGATGACAATCTTGCCGGAGCGCTCTGCCCCTTGCATGGAAAAATTGGCCGAACCGGTGCGCTCGCGCCGGGCCTGCCGCTCGCGGCGCATCTGTTTAAGCGCGCGTACGCGTCCCTCGTTGCGGGTGCGCCGCGCCTTTATGCCCTGACGAATCCAGGTTTCTTCGCGGGCCAGTTTTTTATCGAACTCGGCCCACTCCTTTTCCTCAGCTTCAAGGAGGGCGTTCTTGCGTTCCAAAAACGTGTCGTAATCACAGCTCCAATCGGCAAGCGCGCCCCGGTCAAGCTCGATGATACGGGTGGCCACCCGCCGCAAAAAGGCGCGGTCATGGGTGATGAAAACCAGGGTTCGCACCTTGCGCAACAGATAGTCTTCGAGCCAGGCAATGGAGTCGATGTCCAGATGGTTGGTCGGTTCATCGAGAAGCAGCACGTCCGGGGAACTGGCCAGGGCGCGTGCGAGCAGCGCCCGCCGCTTGAGACCGCCAGAAAGATTTTCAAAACGGGCTGCACCATCGAGTCCCAGCTTGGAGAGCACGGCCTCCACTTCAGCCAAGGCTTCCCACCCTCCCTGACGTTCCAGGGCGGTTTGCGCTGCAGCCAAATCCTCAGGCGTGACGTCAGGGTTCTGGCTTACGTGGTGATATTTCGCCAGCACTTCACCCAAACGCCCCATCCCTTGAGTCACCACGTCCCAAATTTCCCCCGTGGTTTCCTCTGGCACCTTCTGGGAAAGCCGGGCGACACGCAGCCCCTTTTCCCAGGCGATTTCGCCCGCATCAGGTTGCAGGTCACCGCTCATGAGCCGCAGCAGCGTGCTTTTTCCTTCGCCATTGCGCCCGACAATGCATATCCGCTCTCCAGGCTGTACCTGAAAGGAAACACCATCCAGAAGAGGCGGGCCGGCAAATGCCTTGTGCAAGTTGTGAACACTTATTTGAGCCATGGAGGGGGAGATGACAGGTTTTGCGGACGGACGCAACTGGTGCCCTGCCCAGATGTGGTGGGCATGGCAGAGAAAAAAACCCAAAAAGGGCAGCCCCCTTCTAAGGGGCCGCCCTGTACATATTTGTATTGCTGACAGGCAGTAGGGGATAACTGCCCTTTTTTATATAAGTCCCTTCTCTTCCAGAAGTCCCACCACGCGGGTGGTCTGCCCCCCTGCCATGGTGCCCCCGAGAGATATGGCCACAGCACAGGTCTCCAGTATTTCTTCCGGAGTGGCGCCCAGGTTCAGAGCATGCTCTGTCTGAAACAGGATACAGGCGCGGCAGCCGCCGATAAGCGCACCCGCCAAGGCCATCAGCCGCTTTGTCTTGCCCGTGAGCACGCCATCCTTATATACCTCTTGCGGCAGGGCGTCATAAGCATCCGCCACATCCGGCAAAATTTCCCGATACTTGCTCCATTGCTCACCAATCTTTTTATGCAGGTCCAACTGACTCTCCAGCATTGTTGCCTCCTTTTGGGGTTTGCAAATTTCATGTCGCACCCTGCATCACCAGAAGGGCTGGTGCAAATGAACATTCTTCATGAAGCCAAGAAGAAGCACTGATACTCCATTATTTTTCCCACCTTGCCTTCCGTATAGATGCGTAAGCGCACCAGTGGGGCAGCATCTCAGCAGTAGGGCAAAGCAAAATAACGCTTACAAAAACATAAGATGTTGACCGTTCCCCAGTTTCTGGCGTACTTTCATTATAGTGGCGTATTTCTCGTTTCCGCATGCGCCAACAAACAGATGCACAACGTTTTATTTTATAAGTTATTTTTTACAAGTGATTATTTGCAATGTCTGAACATGAAGAATCGCGCACAGAACGCCTGAACCACCTTCTGACCAAGATTCAGGAACGTGGCCTGCGCATGACACCCCAACGTGTTGCCATCATCCGCGCCCTGATAATGCATCCGGGGCACCCCACCGTGGATGAATTACACACAGCCCTGTTGGATAAATTTCCCTCCATGAGCCTGGCTACGGTCTACAAGACCATCACGCTGCTGAAGCAAATGGGCGAGGTGATAGAGCTGGAATTCAGCAGCCGCGAAAATCGTTTTGACGGGCATAATCCTTCCCCGCATCCGCACCTTATCTGCACAAAATGCGGCGCCGTTGTGGACCCCGAAGTGGACGGCCTTGGAGATATCATCAAGGAAATCAAGAACAATTCAGGATTTGTACTTACATCTCACCGGCTGGATTTTTACGGTCTGTGCCCCACCTGCCAACGCAGCACATAAATCAGATTCCCCCTTGCTACGGATAATCATTTTCCGTAATATCCACGTTGTTTCGCGGCAGCTCCCTGAAACCACCCGGCGCTTGCCAATATTCCGGAACATGCTTTATCGTAATTAGGATTTGTATACACTGATTGTCGCATTCCCCGGAGGCGGTGCACCGCCCCTCCAAATACAAACGCTTACAGGAGGCAGATCATGGCTGACATGACAAAGGAAGAACGCCGCGCTAAGGTACTTGAAGCACTGAACAAAGCTCGTTCCATGGAGCTTTTTGCAATTTCGCAGTATATGATCCAGCACTACGCACTGGACGACATGGATTACGGTGAACTGGCCCGTGACATGAAGCTGATCGCCATCGATGAGATGCGCCATGCCGAGCAATTTGCCGAGCGCATCAAGGAACTTGGCGGCGACCCCACCACGGAAATGGACGACAAAGTACAGAAGGGGCAGGACGTCAAGGCCATCTTCCCCTTTGACACAGATCTGGAAGACAACACCATCGATGTCTACAACCAGCTTCTGAAAACCTGCCGTGAAATGGGCGACAACGTCAGCGCTAAGCTGTTCGACACCATCATTGATGAAGAACAGGTGCACATGAACCATTTCGACAACGTTGCCGGCCACATCGCCGACCTCGGCGAGACCTATCTTTCCAAGATCGCTGGCACCTCCGCTTCTACTGGTGGTTCCACCAAGAGCTTTGTGAGCCAGGGAGAATAACCCACCTTGCTCTTGAAAAACGCTGACTGATAACGCCCCGCATCAATTTCCTGGTGCGGGGCGTTTTTGTTGCACACTTGCTTTCTGCGCCCCCTGTCGGTAGCTACAATGAAACGCACCTAATAGCCCGGGAGCAACACATGAACATCAGCGACATTTCCCCCTGCATCATTGTGGAAGACGTGCAACCGGCACGCGACTTCTACCAGACACACCTTGATGCACGCATTGTTTTTGACTGCGGTTGGTACCTGAACATTTCCTTTGGGAATGATTGCTCCATGCAGTTCATGCAGGCGCAATCGCCTGAGCACCCCCGCTATGCCGGAGGACTTACCTGCAATTTTCAGGTGGATGACGTGGACGCCGTGCACCAGCGTCTGGCAGACGCCGGCCTTACAATGATAATGTCTCTGGAAGACCACCCCTGGGGGGACCGCGGTTTTGCCACCACGGACCCTTACGGCGTGACCATCTACATCTACACCCCAATCCCCCCCACAGCAGAATACAGCCAATACTACAAGGACTAGACCGGGGCCATGGCAGGCATCTATTACCATTTGAGTGAATATATCAGCCACAAAATCGCTGGGAAGGCGAACATGAAGGCCCTGCAAATGGCAGGAGCGCGCCTGGTTCCTGCCGTTTCAGAAGCCGACGTGGTTGTGCTGCACGATGACCCTCTCAACTGGGGGGCGCTTGCCACCCGGTTGCAACTCGCCCCCTTCACGGCACGGGGGGGCACGGTGGTCGGTTATGGCGTATGGGAAACAGAGACGCTGCCAAAGCAATACAGGGAGCAATTGCAGCACGTGCACCGCGTCTGGACCTGCTCGGACTTTTCCGCACAGGCTTTTGCGCCCCATTGCAAGGTGGATGTCGTTCCCCATCCGGCAGAAAAAAGAACCCCACCCCCCGAAGCAATGGAGGCGGTCCGCAAACGCATACGTTACACAGAGGGGCGCTTTTACTTTTACACCATTGTGGATTCGGTCAATCCGCGAAAAAACCTGAAACTGCTGCTAGAAACCTACACACAACATTTTTCTCGCCGCGATGACGTACGGCTTGTGGTCAAGCAATACCGCCACCCGTGGGACCTTTCGAACCTGCCCGGCATCATCAGCATTGAAGAGGAACTCCCCAGCGAGGAGCTCGCAGCACTCCACGCCCTGTGCCACTGCTGCGTCAGCCCGCACCATGCCGAAGCATGGGGGCTCTCACTTTCAGAGGCCATGGCGGCAGGTACCCCCGTGATTGCCACAGGCTGGAGCGGCAACATGCATTTTATGACCCAGGCCAACAGCTACCCCGTGCGCTACACACTGGATGCTGTTTCCGCGGAAATGTGTTCGCGTATTCCTTTATACACCCGGGAAATGCAGTGGGCCGTGCCAGACCCGGGACATCTGGCGCACCTCATGCGCAAGGTCCTGCGTTATTGGGAAAAAGGCGAAACGCCCCCCGTATGCACGCAGGCCATGGAGGATATGCGGGCTTACGCACCAGACAACATAGGAAAAAAAATCTGCTCTCTTCTCAATTTCTGATAATGACTTATGAATCCGGTTCCCTGGCCTTGTAGACGGAAACGGCCCACCCGCCAGCAGAGCCGATCAGCATGCCTCCGGAACCTATAATGAAAAGCCATACACCAGCGGGCTTCAACCCTTCCCACAGAAAAAAAACACTACCTATGAAAAAGCAGAGATTACCCAGCATCCCAATGCCCAGATGAATCCAGCCATAATCTTTGACAAGTGTGCGTATTACTTTCATACTTAAACATATTGTACACTTGCGAGCAAAGTGCAATACCTGCGCGCCATAAAACGTATAATTATTGCGCCAAAACATCAGCCGCCCCCCGCGGCCTGTCTTCAATGACAAGTTGCCATATCAGCTGCTCCAGCTCTTCTATGACCACGGGTTTGGTCAGCACACCGTCCATCCCGGCCGCGAGAAAGGCCTGTCTATCGCTTTCCATGGCGTAGGCCGTCAGCCCTATCACCGGCGTATCTTTCTTTGCTGCCAGCGCAGGGGAATTTCGGATCTCGGAGGTAGCTTCTACACCATTCATTTCAGGCATTTGCACATCCATGAGCACTATGTCGAAATCCTCACTCTCCAGCATCTCCAACGCTTCCAGCCCATTAGAGGCCGTGGAGACTCTATGCCCGTTCACTTCCAGCAAACGTGTGGTGGAAAGCATGTTTACGGGTTCATCCTCCACCAAAAGGATTTTACACGGTGCGCTGACGTTGGTTCCACAATTGATCACTACCGGGGCTTTTTCAGAAGCAAGTTGCAAAGTCAGGCATAAGTAGAAGGCCGTGCCTTCCCCCAGTTTCGACTCCACGGACATGGTGCCGCCCAGGAGTTCAAGCAGACGCCGCACAATCGGCAATCCCAGCCCTGCACCCTGGTAGCGCTTGGTGTAGGTATCTTCTCCCTGAAAAAAAACTTCAAATATCTTCTTAAGTTTGCTGTCCGAAATACCGTTGCCCGTATCTTTGACGCTGAACAGCACCCGTACCTGATCTTGCTCATGCAAATCCGGTAAACGCCATGCTTCTACGGAGACACTTCCAACTTCAGTAAATTTTATGGCATTGCCCACCAGGTTGACCACAATCTGCCGCAGACGCATGGGATCACCCATCAGCCGCGGAGGAATCCGTTCGTCAACAGTAAGCCGCAGGTCCAGCCCCTTTTGCGCTACAGCTACGCCAAAGGTATCCACAACCTCATGCAACAGTCCCGCCACGTTCAATTCTTCGCTGACAATGCTCAGCTTGCCCGCCTCAATGCGCGAAAGATCCAGAATATCGCTCAACAACCCCGTCAATCTTTGGCAGGAAAGTATCGCGGTATCAATAAAACGACGTTGCTCCTCATCCAACTGAGAATGATGGACAAGTTGCAGCATCCCCATCACACCATTGAGAGGTGTTCGGATTTCATGGCTCATGTTGGCGAGAAATTCACTTTTGCTCCGGTTGGCTGCTTCAGCAGCTTCCTTGGCCAGCCGCAAATTCTCCTGGTATTCCTTGCGCTCGCTTATATCCTCCACAAATGCGAAGCTGAAGCTCATGCCAGGGGCCTTACTCCTGAAGATGCTTGCCAGGAGACTGACCCAGATTTCGGTGCCGTCCGCCCTGATGTATCGTTTTTCTACGCTGTAATTATCCCTTTCCCCTGCCCACAATGCGCGCAGAAGATCCTGCCCCTCTGTCAGGTCGTCGGGATGTGTAAATTCATGAATCCTGCGCCCAAGCAATGCATCCCGCGGTACGCCCAGCATATTGGCCAGCGCCATGTTACAGTCAATCAAATTACCCGAACTACTGGTCAGCCCAATCGCCAAAGGTGAAAGCTCAATCACGGAGCGGATACGTTTTTCACTTTCGCGAAGCTGCTGCTGGGTCCGCTCCAGTTCTGAAATATCCAAGGCTGTGAAGGTCTCGCCCTTGACGGGCTCGCTGGAATCCATGGGTGTGGCCCGCAGGATTATTTCCAACAGCTCACCATCCTTGCGTCTGAATTGCGTCCGGATGGTGGCGATGTGCTGCTGCGCCATTTGCTCTTCCTTGGCCCGGCCCACTTCCTCGAACACTTCTTCGGAATGGTAGATCATGCGGGTACTTTGGCCTATGAGCTCCTCACTGGTGTAGCCAAGCATTTCGCAAAAAAATTCGTTTACTTCCTGAAAAATGCGATCTGTCACAACGCCAATCCCAACAGGAGCCGCCCTGAAAATACTTTCCAGCCGGGCCTTTGATTGCCGTTCAACTTCCCGAGCCTCTACACTTTCGGTCACGTCGTCGATAAGCCAGATGAGCATCTTTCCGTCAGTCCAGCCGCTGAACTTGCCCCAACGCACCTCCCCGGTTTTGCGCTGAAATTGCAACGTATGGCTCTTGCCGAATGACATGGCCTTGTCCTGCTCGTAGAGTTTGCGCCGCTTTTCTGAGGCAGTGCCGAAGAGAGCTAAAAACCACTGCTCTTCCGTGGCAATCTCATCAGCATCATATCCCGTAAGTTTTGTGCACGTGCGATTGCAGCGCAAGGCGCCGTCCACCACCAGAATCGCGCCTACTGGCAGGTTTTCCAAAATATGCTGCAGCCGGTGCTCACTTTCCCGCAGGTCCAACTCGGCCCTCTTTCGTTGGGTGATATCATGCGCAATACCTACGAGGCCCTCGGTTTTTCCTTCATGATCATTGTATGTCGTCTTATGGAAGACCACATCGATTTGGTTCTGTTGCGCATCTTTCAACTGGGACTCGTAAACCTGCTTACCGGGGTTTTCAAAAAGAGCACTATCCATTTCTGCGTACACATCCGCCATGGCTTTCGGCGCCACCTCATATACGGAGCGTCCGATCACCTGTTCCGGCGTCAAGCCAAGTGATGCAGCGAAAGCCGTATTGCACCCTCTGTAGATGCCATCAATATCCTTCCAGAATATTGGGGTGGAAATGGTTTCGATAAGGGAGTGGAGAAAGCGCTCGCTTTTTCGCACAGCAACTTCCGAACGCCTCTGCGCAGCCAGTAGGTACAACAAGACAGGAATCGTCACCGCCGCCAAAGCCAGGGCCACAGCCAGACCGTAAAAGGCTGCCTTATGACGGTGCAGCAGGGTATCGGGTTTGTTAATGATAATTGCGTCCTTGGGGAGCATTTCTTCTTCAATACCGAATTTTTCCATTTGCACATAATCGAACATCGCCACGGCGGGCGTCTGCATAACAACAGGTATATTGTCAGCAGGCACCCCTTTAAGAATCCTTGCCGTCAGGGAACCGGCCGTCACCCCTTGCTGGAAACTGCTTGTGACAATGCCGCCCAATGCTCCCTTGCCGATATCGAAATCCCACAATGAAAAAATCGGACAATATTTTGCTTCCGCAATACTTTCCAAGCTTTTATCCAATGAAACATCAGTACCATCTGCAGAAACGAGATTGCACATGCGCAATACCGGCGTGCCCTTGGGCAATGTGGCCAATGCGTCCCTGACATTGCACTCTCCAAGATTGATAAATTCGCGTAGCTTCACTTCTTGAGAGTAGGCCGCGAGTGATTTTCGAAACAGATCCAGGTTCAGCCGCCCAAGCCCCTTACTCCCGGCAACAACACCAATGCTCTCGCTATTGGGGAACAGTTGCAGGATAAGCTCCACGTTACCTGCAAAATCCAGCATCTCATTGACACCGGCAATATTATCTATTCCTTTGATTTGCTCAGGAGAAAAATTGTTGATGCCACAAAAGACAAGAGGCGTTACAGGCGCGAAACGTTTCCGAAAATCGAGAATGAAATCGAAAGCTGCATTATCCGAAACGACAATGGCAGCCAGGTCCATGTTTGCATATTTTTCGCTCAGGAACCTTGCAAAAGCATCCTGATAATCCTCGCCTCTGTGCCGGCGCGAGTCCAAATGTTCAACATGGAGCACCACCCTGGGGAGTTCGTTCAACTCGGAACGCAGCCCCTGTATGATATGGTCATTCCAGCGATCGCCTTCATGATAAGAGGAGACAACCAGGACATCCTGCCGCGCTTCGGCCTCTGCCGTCTCGCCGGTAGCAGGCATGAAAAGCACCATAAGCCACATGCCGGCAAGTAATAACGCAGTACGAATCAACACCCTGTGCTCCCCCCATTATCTGTCGCACGAGTGGCCGCAATGTGCGGCAGACATGAAAACGTATTATTTTAATTACCACATTACGGGCACTATTCACAAGCTAGATAACTTGTGCATTGCGTTCTTGAAGAATGCTATAGACAAATCCCTTTGGTACATTATTACCTGCTCATCCCCCTTGCATCGCAGTGGGCCATGGATTAGGTTCCCGGCTCGACACACGCGCCCCTGTCTTTGTTGCGGGCGTGCACAAACCCGGCTGCTGCCTTGCTGCAGCGCCATCCAAAGGATCATCCACTCATGTCTTTGCGTTGCTTTCTCAACGGCAAAATTCACGGCGCCACCCTGACGGGGGCAAACCGTGACTACATCGGCTCCATATCCATTGACCCTGCGCTTCTTGAAGCTGCAGGCATCGCGCTTTTCGAACAGGTAGACGTCTACAATGTGGACAATGGCGAACGACTGACAACATACGCCATAGAAGGACAACCCGGCGAGATTTGCCTTAACGGCGCCGCTGCCCACAAGGGCGAAGTCGGCCAGCGCCTGATAGTTGCTGCCTACACCTGGCTGGAAAAGTCTGAAACTGAAAAACACACCCCCAAAATAGTCATCTGCGGCCCGGGCAACGTTCCCCAGGCTTCGCAATAAGCAAGGAGTTCCCTTTATGGCCAAATTGAACAAACCCGGCGTATGGGACGGTCTGGACAAGGAACGCGTGGGCAGAGCCCTGGTCATGGCGTATATGAGCGATGACTATCTAGAAGTTCTGGCCGCCATCAACAATGCCGAAACCCCCGAAGAAGTGGAAAAGGCCCAGGAGCAAGTCAAGGAACTCATGACCCTGTGGCGCGACGAATGTCCTGAATTCGCCTTCATGGTGGATGGCCTGTTTCTCTTCTCCCAGGCCATGCTGCAGTTCTTTCCTGAGGAAGGATTTGATGAGGATGCGGCAGATGAAGAATCAGACGGACATGACTGCGATTGCGACGACGACTAAACAGGCACTCCAGCTCAATCTGACAGGCAGGGCTGGAGCCCGTTGAAGAGCGCCCTACCAGCGTTCTCTTACAGCACGAAAAAGCGCGGGGTGGCGATCATACTGGTGCACAACCAGGGGCGTCGCCCCGTTTTCTCCCAGCATATCACCGGCCGCATTCATTGCCGCACCTTCCTTTCTATACCCTAGGGTCAATACGGGTCCCGCATTATCGTGGACCTTTACCTTCTCGAACACGCCACGCCGTAGCAAATGGTTGTGCAACCCCTGATCATAGCCTGCCATGCGCACGCCCGGCGTAAAGGGCAAAAGCCCCGAGCACATTGTGCGCACGTATTCGCGCACCGAGTCGGCATCTCCCACGGTTATGCCGGAGCAGAGGATCTGCTCATCAGCCAGGTCCTGCAAAGCCTGCTCTCCCAAGTGCCCTGCCACCCATCTACGCATGTGCTCGCAGTCCAGCACCCGCATTCGCGCGTCCTCCTGAAACACATGCAGTCCCCTATCCCATGGGAACTCTGCAGGGTCGCGTTGAAAAACCACATCGCGTACATCCGTGAGCATGATATGGCCTATAACATCCTGCGCAGCATCGAGAAATTCACGGTACAGAAAATACCGCCACGCATTGTAAGGCACATGCGCCATGGCATCCGGACGAACAAAGGGGCGCACTTCCGCGCCGAGTTCGGCCATTCGCTCAAGGTCTCGGGTGGTGGGGGATGTGAACAATACCACCCGCCCCTGATAGCCTGTCTCTTTAAGCGATTGCAGAAAGGGGCGCACGTCACCGAAATGATAGCCTGCCGCCAGGCCGAGGATAAGAGAAAGTGGGGAGTGATTCACGGCATAAAGAAGTAAGGCAAGCGCTTATGTCATGCAAACAAAAAAGCGCACCACTTAGCTATCAGTCATCCAGCAAAGGCTCGGGACCGCGCACCGTATTCCCGGCTCTGGGGGCCGTGGCGATCGCCTCTTCCTCTGCTTCGCTCTCCGGGGGGGTGCTGCCATTCCCCTGCCACCCCAAGCCAGTAATGACCCTGTACAATTGGCGGGCGGCATCGAAGTTGGGCTTTGCGGCCAAGGCCATGGAGACCTGCTCCACAGCCTGATCGTGCTCCAGGTTTGAAGCCAGCACCCGCGCCATATTATAGTGCACATAAGGGTCGTCGGGAGAAAGCTCCAGGGCTTTTGCGTAGGCTTTTGAAGCGCCCGTAAAATCACCCAGCTTGCGCAGGGCCACACCGAGCGTATTATAGGGGTTGGGGATGTGGCTCTTGTTGCGCATGATGGTCACGAATAGTTGCTTGGTCTCTTCCAGACGTGTGTAGAGAGCCAGATGGCGCGCTGCGCGAACGGAAAACCCCTTGCTGCGTTTTGTGTCACCGCTCCGGGTTGCGGCTTCGGCCAGACCTTTGTGCGCTTCAATGGCCAAAAGCAGAATCTTTGCCGCACGCTTGAAATCCACCATGGCGCGTCCGAACTGATTGCCCAACAGTTCTTCAAACCCCGTATCGTAATAATCCTGGGGTTCCTCCACTATGGAGGTCACTGCCATGAAGGATTCACGCGCCTCGCGCAATTTGCCCTCTGCCAGCAGTCGATGGGCCTGCCCCATGCGTTTCATCTCCACGCCATAAAAACTCCCCACCTGCCACAACTGCAAGAGCTGGCGCTGCATGTCGTCATCATCAATCGGGCGTTTGAGAAAGCCAGCCGCCCCAAGCGAGATGGCGTCCAGCACATACCCCCGCTCCGCAGAGTGGGCGATGAGCAAAACCGGAATCATGGGGCGCAGCTTGCCGACATGATGCAAAAACGAGAGACCGGCCATGTCCCGCAAGCTTGCATCGCAGATGATCAGGTCAACCTTGTGCTCCTTCATGTACCTGAGCCCCTGGCGTCCTCTGGCAAACGCCTTGAACCCGTTACACCCAGCAGCGGCAAGCTTGGCGCAATCACTGCGCACATGCTCCACATCGTCCGCCAGCACCAGAACATTTTCAAAACTGCCCGGCAGTTCACCGCTGGAAGCTACCTGTTGTATGCGCTGCTGCATTGCGTCATCCACATACAAAAGCAGGGGTTCCGTCTTTCTGTAAGACGCTTCACTGGGGCGCTCTCTGTCCTTATGCACAGGAACGACAGGCGCAAGCCCCTTGGGTTCCGGCAAGGCCGCATCCTCAGAAGGAAAAAGCATGGCGCGCCATTGTTCCACACTTTGCGGCCGGTCTTTTTCCAATACACGTAACGCCAGGTCCACTGCTTCCAGAAAGTGCCGGCTGTAGCGCCCCAACCCGCTGGTCACTGCGGCCACAAGAGGGTCGTTGCGGCCGCTCAGTGCAGAGCTGGTGCGCAAAGCGGATTCCGGCGGCGTGTTCCCGGTGATGGAGCGGTACAGAACCCCGCCAAAGGCATAGATATCGGTCCAAGGCCCCTGGTCGTCGCTCGTACTGTAATACTGTTCCAAAGGTGAATAGCCCGGCGTCAGCAGAGTTGTCAGCGCCTTGGATCGCTGCCCCATGGCATTGCGCGCAGAACCGAAGTCAATGAGCACGGGGGAGCCATCTTCGCGTATGACAATGTTCTCCGGTTTGATATCCCGATGGATGAATCCTTGAGCATGGAGCGATTCCAGGCCAGAGAGCAAGGGGAGGGTAATGGCTTTGAGGGCGGTTTCATCAAGCACCTGGCTGTCTTCAAGGATATCCGCGAGACTGCGCCCCCGTTCGAAATCCATGGCCATATAGGCGGTATTGTTGTCTTCAAAAAGGGTCAGCACCCGCACTATGTTAGGGTGCTTGAATTGCGCCAGTATCTGGGCTTCCAACAGAAAGCGGCTCTTGCCCCAGTCGAAGTGGGCCTGCACAGACTCGCTACGCGCGGCGACACTGTTGTTTTCCAATCTTGTGGCGACTTCGTGGGGAAAATATTCCTTGAGCGCAACCTGCTGCTTGAGGTTGCGATCCATGGCGAGATACGTGATGCCGAATCCTCCCTTACCCAGGATTGCCTGGATTTCGTAGGATTGCAGCACCACTCCTGTTTCGAGGGCTTCAGTACCGTATTCGGAACCGTTTTCGGTTTCTGCCACGCCCCGGCCTCCTGCCGTGTCGCAGGATTAGTGTTGAAAAATAAACGCCTGACCGTACCTTATAAATTTCTAGCTCCGGGTGTGATATTTGTAAAGCCGTCCCCAACGGTTACGAAAACGCTCTGTTTACATAATCTGGACAGGTATGGAACCTGATGATAGTTGAAGCATCAACTATTAAACACTTTAGACGGCCATGCGGGACATTTTCCCCTGAAGATGTTCGCCCCCCTGATATATGAATCGCCATGGAAATTTCACGCACTGGAGATAAATGCACCTTTTATGTGGACGTCAGCGAACGTACAACGCTGGTCTGCCCCTCCTGCCATCGCAAGAAGGTTCTTGATGCACGCCCTTACCGTGAGGTCGAAACGCCTCTACGCGTAAACTGCCCCTGCGGCCAATCCTTTACCTGTCAATTCGAATACTGCAAGAACTACATCAAGAATGTGGATTTGGCAGGAGAATACCACGTCCCCAAAACCGAAAAGCGTGGCGCCATCACATTGCAGCGTTTATCCATCGAAGGCGCTTCCTTCACGGTTGATCACCTGGATGACATGGCCCACGGTATGAACCTGGATATAAGCTTAACCCTGGATAACAAACAGCAAACCCCGGTGGAGCGTACCGTCAAGGTGACTTCCATCAAGGACAACCTGGTGGGTGTGATGTTTGTGGGCGGGGTGCGCAACAAGACCGTTGGATTCTACCTGATGCCGTAAAGGCCAGGCCCCGGCATCACGCCTTTATCAATCCCTTACGCATCATCCTCTTTGCTTTCCGCACCCGCAATACCTGCCTGCGTGCTGAGCCATTGCGCCTGGCGGCAGACTCCCATGAGCAGGTTGAACTCGTTGCGCCTGAGCGGGGTGCGCTGCAAAAAGCGCTTTACAGGGAGCATCCAGTAGTCGGGATTGTCAGACTTCAGGTAGTCGATGGCCAGCAGGGTTTTTTCCAGAGTGGCGTAAAGGGTCTGCTGCTCCTGGTGCGTGATACGGCGCTCCAGACTTGGGCCGGCAGGACGGAAAGGCCTGGTGTTGGGCGCGTGGGTAAAACACTCGTACAAGACGATGAGCACGGCCTGCGCCAGATTCAGGGAACTGGACCCCGTAGTCGGAATGCAGAGCAGACGGCCGCAGAGCGCAATGTCTTCGTTGGTCAGGCCCCTGTCCTCAGGGCCGAAAACAATGGCCACTTCCAACCCTTCTCCCAGGTGCTCCCCTATTTCAGGAGCTGCCTGGGACGGCGTTAAAACACCCTTGCGCCACCCCCCTGTACGGGCGGTGGTGGCGTAAACCATATTAAAGGAGGCAAGGGCGGTGGCAAGGTCTTCCTCCACGCGCATATTTTCCAGGATGGGCTCGCCCTACGCCGTGGCAAGGGCCTGGGCGGCTTTCATATTCCAGCGTTTGGGGTCCACCACCACAAGCCGCGAACACCCCATGTTCGCACAGGCCCGCGCAGCCGCGCCTACATTTTCAGGAAATTTCGGCCGCACCAATACAACGGCCAAACCATCGAGCATCCATGACTCCTTGGATATGCGAAAGCATCAGGATTCAAAAACGATAACAACTGAAACGTTCAGATGGGGGAAATCAAAAAATCCTAGTGACGCTGAGCGCCAGCATACCCATGCCCAGGCCGACCTTGATGCCCATGCCGAAGAACTTGCCCCAGAATGCACCCCAGGCTGCGCGACTGGCCTCGGCGTTGCTGCGCCCCTGTCCTGTTTCCATGATGAAGCAACCGGCATAGGCGCCGCAAAGGGCGCCGATCACGGCACCCAACCCAAAAAAGAAGGGCGCCCCGAGAATGGCACCCGCTATGGCGCCGATAATGCCGCCAAGATTGCCCCTCCCGGTGCTGCCGAAACGCTTTGCCCCGTAAGCTTGGGCTATGAACTCCATGATTTCTCCTACAAGTGCGAACGCCAGGAGAACCCCCATGAACCCCCAGCCCATGGCTTCCGGATGCATGAATTTCCAAATAAGCAGCAGCCCCAGCATGATCCAGTTGGCCGGCAGGCTGAAAATGTGCAGCATAAGCACAAGCAGCAGAAGACATACGAACAGTATGGCCCAGACAGTCGCCATAGTTAAAACTCCAATCTATGTGTTATTTCAGGATTACGACTCTGTTATTGTGCTGTCTCTTTTGTAGCGTTGCTGTGCTGTACCAAGCAACGCCCCCGGCAGCAAATAATAACTCTTTTAGGAAAGGGGGCGGGGGAAAACCTATAATACGTTTTCCCCCGCAAAAAGGGAATCTTTACTCGCCTTTATGGCGGTCGTCACGAACGCGTTGCGCCTTGCCTTCGCTGGTGGGCAAGGCATTGCGCTGCACCAGTTCCACCCGCGGCGTTACCAGCAATTCGTCGCGCAAACGCGCAGCAACACGCTTTTGCAGGCCGGCCAATGCACGCATATCTTCCACAAAGAATTCGTCTTTTAGCTCCACCAGCACCTTGATCTGGTCGATGAAGCCTTCGCGTTCGAGCACGATGAGGTAGTTCTGCCCCACTTCGGGGATGGACAGCAGGACCTGCTCAATCTGCATGGGGTAAATGTTTACGCCCTTGATAATAATCATGTCATCGGCGCGCCCTGCTATGCGATCGATACGGCGATGCTTTCTGCCGCAGGGGCACTCTCCCGGCAAGATACGGCTCAAATCCCGCGTACGGTAACGCAGTATGGGCATTCCCTCCCGGGTCAGCGTGGTCAGCACCAGTTCGCCTATTTCTCCGTCCGCCACAGGCTCGCCCGTCTCAGGATCGATGACCTCGAGAATATAGGCGTCTTCCCAAAGATGCATTCCATTCTGCTCTTTGCACTCAAACGCCACACCCGGCCCATTCATTTCGGAAAGACCATAGGAATTGTAGGCCTTCAGCCCCAGCATCTCTTCAATGCGACGCCGGGCTTCGTCCGTATGCGGCTCTGCACCTATGAGCGCAACACGCAGGGGCAGCGATGTGGGATCTATGCCCTGATTGCGCACATACTCGGCAAAATACAGTGCATAGGAAGGGATGATATGCGCAGAGGTAACATTGAAATCCATAATCAGCTTGAGCTGACGCGCAGAGTTGCCTGCTCCGGAGGGGATGGTCAGACATCCAAGCCGCTCCGCCCCGTAATGGATGCCAAGCCCGCCGGTAAACAGCCCATACCCTGCAATATTCTGAAATATGTCACTGGAGCGCATGCCCGTCAGGTGCATGCAGCGCGCCATGAGATCGGCCCAGGTATCCAGGTCGTTTTTGGTGTGCATGATGACCGTAGGCGCGCCAGTGGTGCCGCTGGAAGCGTGCAACCGGACCATCTTGCTCCGTGGCATGGTCAGCATGCGATCGGGATAGCTGGCGCGGAGGTCGTCTTTGGTGGTGAAGGGAATGCGCCGGAGATCATCCAGGCTTTTGACATCGTCCGGGGAGAAGCCCGCTTCCTTGAAGTGCTCTTTGTAGAAGGGAGAAGCAGCGCAGCGTTCGAGCACGGCTTTCAATCTTACCAGCTGCAAAGCCTCGATCTGGCTGCGGTCATAGGCTTCTGCCTCGTGGTACCAGTCCATGCCTCCCTCCTTACTCTCGCCCCAAAAACAAAAGCGAATGTGCTGAAATTACGGCGCAAACACGCCGGAACACCCCTGCCTGCCCAGGGGGTGCCAACGAGGGTCAGCCCCTAATAACTGGATTCTGACGGCGCGGGCATCTCGGCCAGATCCTCGAACGCCGTACTGGGGCCGAGGAAGGCCAGTTCTATGGTGCCGGTGGGGCCGTTACGTTGTTTGCCGATGATGACTTCGGCAACACCCTTTTTGGGGTTGTCCTCGTTCTTGTTGTAAACCTCGTCGCGGTAAAGGAACATGATCACGTCAGCATCCTGCTCAATGGCGCCGGATTCACGCAAGTCAGAAAGCAAGGGGCGCTTGTTTGTCCGCTCCTCAACCTTGCGGTTCAACTGCGAAAGCGCGATCACTGGCACGTCCAGTTCCTTGGCCAGCGCCTTCAGGTTGCGCGAGATATCGGAAATTTCCTGTTCACGGGACTCGATCCGCCTGCTCGCCCGCATAAGCTGCAGATAGTCCACAATTATCAAGCCCAGACCTTTATCCGACTTCATGCGACGGCAGCGCGCACGCAATTCCATGGTGCCCAATGCGGGGGTATCGTCAATGTAGATGGGCGCAGGGGAAAGAAAATCGGCGGCCATGTGCAGCCTGGTCCAGTCTTCGTCATCGAGAAAACCGCGGCGCAACCGGGAAAGGTCCACCTTGCCCCAACAGCAGAGCATACGCATCATCAGCTGTTCCATGCTCATTTCCAGCGAAAACACAGCGGTGGGGACCTGAGACCCAACTGCCGCGCGCATGGCGATGTTCAGGGCAAAGGCCGTCTTTCCCATACTGGGGCGCGCCGCCAAAATAATCAGATCCGATGCCTGCAGCCCCGCCGTGATCTCATTGAGCTTCTGATACCCCGTGTCCACTCCCGTCACCAGCTCTTTGCGCTCGGCACGCTCGGCCAGTTCATCAAAAACCTTGGCCACAAGATCATGGCTGGAAGAATAGAGCGCCCCTTGCGTGCGCTGTGTGATGGCGAACACGCCCTGCTCGGATTCGTCCAGCAACTCGTCCACACCCTTCCCGCTTTCAAAGCAATCGCTGATGATGTTGGACGATGTCCGGATGAGTTCGCGGCGGATGGAGTTATCACGCACAATGCGCGCATGGTGCATGGCGTTGGAAGCGCTGATCACCGACTGGGCCAGCTCCGCCAAATACACGGCGCCCCCGATATCGGCGAGCATGCCGCTCTGTTTGAGGGCGTCTCCCACCGTGACCAGATCAATGGGGCGTGACTTTTCGTTCAGATCTTCAAAAATCGAGTAGATGACACGGTGGGCAGGGTAATAGAAATCATCCCTGTTCAGAATGTCAATGAGGGTGTTGAGTATTCTGGAATCAAGAAAAACCCCCCCCAAAACCGCCTGTTCGGCTTCCAGGTTATGGGGGGGGACTTTGCGCACCAGATCGGAAGAGGCCTGCTCCAGAACCTCGCCAACGGACAAGCCGCGGCCTTGGCCCTTCTTCTTGCCTTTTCCGGATTCGTATTCCGCGCTCAAGGAAGCTATGCCTGCTCGGTAGCGGCCTCGCCCTCGTCTTGAGCAGGGGCCTGCTCTGCTGCTTCAGCAGCAGCTTCTTCGGACTCAGGCTCTTCCACAGGCGCAGCCTGTGCAGCGAGCTCGGCCTCGGCCTCTTCAGCGGAGACACCGTGACGCATAACCTTCACGGTGAATTCCACAACCACATCCTGGTGCAGCTTCACCGGCACGGTGAAGGCACCCAGGGAGCGGATGGGCTCTTCCAAAAGGATCTTGCGGCGATCAACACTCTGTCCCAGGGCTTTTTCCATGGCTTCTGCCAGCATGACGGAAGTCACGGAGCCGTAGAGCTTGTCGCCTTCACCGACACGCATGGGGATTTCCAAAGACAAAGCGGCAATCTTATCACCCAGGCTGCGGGCTTCAGCGCGGACAGACTCCATATGAGCCTGGAGCTTGTTACGCTCCTGCTCGAAGACGCGCTGGTTGGATTCGGTAGCAGGCATAGCAAGCCCGCGGGGAATAAGGTAGTTGCGGCCGTAGCCGGGCTTTACCTTCACAATCTCGCCCAAACGGCCGAGATGATCAACGTCTGCTCTCAATATAAGTTTCATGGCGAGCGCTCCTTACAGCGTGGACTTCTTGCGCACCTGCGAAGAATGGGTGGCAGTGTAGAACAAGAGGGCCATCTGCCGGGCGCGCTTGATTTCTGTGGTCAGGCGACGCTGATGCTTGGCGCAGGTGCCCGTGATGCGGCGGGCAATGATTTTGCCACGGTCAGTGACAAACTCACCCAGCACCTCGGGGTTCTTGTAGTTCAGGGGCAGGTCCTTGTTTGCGCAGAACCGGCAAAACTTACGACGGGGGGTAAAACGCTTTTTAAAAGCCATGTTATGCTGCCTCCTCGGCCTCGACCTGATCGGCCAGCTTCACGGTGACGAACTTGAAAATGCCTTCGGTGATGCGGATGTTGCGTTCCAACTCCTGCACTGCCAGAGGAGGCATGGCCAGCTCCAGGCGGACGTAAATCCCGCGCATGACTTTGTTCACGGGATAAGCCAGCTCGCGCATTCCCCATTCGTCCGTGAGCAGCACCTTGCCGCCCTGGCGTTCGATGATGCCGGTCAGGTTCTCCAGGATGCCGTTGCGCTCCTCGCTTGAAAGCTCAGGAGAGAACAACAGCAAAGACTCGTACTTACGCATGTAATCCTCCTTTTGGACGGTATGGCCCTTCCCTTCGGAAGAAGGTTCCGGCGGAAGAGCAAGGCGGAATTGAATTTGGTAGTGAAAAACGCTGGAGCTGTCAAGCGTATTCCGATGAAAAAACGAGGCCGCTAGCACGCGCCAACGATGCGCCCCATTCAAATACTGGATGCCCGCCTTCGCGGGCATGACAAAGAGGGCGTCCACTACGCAGCCCCAAGACCACACGGCAGCCAGCCCAACACCAGACAGGCGAACCGCACCACATCACCACCACAGCCACACCGCAGTGAACTGTCATTCCCGAGAAATCGGGAATCCAGGATTCACCTCTAGCCTGCGCTACTGCAGTACGCCCCTGAGGGACTATACAAAAGGCTGGATGCCCGCCTCCGCGGGCATGACAAAGAGGGCGTCCACTACGCAGCCCTCAAGACCACACCGCAGCCAGCCCAACACTAGACAGGCGAACCGCACCACATCACCACCACAGCCACACCGCAGTGAACTGTCATTCCCGAGAAATCGGGAATCCAGGATTCACCTCTAGCCTGCGCTACTGCAGTACGCCCCTGAGGGACTATACAAAAGGCTGGATGCCCGCCTCCGCGGGCATGACAAAGAGGGCGTCCACTACGCAGCCCTCAAGACCACACGGCAGCCAGCCCAACACCAGACAGGCGCACCACACCACATTACCACCACAGCCACACCGGAGCGAACTGTCATTCCCGAGAAATCGGGAATCCAGGATTCACCTCTAGCCTGCGCTACTGCAGTACGACCCTGAGGGACTATACAAAAGGCTGGATGCCCGCCTCCGCGGGCATGACAAAGGACGCGTCCACTACGCAGCCCTCAAGACCACACCGTAGCCAGCCCAACACCAGACAGGCGAACCGCACCACATGACCACCACAGCCAAACCGCAGCGAACTGTCATTCCCGAGAAATCGGGAATCCAGGATTCACCTCTAGCCTGCGCTACTGCAGTACCACCCTGAGGGACTATACAAAAGGCTGGATGCCCGCCTCCGCGGGCATGACAAAGGACGCGTCCACTACGCAGCCCTCAAGACCACACCGTAGCCAGCCCAACACCAGACAGGCGAACCGCACCACATGACCACCACAGCCAAACCGCAGCGAACTGTCATTCCCGAGAAATCGGGAATCCAGGATTCACCTCTAGCCTGCGCTACTGCAGTACCACCCTGAGGGACTATACAAAAGGCTGGATGCCCGCCTCCGCGGGCATGACAAAGAGCGCGTCCACTACGCAGCCCTCAAGACCACACGGCAGCCAGCCCAACACCAGACAGACGAACCGCACCACATCACCACCACAGCCACACCGGAGCGAACTGTCATTCCCGAGAAATCGGGAATCCAGGATTCACCTCTAGCCTGCGCTACTGCAGTACCACCCTGAGGGACTATACAAAAGGCTGGATGCCTGCATCCGCGGGCATGACAAAGAGCGCGTCCGCAACGCAGCCCTCAAGACCACACGGCCATCAGCCACACACCAGACAGGCGCACCGCATCACATGACCACCAGCCAAAACACAGCGAACTGTCATTCCCGAGAAATCGGGAATCCAGATTTGCCGTCGGCCCCGCCTTTTTTACACCAGGGGTAGCAGCACCCGGAAACAGGCGCCCTCGCCATCCACACCGTCTTCGCGCACCTGCCCCCCGTGGGCGTGGACCACGGCCTGCACAAGAGAGAGCCCAAGGCCGAGCCCTCTTTGCGAGCGGCTCTTGTCGCCGCGATAGAGGCGCTCAAAAATATGCGGCCTGTCCTCGGGGGGGACGCCAGGCCCGCTGTCGCGAATTTCGACAATGGCATGTCCGGCATCGCTGCCCAGCGTTACGATAACCCGCCCCTTTTCCGGTGTATATTTGAGGGCGTTATCCATCAGGTTGGAAAGCACCTGCCGCATGCGCCCCGTGTCTGCCTTGACCGGAAGCGGCGCGTCCGCCTCCATGCAGATGTCGATCTGCTTGTCTTCGGCGATCATGGAATAAAGCTCCACCACTTCCTCGGCAAGAACAACCAGATCCACGTCATCGAGCTCCAGGTGCATGGCGCCGCTTTCGGCTTCGGAAATATCCATCAGCGTGGTCAGCATGCGTCCGATGCGCTCGGCTTCTTCCGCACAATCCAGCAACGCCTCGCGCAGCACGGCGGGGTCCTGTTCCTTTTGCAGGGCTGATTCCACGGTCAGTTTCAAACGCATCAGGGGGGTGCGCAAGTCATGCGCCACATTGTCCAGGGTCCCGCGCATGCCCGCAACCAATGCGCCGATGCGCTCAATCATGGTGTTGAATTGCCCTGCCAGATCGTGCAGCTCATCCTGAATAGGGGGCATGGGCACTCTGGCGTCAAACCCACCCTTCTCAACCTTGGACACGGCGCGCGTCAGATCACGCAAAGGGGAAAGCGCCCTGTTTGCGAGAAATACGCCGCCGCTGAGCCCGAGTAAAAGCATGGGCAGGGCCACAAGGGGGAATATGGATTTGACGTAGCCCAGCAATCGTTTGCGCTCGGCCATACCAAAACCGACCTGAAGCTGGAAATTCTCTGCCAGCGAAACACCCATGGCTTCCAGGGTCTCGCCGTCCTGGGAAGGTTGGAGCACCACCCAGCGGCGGGTGGAGGTAAAACGTCGCTGCTCTATCTGCTTGATGTCTACGTCCCGGAGACCTTCGGGCAGGGTCACCAGAAGCGCCCTGTTCTTGTCATCCAGAACACGCACGAAAAACCCGGTACGGGCGTTTGCGGTGCGCTCTTCGTCCAGAAGGCGCAACAGCGCGGGCAAGCCGTGGCGGTGCTCTATCTGTACGTATTGTTCGAGCTTGTTTCTGGCGACATTACGGTTGTTATCCCGGATGGCGCGAGAAACCAGGCCATAGGTTGCGCCAAAGATCAGAACGGTGATGCAGATGGAGACGAGAGTGAACCAGAGAGCCAGCCGCCAGCCGACGCGCAGCGCCGGCCTATGCGCCCTTGAGTACATAGCCAACTCCGCGCAAGGTGTGGATCATCTTGTCCTGAAAGTCGCGGTCCACCTTATTGCGCAGCCGGCACACAAGAACATCCACCACATTGGTTTGCGGATCGAAACTGTAATCCCAGACGTGCTCCAGGATCAACGTCTTGGAAACCACGCGCCCCGCATTGCGCATCAGGTATTCGAGCAATGCGAACTCGCGAGGCTGCAGCTCAATGATTTTGTCTTCCCGTTTGGCTTCGCGGCTGAGCAAATCCAGTTCCAGATCTCCCACGCGAAGCGTCGTTGCCTCTGCTTCCTGACTGGAGCGCCTTATCAGCGCCTGGACGCGGGCCAGAAGCTCGGAAAAGGAAAACGGCTTGACGACATAGTCGTCACCACCACTGCGCAGCCCTTTTACACGATCCTCCACGCTGTGTTTGGCGCTGAGGATGATGACAGGGGTCTGCACCCCCTTGTTCCGCATGGCTTCTATCAAAGAGATGCCATCCATACCCGGGAGCATGATGTCCACCACAGCGGCATCATAGGGTTGCGTCAAGGCCATATGCAGACCGTCCGTGCCTGTCTGGGCGACATCCACGGCGTAAGTGGCCTGCTCCAGTCCTTTGGCTACAAAGGCGGCGATTTTGGGGTCGTCTTCGACTATGAGGATTCTCATGGGCAACGCCTTAGCGGTTCAACACAATATAGGGGGGCAGCCCCCCGGCTGGAACCGGGAAATACCCGGGCCGGACAAAGCCCGCCCCGGGTTACTTATAGAATGATAAAAACCTGGGAAACTTCCTACTGCGTCAATTCTTTTTCCATCTTCTCGTAAAAAGCTTCCAGCTTGTCCATGACGGCGGCAGCTTTTTCCTTGAGTTCAGGCCAGACGGTCTCGTCAGCATTGTTGAGCTGCTTGATCACGTCGTTGGTCTCTTCGGCCAGCTCTTTCATTTCATCAACAAACGCCTTCTTGATTTCGCTGTCCTTGAACTCTTCAGCAAGCTTGTCCAAGCCCTGCTCGATATCCTGCATCCTGTCTTCGAGCACCTTCACGGCGTCAGCGCGCTTGTCGTAAGCGTATTCTTCAATCTGCCCTTCGGTGAGATTGTCGTCTTCCGCCTTCTGCTCAGAAGCGAACGCCACCGAGGTCAACACCAGAATCGCAGCCATGGCGGCCACCATCAAACGCATTGCATAGCCCTTCATGTTCCTCTCCTTACATATTGTTGCGCCGACACTATCGGCATCCTTTCCAAGGAACCCGGTGCACCACAAGTTCAAAACTGGTTGGTCCGGGCGCTCCTGTAATTGCATGCAAGACAAAAAACACGCGGCTTCCCGCATGGCGCAGGTGTTCTATGCCACAGCATGCGCCTTTTTGGGAAGCCGTAATGCAAGGGGCAACTGCGTCCCCCAGCATGGTGTGTTTACCTGATGCTATTAACAGCAGAACATCACAATCTGCGGCGCCTGCCAAAAATCAAGGCGAGGACGAAAAGCACCAAAAAGACAAAGAACAGTATTTTGGCGATGCCAGCAGCCGCGGAAGCTATACCGCCGAAGCCAAACACAGCCGCAACAATGGCGATGATGAAAAACGTTATTGCCCAACCTAACATGGCGTTCCCTCCTGTTGTTATCCCGACGGTCGCCGGGCAACGCACGGGCCGTCATTATCCCCTCATTACGGTTTCCCTATGAAACCACATTCACTGTAACGTGAAGTTTTCGACCTGTAACGGTCAGGAATCGGTGATAAAACAGGTAAGGGGAGCCAGGAGAGACTTCTGCGGCATTCAAAAATAGTCACCAAAAAGAACTTTTGGCACTGTAATTGCTAGACCAAAAACACCTGGGGCATTCGTGACGCCATGCTGGCCCGGAGGCTTACAACACACTACAATGCCTCGCCGGCGGCCATATGACCGCACGGTGCGCCCGGGGCGATGCAATGGAGCGGCCCGGTCGATAGCGTCAGCAGACGTTTCGCCGGGCCGTTTCCCATTATTGTCTGTCAGGGGTTGCAACCGAAATGATTACAGGTCCATGCCCCATTGTTTCAACGCAGCCATGCCGCCGTGCAGATTGACCACATTTTCATAGCCTTTCTCATGCAGCATGATTTGCGCTTCATAAGAGCGCCCACCTGTGTTGCAGACGAGAACCACCGTCTTGTCTTTGGGAATCTCTTCCAGCCGCTCGTAAATATGGCCCTGGGGAATATTGTGCCAGACGTCGGGGTGGCGCTCCACATAATCCCTGGCGTCCGCCTGCTCCCGGCAATCCATGAAGAAATACTTGCCGGAATCGCGTTCATCCCAAAGCCCCTGGAATCCCTCCGGCCCGACGCCACAGTTGCGCCCTGCCAGGGCATTGTCGGCCATGCTGCCCAGGGTGTTCAGGATGTCCATGGCGGCGGAAAAAGGCGGCGAGTAGCAGAGCTCCAGGTTGCACATATCGTCTACACCCAGACACCGCTCCAACTGAGTGGCCACGACGTTCACCCGGCCGACCATGGCATCGCCGGCAGAACCGAAGCCCTGGATGCCCAGCACCCTGCGGGTACTCTTGTCAAAGACCAACTCCAGAGTCATGAGTTCCTTTGAAGGATAGAAATGGGCGCGGTCCAACTGGGTGAGCATCACGCTCCCCGCGTCGAAGCCCATCTCAAGGGCGCTTTGGAGACTGAGACCAGCGCCAGCGATGGAGCGTTCAAAGATCTTGCAGACAAAGCTGCCCACTGCGCCTTTGAAGCTGGCATTGCCCCCCGCCAGGTTGGTGCCGATGACACGGCCCTGGCGGTTGGCCATGGACCCCATGGGCAGATAGAAATCGCGCCCAGTGATCTCGTTGCGGATGACCACGCAATCGCCCCCTGCAAAGATACTGGGGTCAGAGGTACGCATACTTTCATCAACGATAATGCCGCCGCGGTCGGACACGGCCAGACCGCACTTGCGAGCCAGTTCGTCATTGGGCGCCACGCCTACGCTGATGACCACGGCGTCGGCATCAATGGTGCGCTTGTTGGTGACGACACGCTGCACCTGCCCTTCACCTTCGATGCGCTGGACAAATTCACCCAGCCCGAAACTGACGTCCTTTTCTTCCATGTGGCGCATTGCCATTTTTGCCAGCACAGGGCTGAGCAACCTGGGCATAATTTGGGGGGCGATCTCCAAAACGGTCGTCTCCACTTCCCACATGTCGGCGAATGCTTCCGCCATTTCCAAACCAATGAACCCGGCCCCCAGGATAACGGCCTTTTCCACCTGCCCCTTGGTCACGGCTTCGCGGATTCTGGTGGCGTCATGGGGATTGGAAACATAGTGAACGCCCTGCAATTCTTCACCTTGCAGCCCCAGCTTGCGCGGGGTGGCTCCTGTCGCAATAACCAACTGATCGTACTGCAGGTCTTCCTCTTCTCCAGTGGCCAGATGCCGGACACGCACTTGCTTGGCTTTGCGGTCGATGGACACGGCCTCGGTGCCGGTAATGACGTCGACGCCTTTGGTTTCCTTGAAGAACTTCTCGTCACGCAGCATATGAAAACTGGTAGTGCGCAGCTGCATGGCCTCGGAGACCTCACCCCCGACGTAATAGGGAATACCGCACCCGCCGTAGGAAATGAGATCGCTCTTGTCGATCATGGTGACCTTTGCGTCGGGTTGCAGACGCTTGAAGCGGCAAGCAGATTTCGGGCCGAGGGCAACTGCCCCGATTACGACCACATGTTGCGACATTCTATCCTCCTGACGTCAGAAATTATTCCGTATTTTCGGATGCATGGTAGTTACTTTCCGGCGATTGTTAGCGCAAAGGAGCAAAGGCGTAAAGGGTGTTGGAAAAGTCAGCACCCTGTCTTGCATATAACGTAGCGTTATGGCCCCATAAAAAAAGTGCGCTGCCTTCTCCTTTACTGATGAAGAAGGCAGCGCACATAGCTTGCAAAAAACGACTACGACGGGAACGAAACCCGTTCAGTTACGCGGCGTTGTCGCCTGACTTCATATGAGCGATCAAACGTCGCAACTCCTCGGACTGTGCGGCAAGGTCGGCAATGGCGTCTGCTGATTGCCGCAGGTTGTCTGCCGTCTCAGTGGAAATACGGCTGATATCGGCAACACTGCGGTTGATCTCTTCCGTGGTTGCCGATTGTTGTTCGGAAGCAGTAGCAATGGAGCTGACCTGGTCCGAAGTCTGCTCGACAAGGCTTACAATGGTCTCCAAGGCCTGGCCGGAATCACCCGCCAACGTGGTCACAGCATCAATGTTCTGCACTGCCATATCCACGTTTTCAACGTTCTTCTTCGTGCTCTGCTGAATACCGGCGATTGCGTCGCCCACTTCCTTGGTTGCGCTCATGGTCTTCTCGGCGAGCTTTCTCACTTCGTCGGCCACCACTGCAAATCCTCGGCCGGCTTCACCAGCCCGTGCCGCTTCGATGGCGGCATTCAGCGCAAGCAGGTTTGTCTGGTCCGCAATGTCGGAGATAACATTCATTATCTGCCCGATGCCCTGGGCCTGCTCGCCCAGGTTGGTCATGTCATCCTTGAGCGCCATGGCCGTTGTCTGCACATCGCCAATGCCCTTGATGACCTTGGCCACGATAGATGAACCATTGCCTGCGTTCTGCCTTGCTTCACCAGCCATGCCCGCAGCTTCAGAAGCATTTTGCGCCACTTCGACCACAGTGGCGTTCATCTCTTCCATGGCCGCGGCAGTTTCGCCCACCCTGCTGGCTTGTTCTTCCGAGCCCTTGCTCACGTGCTCTATCTGCTGTGAAATCGTCTGCGAAGCAGAGGTTATGGAAGCCACAATGTTTTCAAGTTGCTCCGCCGCCAGCAGCATGCCCTCTTCCTTGGCCTTTTCAGCTTTTTCTCGTGCTTTTTCGGCATCCGCCATTGCCGCCGTGGCTTTTTCTGTTTCCGTGGCAGCCAGGCGCGACTGCTCCTCGGCTTCTCCGATTTTCGTTTTCAGCGTAACGACCATGGTATCCATTGCGCCCTGCAAGCTGCCAATTTCATCCTTTCTGTCGGATTTCATATCGACATCAAGGTCTCCCCCGGCGATACGCATGGCCGCTGCATCAAGCTTCCCTATGGGACTTAGCACGCTTAGGGTGAGGATGATCCAGATACCAAGGCCCATGACAACCGACAGGCTGGCGGACAGGATAAGAATAAACAGTCCCAGGTCTTTGGCTTGTGCAAGTACAGCCTCTTTGACAAACGCCATCCCCAGGGTCCATCCAGTAATCTTGGATTTTGTAAAGAAGATTAGTTTTTCGACACCCAGCGATTCGGTTTCAATAACCCCCTCATCCTGGTTGGCCATTTTCTTTCCGTAGTCCGTTTCCGTGAACACATTGAGTTTGGCAATCAAATCAGCTTGCGGATGCGCCAAAAGAAGGCCATCCGGAGCCAAGATATACGCATAAACATCATCTGTATTGAGCGTATTGACATGATTTTCGGCAAATGCAGAGATGCGAATACCAGCACTTACAGCTCCGACAAGTTTACCATCTGCGTATACGGGTGCGGAAATAACGAATACGGCCCTGCCATTTACAGGGCTTATTATTGGCTTTGATATATAATTTTTGCCAGCCAAGGCCTCTTGAATATAATCACGATTACTCAAGTCCAGCCCTTGCAGCTCATCAAGCGTACCGCCGACAATAATACCTTTTGTATTAGCCAACGCAAGGCTGTCAAAAGAAGCGTGCCTTTTCAAAACTTTTTGTAAATACTTATTAGTTTCGCTTACTATTTCTTCATTTTGACTGTTTGTTATAGCCTGAACAACATTATATGCACCTGACAATGTGAGAACTTCATTGTTAGCCCCTGTTACCCACAGATCAATCGAGGAAAGAAGACTATCTACTGACCCTCTCAACATCTCATTTGTCTGTGACGACAAGGTAACTATGCTCTTTTTGTAAGCTAACCACGTCATCACTGACATACCAACAATAAGAAGTAATAACGCAGGGATTAGGAATTTAGCTCTGAATTTCATATCTGCTCCAAAAGAACTGCTTTTTAATCCAATGTTATACATGCTCCCATATAAATTGGTAAAATAACCGAATGCGTTTGCACAGGCAAGTAGGGATGAGTTTTTTTTGTATCAAAAACTGAAAGCCCCCTGTGCTTATCCGCACAGGGGGCTTTCAGATGCGATCGTTCACGCGACGTCGTACAAAGGAGACGACGTCAAAACACGGCTAGCTCTTGGAAATGGCTTCAGCGGGGCAGGCGTCGATGGATTCTTCAACGCAGTCAGCGTCGGAGTCGGGATTAATGACCACGGCCTTGTCGCCATCAGCATTCATTTCGAAAACGTCGGGGCACATTTCGACACAGGATTCGCAACCCATGCATGCATCTTCATCGATAACAATGGCCATAACAGATCTCCTTAAATTTGCTTTGCTCTTCGCCCCTCGCATGGCCAACCCGGAACCGAATAAACGGCGCTCTCCACTGGCGCATGGTGAGGAACCATGACACAGCGACACACCTGTTTCTGAAGAGCTTTGGCCAGGTGCGACGCTCTTTTGCTCCGCATATACTATTTCCATGTGCGCTTGCAAGGCTTGGGATAAAGATCACTTTAATAAGATTGGATTCTCCCCGAGCTCAGTCTGAAAGATGGATTTTCGCCGCGCCCTGCAGTTATGGGTGTCGTCATTGACAAAACGGTGTGGGCGGTGCTGTATTGTCTGGCCGGATTTTCCGTGGGGCAAGCCGGCCTTGCTCATTTATATTGCAGCCCTGTTACGCGCCACATGCAATTGTGCCCCTTGGCGCATTGTTGCGTGAGCGCACATGCTTTTCTGACTGCAAAGGTGATGCTACAATTTTCATACAGCAGTATATACCGTGCTGCTTCAGCTTACGCCATGCGTCTATGCGCATGGAATTGATGTCGGTATAATTCTCGTCATCAAAGGTGAGCAATTTCTGTGCTAAGGATTATGGCGTTTTACGTCTCAATATGCTATTCTCGCAAGTGATTGCGGCAACTGTATCATCGCGCGGTGGTCTAACGGATACCCTGCGTCAACAGCGCCCTGGAGGCTGAAGATGGAAATTACCTGTCCAAATTGCGGTATTACACGCAATGTTGACGACAAGCTGATCCCTAGGGACAAACCCCGGGTCACGACACTGTGCCGCTCATGCGGCCACCGGTTTACCCTGCACCTGGACCAGCTTGGCTTCCTTGGCACTTCTGCAGCCCCGGAAGACACACAGGATATGGATGAGGGGCGTAAAGAGCGCCGCAAAAAGGAAGCTGCCGCAGCCGCTAACAATGCATCTGCAGCGCCAAAGCAGGAAGAGTCGACCGCTCCCCTTGCAGATACCACCGGCGAGACGACCGCCGAGGCCGCGCCTGAAGCCGGTGCGCCGGAGCCCACGCCCCATTTGCCGCCACCGGACAAGCAGACAGCTGCGGCTGCCAAAAAACATATGACGCAGCGGCCCAAGCCAAAACAAAAGGCCCGCTCCATCGGCGTTATTCTCAGCAAGGGCGGTGTTGGCAAGACCACCACGTCTGTTAATCTGGCCGCCGGACTGGCCACGGCAGGCTACAAGGTCCTCCTGGTGGACACCGACACACAAGGGCAGTCCAGTTATATGCTTGGCGTCAAACCTGAGTACGGTCTGGCCGAGCTCGTCGCCAAGGAAGTTTCCCCGCAAAAGGCACTGCACAAGGCCCGCGAACGTCTTTGGCTTTTGGCGGGGGGGCGCTCCCTCGCAGGCCTCAAACGGCTCATCGACCGCAAGGACTTTGGCGGCGAACTGACCCTTGCCGAAGCTCTCGAGCCCTTTGAAACCCACTTCGACTTCATCATAGTCGACTCTTCTCCCGGGTGGGACCCCATCACGGTCAACGTGCTTTTTTTCGTGAAGGAAATCCTCATTCCCGTTTCCCTGGAGGTCATGAGCCTGCAAGGTCTTTCCGAATTTTCCAAAAGCCTTGCCACCATCCAGAAATACCGCAACGATCTGGGCATCACCTACATCGTGCCCACTTTTCTGGATTACAAAATCTCCAGCCGAGTGGACATTTACGAAAAGCTCAAGGAACTTTACGCCGACTATCTTTGCACGCCAGTCCGCTACGACCCCAGCCTTTCCGAAGCTCCTGCATACGGCCAGACAATCTATGAGTATGACGACGATTCAAGCGGCGTGGTGGATTACAAGGCATTGGTCCGCAAGGTGACGGATGGGGACGCCCTGCTCTGAGTAAGGGCAGGCGCAGACAGCAAATCGCCGCATATTGACGAAAGCAGGGCGTCCGTCTACGCTCTGGAGCAGGTTGTCGCAAACAGCTTGCCGCTGCAACCGGGCAAGCTGCTTCGATTCGTTTCGGGAAGCTGGGGGGGCCTCCTGATATCCAGCACCCCTATTTACAGGTATTCAAATGGTCGAGCGAAATAGCATACGCGACGTGCTCGAGGACGTTCTTACCCAGGCAGTGGAAGACCACCGTACTGGTTTCGAAGGTTTGAGCGAACTCATATACCGCAGCGCTCCAATGCAGGACGCCGCCCCTGGCGATATGACACCCCAGGGCGCCCCTGATAAGCCAGGCGTCCACAAGGCCGGGCAGGGAGTGCGCACCACCCCCCGCAGAAAAGCCACCCACCTGATTTCCGAGCAAAACCTGGACAGTCTGGGCGCTGCGCGATCAAAAATTGCACGTCTGCTCGAAGACAGGCTCGGCGATCGGCCAAGCCGCTCGGACATTGTGGACAAAGCGCTTGAGATCGTTCTCGATGAATTCAATAAAAAAGGGCTGGATAGCACCCTTGTGCAAAAAATTCTGACATTATCCCAGAAAACAAGCTGAACTCCCGCCTGCAAGCCGCCCCCGACAGACGGAATCAAAAACACTACGAACTACATGCGCATTTTCAATACCCTGAGCACCACGCTTGGACAGGCACGTTGCATCAATCCCGCCGCCATGGCCAACGCAGCACGCGTTACCCTTGCCGGCAAACTCAGGCGCCCACAACCGTGGGGCATGCCTGCGTCGCTGGATATTATCCTGACCAAGGCCTGCAATCTTCGCTGTATTTTCTGTATTTCCTACGAATCATTGGAAAAAGCGTACTGGATGGACTTCGAGTTGTACGAGCGCATCGCCAAGGAGCTTTTTCCCACTGCCTGCACAGTCTTTTTTTGCTCCGGAGGGGAGCCGCTGCTCTACCCTCGGATACGCGAAGCCCTTTTGCTCGCGCGCAAATACCGCACCCTGGCCACCATGACCAGCAACGGCATGCTTTTGGACGAAAGCGTGGCCAAGTGGATGGTCCAGGACCAAAGCCTGCAGGAGCTTTGTATCTCCTTTGACGGCGCCACCAAGGAAACCCTTGAGCGTATCCGGCGCGGGGCGCGTTTTGAAACCATTGTCGAAAACATCGACCGGCTTGCAAGCCTGAAGCGCAGCAAAAAACAACTTTTCCCCAGACTCTGGTTCCGTTTCGCCATCATGCGCTCCAACGCCCATGAGCTTCCTGCCGCGGTGGAACTGGCCGCAAAGCTCGGCCTCTACAAGATCGAGGTCAAATACCTGAACGTGGCCAACGATCTGGATTTCGACGAATCCCTGTACAATCACCCCAAGCTGGCCGCCGAAGTCTTTGCCGAAGCAGGCGCAAAGGCGGACGAACTCGGCCTAAAACTGGTGACCCCCGCCCTTCCCGGCCAGGGGCGCATCCCCGCACCCTGCCTGCGTCCGTGGCAGTTCTGCCAGATAGATACCGACGGCTCCCTGCGCATTTGCTATTACTGTTGGAAGCAGCGACTCGGCTTTTTCAAGGATGGCTTCAAGGCCGTCTGGAACGGGGAGCACTACCGCAGAATCCGCGCGACAATCGATGCTGACGCCCCTTATTATCCATACTGCGCCTACTGCGTGATGCGCCACGGCCCTGACTGTGAAGACGCACACAACAGAACCCTGCACGAAAACGCCTTTGGCATCCCCGGGCTCGAGCACCTGCAAAGCGGGTTCAACGAGCGCAGCCAGGAAAACGTGGCGTCCTTCAAACAGCTCAAAAAACAGGGCGACAGCCAGCAGGATTGATTCTTCCATTTGTTTGCATAAGGAAGCGCTCTTTACAATTGGGCGCAGTCTGACCAACGGCGGCAGACGAAAAACGCCCCGCTTCCCCTGTTCCTGTGGTTTTGTGTTATTGATGCAGCATGACAGCGACCACAGCCCCGGATTCTTCGCTTTTGCGTTTGCGCGTACGCCCCACTGCGTATGGAGGATTCTTCTTTCTGAGTCTTGTGGGCATGCTTTTAGGCAGCGCCAATTACGGAAACAATCTGGGATTTTTAATCACGTTCCTGCTCCTGAGCATGGCTGCCGTATCTTTGCTGACAGCCAGGGCCCAGCTTCGCAGTATTGAAATTCGCGGCTGTAGCGCCCACCCTGTTTTTGCAGGACAGGAAGCCAGCTTCACCTACATGCTTTGCATGTCCGGCCCCACGGCAGGGCGCTCCATAGATTGTTCTCTGCCAGGGAGCGCCCCCGTCACTGTAGATATCCCCGCAAAGGGCGACACCCAGGCCTCCTTGCTTCTGCCAGCCCCCAGGCGTGGGGTTTTGCACCCACCGGATTTGCACCTCGCCACACAGTACCCCCTGGGTATCTTCAAGGTACATGTCAAAAAAAGCGTCACAGCGTCTTGCCTGGTCTACCCTGCTCCTTATCCCCTGGACTTGCCGCTCCCTCGCGGCACAGGCGGACAAGGCGCCGGCTCCAGTGGCGGCCCCGACGTTGAAGATTTTGCCGGGCTGCGTGAATACACGCCCGGCGACGTGCCGCAACGCATCGACTGGAAGGCATCCATGCGGGGGCACGGCCTGTTGACCAAGGAATTTGAAGGACGAAAAGGCGGCGCCATCCAACTGGACTTTGAAAGCCTGCCCGCAACCGGCAAAGAGGAGCGGCTCTCCATGCTCTGCCGCCAGGCCTTGCAGGCGCATGGTCTTGGGGAGCATTTTTCCTTGCGTTTGCCGGATGAAAAAATCCCCGCCGCCCAGGGTGAGGCGCACCTGCGCCGGTGCCTGCAAGCCCTGGCCCTGTTCCGAATCGATGCAGTTGAAGCAACAGGGAGCCCCCGTGGCTGAAAGCGAATCGCCATACTTTGATTCTCCCTATCTAGGGGCGGTGCTTCTGGCTGTCATTACAGCCTACCTGCCGCACATGTTTCAACTCCCGGCAGGGGTGACACTGCTCTGCCTGGCGTCCTGGAGCTATCTGCTGTTGGGCATACATAAAGGGTGGCGACGCCCCCCAAAAGTGACCAGAAACCTGCTGGCGCTCGGCGCTGCCGGGCTGCTTTTTCTTGGTTATGGCGCTTCCCTGAACCTGAAGACCGGTGTCTCCATGCTGGCCGTACTGCTGGCGCTCAAGCCCCTGGAAATTACCACCCGCCGTGACGCCGTCACCACACTGCTGTTGACCAGCTTCCTGCTCATTTTCAGCCTGTTCTTTTCCCAAAGCCTGATAACCGCGCTTTTCGCCATGGGAGCGCTCATCACCTTGGGCGCTGCCCTGCTGCGCACCACCCACGAAAAAACACACACCGCCGAATCCTTGAGGATATCGCTGCGTTTATTATTGCAAGGAGCCCCCCTGGCCTTGGCCCTTTTCCTTGTATTCCCGCGTTTTCCCGGCGGCCTTCTGGGCTTTTCCACCCAGGGTGCGTTGAGCGGCGTAAGTGACGTTCTTGCCCCTGGAGATATATCGAACCTCGTATTGAACAGGGAGCTTGCTTTTCGGGTGAACTTTGAAAGCGCCACGCCACCGCGGAGCATGCTCTACTGGCGGGGGATAGTACTGTGGGATTTCGACGGCAGAAGCTGGCAAGCACCCCAGCAATTGCCAAAAGCCTACGCATCCATCACGGGCAGTTCTCCCATCACCTACAGAGTGATGCAGGAGCCAAACGGCCAGCGATGGCTCTTCACCCTGGACATGCCCATATCCGGCCTGGGGTGGGCGGTCCTGCAGGTGGACCATACCTTGCGCTCCCGGTTTGATGTCACACGCACACGCAGCTTCACCATGACCTCTTTTTTGCACCATAAATCTGACGGTTTGAGCCACTTCGGCTACCTTCGGGGCCTCAGACTGCCTGAAGACGCCGCCCCAAATGCACGAGCCCTGGCCCAGACATGGCTCCGAGAAGAGCAATCCCCACAAGGGGTAATAGACAGGTGTCTGCAATACTTTCACAATCAAGGCTTTTTGTATTCGCTCACCCCACCAGCAATCGATGCAGACCAAGACCCCGTGGACACCTTCCTGTTCGAAACCAAAAAAGGATTCTGCGGGCATTATGCCTCTGCCATGACATTCTTGCTGCGCGCCGCCGGCATTCCGGCCCGGGTCGTTGTCGGCTATCTGGGAGGGGAGGAAAACACGGTAGGCGGCTATCTCATGGTCCGTCAGTCAGACGCCCACGCCTGGGTGGAGGCGTGGATAGCGCGGCAGGGGTGGGTGCGCCTGGACCCCACGGCCATGGTTGCGCCGGAGCGGCTGGACCAAGGACTGCTGGCTGCCCTTGCCAATAGCGGGGGTGCGCCGGACGGCGCCTTGCAGGAGCTTCCGCCCTGGCTCCGCGCCATATCCATGCGTTTGGATTCCTTGAATTACCAATGGGAGCGCACCGTCCTCGGCTATAGCTATTGGGATCAACGCGGCGTTATCAATCGCATTCTGCGCGCCCTTGGAATGGGCATAGGCAACCTTCGGCTGGAGCGCATACTGATAGGCGTGACGCTTGTGCTGAGCGTGCTTGCCCTCAGCTTTCTGGTTCTGGTGCTGGTACGCAGAGGGTTATCCCTTCAATTTCTTGCACGAAAAGCCAACAACGAGAAGTCAGTTCTCTTATGGGAGCGCTTCTGCGCAAAAATGGCTCGTAATGGCTTGCCGCGCCCCCACTGGCAAGGCCCTATGGAGTATGCCGCCACACTCGTGCAACGACTGGAAAATGAAAGACCCGACCTTTGCGAGCCTGTTACGCACATAGCTGAAATGTATGCAAAAGTGCGATATGCCCCGCCAGAAGTAGTGGACGATCAGGACATTGCAGAGCTGGAAACCCTTGTCCGCAAAATTCCACGACACATACGACGCCCTCACGCCAACGATTGAGCAAAAAAAACGAACCGCCCCTCTTTTTCGAGGCGAAATCGAAAAAGAGGGGCGGCCGTGTGTGAGGGACTATTACGAAAATTGCCGGCGCGGCATCATGTCATACGGCCCCGCGAGCGCAAAAACATGTAAAGGGAGACCTTACGCCCTTTGAGACCAAGCTTGCGCCGGATGTTTTTCCTGTGTGTCTGCACAGTTTCAAAGGCCAGATGCATGGTTTCTGCAATCTCCTTTGTGGCGTGCCCAACACGAATATATTCGCACACCTTCAGCTCTGTGGGCGTAAGATCATAGAACAGCGGATCAGGTTCCTGCTCATGCGCCTTGGAAAGATCCCCAAGCTGTTCTTCGATGACTTCCTCATAGTTCTGTCGAACCTCGGGGGAGTGCTCCACAGACATCCTGCGCAGGGTTGGCAGAATATCCACCTTGATGAAATGGCTAAGGTCTTTCTCCAGCTCTTCCTTGTCCTGCCTGGCAGAGCGCATGACATTGCGCAGCGTGATCTGCATTTCTTCGACCAGGGCCTCCTTGCGCTGCAAGCGCTCCTCCAGGGCCTTGTGGTCGCTTTTATCCTCAAAAAACAGGCGGTAAAGTCTGGTAGAACCGTTCTTTGTCTCCAGTGGCCCAATGTACACCTGGACAGGGACCGCCCCGGTACTGCTGTTGACTTCAACAAAACACGCGTGTTGCTCTTCATTCAAGCCGGCAAGCATTTCCAGCAACAGCTTACCCTGCCCTGGGGAAAGCAGATCAGAAAGGGATGCGCCCACCAGATCGCCATTTCTCCCAAACAGGGAGTGGGCGGCCTTGTTCCCTTCCAGTACATGCCCAGCCTCGTCTACCAGGACAACACCATGAGGCGCGTCTTCAAAAAGTGATTGGTATAGTTGCATAGGGAGTTCGCGCTCCGGCTTCATGGCGTCTGAGCCGGTGCCACTCTTCTTCATTGGCGGCAACATCCCGGATTGCATGTCCCGGCCTTTCGTCATGGATTCTGCACTTTGCGACATTTTAACTCTCCCATAACAGTATCATACAAGACTTCCTGCTCATGCGATGCTAGACACCCCACCTCGGGCAACAAACGCTTCGTTCCGATGGTTGGTGAGCAATTCTCTTGCATGCGAATCAAGCTCTCTGGCTTTATTCCTCAATAATTCAAAATTGTTAAGCACAGTTGTAATATCATAGCCTACACCTGCGTAGGTGGGCGTAGTCGATTCCGCGTCAAATGTGGCCCTGTGCACCCACAGATGGGTCCGCAATTCGCCATCATACTGCAACATCTCATGCTGGATGGCACAAGAAGGATGGTGTGGTGAAAGAGACATCACCGCCTTACTGACCCGCAGCAAATCCTCCATTGGAATTCTATGGATAAAATTGCGGCCTAAAAGGTGATCTCGTTCCATACGACAATATGCACAGTAGGCGTCATTGACCCATGTCAGCTTCCCGTTGGCGTCGTAGCGAACGGCAAGCAATTGCTGCCTGTCGACCAGTGTGCGCAAAAGAGGCACCAGGGTCTTCTCATCCATCGACACATGATTTTCGTTATGGAATCTGTTTGGAATACATTTATATTTGTCAAACATATATGCCTCCCCACCCCCTGTTGCCACCCATTGACGGCCAAACAGCTAAACCGGGCAGACCTTAAAGGGGGGTACGTCATGGTCATATAACTACCTGCGGCAGACATGCGCGACTATCAGCAAAGCACCACACCTGGTGTAGGAACTATGCGTAAACACGTGTAGGACGAAAACGGACAAAAAGGGGAAGGTTTCCTCTATTTCGAGGAAATGAAAATAGATGGCGGGAACATCAATACCGGGGCGGGATGATCTCCCGCCCCGGCGTATATATCATTTTTGAACGGCCATGCGGCCTGCCTGGAAGGGGTTCACTGTGATCACACTCACAGGCGAACGTTCCAGAACTTCCTTGGCAACCGCGCCCAAGCCTGGGTCGGTTCCAGGTTTGTCGATGGCGCCGTGGCCGCGGCTGGTCATTACGACCATATCAGCCTTTTCCTTTTCGATGGTTTCCAGAATAGCATCGGCAGGGCGTCCCTGAACCAGACGCACCTGCACGTCAGGGCAAGCCTTCAGCTCAGCTTCACATATGCTCTCGAGTTTTGCCTTGGCCTGCTCCAACTCCCAGCTCTGGAAATCGCGCACTACATCCTTACTCGGGTAATTACCGTATGCAGGAAAGTAAGAGCACAAATCCACAGCCACATACATAGCCAGGACACGAGCATCATATTTTTCCGCAAGTGATTGCAGATGCGGTATCGCCTTGATTGAGTTGTCCGACAGGTCGGTCGGCCAGATTATCGTCTTCATTTCCATGTTGGCTTCCCTCCTGGGCTTGTTGTGTTGCGTCCAGGCTCCATTACCCTTCTTGCATCTACCCTTCTACGCCAGGGAAACAGCCTTGCTGTTCTCCCACAGACCGTGGATGTTGCAGTATGCCGTGGCAATGATGTGCCCGGGCGTGGTTATCTTCATGGATGCGGCAACCTCGTGGTGGGTATAGACAGGGCCAGTGTTGGGGCCTTGTACCGATTCACCATGCGCCGCAAACTCGAAACTTCCGATTTCATAAGTGAACTTGTCGCCTTCGGGCTTGAAGTACAGCCGCACCCAACGGATATGGTGCTCTGTGGTGTTGGGGTGGGCGATTTCCTTACCCAGAGTGACCTTTACGTCGAAAAATTCACCTTCTTTCACACTGTCAGGGGCATCGATAACAGGTACATGTTTTTCATTTTTCCAGTCATCGCTCTGATACAGATCACCCCCGCGCATTGTGCGCCTCCTTTTTTATTCCTCGGTTTAGGATAGAACAAAGATTCCATCCTTCATACTATATAGCATGTCGCATTTTGCAACATTTTTCAGTTTTTCCGCCAGCCTGTCAGCCAAATACATAGCGCAGGGTATAGGCGAAGGAGGGATACGCCCAAAGCATATCCATCAGATCGTCCACGGTTATACCCTGCCTGATGGCCAACCCCAGCAGACTAACTATTTCCTCTGCGCCTTCTCCAAGAAAGTGCGCGCCCAGAATATGCCCCGTGTCTTCGCGCACCAGCACATTATATCCGGCGTGGTTGCGCCCTATACGGCGGTATTCAGCCCACTCCGAGGCATCTCCCTTGTAACTTTTCAAGGAGAATCCTTCCTTCCTGGCCTGTTCGGCGGCTTCGTGCTCCAACATGCCCGCACGTCCTAGGGGAGGGTCGCTGAACAAAGCGCTTGCCAACCCCGCATAGTGCACCTTTTCGCGACCTGTCGGGTATTCGATGCCAAGGTCCTGCAGAATGTTGTAGACCGCCACGTCTGCCTGATGCACGGCAACGGGGGTCAGGGGCCAGCTCTGGTTGTTGCAGTCTCCGGCGGCAAAAACAGCCTTGTTCGAGGTGCTGCGCATACAATCGTCAACCTCCACGGCGCCCTTGACCAACGTGACGCCGGCCTTGTCCAGCCCCAGTGCAGCAGTACGGGGAACGCGCCCCGCACCATTGAAGATCATGTCAGCCTCAAAGCTCCTGGCATCGTCACCAGCGCCATGCAGCACCAGCTTGCCATCCTTGCGCTCCAGATTTCCGGGAGTAAAATTTGTGACCAGCTCCAGCCCTTTCTCCCGGCAGATATCAAGCAAACGCGCCACCAATTCCTGGTCAAACGCGCGCAAAAATGTATTCCCATGCGTTGCAAGCACGGCCTCGCAGCCAGCGGCCATGGCCACCAGAGTGAACTCGAAGGAAACATAGCCGCCGCCAAGAAAGACGATTCTGCGGGGCAGACTTTCCAGCTCCAGAAATTCCGGGCTTGCAACCATCATATCCGCGCCGGGAAAGGAAAATGGCCTGGGCTTTGCGCCCACTGCAAGACAAACACGCCGCCCTTGCAGGGCAACCGTGCTCCCTGACGCCTCGTGCACCAGCATCTCGTCTGGCCCTGTGAACTCCAGGTGCCCGGAATAGGTCGCGATGTCTGCGTTCTCCAGACCTTTCTTCACGGCATCAGAAATTGGCTCGGTAAATTCACGCTTGAAGCGGATCAAATCCCCCCAATCTATGGAGGCCTGACCAGTTACGCCATTGCCCCGCATACGGTGAATGGCGTCCACGGCGTGCGCTGCCTCCACCAGGGTTTTCTTTGGCTCGCACCCCCGCAAAGGGCATACGCCCCCCCACCCGTTCTCCTCGACAACGGCAACAGAAAGACCGGCTCTTTTACATCTCCTGGCAACATGCCCGCCGGCAGGGCCAGAGCCCGCCACTATAACGTCAAAAGTATCAGCCATTGCAGTATCCCCCTCGATACATACTCATCTTTTTCCGCCGCCTGCATAGAGGCTTCAAATGCCCACGTTGTCGATTGTTTCGCGCAGCACACCGGCGCTCTTATGCAAGGCTTCCAATTCCTCGGGCGCTATATCGGCCTCGATGATCTGCTCCGCACCGTTTCTGCCGACAAGGCACGGCAGCGACAGGCAGACATCGTTCAGCCCGTATTGGCCATCAACGAGGGTGGATATGCACAGCGCACTTTTCTGATCATTGAGGATTGCCTCAACAATACGCACCATGCCCAGACCTATGGCATAGTAAGTGGCGCCCTTGCGCTCGATAATTTTGTATGCGGCGGTTCTCACGTCCTCCATGACGTTTTTACGGAAGTCGCTATCACATTTCTTTCCGGATGCTTCGCAATACGACTCCAAAGGAACACCGGCAATGTTGACCCTGCTCCACAGGGCCAGTTCGCTGTCGCCATGTTCGCCAATGACGTAGCCGTGGACATTTCTCGGGTCCACCTTGCAGCTGTCCGCCAGCAAATATCGAAACCGCGCCGTGTCCAGTACGGTGCCGGAGCCGATGACCCTTTCCTTGGGCAGACCGCTTTCCTTGACGGCCGTATAGGTAAGCACATCCACCGGGTTGCTGACCATGAGCAGCACGGGCGATGCCGCATGCTCCATGATGCTGCCCACGATTTTGCGCGTGATGTCCACATTCTTGTCGGCCACCTCCAGGCGACTTTGCCCGGCTTGCGTTGCAGCTCCAGCGGTTACAACAACCACCTGTGCGTCCTTGCAGGCCTCGTAGCCTGCCGCGTAAATGTTCATGGGGCTGAGAAAAGAAAGGCAGTGGTTCAGGTCCATGGCCTCCCCTTCCGCCCGTTCGTATGAAAGGTCGATCAGGGCAATTTCATTTGCCACGCCTTCAATGGCTGCAGCATAAGCAAAAGACGACCCGACCATTCCTGCGCCAATGACTGCAATTTTTGAATACATGTCAATTCCTCTAAAGAACTTTTATTTTGCAAAAACAAATGCACCCTTGAGACGATATTCGATCGTTTCAGGGTGGATACATACCTTTTTGGCATTCATTTCACAGTTGCAAACCTGCAAACACTTCTTCTTTTTTCTCCATGTTGACTACAATGCATCGACATGGCCGCGATTCCAAGGGGGTGGACAGGGTAATCATCGGGTATGCAGTTCACGCATCACCCTAAAAGCCAGAATATCTTCATCAGGACTCCATCTCGGCCGTTGCGGCGAACATGTCCTCGTGCCTGTCCGCCATGCGATCGCGCAGCTTTTGCACAAGCCGTTGCTCTATCTGCCTGATGCGTTCTCGGGAAACACCATGACGCTCACCAATGGTGCGTAGTGTGTCAGGCTCGTCATGCAAAAGCCTGGCGCGCAAAATATCCGCTTCCTTCGGGTTCAACTCCGGCAACACAGATTCTATTTCGTCCTTGGCCAGGGCGCTGCGCTCGGAAAACGCCACCTGCTCTTCAACACCAGGGCCGAGGGCGGGCATCACATCCAAAAAGGTGGCGCCCTGCTCTTCGCCCAGCGGAGCATCCAGGGACATATCCGGCATATCCATGCGTTGCAGCATCTGCTCCACCTGCTCCTCGTCCATGTCCAGACTCGCTGCCAGAGCACTGGCGTCCGGTTCCAGCCCTTGCTGCTGCAGCTTGCGCCGCTCTTTACCCAGATTATAGAACAGTCTGCGCTGGGCCTGGGTGGTCCCAAGCTTTACCATGCGCCAGTTATCCCTGATGAATTTGAGTATGAAAGCCCTGACCCAAAAGGTGGCGTAGTAGGAAAAGCGCACGCCCTTGTCCGGATCGAATTTTGAGACAGCCTGCATGAGCCCGACATTGCCTTCCTGAATCAAATCCAGAACGCTGCGCATCCAGACACGCTGAAATTCCATAGCGATTTTGACAACAAGACGCAGATGTGACGTTACAAGCCTGAAGGCGGCCTCCTGGTCCTCCCCCTCGCGAACACGATTGGCGAGCAACCGCTCCTCTTCAGGCGTCAGCATGGGAAACTGTCCAACTTCCCGCAGATAGCCGCTCAGCCCATCCCTGAAGCCGCCCCCTTCTTTTGTCTGCTTTCTTTTTCCTGACACGGCAGGAAGCAAAGTATTATCAAGACCAGCCTTCTTGTTCATGACGGGTCCTTTTTCTGCTCTTTTACGGTTTTTGGCAGCGAAACAACCACATGGGTGCCTTCCTGTGGAGAGGTGGTGAAGTCGATATCGCCTCCGTGCGCATTGGCCACCAGTTTGGCGCTGTAGGTCCCCAGTCCCGTACCGTGTTCCTTGCCGGCCGTGGCGTAGGGTTCAAAAAAACGCTTGCGCACGCTTGCAGGCACTTCACCTTGATTGTGCACGTCAACAACCACGACATCGTTTTTCTCGGAAAGGTCGACGGCAATGTCACTGTCTTTGGGAGAAGCCTCCACCGCGTTCCGCAGCAAATTTTCCAACATGGTTTCCAAAAGCACGGGGTCTCCCTGCACTGCAATGACAGGCTCCTGATCCCGATCCAGGGGGTGCCCCTGGATGCTGAGCTGCAGGGGCACGCCCGTTGCGCCATCTTCAGGGGAACAGCTTTGCTCAAGCGAAAGCAGCATGGCCACAAGGTCCACATCCGTGGGCTCCAGTTCAAATTCCCCTTTTTCTATGCGCAACAACAGGCGTGAACGGTCGATCAGCTTGACGGCCCTGCTTCCCAAGTGCTCTATAATACCAAGCTTCTCGAGCTGTTCTTCATTCAGATCGTCATTTTTCAAAAGAGAACGGGCCATACCACCAATGCCCACAAGCGGGGAGCGCAGGTCGTGGCGCATCAGCCTGTGCACTTCCTCGCGCAACGATTCGGTACGTTTGCGCTCGGTCAAGTCGCGAATAATGGCCCCGTAATAGCGGCACCCTTCGCCTTCCCAGGTGGAAAGCGAAAGCTCTAGCGGAAAGATTTCGCCATTGGCGCGCAGCCCTTCCAGCTCAACATGCTGGCCAATGTGCTTTTTCTCACCTGTTTCCAGGTACCGTTTCATACCGCGGGTATGGTCTTCCCGGTAGTGCTCCGGGATAATCTCCAAAACATTTTTGCCCACGATTTCGCGGCCATGACCAAACATCTTCTCGGCGCCTTTGTTCCAGGTAATGATTTCCCCGGCCGCGTTGGTCGTTACAATCGCATCAACCGAGGTTTCAGTGATTGCCTGGTAGCGGGCTTCGACAAGATTACAGGAAGCATTGTCCTGAATAAATTTTGTATTGCTGCCATTCTCAGGTCCCTGCATACCATCACCCATTGAAGTAGGAAGGCTGCGACTGTGGCCGCTCGGCTTCTTCCATGTTGGCCACGTATTCCAGTTCCAACCGCATCGAACGCTCCCAAAAGCCGTGGCGGTTGCAATAGGCCCATATCAGCAAGGTGCCGGGCGTTGTCACTGCCAACGTGCATTGCACGTTGCCCTCCGTGTCCACCAGCGATCTGGCGGATGCACCTTTATTCTGGTTTGCAGCATGGGCCAAATTGTAGGTGGCGACCTCTACGGTTCTACCCACATCAGGCTTGAAATACACCCGAATCCAGCGAATATGATGCTCACTCGTCGCCTCGTGCGATTCGTTATTTCCCATCGACAGCTTCACAGTGAAGTATTCCCCCCTGGGCACACGCAATGCTTCAGCCACCTGTCCGCTCCTTGCTTCTTGAGTTTTCTCGTTTATTGAACCTACGCCAACCTGTTGCAATGAAAAGGGGGTGAAAGGGGGATAGATCGGGTAGTTGCAGCGTGACTTAGTATGATCCTCGTTTCCGCGTGGGGCTGTGGCGCTAGCAAAGGCATGCCCTTATGCCCAATGCCCCGTTTTCTCCCCTTTGTCCGGGGGCGCAATCATGTATAGTGTTCAATACTTGCCGGTGGGAGTCTTTCGCCGATCCCCCGGCTCAGAAATTTCCGGAGTCAAGAAATGGATAAGAGTTGGATGCACAACAAATACGTTCGCATAGCGCTCTCAATCGCGCCCTTGCTGGTTGTGGGGGGGCTTGGATATTATTTGTGGGATGCCGGGCTGTTGGACAAGGCCCATGATTACATCGAGCAGCACACGTCGCTGCCCTTGTTTCTTGCGCTTTTGCTTACACTCCCGGTGTTCGGGTTCCCCCTGAGCCTGTTGCTGGTCGTGGCGGGAGCACGGCTCGGCATTGTCTGGGGCATTACCGCCCTTGTTGTGGCAACCCCTGTGCATCTTTTTCTTACGTGGCTCCTTTCCAGGTGGTTGCAACGCTGGATCACGAATTTCCTCAAACGTAAGGGGCACTCACTGCCGCAAATCCCGGAGCGCGATCAAGGGCTTTGGGTCGCCATGTTTTCGCTTATTCCTGCATTATCCTACGCGGTAAAGAACTTCACCATAACCCTTGGCGGCGGGTCTTTGGGGTTGATTCTGGCCGTTGCCTGGCCCGTACAGGTAGCCCAGGGCATTCCCCTGGTGCTTGTGGGTGGATCCGTAGCCACGGGAAGTCTGACGCCTCTTTTCATCGGCATTTTTCTGCTGCTGCTCGCCATGGTGGGCACGCCCCGCATTGTACGTTCATTGCGTAGCAATGAAGACGATGCAGCACAAAAAAGCAACAAAGGAAGTGACTCGAAACAATGAGTGAAGCACCCCCCCGCCCCCATAATGCATCTGCGGTAAACGCCCCCTGGACCCTCTCCGCCCAAGAAGTGCAGGACGCGCTCGGCACTTCTCTGGAAAGCGGGCTGGCCCCTGGGGAGGCAGCGTCGCGACTGAAGCAATACGGCCCCAACAGGCTGGCGAAAAAGAAGACAACGCCTGCCTGGAAAATATTCGTGGAGCAATTTCGCAATCTCATCGTACTGCTGCTGGCCATTGCCATGGGGTTATCCGCGGTTTTCGGCCAATGGCTCGAAGCCGCTTCCGTTGCCGTGGCCATAGGCTTCAATATCATCATCGGTTTTTTCACCGAACTCGAAGCAGTTCGCTCCATGGAGTCTCTGGAAAAGCTCGGCCAGGCCAAAACACGCACTATTCGTGGCGGCAGCGCCAAAGAGATTCCGGCGGCCAAACTCGTGCCCGGCGATATTGTGGTTCTTGAAGCAGGAGACGTGATTCCCGCAGACCTCCGTGTCATTGAAGAAGCCCAGATGCAGGCCGACGAGGCTCTTCTGACGGGGGAATCCATGAGCGTGGCCAAGAATCTGGACCCAGCTCCGGAAGACGCCCCTTTGGCCGAACGAAGCTGCATGCTTTACAAGGGCGCCACCCTGGCGGCCGGCTCCGGCCATGGCGTTGTCACAGCGACGGGCATGCACACCGAACTCGGCCGCATTGCCCAACTGACCGAAGACGCCGAACAAAAAGACACGCCTCTGGAAAAACGGCTCGACCGCCTGGGCAGACGGCTGCTTTTCGTCACAGTGGCCATTACGGTGGTGGTTGCTCTTGTGGGCGTACTCACTGGCATGGAACTGTTTCTGGTCATCGAGACGGCCATTGCTCTGGCAGTGGCGGCCATTCCCGAAGGTTTGCCCGTGGTGGCCACCATAGCCCTGGCCAGGGGCATGTGGCGGCTGGCCAAGCGCAACGCCCTGCTGCAAAGACTTTCTGCTGTGGAAACCCTTGGCGCTGTCAGCGCCATCTGCACGGACAAGACCGGCACCCTGACGGAAAATCGCATGCACTTGTCGCAGCTTGCCCATGCTGGAGATTGTGGCGAAAAGTCCTGTTACACTTCTTTTGATAAGCAAACGGGCGCATTTACATATAATGGAGAGACACTTCATCCCGCCCAGGATTCGCCCCGCCAGGAAGTGTGGGAAGCGATACGGGTGGGTGTGCTCTGCAACAACGCCCAACTCGGTCGAGACCGTGGCGGCTCAGGGGAAAAAAGCCTGGGCGATCCCCTGGAAATTGCGCTATTGGAGGCGGGCGCCGCCGCAGGCTATGACCGTGCGGACCTGTTGCAGCAATTTGCTGAATTACGCGAGGTGGCTTTTTCCCAGGAGAACATGATGATGGCCACCTACCATCGCCTTGCGAACAATGAAGACGGCTCCGTGCTGGTTGCAGTGAAAGGAGCGCCCGAAGCCGTGCTGCAACACTGCGATTCCGTATTGGAAGATGACGCCCTGACACCTCTTGACGATCAGGGCAGAGAGCGCTGGGAGGAAACGAACAGGGCAATGGCCTCCAGAGGGCTGCGCATGCTGGCCCTGGCGCGCAAACTGACCAACGACGAAAACACCCCTCCCTATGAAGGGCTGACGCTCCTGGGCCTTGTGGGCTTGCAAGACCCCGCGCGTGATGGCGTGGCGGACGCCATTGCCGAATGTCACGATGCCGGCATCCGCGTCATCATGGTCACAGGAGACCAGGCCCACACCGCCGCCGCCATCGCCAGTGAACTGGGCCTTGCCCCCCAAGGCGCAGAACCCATCCACGGCAGTGAAATCGGCACCGATGACGGATGGGGGGCGCAGGCGCCCCCGGAAACAATCGAGCGCCTTACCTCGGCTACTGTCTTTTCACGTGTTTCTCCCGAACAAAAACTGCGGCTGGTTGAACTGCTGCAAAATCAGGGAGATGTTGTGGGCATGACGGGTGATGGCGTGAACGACGCCCCTGCCCTGAAAAAGGCCGACATCGGCATCGCCATGGGCAAGCGCGGCACCCAGGCAGCAAGCGAGGCCGCAGCCATGGTGCTGAAGGATGACGCGTTCTCCACCATTGTCATGGCCATCAAGCAGGGGCGCGGCATTTTTAACAATATCCGCCGCTTTATCATCTTTCTGCTTTCCGGAAACATGGCTGAAATCGCCATCGTGGCCGTGGCCATGCTTCTTGGCATGCCCTTGCCTCTGTTACCGTTGCAGATTCTTTATCTGAACATGCTGGGGGATGTCTTTCCCGCCCTTGCCCTGGGCATGGGGCACGCAGACGACGCAGCCATGCGCCGGCCGCCGCGTGATTCGGGAGAATCCATCATCACGGGCGCACACTGGTGGGGCATGTCCGGATACGCTGCCGTTATCACCGCGGCGGTGCTGGTCAGCTTTGCCCTGGCGCTGTACCACTTTGAAATGCCGCAAAAGCAGGCTGTCGGGATTTCCTTCCTGACACTGGCCTTTGCCCGTCTCTGGCATGTGTTCAACATGCGCGGCATTGGCACCAACCCCATAAACAATGTCGTCACGCGCAATCCTTTTGTATGGGGAGCGCTCGGCATCTGCATCGGGCTGCTTTTGCTGGCAGTGTGGCTGCCTGTATTGTCGGAAGTATTGGCTCTTGGAAATCCGGGACTGGTGGGCTGGCAACTCATTATAGGCTGCAGCCTGGCCCCAACAGCTTTTATCCAGATTGTCCTGCTGGTGCTGGACGCCAGGGAAAAGAAGAAATAATGCCCTGAAAAACTCAGTCCGAGGCGCCGCGCACGCTGGAGGCAAGGGCCTCGGCGTCCAAAATCATCACCAGGGAGTCGTCATCGAAACGCCCCATGCTGGTGATGAGCTCCTGCCCCCTGGAAACCGTGGATTCAGGCGGAGGCATCACCTGGTCTTCACGCAGGGTGCACAGTTCCGGCATGGTCTCCACGGCAAAGGAGATGAATTCGCCATCCATATCCAGCACAACTACAGGGCGTTCACGTTCATCAACCGGCGGCGCTACACCCAGCCGATGCCAGAGGTTCAATAGCGGTATTGCGCGGCCGCGCCACTCCACCACGCCATCAACCTCAGGCGGCACTTCCGGCAGCCGCGTAAGGTCGAGCTTGCGCTCAATTTCTTTCACCGTGCCCAAATCTATGGCATATGGCACACCCCCAATTCAAAACAAAGAAACTGGCGGACATCCAGCATGTTGCTTTTTTCATGGTGCATGGCAGTAGCTCCATTCTTTCTTTCCATTCAAGCAGATATCGTTCTCCTTGGCACAACTCTATTTACTCCATTTTGAACCATAGACCATTCGGGCTCCAAGGCCAAGTGGCTGCCTGAAGACTGCCGCACTTCCCCCTTGAGCTGCGGCTCGCCATGGCGTAGTGCTGCTTTCTGGCGTGAACACGAGCACAGTGAGAAAAGCATGCAGCGCGAAAACGTTGTCATAGGCATTGGCAACCCCGTGATGGGGGATGACCGCGCAGGGCTGGAAGTGGCCAGGCGTATAGAGGAGGCCGTTGCTTCCTCCCAGGTGGAGGCCGACGTCGCCAGTTATTACACTGTGGGGTTTGCGATTATGGAGGCCCTGAGAGGCTGTCGCAGGGCTTTTATCGTTGACGCCAGCAGACTTGGAGGGAGCCCCGGGGAGGTGCGTGAAATCGCAGCCGCAGAGCTTACCGGAGCCGGTGACCCCGTGAACTCCCACGCCATAGCGCTGGGGCAAACTTTGGAAACAGCCAGGGTCCTCTACCCTGCAGAGATACCAGATGAAATCCGTATAATCCTCATTGAAGCGGCCTTGCCGGAAACACCACAATCGCCCTGTACGCCCGCAGTCGACGCCGCCGTAGAGCAGGTGGCGCAGGATATCATCACCCGGCTACAGCAACCGTAAACAGGCTACAAGACCTTGCGTCTGGTATCCCGCCAGGCGGCTTCGTCAAACTCCCCAAGGGTGTAAAGCCGTATCTTGGTGCTGCGTGGAAATTCTCGCTTCAAAAGAGTCTTCAGCATTTTTTCCACCCGGGAAAGGGGCACGTCCTCGAAACGCTCTTCATTGTATCCATGCTCGATGATCATAAAGCCCTCTTTGTGGCGGACAAATACCGCGCCGCGATTGCGCTTGTAGGTCACAATCTCCACGGCGTGCCCCTGCGGCAATTTCTCCAGGCGTTGTATGAGGGTCTTTTGGATCGTTGTCTTATCGATCATGCGAAAACAACGTGGTCAGGCTTGTTTATAGGGCGGGCGCAGGTTCACATCCAAGTCCACCTCATTACGGCGAAAAAGATGCCGCCCCTTGCGTGTAAGGCCAAAGTAGGCGTGGTTGCGATGTTTGGCCACTTTTGTGCGCTTGTCCAGGCGGTATTCGATATTGGCGCCGGTGACGCGCTCAAGCAGCCCCTGCCCCTGTAATACGGAGACGGCCTCGCGCACATTTTCCGGCGCTGCATTGAGCCGTTTGGCCAGCTTGTTCACAAAAGCGGGGCCAGCCTTGTGTATGTAATATAATATTTCCAGCTGCAAAGCCGGGAATCGCTCCTGCAGGTCCTGCGCCCCGCCGCCTGTATGCGTCATTCCTGCTCCGGGGGGCATATCCAGTCATTCCATGCGTCCCAACTGTCGACCAGCCGGAAGATATGTGAATAGCCGGCGCGGGAAGGATGCACGCCATCGCCCTGCGTCAGGTCGTTTCCATAGAGTTCTGAATCGTACAAATCCGCCAAGATGCTCAAGTATGGAACTTGGATTTCTCTAAACATTGCTGCATACGCCGCATCAAGCTTCATAACCCGGGAAGTGAAATCCGGATCGGCCACAGGTGGCGGCCCAACGAACAGCACAGGGTGCTGTGCCTTTGCGTCTTCCACCAATTTTCTTACATTGGCCACGGATTGTTCTATCGAGATACGTGGTGAGCCATCTTCCAACACCATATCTGCAACACCGCAGGCAAAAACAAGATACATGGAATCCCCGGGCGCCTCTCTGCGGGCCAGTTCGTCTTTCCAGCGTGCGAGCAGATCGGCGCTCGTATTGCGGCGAATTCCCAGGTTGTAAACCGTCATGCTGCAGCCTCTGGTTCTGGCTTCAGCGCAAAGACGCCCGACCCAACCGATGTAGTCCGGATCGTTCACGCCATTCACCAGGGAATCGCCAAAAAAACTGATGATCATTATCTCTCCTGAGAGGGGCTCGATGTCGGCTTACCATCATGGTAGGCAAACGCCCTACCAGACATCGAGATCGAAGTTGATGTCCTTGCCTACACCGATAACGGATTCAAAATCATCATTTTTATCCTTGTCATCGGCGAACAGCAAATCATCTATCTGTTTACGCTGCTTATCCGATAAATCAACAAACTCGCACCCCACATGCTCTCCCGTTACGTGGCGCACCAGAACGCGAAATTTCTTCACTTTGACCTTTTCCAGCCCCAGCAAGTCCAAGGTCAGCTTTGCGCCTTTCTCAAAGACCACGCCTTCATTCTTGAAACCAACGCCTTCGCGGCAGATATCTATAACGGGCAGCGGGTCTTTTCGTTTGGCGTACCGTATGCTGCAATCCGCCAGTGGAATACGCCGGGAACGCCTTTTTTCATTGCCCGGGGCAACCTCTGGAGCCAACTCTTCCACAAGCTCCTGTTGCCCTGTTTCATCCACTGCCATATCCGGCAGGTCAGGATCAAAATCCACCCCACCTGTAATTTCAGGAGGCGGGCAGGCATTCCAGGCAGTTTCGCCATTAGTCGGTTCCGGCAGGCAGACCATGTTTTGCAAAGCTTCTTCCGTTTCAGGCCGTTCCGCAACATAGGAGCGTAAAAAACGGTGGGCGTCTTCCACCTGGCCCGCGCCTGCCTTGGCCATGGCGTACCCTGCGGCCAGGGGAGCATGTGCGGGGTCACACTGCAACCCGCGCTCATAGAGCTTGAGCGCCTGCTCATGCCTGCCGGCCTCTCGCAATGCGCCGGCCGCCCGCTGATAGGGATTCTCTGCCTTCAACCCGCTGGCCAGGCACCCTTTGTAAAGGGCGTCGGCATCGTCATAGCGTCGCAGGTGCACACAAGCCATGGCTGCGGCACTGAAATATTTGGAGGCCTCGTTTTTCTTGCCCTGCGCCTTGTAGGTAACAGCGAGAGCTTTGAGGGCTTCAGGGTATTTAGGCACGAGTTTGAGCTCAGCCACCAACTCACGTCTGGCTTCATCCATCTTACGTTCTTTAAGCAGCGCAACCCCTTGTCGATAATGCTCCCGCGCCTGGGGTGTCACGTTGTTTTGCACTCTGCCGGAGCCCTCATCCATTACCGGCCTCCTTACGTATGATGTCCTCCCAAAGACTTTTTCCTTAAGCGCAAGATAGGCCAAAGTCATACGTGAAGCAAGAACACGCCTGCCTGGCAGAGATGTAGAGGAAGGCTCCCTTTAATAACGGCAGTGACAACGAGATTAGTGTCTTGTATACATTGTGTAACTTTCTTGTGGAGCTTTGCCGGGGGGCTTTTTCATGCGGAGAAAAATCGACGTTGCCGACCTTAAAGTCGGCATGCACATTGTTGATACAGGTCTTTCCTGGTTCGAAAACCCTTATTTGTATGCCAAGTCCTGCGTCATTGAGGACCAGAGCCAAATCGAAGCCATCCTGGCGGAAGGGTATACGGAAACGTTCATAGACGACCCTACCGACGGCGATGGCAGCGGCCTTTCCCTGCATCACACAGTAGAGACCATAAGCAAGGCTCTGGACCTTTCAAAAGCCCAGCAGCACACGCAATTCATCAAAACAAAAAAAGTTCCTCTGGAGAAAGAGCTGGGCATAGCCAAAAAGCTCTACTCCGACTCCATGCGTCTGGTTCAGGATTGCGTCAAGGACGCACGCATGGGTGTACAACTGGACGTCTCCCGCTCCAACGAACTTGTGCAGGGCCTGATGGAAAGTGTGATACGCAACAGCGATGCCCTCATCAGCATCACAAAACTGCGTTCATACGATGAATATACTTACACCCACAGCATCAACGTTTCCGTATTGACCCTTGGTTTTGCGAACTTTTTGCAACTGCCCCCCCCTGTGGTAAAGGACCTTGGCGTGGCGGCTCTACTGCATGACATGGGCAAAGCACGCATACCGGACGCCATTCTGAACAAGCCGGGCAAGCTGACCCAGGAAGAATTTTCGGAAATGATGAAGCACCCCACAAAAGGGGTGGAACTGCTGGCGGGGCAAAGAAATGTCTCGGAAGAAATCCTGCGCGGTATTGAAGAGCACCACGAGAAGTACAATGGCAAAGGCTATCCTAAAGGGCTGCAAGCCGATGCCATCAGTCTGTTCGGCAGCATCATCAGCCTGGCGGACATATACGACGCCCTGACCAGCAAACGGGTCTACAAGCCCGGCATACAGCCGAACAAGGCCATGGGCACGATTTTCAGCATGCGGGGGCAGGATTTGTTCCCCTTGCACGTGGAGAATTTCGTCAACTTCCTGGGCATTTATCCCATTGGTTCGATGGTGGAGCTGTCCTCTGGCATGTTCGCTCTGGTCGCCAGCCCAAATCCTGGCAATCCGTTGCGGCCCAACGTAAAAGTCATTTTCGACGCACAAAAACGGGCTTGCATCCCGCAGGATATTGACCTTTCCGCCCACAAGGGCAAAGAGGATTTGAAAGTGGTCAAAACATTCGATCCCAAGGACTTCCGCGTAGACCCCGCCCAGTACCTACTGTAGGGCATGCCCCGGTATGCAGAATTTACTGGGCGTGCTTTTTATTTGGCTCGCCCTCGCTCCAGACGGAGCAGAAGCTCTTCCATTACGGGCCGCATTTTTTCGATGTTCTCCACTCCATTGCGAATTGTTGCGGCATCTTGAACCCATGGCCCCGGAGTCATCTCATCCGCACAGTGGGTCAAGAGACTTTCCACGGTAGCAGGCGTTGACTCCAGGTGAAACTGCAGGCCCAGAACACGCTCCTGGTACAGAAACCCCTGATTGAGGCACCCAGCGGTGCTGCCCAATGGCACTGCCTCAGGGGGGGTGGAAAAGGTATCACCATGCCAGTGAAAGGCCATGAATCGCTCTGGCAAGCCCGCAAAAAATGTATATTTTTTGGCCTGTTGTGAAAGCTCCACATCCAGCCAGCCGATCTCGCGTTCTGGATTGCGCGTGACCGTCGCCCCCAGACATTCCGCCACGAGTTGCGCCCCGAGACAGATGCCAAGAACCCGCGCGCCACTGGCAACGACATCCGCAATATAAGCCTTTTCCCTTTCCAGCCAGGGGTGTTCGGCCACATCTCCAACGCCCATGGGTCCGCCCATCACCACCAACCAATCCAGCGCAGCCACGGCGGGTGCTTCATCCGCAAGGTAAAATCCCCCCGCAGTGACTTCATACCCACGCGCTCTTGCCCATTGCCCAATGGCGGCCTCATCTTCAAAAGGCACATGCCGCAGACAGTGCATCCGCATACGATCCTCCTGCAAAGCTATAGTTGGCGGCGCCACTCACTCCGCTACAGCATCCAGGGTGGTTCCCTGCACGTCGCATACGGTGTGCAACCATGCCATGTAGGTTCCAATTTTTTTTGCCAACTTGTTCGCCGCGGCTTCGTCCGGCACCTTTGGGCTGCCCCCTGGCATCAGTTCGGAAGAGTGCAGAAACATGTTCAGCACGCGTCCGCCGCGGGCCAGATGCAGCCAGGTCGCCAGCTTCATGGACGCAAGGGGAAACCACAAGGGAGCAATGCCAACAACTGCAACCCGGGAGTAATCCCGCAACAGTCTGCGCCGGGCTTTTTCCGGTAGCAGGGTTCCAAGGCGATCCGCCCCTTTAGCGAAAAAATCGGCAATGGAATCGGCCGTGAGCGGCACTTCCAAAAGAGAGGGCGTTATCTGCCATGGTCTGGCGCGAAAACGAAAATGGTCCGGCCGGTCCAGCCCTATTTCCGTGCGCAGGGGCACCATGCTGGAATCAACCCTGATGCCGGCTTCCTCCAGCAGAGGAGCCAGGGAGTCACACCAGTCAAAGCGCCCCATCCTGAATGAACGGGGGGGAGTGCCGAACCGGTCGTTGATGGTGTCGCATAGCTGCAGCAGCTTGTCCCGCATCAAATCATGGGGCACCAGCGCTGAAGGCACAGGGTCGGGATACGGGAGTTCCCGCAAAGGGGGGGTGTTCCAGTGATGCAAATGCGCGCCAACAGCCGCGCCATAGTCTTCCTTGTGACGCAGAATCGCCTCGCAGGCGGCGGGCGATTGTGTCACGGACCATGCAGCCAACAGCGTCAAAGGCACGCCGAATTCGCGGGGGCAAAAATCCAGGCGCTTCAGGTGGGTAACATTCGCGGCCGTTGCCTCTCTGGCGTATTGCCCGCCGAACAGCCCTTCCTCCTCCACGTCAACACTGACAACAAGTTTGACGGAAGGTTTCTCTGTCTGTCTGCTCACGTGCATGGCGCGCAGAGTAGCACCGGCAGACGAGCTTGGGAAGCAGGCATGCTCATATTCGCCGCCACGGGCCTCGGCCCGGAAAAACTAGAAACCCAACAGAATGGGGTTTGCCACCCCCATGTCCATCAGCTCTTTGCGCAGTGCGGGCACACTGCCCTGCTTACGCGCAATGACACGGTACTTGGGCTTGCCCTGTTCTTCCACGAGCTCGACATCCGTCTCAAAGCCGACGCCCCGGAGCTGATCGCGCAGCATCTCTGCATTTTCCACGGCGCCAAATGCGCCGACCTGAAAGGTATAGTGCTGTTCAGCCTGGGGTGATGCGTCTGGCGCGGCCGGCGCCACCGGTTCTGCAGGCGCCTGGGAAGCGGCGGGAATAGTGGTGGTGGATGCAGCCGGCTGCGGCCCGGACTGAACAATCATGGGGTCGAAAATATCATGTTCGAGCAGCCGCGCGCGTCCCTCTTCGTCAGTACCTGGCCAAGTGGCCACCACGCGGTATTTGGTATCGGGATCCTGAGGGGTGTTCTGCAGTGTTACGGTGAAGCCATCCTCTTCGAGCTGGCGCTTGAGCTGCACGGCATTCGCTTCCATGGCAAAGGCGCCCACCTGATAACTGACACCCGTTGCAGGCAGAGCCCCTGCCGGTTCCGGAACATAGCTGGTGGCCGCGGGCATGCTCTGCATGTTGTCCTGATCACGGGGGTCCACACGACCGCCGATGAGTATGGGATCGTAGACCCCTACTTCATTGAGCCTGGCCCGGCCTTCAGCATCCGACCCCCGCCAGGTGGCAAGGACCTTGTGTGAAGGAGCGCCCGCTGCAGCATCGTTTTCCACGCTGGTGGAAAAGCCGAGTGCTTCCACTTTCTGGGCCAGAGCCTGGGCGTTTTCCGGCTTTGAAAAGGCGCCAATCTGATACGTGACCACTTCACGTGCAGGGTTTACCTGCCCCGCCTGAGGTTGGGGCGCTGGAGAGCCAGCCGTAGGCGCGGCAACCGGCTTGGGAGCAGGCGTCTGACTTGAAGCAACTCCTGGCGCAGGGCTTTCGGAAAGATCGGATGATTTGACACCGCCGGACTTCTCTGCCGGTGGCTGAATGGTGGTGGGCTGCGTCACCGCGCCTGATTGCGAATTACCACTACCGGCGTAACGCTCAGGCGGAATTTTGGTCTTTTGGCACCCGGCCAGCGCCATTATTGCTGTAAGAACCAATACGAGGGAGACAATCAGCAGACTGCGACGCATGGCGCCCTCCAGTTGATAGAGCCCTGGAAAACAACCGGGAGAGCCGGCCCCTGACTTCCCCGGAATGCGCCGGCCGCTCCTTCATCCTACTCAGAACAAAGACGGGGCAACTCCATTCCAGAGTGCCGGGCGGCGCGCAAACCTGAAAACAACCTATCGTAAGAACGATACGTCTGAAGCGCCAGAATGTCTAGAGCATTTTTAGAGTTTTAGCGAACGTGCTGATTTTTCATAAGCAGCTGTGAGCACAGAGATTCAAAAGCTGCCACCATGGCAGGCATGGAAAAGCGCGCAGCTGCGATTGCATGGGCTCTGTTGCCCATTCGCCTTGCACGGTCGGGTTCTGAAAGCAGAGTCACAAGGCGGGCGGCAAGCGTTGCCGCATCTCCTGGCGGCACAATGTAGCCGCTTTGTCCATCTTCTATGATCTCGCTACACCCCCCGACAGCAGTGGCCACCGCAGGCCGACCACATGCAGCCGCCTCCACCAGAACACGGGGCAGGCTCTCGGAATGCGAACTGAGCGCCACCACATCAGCAGCGGCGTACACCAAGGGGGCATCGGTATCCGGAGGCAGAAAGCGAACACTCTCTTGCAGGCCAAGCTCTTGAACGCGCTGTTTGATCCTGCCTTCTTCCCCCCCGTGCCCCATAAGGATGAAAATCGCATCAGGCAGGGCGCGTTTGACCGCAGCAAAGGCATCCAGCGCAACTTCGTGTCCCTTAACCGGGGCGAAACGCGCTACCATGGCCACAAGGGGCGAGTGTCCGGGCAGGTCCAGCGCCTTGCGCACCTCATGTACAGAACGCGGGGCAAACCGCTCCAGGTCCACTCCATTGGGCAGAACATGCAACCGCTCCATAGGGTAGCCATAGCGTTCGTGAAACTCCTGCCGCAAGGCATTCGAATTGGCTACCACGGCTGTGGTGCCGGGCAAGAGCAAGCGCTCGTACCATGGGAAACGGCGGGTGCGGTAGGCAGAAAGCACCACCGGCGTCCGTGCCAGAATGCCGGCGGCCCTGCCCCATAGTTTGTCCACATAAGTGTAAACGCTCACCACATGCGGGGCGAACGCCTGCACCTCGCGCTGCACCCGCCAAAAAGGAAAGGGCAAAGAAAGCAGCGGCACCTGACGGAAGCGAACATCCACTGCACTGAGCGTATCGGCCAGGGGGCCGCCTAGGCGCAGATTCAAAACGCATGGATCAAAACGAGTTTTATCCATATTCGCTGCCATATCAGCGACATGACGTTCAGAACCGCCAAAGGTGAACTGGCCGAGAATGAAAAGGACCCTGATGCGGTCCGGGGGCGACGTGTCGGGGATTTTCTGCACAGGAAGGAACTCAATCTTCCGAAGCGACAGACGTGCGCGTGTAATACCTGCGTAATTCGTAATAGAACTCAGCCTTGACGAAATCATCCGGGTCCGTGATTTCCAGGACATGAGAAATGCTGTCCTGCTTGATCCTGAGCGTCCCCGGAACCTTTTCACCATTGACCGTATGCAGGTCCACCTGCACCTTGCCCTGCGTAAGGACGTACCGCCGCACTTCATTTGTGCGGATTTCGCCGCCTTCTTCATCATATCGCCTGGCGTCTATGTGCATCATCTCGTACTCAAGCATCTTGATGACAACTTCCTTTACAAAGGAACTGGGATCGAGCCGTTTTGCAAAACGGTCCTTTTCAGCAAACTTTGTAAGCCGTTGCAGCAAGGCAGGGCCAACAAGAGGCAGCGTCATGTAACGTATGCTGACGGCGTCCACCTGCGACATCGGGATCTTGTGCATCAAACTGATGAGCTGCCCCAGCGTCAGGTAAGGGTGCTTCTTTTGCCGCTCCAGAGAAGCTAGCAATTGCTCTTCAACAATCAGCCCCGCCCCCATCAGTGCAGTACCGATCTGTGGCAATGAAGGTTGGCTTCCGTCAGCTGGATTCCATACAACTCGCATTGCAGACACCATTAACAGGCAACAAGGTGAACATCACAGGCATTGGCGATACAAATAAAAAAATAGCAACATAAGAAACTTTTCTACTTTGCAGTATACCTAATTCTTACCATCTTTCGCAAGTTTTTGTACAACCGCCAATGCAGCGTTTATCAGACCGCTCAAGGGGTACAAAAAAGTACGCAGACTGAGTAGCGTCAGGCCACAGTTCTTAGAACTCCTTCAAGGGGAGCTCTATGTAGAAAATCGTGCCTTGTTTTTCATTACTGATGAAATCCGCTTTTCCCTGCAGGTATCGTTCGGTCAGAAGCCGCACGCTGTAGGTGCCCAGCCCCCTGCCCTCACCTTTGGTCGAAAAGGAGCGCTTGAACAGTTGCACTTGCGTGTCCTTGCTCATAACGCCTTCATTCTGGACGCTGAAAACGATCTTGTCCGCGTCTTTTTTCTGGCAGTCTATCGCCACAGTCTGCCCGCGTTCGCTCGCTTCCAGGGCATTTTTGAGCAGGTTCGCCAGAATTCTGTGCAGCAGGGCGACATCAGTCAAAAGGGCTATATCCTGCGCATCACTGGCCACGCAGACAGTTTTCCCCCTGGCGACATCGTGCTCCTTGAACATTGCGACCAGCGTTTCCAGCAACGGGCGCGAATGCAGAAGCTGCTCCCTGACTTCAAGCTCATCGTTTTCCGCAGCCATCAAGGTTTTATGCGCCTTGATCTCTTCCAGCAGCGTGGAGAAAAAACGGTAGAGCATTGCAGTATCCTCACGCAGATTCTCAGGGGAATCCTGCATGAGCATTTCTACAAAGCCGCGCAACCCCCCGGCCGTATTCAGAATATCATGGAAAAAGATGCGTTCGAGAGCGCGGCGGCGCTTTTCGTGACTGATGTCGTTGAATGCGATGATGACGAACTTTTCGTCGCTGGTAAAAAAAGGCGTCGCACGGACCCTGAGGTCGGACGCCTCCAACTCTTTACCGTGGTGCCGCATGATGCGGCATTCGTCTTCACACTCCACACCTTCGAGACCTTTGCCTATGGCGCGAAAGGCACCGCACTGCTGACAAAATTCAGTCGTGCCGCAGCCTCCGGAAGCGCCCAGAGCATGACCGCAATCAAAGAGCTCTCCAGGGCACAGCCCCAGAACATCGTCCTGGTTTTGCACGCCGAGTCCTGCAAGCGCCACTCGGTTTGCAAAAACGACCTGACGGCAAATATTGACGATGAAGACACTGTCAAAAACTGCGCCAAGAAGCGTGTGGATCAATTCACTCGTAAAGAGTTCTGCCTGACGTTCGATAATCTCTGCGGGTAAACGCTCGGCCAAATTGGCATCCGGCATATGATACCTGGACTGGTAATGGTGATGGCAGGTGCGCCAAACTTCAATAGCCATATTTCATTTTCCCCCGCGTTGGGGTATAGCCGTTGGCATTTCAAATGGCAATCATGAGCGTTTGACGCACTACCCGCTGCATCAGGCCATGCTATCCAAGAGTTTTTCAATCTCTTCAGCACGGCGCATCCCGCTTATCCATTCGTTTGGCAGCGCCTGCAGGCCGCCATTTTCCGGCCAGGCAAGCAGCACCATGCCCACAAGCATGGCTCGGGCTGCGGAATCCCCACCCGCCATGACACATTCTACAAGCGCCTTTTTCGGAGCATCCGGATAGGACGCGATCAGATGCACAGCCCCTGGCAACGCTTCGTCAACATGGCACGTTGGGCCCAGCTTCTGGATGGTCTCCACGGTATCGTTGCCTTTGGTGCTCAGTCCTTTTTCCACCCACTTGGGTATATTGCCGGCAACGTACTCGGCCTTGGCGGCGTTTTTCATGGCTTCTTCAGGGTGTGCGCCAGACAGGCATTCCAAGGCGGTGTGTGCAAAGAAGGCAGCAGCATCCACCACATCAGTAGTGGCGTGGGTCATCTTGGTTTGCGCCCGCGCCGCTTCCACCAAGGCCGTTGCATCACCATGCAGCTTGCAGACAAGTGGGGCGATCCGCGAAGCACCTGCCAGATCAATGGATGTCGAACCTGCGCTTTCAGGTTCGGAACCAAATTCAAAACGAGCCAGGGTTTTCTTGGTGGCGCCGTCGAAATAGCCCTTGTAGCCATCAAAGAGTGCTTTCCAGCGGGTGGCGAAATCATCCAGATCAAACCCGCCCTTGGCTGCCACAGACTCCAGCAGCACGAACATCTGATCCCCATAATGCGTAAAATCACCAGCCTCTTTGCCAGCGTGATAGGTTCCCGGCTGGGGGGCGAGCAGCGTCTCCACTCTGCCGAATTGCTCCTGAATGCGCTTCGGGTCGTATATCCAATGGGCACCGAGGGAGAGGGAATCTCCTGCAAATGAGGCCAGGACGAGAGCTCGGGTTGTATCTGACATGTTCTGTCTCCTGTGTTCCGGGTTGTACACAATTCGTTCAATGTGTCGTAAATTTTTACTTACTTACATACCTAGCTCCAAAGCGCCCCCTGTTCAACCCCTCTTGGCATTTCCAAGGCATCCCCGATCCGCCATGGTTTCGTACGGAAAACCTGACGGCTTGTTTCACGACAAAAATACGTTTGTAACGTTATTGTCACCCTGAGGGCTTACACATTTATTGGTTTTATCATGAAGAAACGTACATACATAATTGTCGCTACGGCATTAGCCTCCCTTACGCTCATTGCCACCTGGCAAGGGGGCTTCCTTCATTGGGAATCCTCCGCTGAACTCGGTGGAGAAAGAATCGCCCTGGGGCTGAGCGCCATACTGCTTCTTGTGGGCGCCTGGGTGCTCACATGGACCCGCAGACTGGAATCTCAAGCCGAGACAACGCGCCAGAAGCTCGTTGCAGAATGCATCGAACGGGAGCGATCAGAAACGGAACTGGGCACTGTCCTCTCCTCCATGAACAGCCTCGTTGCAGAGCTGGACATAAACGGCTTTATCCTGCGGTTCATCCCCACCCGCTATGAACTGCACGAGCTTGATCCTGACGACATAGAAGGACGCAACATCCAGGAGTTCCTGCCAAACCAGGGATGGAAACGTTTCAGTCAGGTGCTGGAGCGCGTTTTCCTGGAGCGTGTGAGTGAAGAGGTGGAACAACTTGTCGAGATAGACAACACCCAGACCCCTTTTCAGTTAACGGTATCCCCCCTCACAGAAAAAAGCGCCTTGATGATCGGAAGGGACATAACCGAGCGTAGATTTTATGAAGAAGAGCTGGCCAGAAGGGCTTTTACCGACCCCCTGACCTCTCTCCCCAACAGAGCGCTGTTTCTGGACAGACTGCGCCGCGCCATGGCCGGCTATCAACGTCGCGAAGGGCTGCAGTACGCCGTGCTCTACATTGATCTGGACCGTTTCAAGATCATCAACGAAAGCTTTGGCCACGCCAAAGGCAACGCCATGATCCGCGCCACGGCCCAGCGCATAGAAAGGTGCCTTCGCAAAGTGGATACGGCTTCCCGTTTTTTGGGAGATGAATTTGTGCTGCTGCTTGATGAAATAAGCGATCAGCGGGAAGCCCTACGGGTGGTGGAGCGTGTTCGCGAGGTCCTTTCCAGACCGTTCATCATTGAAGGTGCGGAAGTCTACACCTCGGCAAGCATCGGCATTGCCTTCAGCGCACCCCATTATGAAGACCCGGACGACATTGTGCGCGATGCACACGCCGCCATGCAATGGTCCCGTAGTCGCTGCCGTGGCGGGTACAAGGTCTTCCATTCGGAAATACACGACAGAGCCATGAGTTATCTGCAGCTGGAATCAGATATGCGCAAGGCGGTGATAGAGCTTTCACCGAAAAAAAGCGAAGAAGGCTGCTGCCTGATAGAAGAGGGGCAGAACCAGTTCTGCCTGCACTACCAGCCGATCGTGTCCTTGAAGACAGGGCTGGTTACGGGGGTTGAGGCATTGTTGCGCTGGCAGCACCCCACACGTGGCATGGTCTCCCCCGTGGAATTCATCCCCATTGCCGAAGAGACCGGTCTCATCCTGCCCCTTGGCGCCTGGGTTCTGAAACAGGCCTGCACACGGTTGCGCGAGCTCAACCGCAACAGAACCAACGGCAACCGCCTGACCATGAGTGTGAATATCTCAGCAAGGCAACTGCAACAGCAATCCTTGCCAGGCATCATCAAAGACAACCTCGAGAGAAATGGGGTGGACGGGGAACTGCTGCACCTGGAGCTGACCGAAAGCATGGTCATGGACAATCCCCTGGAAGCAAACGCCGCGCTACAGGAGCTGAAACGGCTGGGCGTCTCCCTGGCCATTGACGACTTCGGTACAGGCTACTCCTCACTCAGCCATCTTTACAAATTCCCCTTCGACATCCTCAAGATAGACCGCAGCTTTGTAAACAGGATCGAATTCCTGGAAGGCAAGCATTGCCGCATTATCGAGGCAATAGTCGCCATGGCGCAAAGTATGGAGATGACGGTCATAGCGGAAGGTGTGGAAAAAGAAGAACAGCGGGCAAGGCTTCTGGAACTGGGGTGTACCTTTGCCCAAGGCTACCACTTTGCCCGGACGCTCTGCACGGAAAGTTTGGAAACATATATTCGCAGCTGCCGGCCTTCTCTGGTGACAAGCGAATTGCCCACCGACGCTTCTCAGTAGCCCCCCACAATAAAAAAACCGCGACGGAAAGCAGAAAACCTGCTGTTTCCGCCGCAGTATGGTGCATTCTGATCGGGCGTTCAGCCACCAATATCAGGTGAGCAAGCACGTATAGCCTTGCCAGACAAACGCGCAATTCCACCTTACCAGCAACAAGAGGCCACAAAAGGGGTGCGGCATTTTTTTGCACGCATACAAAGCCGCACGCACCCGGCTGCCGGAATGCCCAGAAAAGAAGTCTTGCGGCTTTTAGCGCTGCCCTTCAAAAGGCAGCATATACGACACTAATCAAAAATCTTGTCGATTTTCTGCTTCAGCGTCTCTGCAGTGAATGGCTTCACAATGTAGTTGGAAACTTTTGCCTGTACAGCCTCGATAATGTTTTCCTGTTGCGCTTCAGCAGTAACCATCAAAAAAGGCAGATCGCTGAACTCTTCGCTGGAGCGCACCTTGCGCAAAAGTTCGATGCCGGTCATCTGGGGCATATTCCAGTCGGAAATGATAAAGTCTATGCCGCCCTTATTGATGACTTCCCAGGCAGTGGTTCCGTCGTCTGCTTCCTCGATGTTATTGAAGCCCAGTTGGCGCAGAATGTTTTTGATGATTCTGCGCATCGTGGAAAAGTCGTCCACGACCAGGAGCCGCATGTTGGTGTTATAGCCCATGCTCTCAGTTCTCCTCTTGAATTCCTCAATGGATCATTTTCACTATTTTGTTAGCAAAAAGTTCTTTTGTAAATGGTTTTATGATGAATCCGGTCACTCCCGCCTGCTTTGCAAGCTGGGCCTGTGATTTTGCGGATTCAGTCGTTGCCATCATTATGGGCGTTTGCCCGTATTCTTCCATGGCGCGCAAGCGCCGGGTAAGCTCAATGCCATCCATGACAGGCATGTTCATGTCAACCACAAACATGTCATATCGTTCACCTGCTTCTACAAGATCAAGAGCCGCCTGGCCATGCTCAGCAGTGTGTATCGTGCACCTCACCTCTCCTGCCAACTGCGCATAAAACCCTCGCATGGCGTCGGAGTCGTCCACGGCCAACAGCCGCGGCCCGCTGTCGGATGCGCCTTCTTGCTTTTGCCTGAGCTGGCCCGCATCTTCTGCGGCCCCTGCAGCTTCGAGTATCTGGGCAAAATGTTCACGGGTATCTGTCGCGGCAGCATTCGCCGCCTTCAAAAGCTTCTCGCCAACTGCTCCTTCTCCATGAAGAGCGGCAAAGAGATTGCCGGCTTTGGCTGCAATCACCGCATCCAAGATGCGCTGCCCCTGGTCTTCGCCCTTTTCCACCAGGGAGACAATTTTTTGCCCAAAGGCCTTGGCCCCAGCAGGAGAAAGCAAAGAATCCAACCCCTGAACGATGCAAAGAATCAGCAACGGATCCTTTTCACTGAACAGTGCGTCCTGCAACGCTACCATGCTCTTTATGCCAGGAGTTTTACCAAGGGCCTCATAAGCTGCAAAAAGTTCGTTATGATCGACCAGCACCTTGTCATCCAAGGCGCTTACCAACGCCGACCCTGCGTCCTTGTGGCCGATAAAGCCCAGGACGTTGGCCGCCATGATTCTGGTATCCATGTCTCTGGAGGTGCGCAACGTATTCGCCACCAATGGCACAGCCGGTTGCCCCACTTCGACCAGCACGCGGTGTACGATACGTCTGGCTGTCGGGTTCTCGTGGTGCAGTTTGGTGACAAGATACCCAAGCGCCGCATCAGCGCCCTTTGCGCCCAACTGTCCCAACGCCTCGATGGCTTTCCAGGTCAGGACTTCGCACTGTGTATAGCGCTCCGGCGCTTCGTTGGCGTTAATAATGGCTTCAAATTCAGGGATTGCCGAAGCATCGCCCAACTCCCCGAGCTGTTCGATACACAGTGTGGAAATATAATCGTCCTCGTGATGCAAGTGCTTATGAAAAAGCGGCAGAGAGTCGCCATCGTGCAGCCGGGCCAGGGCGGAAAGCGCTTCGTGCAGGGCTTCCCCTTCACCTGGTTCGCTTCCCCAGGCTTCGGCCAGCCGCCGCAGGACAGGCGCCGCTTCAGCCAATTCGGCTTCTGCAGCAAGCGATGTACAATAGCGTTGCAGGTTCTTGTTGCCGCTTTCCAGCAGGGCCAGCAACTCTGCAGGATTGTGCAGCAGCACATTGTGCAATGTATTGCGGACCATGGAGTCCACCGCCGTGTCGCCAACTGGATTTTCAAGTATTGCACACAGTGGTGCAACGGCGGCAGGATCGTTACTCTTCTCCACCTCGCCCAGTTCGGCGATTTGCGCCATAAAATCCTTATCGTGAAAACCTTCCAAAATAGCCATACAAACTCCCGGGGTAAAATGCGTTACGCGTCCTTACCGGGTAAACTTTTATTCAAAAGCAAATTCCACGAAAAAATCACCGTGCTCTGTTGTGAAAGGAATCGCCACAACAGGCTCTTTGGTAACATGGGTAATCGTGTGGTTGTCACCCATAATAACTGATGGTGTGGAGCCGGCGAGATGCATCCCCAATTCTGCAAGCCCGGCCCTGGCCTGTCCAGAAATCATGTTCGTTATCTCGCCCACAGCATCCTTTACATCCTGCACTATGTCCTGCACGTCATCACCCAGCATGGATTTGACCAAAGCAATCGCGCATTTTTTAGTAAAGGATACAGAAATGCTGCCATTCCTGTCTCCTGTTATGCCGATAACTGCAGAGATGTCACCAATGGCGGTGTTATCGTGTTTCACAAAAGGCTTGCCGGGCTGTGGCTCAATCATGGCCATGGTGCTAAGAACACTCACGGTGGCCTTGACAAAAGGCTTGGCGATTTCCACGCCTGCGGGTTTGGACATTACAAATGCTCCTTGCTCGATAGGTCCTCAGTTTTAATATCAGGATCTTCTTTTTGCGCTGCACTGTTAGACCGGCAGTCTGATATATTCATACAGACGTGCCCCCTTTCTGTCCAGACATGGCCGTAATTCCATTATACGAAATCACCCGCTTGACGCACTTCCTCGCCAGAGGATAAGAGAAAACGCAGATTCGGAACTCCAACAACCAAAAGAATGCAACAGACCAAAAACATAATGGAAGAACTGGCCAGGGCCAGGAATTATTATCATCGTCATGATGTGTTGCGCGCTATGTTGAGTGTGGCAACGGCACTCAAAACCACAGCAACTTCACAATTATTAGGGCGAGATAAGGCTCTTGTGGAAAACGGCATTCTCGAGTTGATACAACTGCTGAACCGTACCCAGGAGGTGAGGCGCCACTGCCCTTCGCCAGATGGCTTGGTGATGCAAAAGGGAAAACTCAAATCCCTTTTTCAAACACTTATAGGCATCATCAAAAAAGTGAAAGAAGAAGCTGAGAAAGAAAGTCTTGAAGAAACGAGAAATCGTAAGCTCGAATTGGACAACAACCTGATTCGAGGCCAAAAATACCTGGAAAATAAGAACTTGAAGGATGCGGAAGAAGCATTCCAAGAGGCGGTGAATAATTATGTGGATGAGCACAAGCTCTTCTACGTCATCGGCAGCAAACTTTTGGAAGCAGGATTCCCAAAACAGGCCCTGACGTATCTGACAAAAGGGCTGAAAGTCGATCCCGACCCACTTATCGTGGCCATTGCGTCCGCGCGTGCTTGGATTGCCCTGGAAGAGTGGGACAAGGCTGAAGCCGCTCTCCTGGAACATGCAGCCGCAGCACAGGCAACCCACGATCCCGACCTATTCGCGCTGCTGGCCCAGGCTCAGGCACGACAGGGCAAGGCCAGGGAAGCCCTTAAAAGCGCGGCGCAAGGGCTGCAAGCCGATCCGGGGCACAAGGCTTCACGCATGATCTACAACAAACTCAAAAAAGCGGCCGCCAAGAAGGCTGCTCCCCAAACAACGTAGCCACGGGCCAGGATATTCTCCCGGAGCCGCTCCCCTTTGCAAACTGTCAGCACCACTCATGGCGTCTGACAGCGCCCCCCTGCCTTTTGTGATTGTTTCCGATTGTTACGGAAATGGGCGAGCCTGCTGCGCCCACGTGCACGCTGCAGCTAATCCAGGTCCAGCAATGCCGCGACCCTGTCCGGATCAAGATGATGCGCAAGGGCGTCGTTTGCTTCCTGGCTGCTTTCCGTCGTGCCCAAGGTTCGCAATGATCCCAGAAAAGCTTCCCGCACATTGGGGTCGCTGAAGTCGGCATCCTTTGCCGCACCAGTCTGCTGTGCTGCCTGGGGTGCGGATGCTTGCGCCGGATTGATCAGCCCCCGCTTCTCTCTGCTCTTCTGCAGCAAATTTTCAAGACGGGCAAAGGGATCGCTCTCACGAGCCACATCGCTATCATTCATACGTACCAGCATGGGGCGCTCCTTCATGCTTGTGGTTGGAGTTTACTGCTTCAATGCTAAGCAAAAGGCTTTCCAACCACAGATACGTCAATCTTTTCAAGGTACTATATAGCCATAAAAAAGAAGGCGGCAAAAGATGCCGTAAACCGTTCCCCAAAATAGGTGCTTACGCGCCCAGACCAGACAGAATTTTCTCGCACAACGGGTCCACTATCTCGCTCTGCTCTGCAAGCCCCAGCACATTGCCGCTTTCCAACTGCCTGGCGATCAATCCATCCAAAGGAGGCGCCGTGGCGACCAAGGGGGGCAGTCCCTCTATCTCCGGCAGTGCTGCCGCGCCTTGATGGCGATTCAACACCAGCAACTGCTTTGTGAGCCCCATCTCCCCTGCCAGACGAGCGATTTCCGCAGCGGTGTCCAGCCCGCGGCGCGATGGTTCGCTGACCACCACCAGACCGTCAACGCTCGACACGGTGCCGCGCCCTAAATGCTCTACGCCGGCTTCCAGGTCGACAATCACCCATTCCTTGGCGTCCAGCACCAAGTGCGCCAGAAGGGCCTTGAGCAAAGAGTTTGCGCCGCAAGCGCAACCGCCTCCAGCTCCTGCAACAGTGCCCATGACCAGCAATCGTTTGGCGCCTGCGCCGTTTTCTCCTGAGCCAGGCAGTTCAACGGCCAGGTTCTCAGGCAGGTCGCCCACTTCGGGATTGAGATGCATGAAACCGGCGCCAATACGTTCTTTGACCAGGTCGTCGCGCAGCACCAGCGGTTCGGGAAGGGCCTCCCGGGAGAGGCCAGACGCCTGCCCCAGAGAAAGGGCCGTATCGGCGTCCACAAGATAGACGTCCTTGCCTTGCCTGGCGAGATAGTCACCAAGCCAGGCCGCGATGGTAGTCTTGCCTACCCCACCTTTTCCGGCAACCGCCAATTTCATGTCTGTCTCCAATGGATTATGATGCGAGCGCATCAGTCAAAGGGGGGCTTGCGCCCCCCCTTTTTTCACTGTCATCAGTCTTTTCCGGAAACCGGAAGGCTGCGTATTCTACGGATTCAGACCAAGGGCCTGCCGCTTGGATGCAATGCGCGCATCAATGGCTTCCGCTGCCTTCAGGGGGTCGGGCTCCACGCCAAAGCATGCGCCCACGACCTCATCCAATCCGCCCAGGGCCAGATTGGTGACGGTTTCGCTGCCCGTGATGTTCGGGGGCAATCCCAGGTGAGTATAAATACCGCTGGCGACTGCGTAAAGGCCGATTGCCGCAGCTTTTTCCGAGTACCATTCAGGGGCGCTGGCCGCCACTGGCAGGTCGGAGATGTCTGCGCCCAGGGCATTGGCAAGCACAGCGCACAGGTGGATGATGCGCGAGTTGTCCACGCAACTGCCCACATGCAGAACCGGAGGAATGCCAAGGGATTCGCAAACACTGCGCAGGCCGTCACCAGCCATTTTGGCGCCTTCCGGCACCATGAGGCCGGCCTTGCCCATGGCGACTGTGGCGCAACCGGTGACAAGCACCAGAACGTTGCGCTTGATGAGCTCCTTGCACAGTTCGGTGTGTACGTGGTCGTGCTTCAACCTGGGGTTGTTGCAGCCGACGATGCCGACTGCGCCCCGCACCTGTCCGGCCTTGATGGCTTCGATGAGCGGCGCCGGGGTGCCGCCCACAGCGCCAAGAATGGCTTCATTGGAGAAACCGGTCATGAGTTCAACGGGTTCGCCCGGAATTTCCACACGGGACGGGTCGCGCTTGCTGTAGGCCTCGATGGCCATTTCCACAACCTGCACGGCCTTTTCGCGGGCGTTCTTGTAATTGAACTCCACGTGTTCGGCGCCGGTGAACTTGGCCTTGTCGGAGGTGGAGACAAAACGCGTCTGGTAGCAGCCTGCAACCGTAACCAAGGAAGGCATGATGCATTGGTAGTCCACCACGATGCAGTCCACCGCCCCTGTCACCAGGGCGAGTTCGGTCATCAGGTGGTTACCGGCCATGGGGATGCCCTGGCGCATGAGCACTTCATTACCGGTACAGCAAAGGCCGGCCACGTTGATGCCCTTTGCACCGGCGGCCTTTGCCTTGTCCAGACACTCTGGGCTCCTTGCTGCTGCAAGAATCATTTCGGAAACAATGGGGCTGTGCCCGTGCACCACCACGTTGACCTGATCTTCCTTGAGCACGCCCAGGTTGACCTTGGCGGTTTTAGGCGTGGGGGTGCCGAAGATGATATCGGAGAGTTCAGTGGCGATCATGGAACCGCCCCATCCGTCCGCAAGAGAGACACGCGCCGAATGCAGGCAGATGCTGATGGCATCGCTGTCCACGCCCATGTGGGTGCGGTGCATCATTTCCACCACGTCGCGGTCTATACCGCGGGGGGTGATGCCCACTTTTTCCCAGAGAGCCAGACGCTTTTCAGGCACCCTTTTAAGGAAGGACACCGTATGGGTGGCAAAGCCAAAATCCTGAATAAAGGCTTCGGCCAGGAGTTTTGCAGTTTCCTGATCGCTTTTGCCGGAAACGTCCAGGCCGATTTCACCGGCAATGCGCCGCAGTTTTTCAGAATCGCGGATTTCATAATCCTTGGTTTCGCCAGTGCCGATGGCCAGCAGCGTTTCCACCAGGTCACGCCCGTGGTCTGAGTGGGAAGCAGCGCCGGCAGCAACAAAGCGGCCAAAGTTGCGCGCCACGGTGAGGTCTGCATCTGCGCCACAGACACCGCGGTCTTTTTTACCCGGCACAATCCGGCAGGGCCCCATAACGCACTTCTGGCACGAGAGTCCCTGTTCGCAAAATTTACACGAAGGGGTTTGCTGTTGCAGCCTGTCCCATACGGTTTCCACACCATCACGCCTGGCTTTTTCAATCATTGCGTGGGCGTCTGGCCAAATGGAAAGGTCCTCGGGTCTGGGGGGTAGCTTTTCTGCCATTTCCTTCTCCCTCAGTGTATGAATGTGGATGGAAGCACGTCCGCCTGGATAAATCCTGCCAACATATCCTGCGGACGGTATGAAGATATTTTCATCCGTAAAAATACAACCAGGGAACAATCCCGTCTGTCGGGTATCCGACAAAAACCGTCAACAAATGTGCCCGCCCTTTTTTTCTCTGCCTTGCACAAAAAACAAAGACAAGGGGCGATCAATTTGCCGCGGCGTACGCTCCCAGGGCGCGCAAATCCGGAATAAGATAAACGCCGCGTCCTTCGCGTAAAACGAGGCCCTCTCGCTCCAGGCGAGAGAGGGTTTCCGATACTGTCTGCCGTGTCGATCCCACAATGTTGGCCAGTTGCTCCGTGGTTACGGAAAGTTCCAGCCGGTACCCTTCAGGGAGCTTGCTTCCATGTTCAGAGGCGGCAACGTGCAAATATTCGGCAATACGATGGGGGATATCTTTGAAGACAAGGGAGTGGATGATGGAGAAAGAGCTTTTGAGAATGTCTCCCAGAACCAGAACCATGGTTCTGTTCAACTCTGGGTGTCGCTGCAGCAATTTAGCAAATCGTTCCGTGGGCATGGAGAGAAGTGTCAGGTCATCCATGGCCTGCACATAGGCGCGGGTATGTGTGGCGTATATATCTCCCGGCACCAGTATGGAAAGGGTAAATTCCTTTTCCTCGTAGGCCAGATAAAGCCTGGCGCTGCCGGAAGCTACTATAAAAACAGTATTCTCACGGCTGCGCGGCTCGTAGATAACCGCCCCTTTCGAGTAATGGCGGGAGGAAAATTCGTTGCGCAAATCTTCAAGGCCTGGATTTTCCAACGCCTCGAGCAGATTGATGTCCATGAGTCTGGTTTTCACGATCGCCCCTTGTTCATTTTTGATGGAGAGGGGTCTCCATTTCTTTACCGTACTATCAGCCTGAAGGCCAGGCAAGGCGGTAAAAGACCAGAGACGATCATATTTTGCAATAAACGGTGGGAACTTCTTGGCGCAGGGGCAGGGCCATTCCCGTCAGACTTTCGGAATGCCCGATAAACAGATTTCCACCTTGCTTCAGGTTTCTGCAAAATTTCGTAAAAAGCTTTGCTTGGGTTTCGCGATCAAAATAAATGACCACATTGCGGCAGAAAATCACGTCAAAAGGTTGATCAAACGAAAACTCTTCCATGAAATTAAGCTGCATGAATTTCACGGCCTTTCGCAATTCAGGCACCACACGCACCAGCCCCTTGCTGCGGTCGCGACTGCGCAGCAGGTATTTGCGCTTCATGTGCTCCGGCACGGGTTCTACCCGCTCAGCAAAATATATGGCCTGGGATGCTTCGCGAAGCGCCTGGGTGGAGATGTCCGTGGCCAGGATCTCAAATTCAAAACCATTTACAGCTTCCTTGAACTCGGACAAGACCATGGCCAGGGTGTACGGCTCCATACCTATGGAGCACCCGGCGCTCCAGATACGCATTTTGCGGTAACGACCGTTTTTTTCCAGCCAACGGGGAAGCAACGTTTTAGCCAGATAAACAAAATGCTGATTTTCGCGAAAGAAGTGTGTTGTATTGGTGGTGATGGCGTCTATGAGGTTGGAAAGTTCCTTTTCCATGCCCTCCGTACTGAACGCGTAGTGCATGTACTCGCGATGGGAAGGCAAGCCCAAAGCACGCATTCGCTTCTGCAGCCGCGTTTCCACCAGATTCTTTTTAGAGGGCGGCAGCTTAATGCCCACGCGTTCATGAATGAACTGGCTGAACTTGTTAAAGTCCCGCTCAGACATATGCCCAAGTGTCAGGGCAGGTCTTGTCTTCACACTGCTCATGGTTTCATTCATATACATGCCTCGTATAGGGTATGTTACCATACACCAGGTATGTTCTCAGTACAAGACCGAGATAAAAACAATCCGCTGCATGGCGCTTTTGGTTCCTGCATCTACCAGGAATGTTGACTGCCCTTGCTCCCCTCACCAGGAGAGGCTAGTATGAAAAACAAGTTGCAATCTTCGCAAGATGACAAGGAGCTCATGTGAGTACAGAACAAAATCCTGTGCTGCAGGCCATGCGACAACGCCGCAGCATACGAAAATTTACCGGAGAAGACGTGCCGCGTGAAGTACTGCGCGAGGTTGTAGAGGCCGGCCGCTGGGCGCCTAGCGGCAAGAACAATCAGCCCTATCGTTTTCTGGTGATTCTGCCTGGCGACCCCAGACAGGAGGCGCTTTCCCAATGCACTGCCTATAAGAAAATCGTTGTGGCGGCCCGCGCTTTGGTTGCCGTATTTCTGGACAAATCCAGGACATACAGCTCCATGAAGGATCACCAGGGCGTCGGCGCCAGCATCCAGAACATGCTGCTGGCGGTCCACGCCCAAGGCTATGGCGCCGTGTGGCTGGGAGAAATAGCCAACCAGAGCGACCAGGTTATGGATTCCCTTGGGCTTTCACCTGATGCATACGAATTTCAAGCACTTTTGGCCATTGGCAAGCCCGCAGCCGAAGGCAGCGCCTCACGGCTCGATCTTGAAGAATATCTTTTGGAGGATTTCTAAACATGGATGTTTTGACCTTTCCCATTGGCCCCCTGGAAACCAACTGCTATCTGGGTTGCATAGGCCAACAAGCCGTTGCCGTTGATCCAGGAGGTGATCCAACCCCTTTGCTTTCCCACCTGAAGCAAAACGGGATAACCCTCACCCATATCCTGGTCACGCATCTGCACTTTGACCATATATTCGGCAACAAGGCCCTTGCCGACGCCACCGGCGCCCCCATCCTGGCAAACGATGAAGATTCCTTTCTGATGAAAACCGAGCTGGGCAAAGGCGGCATGTGGGGCATGCCCACGGTGGAGACATTCACCTACACTCCCATTGAAGCCGGAGAAATGGAGCTGCTGGGCACCACTTGCAAGGCCCTGGCCACCCCCGGACATACCCCGGGAAGCCTCAGCTTCTACTTTCCGGAGCACAATGTCTGCTTTGTGGGCGACCTCATATTCAACCGCTCCATAGGGCGTACTGATTTTCCTGGCGGTGATTTTGAAGCCCTGCAACAGTCCGTCATAAAAAATATTTTTACCTTGCCAGACGAAACCGTGCTTTACAGCGGACACGGCTCACCAACAAGTGTTGGCGATGAAAAGTTGCATAATCCCTTTTTCAGTGACTATAGAGGAATGTGATCTTTTACGCTCCAAATTGAAGGCTGGGGGGCCATGGCCAAAACGGAACAATTCATCGACCTGAGCAACCGTTGTTGACGGTTGCTTCAGGAGATGCAGTGGCATCTCAAGTATAGCGGGCATAAGCGCCTCGACTTTCTACTCAACCCACGGGATGTGCCCGTGGCGCAGGAGCTTTTGTTCATAGAACCCGGCTGGAGCCTTGCCGAGCAGCCTGATGGCAGGAACGTAAAGATCAGCTTTCAGCGCAAATAATTGTTGTTACTGCACAATGCTCGCTGTTTTGAACGCGCAGCCATACTCCAAGGTGCTTTTTTGTGGAACACATCACCCCCACTGGCAAAAACACGGCGGCCGTCTTTGCCTGCAGCCCCAGAGCAGGCGGCAACAGCGACCAGGCCGCGCTGCAAATCGCTGCTGGCATCGAACAAAGCGGGGGGCAGAGCCGCATTTTTCATCTGCGCGATTTTCAGGTCACCCCCTGCAGGGGGTGCGGCCATTGCGAACGCGACAAGGCCGGCCGCTGCGTGCTGACAGGAAAGGACCAGTCAGGCGAACTGTTTACCATTTTGATGACCGCGCCTGTGGTTGTGTTCAGCTCCCCGATTTTTTTCTACCACGTGCCCTCTGGCTTCAAAGCCTTTATCGACAGGGCCCAGAGCTTTTACATCCGACAGGATAACAAAGACCCGGAAATGGTGGCCCTGCCCCAACGCCCTGCGTTTGTCTGCATGGTAGCGGGACGTCCCAAAGGGGAAAAGCTATTCGAAGGGGCGTTGCTCACACTCAAGTATTTCCTCTCCCCTTTTCACCGCACCCTGGAGCCCCCCTTGCTTTTTCGGGGGGTAGACGCACCAGGTGACGTGATTTCCCCTTCCGAGCGAATAGGGCAACTCATGGACTTTGGCGCCCAGGCTTGGCGTGCGGCACAAAAACACTTGGACACACCCACGCCGTGATAAAGCCCAGGCTTCATTTTGCTCAGGCCCTCCACTCCGGTTTGCACGCCCTGGGCCTTTTGGAGCGACGCTGCAGCCTGTGCGGCCAGGTCACCGAATCATCTGCTCGCAACGTTACACAAATACGTGGGCGGACGCCGCCTCTCTGCAGTGATTGTATGGATCTGCTTGCCCCCCGCACTGGAGGGTATTGCCCCTATTGTGGTGAAATGACTGCGGCTGCTAACGCCCCTGTGCGCCCTTGCGGCAATTGCTTCCCGACTTCCCGTTCAAGAAAAAAAAGAAAGCTCGACCGCACATGGGATATGCTACATTTTTACGCCCCTTATTCCGGGGTGCTGCGCGCATGCATTCTCGCCTTCAAGATGGAATCACGTCTCGGTCTCGGGGCGCTTCTGCAGCACCTGACCCTGACAACCTGGCAGATGCATGGCGCTGGGGGAGATACGCCTGACCTGGTGGCGCCCGTGCCGTTACATCCTAAACGGCTACGCATGCGCGGCTTTAATCAGAGTGTGGAATTGGCGCGGCCTCTGCAAAAACATGCAGGGTTGCTTGTCTTGCCAAAGGCCCTGGCCCGGCAGCGCCCCACCGTGCCGCAATTCACGTTGCAGCGCTCAGAACGCGCCAAAAACATCAAAGGCGCTTTCACGGCCGACGCCTCCATTGTTTCGGGCAAGCACGTTCTTTTGCTTGATGATATAATGACCAGTGGCGCGACAATTTCCGAATGCGCACGCACCTTGCGAAAAAGCGGGGCAGCTCGCGTCGACGTGTTGGTTCTGGCCAGAACACCCGGGGCGTGAGCGCGTTACAGCAGGCTTTTTTCCATCACAACACAGGCGAGGCGCGTACCATCCGGCAGTTTGTGAAACGAATCTGCAATCCGTCTAAATCCATTTCGGGTGTAAAAGGAAACGGAATTGCTGGTGGCATGCACGGTCAGCGATTCCAATGCCTGTTGTACAGCCCTGTGTTCCATTGCATGCAAAATGGCAGTTCCGATACCACAGCCTGCTTTTTCCGGCGCCACATACAGAGCGCTTACGTTCTTTCCGAGAATATCCAACATGCCGAAACCATGGAGACATCCGCCCGTTTCAGCCACAAGGAATATTTTCTCTTGCAGCGCCTGCAGGTAAATTTCCGGCCGCAGCAAATCCGTCCATATTTCTATCACTTCAGGTGCATAATCCCCCTTGCACAAGACACTGATGGAAGTTCTGTGCAAACGTGCAATGTCCTGTAGATCTTCAGGAGCAGCCAGTCTTATGGATAACATCGCAGCCGCCATATTACGGCATCCAGTCTAGAACGCCCTCTCCGGGGTTCTGGGCCTTCCAAAGCAGAAAATCCTGGCAGGTTCTGACATTGTCAGCGATAACCGCCTTGTAGATTTCAATACCCATGGAGGCGCAATCGGCTGGCAGATCATTCTTGATGCTTAAAATGGCCTTTTTTGTTTCCGGCGTCAGCACTTCACGGATACGATCGGCAACCTTTTCAAAATAGCCGTCGTAGCGCGACCCCTTGCGGATATGGATCATGTCGAGCTTCCATACTTCTTCGTCATCTTGGTACCAGGCGTGCCACTCCAGGCATTCTTCTTCCGTGTCCAACAGATTTGCGTATTCAATTCGCTTGATCCGACGATTTTCAGCCAGTTGCGCCATGGCCGCAAAACTGTCCGCCAGAACAAAAGGATCGGAATAGACGTGCATGTCGATATCTTTATTGTGTAACAGCAAGCCATTCCGCAGTGAGCCCACGAGGTTGGCTTGCACACCATGCGCCGCCCAAATTTCAAGCAGACAGATATCCTGTATTATTTCTCTGGCGCGTTGCTGGTTACGGTCCGCCATGGTAAAAAGATCATTCACGGAAGGTTCTCCCGATTTTTTATTCATGGTGTGTAAAAACGGGCTCATATCCGATACTTTTTTAGAGGACAATAAGCAAATCCACTTGGACTCCCCCTACATGCCTGATGTGTTCCGTAACGCACCGTCCTTTTCTTCAGGAAAATATCTGGTATATTTCTTCCGAGTGCCTGGCGCATTTCAGGGCTGATTCCAACGACACCAACCCGCACCGAGGTTTTTTATGCGATGCTGGCTTTTTTTTGGCGTATCTTTATTTTTTTTGTTTCCGTTGACAGGCGTGGCGACGAGCGCGGCATCCAAAATAGTCATGGGGGCGCCTCTGGTGGAACAAAGGCAGACCGCCCTTGATCCTCACTTTGAGGCCTTGGTTGCCCGGCTTGCTGCCGAGGGCTACCCCATGGAGCGCTTGCAGGAATTGTACTCCAGGCCTGAAGTTGCCTACGACCCCGATTCCATGGGGCGTAAGATGCGCGTTCTGTACAAAACACAGTACAAGCCAGTGGAGCCCGCGCCCGAAACGCCCGCGCAACCCGAAAAGCCTGCAAAAAAACGCGAAAAAATACCGCTGCATGCACCGCATCTGACTCCCGAAGTGCTCGCGCGGCTGGCGGTCTTCAAAAAGGACTACGCTTCCGCCCTCAAAGCTGCAGAACAGGAGTACAAGGTTCCGGCCGAGGTTGTTCTGGCCGTGCTGGTGGTGGAGACGAAACTAGGCACGTTTTTGGGCTATGGCACCGCAATCAATGTTCTTTCCAGCATGTCTGCGGCCAGCGGCTATGAAGATATGGCGGCTTTTGTGGATAAATACTCGCCCACACCGGAACAGAAACAATGGCTGGTGGAGCGGCAGTCTCAAAAGGCGGAATGGGCCTACAGGCAGCTCAAGGCGTTATTGGAGTACGCCTGGGCCAACGGACTTGATCCTACCGCCATGCCCTGCTCCATATACGGCGCCATAGGCATGTGTCAGTTCATGCCCTCCAATGTGGAGCGCCTGGGTGTGGATGGAGACGGCGATGGTGTGGTTGACCTGTACGCCCCTGCAGATGCCATACACAGCGTCGCCAAATTCCTGCACAAAGCGGGATGGAAAAAATCTCTTTCACGCAAGGGGCGCATCAAGGTCATCAAACGTTATAATCCGGATTACTTCTACGCCATCACGGTGCTGGCCGTTGCAAAGGAAATCGGCAAAAACTGAGGAAGGCTATCAACAAGTGAGATGAAAGGCCCCGGCCACGCTTTTTTCTTCTGCGGCCAGGCGGTTATATTCATCCACGGCCTTTTCCGTAGGCGCCACGCTGAGTGCAATGCCCAGTTTTTTGCACCGTGTTTCCACTGAGGGGCTCACGCGCATGGCTCCGGAACTGCCCGTGCCGATGACCAGATGACGCGGCCTGGCATCGAAAATTTCATCCAGATCGCTTTCCTGGCAAAGGTGCCCCTGCGTGCGCCACCAGTCGCTGTGCGCGGCACCGGAAATAATGATAACATCGTCTTTGAATGATTCGCCGTCCACTGTCATGGACCCGAAAGCATAGTGTTCAATATGTGGCTGTTCCATAATAAGTATGTTGTATCCGTATGTTACGTGTTAGCACCAGGTATCGGTGCAAGATGGTGGGTATACTGCAAAGCCACTACCCAGCACCAAAGATGCTGGATAGCGATAAAAAGCAGCCTCAGACCGGACTCCTCAGCAGAGCCCTCCCTGGCGCTACTCCAAATTCATGCTCATAAAATCATACAAGTCGAGTTCCACGCCTTCTTTCGAGAACATGACAGGCATGACCATTTGCTTGCCAATGTGCTTGCCCGCTTCTCGCTGCATGGGGGCGCCGTCGTAGCTTACTCCGGTGATGAGCATGTCGGACATTTTGAAGTCCTCCAGGCTGTCCAACGAGAAAAGCAGTTTGGAAGGATCGAAATGATTCTCTATCTCCAGAGTATAGCTTTCAGACCCCTTATCTATTGCCCCAAGCAGAATACAGATATGATCATCGGGAATTGCTTCTAGTGCAGCATCCAAAGGCAAGGCATTATTCTGTGTTTCCAACTCGGAGGCTGACAACGGCACTTTCCTGTCACCATCCATGCTGGCCATGATGTCTACGTATTGTTCGAACAGATAGCCCTCTGTCTTGTGGATGGGCGTGGCCTCTTTCCATGTGGTCCAGGCAAAGTCCACACTCTCGGCAAATTTCACCGCAAGTTCCCAATCAAAATAAAGCACGCCCTTGAAGCAGTTGTTGGCAAAATATGGAGTGTTGTTTTTGCCGAGGCAGTGCCTGAAAATCTTGTTTATGAAACGTTCGGGCAGACTGGTGACTATGATTCGTTCCAACTGTCCAGTGATTTCTATACGCAATTTCATGAGGCACTTTCTCCGGTTGGGGTGCAAGGGGAAAGCAACGTCAGGCAAAACTGCCGCCAGCACGGGGGGCATGCCCTTTTTGAACAGTAAATTGAGTCGGCCCGCTTCGCAAGTCTTTCGCGCATGGCTCCGGCGTTTCCTGGATAGCAGCAATCAATTCTCAAAAATCCTGGTTAATTTATACACAAAAATATGATCTGCGCCAATCTTCCCACAGGCAGTGAAAAGCTTGCGGTGCCGCTGCGTTTCGTGTCAGCTTGAACTTAACATAAGGAGGAATATATGGCCGACCATGAGCTGGTCTTGTACGAACGCATCGACGGTATAGCAATACTGCGGCTGAACAGGCCGGAAAAACGCAACGCCGTCAACTCCGCCCTGGCAAATGATATGCGTGCGGCGCTCAAACGATTTGCAGAAGACGAAGAAGCCCTCGTCGCCATTATCACTTCCCAGGGGGAATTCTTTTGCGCAGGCATGGATCTGGGGGCATTTGCTGCTGGAGAAAGCGATGCGATATTAGGCGGACCCGGACGTTTTGCAGGACTCACCGGAGCTCTGCCGCCAAAGCCCATCATAGCCGCCGTGGAAGGTGGCGCCGTGGGGGGTGGTTTCGAGATAGTTTTGGCATGCGATATGGTCATTGCTACGGAGAACGCTTTTTTTGCCATGCCTGAAGTAAGTGTCGGGTTGTTCGCCAATGCCGGCGGAGCAATACGCTTGCCCAAAATAATGCCAGCTAAGCCCGCCATGGCCATGATGCTGACCGGGGCGCGTATAACGGCCCGTGGCGCCCTTGAATACGGACTGTTGAATGGATTAGCCCCTGAAGGACAGGCTCTGGAAACGGCCATGGACCTGGCGCGAAAAATAACCGCCAACGCGCCTTTGGCAGTGCAGGGCACTCTCAAGGTCGCCAGAGAAAGCCTTGCAGGATCAGATGCATTATGGGGCATCAACGATGAGGTCTGGGCCAAGATAGCCGCATCGAAGGATGCTCAGGAAGGGCCGGCGGCTTTTTCGGAAAAACGCCCCCCCTGTTGGAGCGGTGAATAAAAAAAAGCGCCTTCCCTCTAGAAGGCGCTTCAGAATGCTGACAAACCCTCGCCAATCGGCGAGGGTTTTCTTATACTATCTTCATGCTAAAGCCGCCCAAAAATCAGCAGGTGAAAATGGAGTTTGTTTCGATCAACGAACTTGTCCCCATGAATCATCTGCTTCGCAAAATTGCCAAGGTTATTGATTTCTCCTTTATTCATGAGCTCACCAAGGATTTGTATTGCGAGGGCAATGGCCGTCCGGCCATTGAACCGGTGGTGCTCTTCAAAATGCTATTCATCGGCTATCTGTTTGGCATCCGCAGCGAGCGTCAGCTTGTCAAGGAAATCCAGGTCAATGTTGCCTATCGCTGGTTCCTTGGCCTGGGATTGCAGGACAAAGTGCCCGATGCCAGCACCATCAGCCAAAACCGGCGGCGCAGATTTAACGACACCAGCGTTGCCCAGGACATTTTTGACGGTATAGTGTTCCAGGCCATGAAAAAGAGGCTTGTCGGCGGACACACGCTTTACACCGATTCCACCCACCTGAAAGCCAACGCCAACAAGCATAAATTTACGGAAAAGCTCGTTGCCCAAAGCACGAAGTCATACTTGGGCGAACTTGAAGACGCCGTGGAGGAAGACAGGCGCAGGCATGGAAAGAAACCGCTGAAGCAGGACAACCGCGAAGCGGGGTCCAAGCGGATCAAGCAGAGCACAACCGATCCGGACAGCGGGTACATGGTACGCGAGGGCAAGCCTAAGGGCTTCTTTTACTTGGATCATCGCACTGTGGACAGCCGACACAACATTATCACCGACAGTTACGTAACTCCGGCCTCGGTGCATGACAGCATGCCCTATCTCGATCGGCTGGACCGACAAATCAACCGCTTCGGCTTTGCTGTGAAGCACGTCGGCCTCGATGCAGGATATTTCACCTCACACATTTGCAAGACGCTGGAAGAAAAGCATATTTATGGTGTCATTGGCTATCGTCGTCCCACTCGTCGCAAAGGGATGCTCCCCAAACGCGCCTTTGAATACCTGCCGGACAAGGACTGCTATCTTTGCCCCGAAGGCCAGGAGCTTCACTACTCCACCACCAACCGCGAAGGATATCGTCTCTATGACTCGTTACCAAAGATTTGCCGCCGCTGTCCGTTACTGAAAGAGTGCACAACAAACCGGAATTGCAAGAAAACAGTGACACGCCATGTGTGGCGGGAATACGTGGATACGGTGGATGCGCACCGGCTCACGGAATTCGGAAAAAGAATCTATGCTCGCCGGAAAGAGACCGTAGAGCGCAGCTTTGCCGACGCCAAACAACTGCACGGGCAACGCTATGCTCGGTTCTGCGGCCTGGCTAAGGTCCAGGTTCAAAGCCTGCTTTCCGCCACATGTCAAAACATGAAGAAAATGGCCTTGCTGCTGGCCCCTTTGGAGCTGTCATACAAATATTTGCAGCCCAAATGCCTGTACTTTCTACCTCAGTCTCTCTGTCTCGTTCGATTGGGGCCGATCGAGCCAACATCCCAGCTGGCAGCGGCCTGAAAAGAAATCGGTTCATAAAAACAAACCCCACTTTGCAAAAAGCGGGGTTTGTCAATGAGCTGAAGCGCCTTCCCTCTAGAAGGCGCTTATTATTACCCCAGGCGCTTTTTCAAGGCCTCTAACGCCTCGTGCAATTCGGTTTGTATTTTATCCGCCAGGTGGCGCATTGTGTGCCAGGAATCATCTTCCGCACTCTCCATCTCACCAAGCTTGCCATGTAAGGCATCATGCTTGCTCTTCAAAGCGTCGAGCTCGGTGGCGTAATCGATGTCCGTATCGGCATTTCTGTCCATAAACGTTGCTTCAAGACCTGCGATTTCAGCATTCCAGCCATCAAGCTGTTGCCGCAGTTTGAGTTCATACTCTTTTTGGGGATCCATGGCGGCTCCTTGGATTTAATACTCTTTGCAACAATAATCTGAGTATATTTCTATTCTAAACATTAGCATAGCAAAGCAGACCGTCAAGCTATCCCGGAAACCGAGCCGGTAAACGGGTACACATGCCCCATTTGTATGTGAGGAACCAAACGTAAAAAGAAGAAGCCGGAAAGGAAACTTTCCGGTTTTTTTGTGTGTGGTGTGGATGTGGTGGGTCCAGAAACGCCAAAAGCCCGTCAGTTTGAGCTGACGGGCTTTCGTTGTAAAGGGTGCCCTGGCAACGGCCTACTTTCCCACAAACTACTCTGCAGTATCATCGGCGATGGAGGGCTTAACTGCCGTGTTCGGAATGGGAACGGGTGTACCCCCTCCTCCATGGTCACCAGGACAAATTTGTCCGGAAATATAGGAAGAAAGAGGGGGGAGGTTTTTATAATGAGATAGGCAAGACGCACGATCTATTAGTACCGGTTTGCTCAACACATTGCTGCGCTTACACACCCGGCCTATCAACCATGTAGTCTACATGGGATCTTCAGCTCCGAAGAGAGGGAGACCTTATCTTGAGGCAGGCTTCCCGCTTAGATGCTTTCAGCGGTTATCCTTTCCGATCGTGGCTACCCTGCTATGCCCTTGGCAGGACAACAGGTCCACCAGCGGATCGTTCACCCCGGTCCTCTCGTACTAGGGGCAACCCCTCTCAAGTCTCCTGCGCCCACGGAAGATAGGGACCAAACTGTCTCACGACGTTTTAAACCCAGCTCGCGTACCACTTTAATCGGCGAACAGCCGAACCCTTGGGACCTGCTTCAGCCCCAGGATGTGATGAGCCGACATCGAGGTGCCAAACCGCATCGTCGATGTGAACTCTTGGATGCGATCAGCCTGTTATCCCCGGCGTACCTTTTATCCAATGAGCGATGGCCCTTCCATACGGGACCACCGGATCACTAAGACCAACTTTCGTTCCTGCTCGAGATGTCTCTCTCACAGTCAAGCTCCCTTATGCCTTTGCACTCAACGGCTGGTTTCCAATCAGCCTGAGGGAACCTTTGCATGCCTCCGTTACTTTTTGGGAGGCGACCGCCCCAGTCAAACTACCCACCAGACACTGTCTCCAAGCCGGATAACGGCGTTGGATTAGAGCCTTAAGCAAGCAAGGGTGGTATTTCAAGGGTGGCTCCGCGAACACTAGCGTGCCCGTTTCACAGCCTCCCACCTATCCTACACATGCTTACCCAAAGCTCAATGTCAAGCTGTAGTAAAGGTGCACAGGGTCTTTCCGTCTTTCCGCGGGTAGACGGCATTTTCACCGCCAATTCAATTTCACTGAGT